>JBBRQF010000004.1:0-153384 GCA_038226715.1 Chitinophagales bacterium
TAAATGTTCATTGTAAAAACTTTTAAATAAATAAAAAAGAATAATGACTTAGTTGTTACAATGCACTGAATCGGACTTCAAAAAAGCTACTTCAGTCAATAGCGAAAAACTAAAACCATTAATTAACAAAGTAAAGATAGGTTTTTCCTTATAAAATTGCCAAATTACAGTTAAAATACTTAAAATAAGCAATATAAAGAGATAAATGTGTTGAAATCAATTAGTTAAGTAATTAATTTATTTATTTTTTGATAAAAATTTATTCCTTATCTTCGAAATTATTCCATGGTAATATCATTTAAATATATAGATTCTGCCAAAATAGCCCGTCCTGTTTGCGTAGGTATTACCATTACTACAAGTACTACAACAACCCGTTAGGGTTGTACAATTTCATATCAAAATTTGGGCAAATCGCTATTTTCCGTTTAACGGAAAAGTAGTTTTACTTTATTCTTTAATCAAACAAATATGCAGGTTTTAAAATTTGGCGGCAGTTCAGTAGCAAATGCTGGAAATATAAACAGGGTTGTAGAGATCATTAAAAATACTAAAACAGGCAAAAAAACTATTATAGTTGTTTCCGCACTGGGTGGTATAACCGACCAGTTACTAAAAGCAGCAGCATTGGCAGAAGCAAATGACGAATCTTACAAATCTATTTTACAAGAGATTGAAATTAAACACCTGCAGGCGGTAAAAGATTTAATTCCGGTTCAGCAGCAAAGTACCGTTTTAAGCCTGGTGAAAAAGATCTGTAATGAAGCAGAAGACATTTGCAATGGTATTTATTTATTGCGGGAACTATCGGCAAGAACAAAAGACAGGATCGTTAGTTATGGGGAATTACTTTCTTCACAAATTATTGCAGCAAAATTAAACACAGTTGATTTACTTGCTGAATGGAAAGATGCCAGGGAATTAATTGTAACTGACAGTAACTATGGTATGGCTGCTGTTGATTTTGCTGCTACTGATAAAAAAGTATCAGCTTTCTTTGATGCATCCGGATCCTCATTATTTATAATTCCGGGTTTTATTGCGGCAGATAGAAATAATGTTACCTCAACTTTAGGCAGGGGGGGATCGGATTATACAGCTGCAATACTTGCTGCTGCTGTTAATGCATCGGTTCTGGAAATATGGACAGATGTTTCGGGCATGATGACTGCAGATCCAAGATTGGTAACCAACATCAAACATATTCCGCAGATATCTTACCAGGAAGCGATGGAACTTTCACATTTTGGGGCTAAAGTGATTTACCCACCAACCATACAACCAGTAATGAAAAAGAGAATTCCGGTTTGGATAAAAAATACATTTGCACCTGGGGATGCAGGAACCGTAATTAAAAATGAGGCAACAGCAACCGGCACAAGTATCCAGGGAATATCCAGCATTAATAATATTGTGTTATTAAGCCTGGAAGGTAGTGGTATGGTGGGTATACCGGGTTTTTCGAAAAGGCTATTTGAAGCTTTGGCAAATGCTTCTATCAATGTAATTCTTATTACACAGGGTTCTTCAGAACATTCCATATGTGTGGGTGTAGATGAACATGCCAGTACAAAAACTAAAGAAGTTGTGGATAGTGCTTTTGCTTATGAGATTGAAATAAATAAAGTTGCCCCCATTATTGTAGAAAAAGAATTATCCATTGTTGCTATTGTTGGCGATAATATGAAGAATCATTCGGGCATCAGTGGTAAAATGTTTTCCGCATTGGGACGTAATGGTGTGAGCATCCGGGCTATTGCCCAGGGTTCTTCAGAAAGAAATATATCTGCAGTTATTGGTACTGTTGATGTTAAAAAGGCCATCAATGTTTTGCATGAAGAGTTTTTTGAAACAACTTATAAGCAGGTGAATTTATTTATTGTCGGACTTGGAAATGTAGGGCAAAAATTCCTGGATCAATTGCAGCAGCAAAAACAATTTTTATTGGAAAAACTCCGTATCCAGATAAGAGTGGTTGGTATTGCAAATAGTAAAAAAATGTATTTTAACGAAGATGGGGTTGATATCAATAACTGGAAAACAGAAATGCAAAAAGGTGAAGTCATGAACCTGTCTGAATTTACTTCAACTATACAAACAAAAAATTTACGAAACTCAGTTTTTGCTGATATCACGGCAAATGAAGAACTGGCAACTGTTTATGGAGAACTTTTGCAAAAAAGTATTTCTGTAGTAGCCTGTAATAAAGTAGCAGCCTCTTCGCCATATGTTTATTATAAAAAACTGAAAGACCTGGCAAACGAGTTTAACAGCCAGTTCTTATTTGAAACCAATGTTGGCGCCGGTTTGCCAATCATCGGCACATTAAAAGATCTGTTACATAGCGGGGATAAAATAAACCGTATTCAGGCAGTACTTAGTGGTACTTTAAATTTTGTATTTAATAATTATGATGGTACAGCAAGTTTTGCATCTGTTGTAAAACAAGCGCAGGACGAAGGCTATACTGAACCGGATCCTAGGCTTGACCTTAGCGGTAAAGATGTGATGCGCAAGATAATGATCCTGGCCAGGGAATCCGGAGAGGAAATGGAAATGGAAGATATCAGCAATAACTCTTTTATGCCTGAAAGTTGCATGACCGGCAGTGTGGATGATTTTTATGCTGCCATGGAAAAAGAAGAAATGCATTTTAAAAAGATATTGGATGCAGCAAAAGCCGCCGGTAAAAAATTGAAATTTGTAGCCAGCTACGATATAGGCAAAGCAGCCGTAGGTTTGCAGCAGGTAGATGAGCAAAGCGATTTTTATCATCTATATGGCAAGGATAACGTGGTATTGTTTTATACCGAACGTTATCCGGAGCAGCCGTTGGTTGTTAAAGGAGCCGGAGCCGGAGCTGCCGTAACGGCTTCAGGCGTTTTTGCAGATATAATAAGAGCTGCGAATTAAATTCATCATCATGAAAAAAATAAAAATAGCAGTGCCGGCAACCGTTGCAAACCTGGTTTGTGGGTTTGATATTTTAGGCATGGCATTGAACGATCCCTGCGATATTATGGAACTGGAACTGATTGATGAGCCCATCATCAACATTAAACACACCGATGAGTTTGGTTTGCCTGAAGCCGCTGAACAAAATGTTGCCGGCGTTGCCCTGCAGGCATTGATGGAGGATTATGGAAAGCCAATTGGATTTAATGTAAGGGTATATAAAAATATAAAACCCGGCAGTGGACTTGGTTCAAGCGCTGCAGGCTCGGCAGGAGTTGTTGTTGCGGCCAATTATTTACTCAATAATTATTTTTCAAAAGAAGATCTGGTAAGGTTCGCCATGAATGGCGAAAAGCTGGCGACAGGCGTTAAGCATGCTGATAATGTGGCGCCTTGTATTTACGGCGGTATCACTTTAGTCCGGTCTGTTTTTCCTTTGGATATAATTTCTTTAGCGGCCCCCGATTTATTTGTAACAGTTGTGCATCCGCAAATAGAAGTGAAGACTGCAGACGCCCGGCAAATATTGCGCAAAGAAGTGCAGTTGAAAAATGCCATAAAGCAATGGGGCAATATTGCGGGGCTGGTTGCCGGCATTTTAAAAAATAATATTCCGCTCATCGGCCGTTCTCTGGAAGATGTAATTATAGAACCGGTAAGAAGTATTTTGATTCCAGGTTTTTATGAAGTGAAAAACCAGAGTAAAGCAACGGGTGCATTAGGTGGAGGAATATCAGGTTCCGGCCCATCTATATTTATGCTTAGCGAAAATGAAACCATAGCAAAAAAAGTAGAAACCATAATGCAGAAAATTTACAACGGAATAGGGATCGACTATAAAACCTATGTAACAACAATCAATCCGCAAGGCGTAAAAATTATTAGCAGCGAATAAAAGAAGAAATAATAAATGAGATATTACAGTTTAAATAAACAATCACCTGTTGTAGGTTTTGCTACAGCTACTATATTGGGACAAGCACCGGATAAGGGTTTGTATTTTCCGGAAACTATTCCACAGGTAAGCAAAGAGCTGATCGGAAATATTGAAAACTATTCCAACGAAGCAATTGCCTTTGAAATTATAGAACCTTATATCGGTGATGCCATTCCTAAAAATGTGTTGGAAGAAATTGTAAGTGAAACGGTGAATTTTGAGATCCCACTTGTAAAGATCACTGACGATATTTTTTCACTGGAATTATTTCGTGGCCCAACATTGGCATTTAAAGATATTGGTGCCAGGTTTATGAGTCGCTGCCTGGGCTATTTTGCAATCCATTCGGCTTTGCTCAGCGCAAATAAAGAAAAAGTTGTAGTGCTTGTTGCCACATCCGGCGATACCGGTGGAGCTGTTGCCAACGGCTTTTATGATGTGGAAGGCGTGGAGGTTATTATTCTGTATCCTTCGGGCAAAGTAAGTCCGGTACAGGAAAAACAATTAACCACTTTGGAAAAAAATATACATGCGCTGGAAGTGGATGGAACTTTTGATGAATGCCAGCAAATGGTAAAAGCTGTTTTCGCTGATGTCGAACTGAATAAAAAAATGAAACTTACTTCAGCCAATTCCATCAATGTTGCCCGCTGGTTGCCACAACAGTTCTATTATTTTTATTTGTGGAAGCAGTGGAAAGACAAAACCAATCCACCTGTTATAACTGTACCAAGTGGAAATTTCGGAAATATTTGCGCCGGTTTACTGGCACAGCGATCCGGTTTACCCGTACAACATTTTATCGCAGCCTGCAATGCAAATGATACAGTGCCCGATTTTTTAAGAACCGGCAATTATCAACCTAAAAAGGCGATACCAACTATTTCAAATGCGATGGATGTTGGCGATCCCAGTAATTTTATCCGCATCATGGAAATATTTCATCAGCAAATTGACGGATTGAAAAAAACTTTGAATGGTTATACTGTTTCAGATGAGCAAACAAAAGAAACTTTAGTTACTGTTTTTAAAGAGCATAATTATTTGCTCGATCCGCATGGAGCGGTTGCATATACGGCTCTTCAGCAGTATCAGGCTCAATATCCAAATACAAAGGGGGTGATTTTAGAAACAGCACATCCCGTTAAATTTTATGATGTTATCGAACCTTTAATAAATCAAACCGTTCGGGTGCCGGAAAATGTCGCGGAGCAAATCAAGAAAGAAAAAAAGAGTACAAAGATCAGTGCAAACACAAATGAGTTAAAAGAATTTTTGTTGCGACAATAAAAAAGGCTCCCGATAAATCGGGAGCCCATTATAAAACCGTAATTAAGAATTACTCAGCTACTACTTCAAATTCAACTTCGGTTTCGTTGCCGTTACCAAAATCAATACTTGCTTTAAACGTTCCTAATTCTTTTACTTCGTCAATAATTGTGATACGGCGACGGTCAATTTCGTAACCTTTTTGTTCTTTAATTGCACGTGCAATCTGAACAGAAGTTACGCTACCAAAGATCTTACCACTTGTACCGGTTTTAGCACCAATTTTTAAAGCACCATCTTTTAAAACAGCAATTACATTATTCAATTCAGCCAGTAATTTGGCTTCTTTTTTAGCTTGCTGCTTTTTCTTTTCTTCCATCATTTTCAAGTTGGAAGGACTTGCTTCAATAGCGAATTTACTTGGGATAAGATAGTTACGGCCATAACCGTTCTTAACTGTTACCAGTTCATTAACGCCACCTAAATTGTTTACATCCTGTATTAATATTACCTGCATCGTTTTGCATTTTTACCCAACTCTTCGACAAGCTCAGAGCTTTCCCTACTAAAAGGTTAGGGTGGTTTAAAAAATGAGCCCATCCCCAACCCCTTCCCGAGGGGAAGGGAACCCGAAGGGGGCTCGTGTTATTTATAAGAATTTTTTCGGTTGCTTCCATCTTCGCATAAATCTTTGCGATTTCCTCCCCCTTCGGGGGAGATAGAGGGGGCTTTATTTCAATAGATCAGTAACGTACGGTAAAATAGCCATTTGACGGGCCTTTTTTACTGCATCACCAACCTTACGCTGAAACTTCAAAGAGTTTCCGGTAAGGCGACGCGGCAATAATTTACCTTGTTCGTTAATGAATTTTTTCAAAAATTCTCCGTCTTTGTAATCAATATAATGGATTCCCATTTTTTTGAAACGGCAGTATTTTTTTGGACGCTTCTCCTGCTTAATGGCAGTAAGATATTTTATTTCATTTTTTGCCATGAGTTAAGCGGGGGTTTTTTCGTTAGTAAAACGTCCGCCACTTCTCTTTTTCGCATTGTAGTCGACGGCGTACTTGTCGAGTGCAGTGTACATGTGACGCATCTGTGATTCGTCACGTAAAAGTTGAATTTTCAACTTTTCATTGAAGCTGGTTGGCGCTTTATACTCCATTACCCAATAAAGACCGGTGGTCTTTTTGTCAATGGGATAGGCCAGCGATTTTAGTCCCCACGGGTTACTGTGCAAAACCTCACCTCCGTTTTCTGTAACGAGGTCGGCGTATTTTTTCTGAGCGGCTTTAAATTCCTCTTCAGAAAGCACAGGGGTAAAAATCACCATCAATTCGTAGTTGTTCATTTCCCTGATTGATTTTATTTTAAAAAATATTGTTAATCCGTTTTTTCTTAACGGGCAGCAAAGGTAGGGGTTTTAACGGATAATTTAATAATGGATAATGGATAATTTGGAGCTTTTTAATGATACCAACTGAGGTTTTTCATGGCATCATCGTGCAGCCTGTACTGAGCGGAGCAGAAGTGTCACTAACCTTTCATCGGCATTGCTACTATTGAACTTTACTTGCGAAGTGTATTAAAGACTTATTATCAATGCTTTATGCACTATTTCCTGTTCAGCCTGTAAACCGGGTACCGGTTATGCCCCGGCTCGTAATAGGGCGAATTTTTATAAATAAAGTCAAGTTGTGCTGAACCATTGGCCCCAAATTTTTCATCGGCTTTCTTCTTTTCGTCCAGTTTGGCCTTTAAAGCAGGATTGTTTTTTAAAACGTCAGCCGCGAGGTCATCCCAACGGTAATCACTGTAACCTTCCTTTTGCTGTAAAATGCCATCAAAGAAATTCCAGGCAAAAAAACTGTCGTCACCTGTTGGCTCCAGCATTTCTACCAAATACCGGTTGGCAGTCTGGTTAAGCCATATAATATAATCTCCCTTTAAGAATCTTATTTTCTGGTTCATCACCGAAACTTTAACGCCCGAATTTTTATGATGCTTTTCATAAGGCCTGGGCAGCGATTTATAATCATCAATATGATAAGCTTCTACATCGATCAGCGTATCTTTTGTAAAACGTTGCATCTGCACGTCATTCTGTTTAAGCAGATCAATCACCGCCCACCAACCCTGTGGAATTATGTAAGCTGCCGGAGCTGTAACAACATCAGCCGGGGTAAAGACATTGAAAAATTTTATTTGCTTTGTAAATGGTTTGCTCCTGTCATAATACATCCTGTTCAACCCGGTTGCATCGCTTGGTTTAAAAGCCTGTTCATATCCCTTGAATGTTACAAACGAATGTTTTGTGCTATCCAAATTCCATTTCAAAGGAAAAGATGTGGTGCTAACCACTTCAGTTTTTGCTTTCCTGCGCTGTGATATTAATTCGGCCGCATTCAATGATGCTTTTTCAATCATTGTTACAGAAAAAGCATAAGTTGATAAAACCCTTTGTTTATAGGGCTTAAGCATGTGCGTTTCGGGTATAAAACCAATCGTTTGAAACAAGGCAGCATAACCAGATGAATACCTTGGTGAGTCATAAAACATTTCCATGCCTTTATCTGGAGTATCGGTTTCAAAACTAACATAAGGCACCATGTCCCAGGTCTTTTCAGTCATGCCTTTGTATAGCTGTGGCTCAAAATTATTTTTCAACCATGCACCCAAATTGCCGCCGAGTTTATCATATTGTGTGGTAAGCATCGTCATCGTATGTTGATAATCGGCACCATCGCTAACATGGTTGTCAATTAAAATATCCGGATCAAGCATATGAAATATTTGTGTAAATGCCCTGGCATTTTTACTGTCGTTTTTTGTAAAGTCCCGGTTAAGGTCAAGGTTTTGGGCATTACCTCTGAAACCATATTCCAACGGCCCGTTTTGATTGGCTCTTGAATAGGAATTCCTGTTCAGGCAGCCCCCTATATTATATACCGGGATAAAAGCCAGTGCCACATTATCCGGCAGTTTAATTTTATTGGCAACAATGTCTCTCACCAGCATCATGCTGGCATCAATACCATCTGGTTCGCCCGGGTGAATACCGTTATTGATCAGTATCACCGCTTTGTTTTGTTTGTGCCATTGGGCCGGATCAAACTTTCCATCATTGCTAACAAGTACCAGGTGTAAAGGATACCCGGCATCACTCATACCCATTTCTTTTACCAATACTTTGGTTGAGATTTTATCTAAATTTTTGTACCAGTCAATGGCTTCAAAATAAGTGGCACTTTCCAGGCCATTTGTTTTTTCAAAATGGCATAATTGGGCATGTGCAGGTTTTAAAACCAAAAGTATAACAAGCGTGAAGAGCAGTTTTCTCATTGAAATTAATTTTGAGTGAAGCTACAATCATTTTTAATTTGTACACAGCCATTTAAATAAAAGTGATCCGTATATCCTGGCCTCTTGTCAAAACGGCCTATTTGTAAAAGCTTGTTTATCTTTCAGCAATGAAAACAGTGTTTGAACCCTTAACCGGCGGATAAATTTTTACATAAACAGTAAACAAAAAATATTGATAGATAGCATAACTAATTCGGCAGAGCAGCAAAGATTGGATATCAATGCGCAAAAAAAAGTGCCACTCGAAACATGGGGCCCATATTTAAGTGAAAGACAATGGGGAACCGTACGGGAAGATTACAGTGAAGGTGGTGATGCCTGGAACTATTTTACCCATACACAGGCCAGGAGCCGGGTATATAGGTGGGGCGAAGACGGGATCGCCGGCATAAGTGATATGCACCAGAATTTATGTTTTGCCATTGCTTTGTGGAATGAGAAAGACCTGATCTTAAAAGAACGATTATTTGGCTTAACAAATTCGGAAGGTAATCATGGCGAAGATGTGAAAGAGTTGTATTACTACTTAGATAATACACCCACACATAGTTACATGAAATACCTGTATAAGTACCCACAGGCTGCTTTTCCCTATGAGCAACTGATTTCTGTAAACAGTAGGCGTACCAAGGCCGAGCGGGAGTTTGAGTTATTGGATACCGGTATCTTTAATGATAATAAATATTTTGATGTAGTTGTGCAGTATGCCAAAAACAATGATGAAGATATTTGCATCCATATAGAAATCATCAACCGTGGAAACGAAGAAGCTCAACTTGTTTTGTTGCCAACCTTATGGTTTAGAAACAGGTGGCTGTTTGGGGATACTGTAGAAAAACCGGTTTTGGAAATACAAGCGCCGCTGCATGATGTGGCCGTTGTAAAAGCCACACATGAAAAACTGGGCAGCTATTTTTTTTATTATGCAGCTACTGCCGAAAACCTGATGACGGAAAATGAAACCAACACAGAGAAAATATTTGGTTCGGTCAATGCATCTGTTTTTGTAAAAGATGCATTTCATGATGCAGTGGCCGGTAATGACCAGGAATTATACATGCAATTAAAAACCAAATCAACCGGTACAAAGTTTTCGCCATTATACCGCTTATCAGTTCCTTCAAAAGGATCACAAGGAATCACCCTCAGGTTAAGCAAGCACGAATTACAAGATCCATTTGATGAAAATTTTGGCAAGGTATTCAGCGATAGAAAAAATGAGGCCGATGCGTTCTATAAAAATTTAATGCCTGAAAATATTTCTGACGACCTGTCCGAAATACACCGCCAGGCTTTTGCAGGTTTATTGTGGAGCAAACAATTTTATCAATATGATATAGAACGTTGGCTGGAAGGAGATGCACATAACATAAATCCGCCGGTGCAAAGATTATCCGGCAGGAATGCAAGCTGGACCCATTTAAAAATTGCCGATGTTTTGGCCATGCCCGATAAATGGGAATATCCCTGGTTTGCATCCTGGGATCTATGCTTTCATTGCATACCCATGGCCATGGTTGATCCTGCATTTGCAAAAAACCAGTTGATATTACTGTGCAGGGAATGGTACATGAATCCACAAGGACAAATCCCTGCTTATGAGTGGAACTTTAGTGATGTAAACCCACCTATAGAAGCCTGGGCAGCCATGCAGGTTTATCATATTGAGCAAAAGATATATGGCAGGTCAGATGTTTATTTTTTAAAACGCATCTTCCAAAAACTGTTGTTAAACTTTACCTGGTGGGCAAACCGCGAAGATGCAAATGCAAATAATGTTTTTTCGGGCGGATTTTTGGGCCTGGATAATATTGGCGTTATAGACCGAAACAGTTTACCCGCAGGCAGCTCACTGGAACAGGTGGATGCCACTGCCTGGATGGGTATGTATGCATTGAACATGATGGAGATGGCCATGGAGATCGCACAAGCTGACAATAGTTTTGAAGACGTGGTTACCAAATTTTATGAACAGTTTATTTTAATTTCTGAATCACTGAATGAAAAATTATGGAATACCGAAGATGGTTTTTTTTATGATCATTTGCATGAGCCCGATGGTACCAGCATTGCCTTAAAAGTTCGTTCTGTTGTTGGGCTTAGTGTGCTGTTTGATTCTGCCATTATCAAAAATGAATTATTGCAGAAGCTTCCCGATTTTAAAAAGCGCCTGCAGTATGTTAAGGATTATGGTATCAGGCATCAAAAAGATCTGCCTTGCGAGCAGGTAAGTGAAAAGGGCGATATGCTGGTTTCCTTAATACATAAAGAAAGGCTGATGCATATACTGGCAATCATGTTTGATGAAAATGAATTTTTATCCCCGGCGGGCATCAGGGCTTTATCAAAATTTCATGAGCAACATCCTTTTGAAATTCAACTTGATGAAACCATCCACTCCATCAGTTACCTGCCTGCAGAAAGTGATGACAGCATGTTTGGTGGTAACAGTAACTGGCGTGGACCGGTGTGGATGCCTTTGAATTATTTATTTGTTCATTCGCTTTACCAGTTCCATGCTTTTTATGGCGATTCTTTAAAAATGGCTTTTCCAACGGGTGCTGATAATTCATTAAATCTTAAAGAAATTGCAGATGCTTTATCCGGAAAAATAATTTCTCCTTTCCTGATCAACCAGGAAGGGGATCGGGCTGTGCATGGTAATGCCAACTGGTTTTATAAGCTGCCCGAAAATAAAAACCTGGTACTATTTTATGAATATTACCATGGCGATAATGCCAGCGGACTTGGCGCATCGCATCAAACCGGCTGGAGTAGTCTGGTAGCTGAGCTTATCAGTAATCATCTTCCTTAGCAATTATTTTATGATCACAAAAGACTGATTTATTATTTCGCTGTGGTTGCTGATCTTAATAAAATACCTGCCCGCCAGAAAATGCTGCAGGTCAAGCTCAATATTTCTTTGCCCCTTTGCAACCTGCTGCTGTGTTAAAGTTCTGCCTGAAAGATCTGTAATCACCAGGCGGCTGTTTTCTGTTAATGACTGTTGCAGTTTTATGGTAAGGTTTCCTTTTGTTGGATTTGGATAAACCAATGCATTTGAAAAATTAGCCGCAATACGCAACGCAATTGTTTTACTGTTGTTGAACTTTCCGTCAATATCAATCATTTTTAAACGATAGTAAACGGTGTTGGCATTGGGCAGGTTATTATCTGTAAAAGAATAATTAGCTAAATTTCTTCCGGCTACTTCGCCGATCTTATAAAATATCAGGCCATCAACGCTCCTTTCAATTTCATATTTTTTAAAACTGGTTTCGTAAGTGGCATACCATTTTAAAAGAACAGATTCATTATTTTTTTGTGCGGTAAAATCTGTAACTGTAACCGGTAACACACCGGTGCATTGCCAAACTGCCAGCACGTACTCCGGGTGATCTATATAAGGATTGCGGTTATTTTGTTGAGAAAAGACAAGATTATTTCTATTGATTTCTTTGGCATCTACCGGGTCCAGATTATTCCAGGCGAACATCATTTTTAAATACGATAATTGAAAAGAAGGGTAAAGACCGCCATTTGTTACACCATCTGCAACCGTTGTAATGCTGGTAGTACCATTTAAAGAAACCCAGTTGGATAATTCGTTTTGGTATCTTGTTAAAATATAAAAATATCCACGGGCTAGATCTCCTTTTACGGCATTGCTTGGTTCAAATGCAGATGCAGCCGTAACGCCTGAATAATTTGATGGTCCTATTTTATCCAATACGGGGTTTGGAGGTATTGGATACCCCGGAAAAGCACCTGCTGTTGGAAACTGATAAGTAGGCGCACCTGTTGTTGAGTAAGGAATATTGCCTCTGTTACCATTTATTTTTGAATCGGTTGAACGTACCACAAAAAGATCAGCTTCGGTTGGTTGTTGGTAAGATGATCCTGATAATTTAAACCAGCTCCTGGGAAAAGTATGCTCTTTATTCCAGCAAACACCTTCTGTGCCGCCGGTTGTGCCCCCACAAAAGCCCCCACCGGGATTTTGCGACGAATTAAATTCAAAAGGTTCAGGCCCAGCATTATTATTTGAATAAATATCCCAGATGATTGACCGTAAAGCATCATCACTCCGGATGGTATCAACTATGGGCATTTCTACATTATCAATGGTTGAATAATTAAGTGCGATCTGGCCTGTTGTAATAATATTTCGTAAAGCGGTTTTTAAATTCCCACAGGATAACCCTGCGGCAGCATCGTAATAACCGGCCGGTATACCGCTATTGGTAGTTGTTGTAGATCCATCAAGACTGGTAGTATTATAAAATGGTTCTCCGGTGCAACTTCCGTTGGCAGCAAAAACAAAAACATAGTATGTTGTAATACTGTTTAATCCTGTTATTATAAAAGAAGTTGTGCTGCCATAACTTACAATCTTATCCTGCCCGATAACCTGTCCTGCTGTATAGGTTGTACCGTTTATGGGTGTAAATCCTAAAATGCTGTTGACACTATAAACCACAAGGTAACGGTTGGCAGAAGGTTCTGCGGTAAAGCTTCCGGATATGCTGGTGGGTGCAGGTGTTAACAGCAAACCGCTTGGCGTTGCAGCGGGGGTAGTGCAGGCTGGTGCCGATAAAGTGGAAACAGAATTTGTTAGCGCATTTACGGTTAAATAATTTGGTGCACCGGTACAGGAAATACTGTTGTAGGCAAAAACAAAATAATAGTAGAGTGTATTTGAACTTAAGCCATTATCTGTAAAAGATGTAGATGCTCCTGATGTTACAATGTTGCCATTTCCTAATGTTTGCCCGGCTGTATAAGTTGTCCCATCGGCGGGGTTTATTGTTAAGGTAGATGATAAACTTCTTACAATTAAATACCCATCAACTGCGGGCACAGCCGCCGTAAAATTCCCTGAAACTGAATTTATTGTTGGCGTTAAGTTTAGTCCGGTTGGCTGGGTGGTTGGTTCAACGCATGGAGTTCCTCCAAAAGAAGTCCAGCTTATATCATCAATTCCAATACGAAGTCCAGCGGTTATCTGTCGTATCTCCAGGTTAAAAGAGCCGCTCACATTTATATTGGTAAATGTAGTAGTGGCCTGGGTGGTAGTGGGATTGGCTGTGCCAATCAATGTGCCATTTATATAAACCTGAAGTACCGGGTTACTGCCTGTAAAAAACTGTTTATGGTTAAAACTGAGATTGGTTATACCATTTGGAATTGCGTTGCAGAAGACGGAACCGTTGCGTATGGTAATAGCCCTCCCGGTTATAACCAGATCAGTACGTGAATCAGTGGCGGACCATGGTAGAACATTATCACCGGTCCAGTTATTTGTGGTATAGGTACCTGAATTTGCCGGAATATTGATAAATGTTTCGGTACCCTGACCGAAAGCGGCAATACTGAAAATGCTAATCAGTAAAGATAGAATGTGTTTTTTAGTCATATGGAAAAGCAAAATCAGACTGTAAAAATACAATTTTACAGCTGTCAGGGGTTGTATTATTTATCAACAAAAAGCCCGTCAATATTATACTTGACGGGCTTTTAATAATATGTAAAACAAAGTATTACTTTGCCTGGGTATTAACTCTTTTAGCCAGTTTGCTTTTTAAATTGGCAGCTTTATTCTTATGGATGGTACCACGCTTAGCCAGTTTATCAATCATAGAAGCTACTTTTGGAAAAGCTTCTGTTGCAGCAGCTTTTTCACTTGCTTTTAAATCGCGTATTGCATTACGGGTTGTTTTGCCATAATAACGGTTACGTTCGTTGCGCTTTGCACTCTGTCTTACATCTTTTTTGGTCGCTGCATGATTTGCCATGAAAATCTATTTTTTGGGCTGCAAAGATAGGGAGAATTGTATTAAAAATGTATAATTAATAATGGTTAATTTTAAATAATGGTAATTTCTGCTTTATTTCAGTAAAAAATTAGTTTATGAACAGGTATTTAATACTGGGCTTACATATTATTTCGTTGATTTTGTTGGGTTTTGGCTGGGTACTTAATATCCTGCACATTGAAATAAACGTGCATTATATTATAGATTTTAATCTGTTTAGTGAAAACAGGAGCATATTTGGATTGCTTAAAAGGCTCTGGACGGATAGTAATTACTGGCCGTTTTTATTGATTTTTATATTTGGCATCATCGTTCCGTTGATAAAATCGGGTATTATTTTTTACCTGTTGCTGGCTAAAAATCCCGATACAAAATGGCAACGTTTTGTAAGTGCCATCAGTAAATGGGCCATGGCCGATGTGTTTGCCATCAGCATATTTGTAGCTTTTTTGGGAGCCAATGCCATGGAAAGTACAAAAGCCGTTTTGCAACCCGGTTTTTATTATTTTTCGGGCTATGTAATTTTAAGCGGCATCGTTGCCATGTTTTGCAGAAAATTGCTTTCAGATTCTGCAACAAATAATGTGTAATTAACCGATATTTGCAGCCAATTTCTGCCTAAGTTTCGAGGATTTTGCTCAGTTGTTGGATTTTGTATACAAGTCCCGAATAAATTCGGGATGCCGATTTGACATCGGCAAGTGCATGACGTCAATGAAGCCAAATAATAGTACTACGGCCAGGCCCAAAAAATAATCTCAACTTTTTTATGAAGGATTTTCAATATATCACCAATTCGCATCCGTCTTACGTAGAAGGTTTATACCAGGATTTTGTAAAAGACCCAACCAGTGTGGATGCAGATATGCGCAAATTTTTTGAAGGTTTTGATTTTGCTGTTACGAGTAATTCCATTTCGGCTTCGCTCAATGGAAAAACAAACAATACTTCGACTTCGCAGGATACTTCGGCTTCGCAGGATACTTCGACTTCGCTCAGTATAGATAAGGAATTAGCTGTCTATCGCTTAATTCTGGCGTACAGAAGAAAAGGGCATTTGATTGCTAAAACAAATCCGATCAGGGAAAGAAAAGACCGTGACGCAAATCTTGAGCTTGAAGATTTTGGTTTAAGTGATGCGGATTTATCAACGCCGTTTCAGGCCGGAAAACTGGTAGGCATGCCTGGTTCGTCACTTCAGGATATCCTGGCGCATCTGCATAAATGTTACACCAGCCATGTTGGTGTGCAGGTTGCTTATATAACAGACAGAATTAAACAGGAATGGCTGTTTAATGCAGTTGAAAAAACTTTGCTGGAACCTGTGCCGCTGAATCAGAAAAAAAGAATTTTGCAAAAACTAAATGAAGGGGTGATGTTTGAAAAGTTTTTGCACACAAAATATATTGGTCAAAAAAGATTTTCACTGGAAGGTGGCGAAACTGCAATTGCTGCACTGGATGCTATTATAAACACGTCTGCAAATAATAATGTTGAAGAAGTGGTTATAGGGATGGCGCACCGTGGAAGGCTGAATGTACTGGCGAATGTGATGGGTAAAACATACGAACAGATCTTTAGCGAGTTTGAAGGAACCAGTGTGCCAGATACAACTATGGGCAGCGGCGATGTAAAATATCACCTTGGTTTTGGTAGTGATGTTGAAACGGCTGATGGCAAAAGAATACATTTAAAATTAATGCCAAATCCGTCGCACCTGGAAGCTGTTGATCCGTTGGTTATTGGTTTTGCAAGAAGTAAAGCCGATATTTTATACAACAGCGATTACGATAAAATTCTTCCCATACTTATACATGGCGATGCTTCTGTTGCAGGCCAGGGTATTGTTTACGAAGTTTTGCAAATGAGCGGACTGAAAGGATACTACACAGGTGGTACCATCCATTTTGTAATTAATAACCAGATCGGTTTTACAACCGATTTTGATGACGCCCGCAGTTCTGATTATTGTACCTCTATTGCAGCCATGGTGCATGCGCCGGTTTTTCATATTAATGGAGACGATCCGGAAGCTGTTGTAAAAGCCTGTGAAATTGCTACGCTTTACCGCCAGGAATTTAACAGCGATATTTTTATTGATATGGTTTGCTACCGTAAACACGGCCATAATGAAGGTGATGAGCCTAAGTTTACGCAGCCGCAATTATATGCACTCATTGACAAGCACCTGAATCCCAGGGAAGTTTATACACAGTTTTTGATGCAGAATGGCGAGCCCGAAGCACAGGATCTTGCGAAGGAAATGGAGCAGAAATTTTTGGCTGAGTTGCAGGAGCGTTTGGATGAAGTGAAACAACATCCCTTGCCTTATACCTACCAGCCACCGGAACTGGTTTGGAAAAGTCTACGCAGGGCAACTGCCGGAGATTTTGATGCATCGCCGGTTACAGCAATTGGTAGTGATGCATTTACATTATTATTTAACGGCTTAATGAAATGGCCTGCCGATTTTAAACCATTGCGTAAGGTTGAAAAACTGATCAGTGATAAACTGAAATTATTCAGTGATGAAAATAAAATTGACTGGGCAACAGCCGAGTTAATGGCTTACGGAAGTTTGTTGGTTGATGGTAAAGATGTACGCATGAGCGGACAGGATGTTAAACGTGGCACTTTCAGTCACAGGCACGCAGCTATTTATGATGAAGTTACCAATGCTGAATACAACAGGTTGAATCATTTCACCGAAACACAATCGCCTTTCCGTATTTATAATTCTTTATTGAGTGAATATGCCGTGCTTGGTTTTGAATATGGTTATGCCATGGCCAACCCCAATGCACTGGTAATTTGGGAAGCGCAGTTTGGTGATTTTTGCAACGGTGCCCAAACAATTATTGACCAGTTTATTGCCGCTGCCGAAACAAAATGGCAGCGCATGAATGGCGTTACCTTGTTATTACCACATGGTTACGAAGGACAAGGTCCGGAGCATAGCAGTGCAAGAATGGAACGGTTTTTACAAATGTGCGCTGAGTTGAATTTTGTGGTTTCGAATGTTACCACTGCGGCTAATTTCTTCCATTTATTACGCCGGCAGGTTGCATGGCCTTTCAGAAAACCATTGGTTAATTTTTCGCCAAAAGCAAATTTGCGCCATCCCGGAACTTACAGTACCAAAGATGAATTTACCAGCGGTGGATTTAAGGAAGTAATAGATGATGCAACCATCAGTGATGCAGCAGCAATAAAAAAAGTATTGGTCTGTAGCGGAAAAATATATTTCGACCTGGCCGAACGCCAGCAAAAAGAGAACAAGGCAGATGTTGCAATTGTAAGGCTGGAGCAAATACATCCAATACCACAAAAGCAATTGGATGAATTGTACAAAAAATACAGCAAAGCAATCTGGTATTGGGTACAGGAAGAGCCTTTAAATATGGGCGCAGCAACGTTCTTAAGGATGAATTTAAAAAATATAAACTTCTATGTCATCAGCAGGCAACCGAGTGCGTCAACCGCAACGGGTTATGCAAAAGTGCATGCGCAGGAGCAGATGCAGATCGTAGATACGGCCTTCAATATTTAAATCTTAGCGATATTTATTCCCTGTGTTTACGCAATAATCACAAAAGCAGCAAAAGAGACAGGTCAGTGTATTTTTTCATCACCCTGAAATGTTTTACTGGTTGTTATGGCACGAATACTTCAGTGATCTTAACGATCATATTATTTTGAATATGGAGAATAAACGGAAAGCTATCGTTGCCGTGTTTGTTTATGAAGTCATCCAGCGTAGTTTTTATTATAGAAACGGCGGTTGACATATCTACGGTTTCGATCGAAACATTTTTCGCCAGCGGAAGAAGCCTAAGCTTTTTATTTTCATTAATGATATAATAATCATTATCGACAAAGATGGAACTTATCTTCCCTTTTTCATCATAGCTGGTATCTGCTTCATGATTTCTTTTTGCTGCGGCAACGGCTGCGTCTCCTGTTAAGAACTGAATATAATCAGCCCTAACAAAAACGCTGTCGTTTCTTTTAAATATTCCCTTCAGATAAGCGTAAACGCTATCGGCAGAACCTTGTTCTTCCGCTATTACAATAGTATCTGCGATCGTTTGCTGGTGCAGCGTGTCTGTCTTCTCCACAGGAGTTATATTGTTATTGTTACTACAGGAAAGGAATAATACAACAGTTGCTAAAAATTGAAATATTTTATTTTTCATCTGTCGTATTTTAAGGATGTAAGCTTTGCACAGGCATACTGAACTGTCCGTAAGTGATGACATGGCTCTTTGTTGGATCGAATACAAACGTCCCCGAAAAACTGCCAGCTACCTGCCCATCGGTTTTACCAACGGCAGGTGTATATGTTGTGATCGTGATGGTCCCACTTTTGGAACCATAGTTAGCGCCGGATGGGTCAGTGTAAGAACCATTTGCTTTTTCGCCCAGTTTAAAAGTCCCGGTTGAAGGATGATTGAGGATAATGCTAATGGCTTCTGTCTGGTCATCGCCTGATGCTATATTGAGGATGGATGTACCGGTTTGTGTTGCAATAGCAGCATTATTCTTCCAATCCTTTCCATCCAGTTTAAAACTGATATTACCTGAACCCGCTGAACTGGCCGGCGAGCTTTCGGTTGTTTTATTACTTGCTGTTGACGAATCTTTATTGCTATTGCGATTTGAAAATAATAATGACGTTGTTGCGATAGCTGCTATTACAAATATTTTTTTCATGATCATTGTTTTAATTAATTTCTTACTACAACACAATTCCAATACATATCGCCATCAGTTTGTACGTCGGGTGTAACCAGTCCAAGTATATATGCTTTATGTCCTTTATAAGCGGGACTATCTAAATAAAAAAAATATTTTTTTACCGGCGCAGGAAAATTGGTGGTTTGTTTATTGCCACTGCCGTTGTGATAGGGCGACTTATCTGTTGCTTCAATGGTTGCGGCTGTAACATCCGCATCTGTTTCAAAATTCAATGTGAGCCCTTTACCAGGTGTATTTGTAAGCCATACTTTGACTTTGTGTTTGGCATTAAAATATTTCGTGCCTGCCTGAGCGGTTATGGAAGCAGTTATTTGAGGCAAACGTACCGGTAGTTTGCTTGATTGAGCATTGATGGATAATATCAAATTGAAAAGAAAGAAAGCGGTGAATATTATTTGTTTCATAATTTAATTTTTAAGTAATAGATTTTTTAATGCGATTAGTTGCTTAATGTTTGGTTCTTATTCGTGGTGGTTGCCAGTTTCGCCAGGTAACAGCATTGTTTTTGTCTACGGTATACAAATGCCCGTTATCTTCTAAAATTATTTTATACACTTTACAATCTTTTCCAAATGGGGTATAGTCGTTGGCATCTTTATCATACATGTGGAGAATATTTGCGATTATTACGCACTGGGTTATATTGCGATATAATTCAGGAGTTGGCCTTTTCTGACTCCATTGGTTAGTTCCAGATATTGCCCTAAGCCATAAGCCTTCAGCATCACAGCGCAGCTCATATTTCCCGTTGGGCGACTTTAATACGGATCCAGGATTAAAAAATGTGCCAGATATATATTCCCCTGTAAGTTGTACAGAGGGTTGAATAGTTATGGGTGGAAAAACAGTAGCATTAATTTTTGTTGCCACTGCCCACATAGCACCAGTACCAATACTGGCACAATTATACTTAACCCAGGCATATCCGCCATCGCCCCAGTTTGTTCCCCAACTGTTTCTCATTAGCCAGGCCTGGTTATCGTCATCCCATCCTATCAGCAATACCGCATGGTTCGTGCCTTTGTTTTTGTAATTTTCTTCGGGTTCATCAAAAACACCATGACCTGCAAAATGTTGAAACAGATCATCCGCATAAAAGTATGCAGTTGCCGAACCATATTTACAAATGGCAGACTTTATTTCATCTGCTGTAGCAATGGTATTGATATCTCCACTTTTAGATACTATGGCCCAATCAAGCAATTGCAGTGTAGCAGTTGGAGCAGCCCATAATATACAATTTACCTCTTCAAAGGGTAGGGTATCACTATTAAAAATATGGGGCACAGTAATATCTTGAATATATTGGTCATCTGCAATCCTAATTTTATTTGTTTTCATCCAATCAAATGCTGCATTCGTAAAACCTCCATTCGTGCCTCCTGCGCCAGAGCATCCAAGTACCTGCCGTTCGCTATAATTAACAGTATGGGAATCGCTAATACTATTCAGCAACATGTAACTGGCTTCCAATGCACCAATTGCAGCATATGCCCAGCAATCGCCACAGGGTTGATATCGAATATCAGCGATATATTTATCATTGCGGGCATCATAATATTTTTGTGTTGACTTTGGTCTTGATTTAACTTTATTAAGAAGCGCTAAAGCATCCGGAGAAATTACCTTGTACTTCATTTGTAATTGTAGTTGCTTTGCAGCTGAATTGCTTAATTGCTTTGCACCTGTTATATGCTCTATCCGCATTTCGCTTACACTTGTATTGGCAAGATGATAAGTATAATGGTGATCAGCAAGAAATTTTCTTTGAATTTCCAGCCTGGCTTTCAAAGCAGGTGATGCAATGGCCTCTCTGATTTGATATTCTTTTTTAAGGTCGGTAATCTTAAAATTTGCCTGCGCACTAACGTTATAGAAACCTGATAGAATAATCACTGTAGCGAGGCCAAGATATTTAATATATATACTTTTCACTTTCATGATAAATCTTAATTTTATGTAGATATTTTAATTTAATTGCTTTCTGAAGTTCCTGACGACCATCTCACGTCTGCTAGATGTCCCTTATCATCACATGCATAGATCACCAGGTTGCCGTCATTTTGCACGATAAGTTTGTACACCGGGCCGCCAGCCTTAAACTCATCTCCGGCACCCATTGCTTTTGAAAACCAACTACCATCATATTTTTTATCCGAATACCATACATGCTGGTTATTATATCCATACATCACCAGGTTGCCATCTCCCTGCATAACACATGTTTTTACAGCTGTGCCATTTGTGTGTGAATTCCAAATTGCTTTTGATGCTCCTTTATACAATACCAGGTTACCATCTTCCTGGAATACGAGATGATAACGTTTATCCTCAGAATAATATCCTTTGTTCTTTTCGAGGTATGTAGTCGCCAATAATTCGCCGGGGTTTACGGTGATGCTATTCTTAACAGGAGGGGCTTTGCCGGCTTTTTTATCATCATCGCCCGGCACACGTATTTGGGGCTTTACGCTGTAAGCCGTATAATTCAATACGCTGCCTTTTTGTGTGATGATGCCTTTTTCAAAACTTTGAGATATTGCACCGTTCGGTTTCTTGTCGCCCGATTCGCCTCCGGCAGACCTGTCATCTTCCTCGTCACTTATTGGAAGTCCGATCAGTTTATAGCCGCCGGATGCAAGGAACTTCTTATAAAAATCTCCTTTAACGATAAATGCAGCGGCTGATTTTTTATCCTCGCTTGCGTGAAAAATTAAATAAATGCAACCACCTTCAAATGCCTGGCTGCCGCCTCTGAGACCTGAGATAGCTCTTTGATCTTCGAGCGGAAAACCCAGTGGTCCTCTTTCATAATTCTGGCTGGCATATTTGTCGCGTATTGCACCGTCATTAACAACAGCAACCCTTTTCGTACGCAGGTAAAATATTACGGCATTTGCTTCATTGCAACTGCTATACCAGCCTTCTGCGCCGGTGCTGCTTTTTATTGCGGTTGGCGTTGCATCCCTAAGCCCCTTACACAGGTAATTTTTTTCCTGTGCTTTTTTTTCGATGCTGTTTTTCGCATCGGTGGTAGGATTTCTGATCGCCGGTGCATTTTGGGCGTTCAGGCCGGATAAATTAACACAGCTTAAAACGGCTACTACAATTATTTTTTTCATGATTAGATTTTTTGTAAATCAAAATTAATCAAGTAAAAAAAACTGTACAATCGCTAATTAACGTGATACGTGTTTGTGGCAGGCGGGTATTAAACCAATTTTTGTTTTAATGCCTTTACAACAGCTTCGGCAACAGAATTAACCTGTAATTTGGCGTAAATGTTTTTAATATGGCTATTTACGGTGTGGTGACTTATACTACATGCTGCAGCAATCATTTTATGGCTTAAACCTTTTACCAAAAAAGTAAGCACTTCTTTTTCCCTCACAGTCAGTTCAATTTTTTCGTTGTTTTCAATAAACGTATTTTGCTGAAATGCGCGGATCACCTGTTTGGCAATGGAGGCCGTCATGGCGGCACCTCCCTCATATACATCTTCAATAGCCTGTAAGATCTGCACGGGGCTTGATTTTTTGAGAATATAACCTGATGCACCGGCACAAATTGAAGCAAATATTTTTTCATCATCTTCAAAAACGGTTTGCATCAATACCGGTATATCGGGAAAGTATTTGTGTATCAGTTTTACGCCTTCAATACCATTTACATTGGGCATATCAATATCCATTAACACTACTTCGGGGCTGGTATCCTGTATATCTTTCACTACATTACTGCAATCGGAAAATACACCACAACATTCCATGCCGGCAGTGCCATTAATAAGCATAGCAAGGCTTTCCCGGCGGTAAGTATTATCATCAAATACAACAATTTTCATTAAAGCTAAATTAGTTAACCGTATGGAATTATAGTATCACTAATTCAAGTGATAGGTAACTGCAGTTTTATTGAAGTGCCTTTATTTTTTTCTGAAAGAAGAGTCAGGCTCCCTTTCATCATACCGGCACGCTGCTGCATATTAGCTACGCCATTCCCCGAATGTTTTATGCCCATATCAAATCCTTTGCCATCATCTGATACCAGTAACATCAATTGTTTTTCTTTTTTATGCAACTGAACTGTTACATTTCCGGCTTCGGCATATTTTACAATATTATTAATAGCTTCTTTAAAAATAAAAAAAATATGCTGCCGCTGCTGCATACTTAGTTTTAGTTTGAGGAGGGCTTCATCAATATCAAAATCGGGAAATATGTTTTTTGCTTCAAGTAATGGAATGGCATATTCCCTCATCCTTACTATGATATTATCCCAGGAATCGTTTTTTGGATTTATGTACCACACAATATCGTTCATGCTTTCCATTACCTGTCCCGAAGCTTTATAAATTCTTTCTATCAATACATTTACTTCACTCTCAGCGGTATTTTTTTTGCGGGCTACATCACTGTAGATATTAATGCTGCTGAGCGTGGCACCAATCTCGTCATGCAGATTTTTTGAGATTGTATCCCTTACTTTAAATAATTCTATCAGTTGGTTTACCCTATAGCGGTAAAGCATATATCCAATAAGAAGAAGCAAAGCAACAACCAGCAGGTAAAACCAGGTGGCCTGCCAGAAAGGGGTTGCTATATTTATTTTAACAATCTTTTCATTTTCGTTCCAAAGTCCGCTGCTGTTGCATGCTTTTACTTTAAAAACATAATTGCCACCTTTAAGGTTGGTGTAGATGGCGGTTTGCAGGGAGCCGCTGTATATCCAGTCTTTGTCATATCCTTCAAGCTGATGGGCAAAAGTTATTTTATCGCTGTTTGTAAAATCGGGTGCGGTAAAATCGAATTTTAAATCATTCTTCCGGTAAGAAAGATGAAGTGTGTTGTTAATAAAAGAATCAATATTTATATTTAATATGGTATTGTTAACATACATATCAGTAATAACCGGGTTGACTTTTGTTGAATTTACATTTACTTCAAGTGGATTAAAACTGGTTATTGCCATTCGGTAACCAATATGAAACTGGTTCTCAAATTCAAAAAATCCAACCTGGTCTTCATTAAAATCATAAATGCCATCTCCGGTAGTAAAGTTTTCAAATGTTTTATTAACAACATCATATTTATAAAGGCCATGAGAGCTGAAGATCCACAAATTATCTTTGCTGTCTTTTTTAAGGCGGTTATTATATACTTTATTGATTCCTTCTTTACTGCCGATAATCACGGACTGGTTATTGGTAAGGTTGTAATCAATTAATCCGGCTGATGTGCCTATATAAATATGATCTTTTATTTTTTCAATGCAATAGCAATCCTGTTGCCCGCCATTATCCAGTTGATTAAAATGCCAAACCAGTTTTTTAAATATTCCGCAACTTATATTATATTGAAAAGCACCTTCCCTGCCAACAACCAGTAAATTATTATTGTCCTGTTTTATAATATCCCTTAAATAATTAGTGGCCGGTTTATTTTTTTCAAATGTATATTGAAACACGTTGTAGGTGCCTGTGGCAATATCAAAAGATACCAGGCCTTTTGCAGTAGAAAGCCAAAGATTGCCATCGGGATATTCTACCAGATTTAATGGATAAACACTTTCGTTATTAAATTTAACAGGATGTTTTGTAACGGCTCCATTTGTAATTTTTATTAACCCGCCAGCGGTTGTTGCCCAAATGTTTTTTTTACTGTCTGTGTACAGGTTTTTTATCCATCGCCAATCATCATTAATATCGCTTTGTATTTCTCCCCCGCTGTTGTAAAAATATCTTTGCACAGGTATGTTTGTGAGCCTGTTAAATTTCATTATACCACTTCCTTCTATGCCAAGCCAGATAATATTATGATTGTAAGGATCGGCTTGTATACCCGATAGCCTGTTATAGTTCCTGGTTTGTAAAAAAGATAATTCCCTGCTGTTGAACTGCTGTTCCTGCCTGTTTATTTTTGTGAGGCCATGCCAGGTACAAAGCCAGATTATGCCATCTGGATCTGTATAAGCAACGTTATTAAAATCGGTAGCTATGCCATTTTTAATATTGGCATCATACTTAAATGAGCATACAAATTTTTCTTCTTTTTTATCAAACAATACAACACCTTCAGTAGATTTTGTAATCCATAGTAAATTATTTCCGCTTAAACTTTTACTTTCTGTAATGCCATAATATATTTCATCATAAGGGCTCTGTTTGGGAATATAGGGGTCAGGAAATAATATGTGTTCGTGCGTATCTCCTGTAATAACTATTTTTCTGAAACCGGATTCCCAGGTACTCATCCATATTTTATTTTCATTATCTTCAAATAGCTGCATGGGCCAGATATCCTGGTCATAATAATACTGGAAATTATTGCTGAGATTGATAGTATAATACCCTCGTCTGTCACAAAGAATCCAAAGCCGGCCTTTGCTGTCAATATAAATTGATTCTATTCCAAATTTGGTATCCAGTTTTTTTTGGTATGGATAAAAATTTACAGCCATAGTGCTGCAGTCTATTTTAAAATAGCCATCATAATCAGCCGACCACATACAATTACGGCTACTGTCATACACAAGGTGAATGTTGGAAATTGGCATTCTATTTTCATAGGCTATGTGAAAAAGAGCTGTACCCTGGTCATAGTAACAAATACCGCCACTATAAGCCAACCATATCCTGTTGTTCTTATCTATGCTGATATCTTCAAGGTCATTTTCAGGAAGCGAGCCGGGCGTATTAAAGACGTGTTCGAAATTCTTGAAATTAATGCCATCAAACCGGCTTAAACCATGTTGGGTGATTATCCAAAGAAAACCTTTATTATCAGTACGGCACTTTTTTGTGTAATTGTGTACCAACCCATCTTTGGAAGTGTAGGTTTTAAATTTAAAATTATAGGATGAATTAAATTGTGGAAAAGCACTGGTGAAGAACAGTAGCAGTATTATTGTAATAAACCCATTTCGTAAGTATAACTTCATAATGGCTGAAGATTATTTATTCAATAACCGGGTTGCTAAAATACAATGATTTAGGTAAACAAAGCTTTATGTACATTTGCAGCCGGTTTTAATGTAAAAAATATATAAAGTATGTTTAATTCTCTCAGTGAAAAATTGGAATCTGCCTTTAAGAATATAAAAGGACAGGCCAGGATCAGCGAACTCAATATTGCCAATACTGTAAAAGACATCCGCCGTGCCTTGGTTGATGCCGATGTGAATTATAAGATCGCCAAAGAATTTACCGATAAAATAAAAGAAAAAGCACAAGGTGAAAAAGTGTTGAGTGCAGTTAGTCCAGGCCAGCAAATGGTTAAAATTGTGCAGGACGAACTAACTGAATTAATGGGAGGTACCGAAAGCGAATTCAATATCAGCGGCAGCCCGGCAATAATATTAGTTGCAGGTTTGCAGGGTAGTGGTAAAACAACATTCAGTGGTAAGCTGGCTTATTATCTTAAAACAAAAAAAGGTAAATCGCCATTGCTGGTAGCAGCAGATATTTACAGGCCTGCGGCGATAGATCAACTGGAAGTATTGGGCGGACAGATTGATGTGCCGGTTTACAGCGAAAGAGAAAATAAGGATGCTGTATCTATTGTAGAGAACGCGATCAAAGAAGCAAGATCAAAAAATAAAAATGTCATCATTATTGATACCGCCGGCCGGTTGGCAGTGGATGAAGTGATGATGACGGAAGTTGCAAACATTAAAGCAGCCATCAATCCGCAGGAAATTTTATTTGTGGTTGATAGTATGACAGGACAGGATGCTGTAAACACAGCAGCAGCTTTTAATGAACGCCTGGATTTTAGCGGCGTTGTACTTACCAAATTAGATGGCGATACGAGGGGTGGTGCGGCATTGTCAATTAAATACACAGTAAACAAACCTATTAAGTTTGCCAGCAGCGGCGAAAAAATGGATACGCTTGATGTGTTTTATCCAGACAGGATGGCCCAGCGTATTTTAGGGATGGGTGATATTGTAAGCCTTGTTGAAAAAGCACAGGAGCAATATGACGAAAAGGAAGCAGCCCGTTTAGAAAAGAAGATCCGCAAAAATCAATTTGATTTTGAAGATTTTAAGACCCAGTTACAACAGATAAAAAAGATGGGCAACATTAAAGACCTGATGGGTTTGATACCCGGTGTGGGCAAACAGATCAAGGATGTTGATATAAATGATGATTCATTTAAAGGTATTGAAGCGATGATCAACTCCATGACCATGCAGGAACGCAGGAACCCGGATATTATTAATCCCAACCGCAAACTAAGGATAGCCAAAGGTGCTGGTAAAGATATTGCCGAGCTAAATGCTTTTATAAAACAGTTTGAACAAATGAAAGGCATGATGAAGATGATGAATAAAATGCCCAAAGGCATGATGCCGGGAATGGGTAAAAGATAAATAAAGATCAATTTTTTACAGGCCCTTACTTTTATTCGGGGCTTCTTTTATAAAAGAAATAATTACTGCAGCTAACACAAATATTATATTTCTCGTTATTTTTCAGAAAAACTATCCTTCGCTTTTAATTACCGAATTATTAAATTAAATTAGTGTTCTGATAGTAACCTTCCCAAAGAATCAGGGTAACTATTGATTTGCTTTTTAGGTCTCTTCCCTATTATCCATAAAACCAATTGTTCAGGTTAGAAATTTCCCAATTAAATTCAGTTGCTTTTGCGACTGTATTATTAATTATGTATTCAGCTTTGCCGGATGCCTGTAAATTTTAATTATGAAAAAAATAATTGTAAGGGGGTTTAAAAAAGATAAATTTTCTCCTGAAGAAATTAAAACAGCCAAAGACAGCAAGCTCGAGTTAAAAGGCTCTTACCAGTTCAGTACTTCAAGGGCTGTTGCCGAAACACACGAACTTAGTTTTGACAAAACTGATTTCCTGGAATTTGTATTTGATGATAATACCACCTGGTCGGGCAGTTCAGATATTATTCACGATATCTTTCCCGAAGCGGCCAATCAAAAACGTGGGGTGGGCGAAAGTTTTGTAATACCGATGTATTTGCAAACTGATGATGCCAATCGCGGGCTCCTGGGCGATATTGCCCTGAAGGTTTTAAATTTATTCACCAAAAAAGCAGTAAGCCAGAAAGTAATGGAGATTGCAGCCAGGCTGGAGAAAAAGGCACTGGAAAATATGAGCGGAGTTTATGCAATTGATGCCGATTTTAGATTTAGCAAAACAACACTAAAGAATACAGGCAAACCTTACCTGCTTTTTATTCATGGTACCAATTCATCTACCAGCGGCTCTTTTGGCGAAATCATCAATTCTGAACTGTGGCAGAACATGCAGGGTATTTATGGCCAGAACATCATTGGCCTGCAGCACGAAACACTTACCAAAAGCCCCATACAAAATGTAATTGATCTTTTTAAAGAATTGCCTGGCGAATGTTCGCTGCATGTTATAACACATTCAAGAGGCGGATTGGTAGGAGATGTGCTTGCCCGTTTCTGCAATGAAAACAAAGGCTTTACCGATACCGAGCTGGCTTATTTTGAAAAGACAGAACGAACAGCAGATATTGCCGGAATAAAAATCCTGCAAAAAATAACTGCCGGAAAAAAAATAACGGTTGACAAATTTATCCGGGTGGCGTGCCCAGCTTATGGCACCACCATTTTATCAAAAAGGCTCGATCATTTTTTAAATATCAGTTTAAATTTACTGGGCAGCTTATTTGGCCCTGCCGCATCAGTAATCACAGCAGAGTTCAAAGAATTAATTGCTGCTGCGGTAGATACTAAAAATGATCCCGATCAGTTACCCGGACTGGAAGCCATGAATCCTGCTTCTCCTTTTTTAAAAATTCTTAATAATCCCGATAACAGTATCAACAGCCCATTAACGGTCATCTCGGGCAACTGTGGTATCAAATTCAACTTAAAAGCACTGCTTATCATTGCCAGTAAATTATTTTACCTGCGTGATAACGACCTGGTGGTTGATACCAAATCCATGTACTGCGGTACAAAAAGAAATATCCCTATCCAGTATTTTTTTGATGAAGGTCCGGACGTAGATCATGTGCATTACTTTAAAAATAAAAAAACACAGGATGCGCTTTTGCTGGCATTAAAAGCTACCACTGTCTCTATACCAAACTTCATAAGTTTTGATGAGTCTGTACAACGTGCCCTCGACAGAAATGCCTTGCTGGGGCTCGACGGCGGCGGTGTTTATACCGACAAGGTTTCCGGTAAAAAACCAATTGTGATCATACTGCCCGGAATCATGGGCTCCAATCTGGAACAAAGCAATAAAAAAATATGGATCAATTACCTGCGTTTCCTGGTGGGAGAAATAACCCGGCTTGATATTTCTAAAAAGGATATTACAGCAACTTCGTTGATCAAAACGTCGTATAAAAAATTGGTTGATTATTTAAGCAGTGAGTACGATGTTGTAACGCTTCCGTTTGATTGGCGCATGCCGCTGGCCGATGCTGCAGCTTTGCTAAAAGACCGGATAGAACAATACCTTCCCTTAAAAACACCCATAAAAATAATCGGCCACTCCATGGGCGGTGTTGTTACCCGTGATTTTATCATCAACCATCCCGCCACCTGGAAAAAACTGAATGCATCAAAAGATTTTAAACTGCTGTTATTGGGAGCGCCGCTGGGTGGTTCTTACCGCATACCTTATGTACTGGCTGGTAAAGATCCCATCATCAGCCAGCTTAGTAAAATTGATCTGCAGCATACCAAAAATGAATTGTTGGATATGTTTCGCAAATTCCCGGGATTACTGGCCCTGTTACCCGTTGCAAAAGACAGTGTTGATTTTGCAGATGAAAATGTATGGCAGCAAATGAAGAACGCCTCTTTATTTGACTGGAATATTCCTGATAAAAAAGACCTGCAGTTATGGGGAGCGTACCGTGATAAAGTATTGGAAAAAACGGATTCGATAGAACTGGAAAACATTATTTATATAGCCGGTAAAGATGATGCCACGGTTTGTGGTTTCGAAATAAATAATGACTTGCCGGATGAGAAACTGGTTTTTAAAAGCACTGCCGAAGGCGACCAATCTGTAACCTGGGATACGGGCATCCCCAAAAAATTAAATAATACCAACAGGTTATATTTTGTAAATGTATCGCACGGTGGCTTGGCAAATAATGCCGATATTTTTAATGGCATTACCCAGATATTAAAAACCGGTGAAACAGAATTACTGAGCAGGAACCGGCCGGTTTTGCGGGGCGTTCAGCCTGTTTTTGATACCGTTGAAGAAGAGGTTTATGATACAGATGAAGCCAGCCTGGAAAATACTATCCTGGGAATAAAAGAAAAACCTGTTGCACAAAAAGCCAGCGTTATACCTTTAAAAATAAGTGTAAGTAATGGCGATCTTTTTTACAGCAGTTTCCCGGTTATGGTTGGCCATTTTATTAATGATGGAATTACCAGTGCCGAAAAAGTAATTGATAATTACAGTGACAATGCACTTAGCCAGCGGCACAAACTGAATATGTATCCCGGTGAGATCGGCAGCAACGAATTGTTCCTGAATTTTAAAGATGAATTTAAAGGAACGGTCGTAATTGGCCTTGGTGCACCCGGCAGGTTGAGTTCTTTTCAACTGGCACAAACAACCGAACAGGGTATTATAAAATACATGCTGGCATTAAGTAAACTTAATAAAAATAATGAAATTGCTGATCTTCCTTCAGAAACAGGGATATCAGTACTGCTGATAGGTTGTGGTTATGGCGGGTTATCTATTGAAAGTTCCATACGATCGATCATACAGGGTGTACAAAATGCCAATAAAAAAATGGAAGAATTCAATACAGAAGGATTGAAGATCATCGAGCGGATTGAATTTGTTGAATTGTATGAAGACAGGTGCCTGCAATGCCTGTATATTTTAAGCAGGATCGAAAATGAGGAAGACAGTGCCATTAATATCCGCTTGCCCAAAAAGCAATACAAAAAATTGTTGGGTTCGCGTATCCGCATCCCTGTGGAAAATGAAACCGATTGGTGGAGCAGGATAACAGTGGTCATGCACCAGGATGAAGATGATGCTGGTGAAGTGCCTGAAACTGCTTTGCGTTTTTCCTGCAGCACCGGTAGCGCCCGGGAAGAAGAACGTGACCTGCAAACCAGTCCTGAAATAATTAACGACCTGATAGAAGAAATGAGTACCAATAATAATTGGGATGCAGGCCTGGCAAAAACCGTTTTTGAATTACTGATTCCCAACGATTTTAAAGAAGAGATTAAAAAGCAGAGTAACAGCATGTGGGTACTGGACCAGGTAGCGGCATCTTATCCCTGGGAATTATTGCAGGATACTACCAATGCAAGGCCACTCTGTTGTAATGCCGGCATGATACGGCAACTTAAGCTGGAAGATTACCGGGTAAAAATTAATCCTGTTGCAGGAAAAAAAGCATTAGTTGTTGGTGATCCTGACCTCAATGGATTTCCATATGCACAACAATTGCCTGGCGCATTTAAAGAAGCAAACATGGTAGCATCTATACTGGATGAGTATGGCTACGAAATGCCCAATAACTGTTTTAAAAAATCATCTACACAAATCATCAATGCCCTGTTTAAAGATGAGTATAAAATTATTCACCTGGCCGGCCATGGTGTTTTTAATGAAAAAAGGCCAAAGGCATCAGGTATGCTAATTGGCAACGGTGTTTTTTTAAGCACCAAAGAAATTTGCCAGATGAGCAAAGTACCCGAACTGGTTTTTGTTAACTGTTGTTTTTTGGGAAAGGTTGATGATAAGAGCGAAGCGCTCTTCAGCAAACGATATAAACTGGCAGCCAATATTGGTACACAACTTATTATGAACGGCGTAAAAGTTGTTATTGCCGCAGGCTGGGCTGTTGATGATGCAGCAGCTTTGTATTTTACAGGTATTTTTTATCGTGCCATACTTGATGGTAATAACTTTGGCGATGCCATTACCGAAGCCAGGGCAAAAACATTTTCCAGGTACCCCAATACCAATACCTGGGGGGCTTATCAATGTTACGGAGATCCGTTCTTTAAATTAACAGAATTCAAAAAATCAAAATCCTACACCTATAGCTATTTAATTGCCGAGGAAGCAGAAAATGACCTGAGTAATTTAATTAACAGGGCCGATGCAAAAGGTAATTCGGCTAAATACCTGCTCAGTGATATCGCATCCATATCGGCAGCAGTCGATGCCGCCGGAATCCGTAATGCAGTTATCACTGAAAAAGAAGCGATGGCTTATGCTGAATGTAATGATTATGAAAATGCCATCAGCAGGTTTGAAAGCCTGCTTGGGATGGAACAGGCGGGGTTTTCAGTAAAAGCCATCGAAGAGTATTGTAATCTCCGTACCAAACGCTGTGTAAAGAACTGGCAGTCGGGTATTGAAAAGAACAGGCAATTGACTAACATGGATAAAGTGATCGTTGATATAAAACAGTTGCTGAACATGAGTCCTACTGCCGAGCGGTTAAGTTTGCTGGGTAGTGCTTACAAACGAAAAGTGCTGATAGCTGTAAATAATACCGATAAAATAAAAGCACTGATGCTGGCTGTTGATTTTTATAAAAAGGCTTATAACATGCCGGAGAATAAAAACAAAACCTACTCGCTGACCAACTGGCTGGAAATAGAAAAAATATTGCAGCTTGTTAAGAATAACGCCGGCTTTAAAACCCTGGTTAAAAAATACAGGTTCACACAACCGGCCATTGTAAAGGCAGCTATTGCTGATGAAATAAAGAAAATGAATAACGGAGAAGTTGATATGGATTTTTGGAATGAAATTTCCAAAGCTAACATGTTGTTATGCTCCTGGTTGCTGGAAGGGAAAAACAGCAAGGAGTTTACGGATAAGATGGTTGCTGAGGCTTATGCTGTCGTATGGAGCATAGCGGGTTCTCAAAATAAAAAAACAGGGGAGATAGAGCATTTCGATTTTTTGATGGCTGCTTATTCGGGGGTGGTTAAAAGACCCGAAATTGTTAAGATCATTAAAAATATCCGGCAGGGCCTGGAGCGTATTATTGAGTAAAACACAGCTATTACTCAAAAAAATTGCTTTATACAGGTGAATATTGGCAATATCTTAAATATTATGTAAAAAAAGGAGTGGCTTTTGTATAACGGTTCAATTATTTGGCATTTCTATTACAGGTTGTTATCTTTGTTCTCCTTTTTTAAGGATAAACCCTATTTAATAACAACCAAAAATTTCTATTTATGGCTGTAAAAATGAGACTGCAAAGGCATGGCTCAAAGAAGCGCCCCTTTTATTTCATCGTTGTAGCAGATGGCCGTGCGCCACGCGATGGTAAATTTATTCAAAAATTAGGTACTTACAATCCTTTAACGGTTCCTGCAACTATTCAGGTAGATCGTCAGAAAGCATTGGACTGGTTACAAAAAGGTGCTCAACCCACCGATACCGTACGCCGTATCCTTTCTTTCAAAGGAGTGTTGTACCTGAAACATTTACTTCGTGGAGTAGGCTTAGGCTTATTTGATGAAGCAGGTGCAATGGAAAAATTTACCGCATGGACAGTTGAACATGATTCAAATGTAAACCGTCGCCAGGGAGCCCATAAAAAGGCCCGTACCGACAGTCGCAACCAACCTGTAGTAAGGAAAGTAGAAGCAAAAGTTGAGGCAACACCAGTAGAAGCACCAGTTGCTGATCCGGTTGAAGCTGCAATTGAAGCATCTGCTGCTGAAGAAACCAAAACAGAAGAATAATATACCTCTGTTCCGTTAATTCTTTAAAGTCCTGATTTTTTATCGGGACTTTTTTTATGTACCTGGCAGTAAATCTTTGCGGTACTTCATTGGCAATCTTTAATTTATTCAATTTATCTCTTTCAGTGAAAGAGACAAATTGAATCACTCTTGTACATCGTATCTTTATGCAACATTTAATACAAACAGTAAAACATAAATAAAGCTCCGCCGCGGCGGATTTGGGGTATGAATCAATATTTTAAAATAGGCAAACTTGCAGCCAGCACCGGTTTAAAAGGCGAGCTGGTTTTACAGCATAATCTTGGAAAGAAAAATACTTTCAAAGGCCTGGAGGCAATTTTTCTGGAAGAAAAAAAAGACAGCTTTATTCCATATTTTATCGAATCTGCAAAGATCAGGAGCGATAATGAAACCGTAATAAAACTGGAAGGAATTGATATTGTAGAAACAGCCCGCAAACTAACACCCAAAGAAGTCTGGCTCCTGGAAGTTGACTTTAAAAAATTTGCCGCCAAATCATCGCCCATTGCTTTGTTGGGTTTCAATATCATCAATGAAGGAGAAGACCTTGGCGAAATACTGGAAGTGATAGAACAGCCACACCAGGTTTTGTGTTCCATTCTTTTAAATGGAAAAGAAGCGCTGATACCCATTCATGAAGATAGTCTTGAAAAAATAGATGCAAAAAACCGAAAGGTTTATGTTAGCCTGCCGGATGGATTGCTGGAGATTTATCAGTAGGTGTCTGGCCACTGACAGGTGTCTGGCCACTATTAGCAGCGGTTAACATTATGGGATATTAATTAAGTAAGATTGTAAAAAATTAAGAGCTGGCGTAGTGGCCTGACACCTAAATGGAACCCCAACGCATCATAGCACATTTCGACCTCGATTCATTTTTTGTTTCGGTTGAAATATTAAATAATCCTTCACTGCGGGGCAAGCCTGTAATTGTTGGTGGTAAAGACAGGGGTGTGGTGGCGGCCTGTAGTTACGAGGCACGTAAGTTTGGTATTCATTCGGGTATGCCATCTAAAAAAGCTTTCCAGTTGTGCCCGCATTTAATTGTTGCCAACAGCAGCAGGGGTGAGTATAGTAAATTCAGCAGGTGGGTAACACAGATCATTGCTTCCAAAGCGCCACTGTTTGAAAAAGCATCGGTAGATGAATTTTATATTGACCTTACCGGTATGGAGAAATTTTTCAATCCCCTGCAATGGACCATCGATTTGCGGCAACAGATCATGGATGAAACCAAACTGCCTATTTCATTCGGCCTGGCAAGTAATAAAATGATGGCGAAAATGGCAACCAACGCGGCCAAGCCTAATGGTTATTTGCAAATACCTTTTGGAAAAGAAAAAGAATTTTTGGCACCTATGCCGGTGAATAAAATACCCGGCGTTGGTGAACATACTTTTGAAGTGCTGAAAGCCATGGGTATTAAAACCATAAAAGATATCAGCGATAAAACCCCAGAAGAACTTGAGGAAAGATTGGGTAAATGGGGTACTGATCTCTGGTACAAAAGCCAGGGCATTCATCATGGCGAAGTATCGGCTTACTACGAAGCGAAATCAGTTTCCTCCGAACATACATTTGACGCTAACAAACTTGATATTAATTTTTTGAAAAGTGAACTCGTGCGGCTTACCGAAAAGATTGCGTACGAGTTGCGGCAGGATGGTAAAGTAGCAGGCTGTGTAGCCGTAAAGATCAGGTATCCTGATTTTGAAACCACATCCAGGCAAACAACTGTACCCTATACCTGTGCCGATGATGAAATTATCCCGGTAGTTAAAGAGTTGTTTGATAAATTATACCGCAAGGGTGAGGCTGTGCGGTTGCTTGGCGTAAGGTTGAGTGAACTTACCAATGATGCTATTCAAACAAATTTGTTTGATGATGTGCAGCGTAAGACAGACTTGTACAAAGCTATAGATAATGTTAAAAATCGGTTTGGTAAGAATTTGTTGAACAGGGCTTCCTCTTCTAAGAAATAATTTTTTTAAATTGCACGAATTAAGACGAATTACACAAATTGTTTAAAATAAAAATCAATTCGTGTAATTAGTGTAATTCATTTAAATTAGTGTAATAAATTTTCTTATTTATGAGTTTACGATTAGGGGATATTGCCCCAAACTTTACGGCCAAAACATCTTTAGGCGAAATTGATTTTTATGAATACCTGGGCGATTCCTGGGGTATTTTATTTTCGCACCCCGCTGATTATACACCTGTTTGTACAACAGAACTGGGCCGTACTGCAGCGTTAAAGGATGAGTTTGCTAAACGTAATGTAAAAGTGCTGGCCTTAAGTGTTGACCCGGTGGATAAACACCTTAGCTGGATCGGCGATATAAATGAAACACAAAACTGTACAGTTGATTTTCCCATTATTGCTGATGAAGACAGGAAGGTTGCTGAATTGTACGATTTTATCCATCCCAATGCATCAGCAACGGCAACCGTTCGTTCGCTGGTGATCATTGCCCCCGATAAAACAGTAAAACTAATCATCACTTATCCGGCATCAACCGGAAGAAATTTTGTGGAAGTCTTACGTGTTGTAGATTCTTTACAGCTTACAGCCAACTACAGTGTGGCCACGCCTGCTGACTGGACTGCCGGTGAAAAAGTGATTGTGGTGCCATCCGTAAGTACGGAAGATGCTATTAAAAAATTCCCGAAAGGCGTTGAAATTGTGAAACCTTATTTGCGCTATACGCCGCAGCCGAATATTGATTGATCTTTCAGGTGTCTGGCCACTACCAATAGTTTTTGAATTAAAGAGAATTGCTTAACAAAAGCAGGTATTGGTTTAAGAGTGTTCATAGTGGCCTGACACCTATTTATTTTTCTGCAACTGCTTCAACAAAGCCCTTATATCTTTTGGCAATTCTGCTTCCAAATCAATTATTTTTCCATCTTCATCAGTAAACTTTAACCGGTAAGAATGTAGTGCCAGCCTGTTCAGCATTGGCCTTTCTTCTTCATCATGCTTGCTTAGTTTGTATTTTTTTTTGATAGAAGAAAGTAAAACGGGTTTGCCATCGCCATACAATTCATCGCAGGCAAGAGGGTGACCCATATTTTTGCAATGCACCCTTATCTGGTGTGTACGGCCGGTATGTAATTGAAACTGCAGCAGTGAAAAACTTTTGTTTTCTTCAATCACTTCATAATCTGTAACCGAAGATTTTCCTCTTTGGTGTACGATGTAAAATCCCTTTTGCACACCGTGTTCAGCAATAGGCGCATCAATGATTCCTTTTTTGGGTGAAGGGATTCCATGCACCAGTCCCTGGTAATATTTTTCAATTTTTCTTTCTTCAAAAATCTGCGAAAAATATTTATGTGCTGCTTCTGTTTTTGCAAAAATGATGAGGCCGCTGGTATCTTTATCCAAACGATGTACGGTAAAAATGTTTCCATACTTTTCCAGCAAAATATCTTTAAGCGATGTTTGGGTTTGCTCCCTGTCGGGGATGGATAATAAACCGGCTGGCTTATTAACAGCAACGAAAGAATCGTTTTCGAAAACAATTTCGGGATTATACTTTTTCACAACTTATTTCTTTTTGGAAGTATTCATGTATTTCAGCAGGCGAATTTCTTTTTCACTTAAGTAACGCCACTTGCTGCGCTCTACATTTTTCTTGGTAAGATTGGCGTACATCACCCTGTCCAAACCCTTCACATCGTAACCCAAATGTTCAAATATACGGCGTACAATGCGGTTGCGGCCGCTGTGCAGTTCTATACCAATAATAGATTTGTCTTTGCTATCGGCATAGGCCAGGCTATCAATTAATATTTCGCCATCTTCCAGTGTAAGTCCATCAACAATTTTATCAAAATGCGATTTGGTAAGGGGCTTATCTAATTTTACTTCGTATATCTTTTTTATCTCGTAGCTGGGATGAGAAAGTTTTTGTGTAAGGTCACCGTCATTGGTTAGTAATAAAACACCGGATGTGTTCCTGTCTAACCTGCCGATGGGATAAACACGTTCTGTTGTTGCCTGTTTAATTAATTGTAAAACAGTCTTTCTTCCCTGCGGATCATCTGTTGTGGTAATATAATCTTTGGGTTTATTCAGTAAAATATAAACCAGGTTCTTGGTCACAAATAATTTTTTACCATTGTAGATCACTTCATCTTTTTCGGCCACTTTATACCCCGGTTCTTTTATAACTGCGCCGTTTACTTTTACCTTGCCTGCATTTACAAACTCAACAGCTTCCCTGCGTGAACAAACGCCGCAATGTGCCATGAATTTGTTTAAAGGCATAATGCCTGTTGGTACGTTATCATTTGCCGCTATGGCTTTGGCCGATTTTTGATGTGGAGTTTTTGCTGCGCCTCTTGGTTTGTCAATTGCCGGCGCTGCCGCTGGCTTTGCTTTGGCATTATCAGCTGCCCGGGTAGCCATACCGCCCTTCTTTGCCTGTCTCGCCTGGTATTCTTCTTCCTTTTTCTTATCAAAAAAAGCATTCCGTTCTTTACGATACTTCTTCTTTTCCTGGCGGAACTCTTCTTTTATAACACTATTTTTCTTTTTGGGAACAAATTTTTGGAATGGAGACTGGCTCATTGTTTGAAGTGGTTTTGCTGTTTTACAACAGTAGTGAATGGCAAAGGTATAGCTTTTTTACCGGAGCGTCAATGCGTGGCCTTATTGGGTATTAAGCCCACAAAAAAACCGCCCCGTTTAAGGCGGGACGGCTTTGCTGGATTTAGGGACTGTATTACTATTTAACCTGGTTTTTACCACCGTGATTTTTCTTCAGTTCTTCTCTTTTTTGTAATTGCTCCGGGGTAAATATTTTTTTGTTTTGTTCTTTCGCTTCGGTTTTTAATGCCATCATCTGCTCTTTCTTTTGTTGCCTGCTAAGCGATTCATTGCTTTTTATCTTTTGCGCTTTCGCCTGCAAAGAAGCTCTTTGGTTTTTCAGTTTTGAAACCTGCTCATCCGATAAGTTCAGGCTTGTTTTCATTTTAGTCAAATGATTTGCATAACGTTCTTCATGTTTGGCTTTTTGTTCGGTTTTTAACTGGGCCATTTTAGTTTTTTGTTCCTGGGTTAACAAACCGTCCATTTTAGTTTTCTTTTCTTTTAAAATGGCAGCTTTCCTGTCACGCTGTTCTTTTACGGTAATGCTTTCATTCTTGTTAAGCTCCTGCATTTGCTTATGGGAATATTCATGAATGGCTTTGGCCTGCTTTTTCTGGTCTTCACTAAAATTCAACTGTTTGGCCATCATTCCTTTATGGTGTTTGTGATGATGCCCTTTTTTGCCCATTTTACCCTGCGCATTTACAGTTGCTGTTAAAGCAAAAATGGCGATCAGTGGTATCAATAATTTTTTCATGTTTTTTTATTTAATTATTTAGGTATAGACGGGTTAGTGACCACGAAGTTTAATTGCATATGTTAAAAACGGGTGAAAACCCATGACTTTTTGGGTGAAAGCATTGATGCCGGAGCGTATTGCTTTCAGATATTTGTTCTGCCAACCCGGATAACAATACTTAAAAAAAGTGAAATGGGACCGGCTGGCAGTTTATCCCTTCAAGCAGAAAATGATTTCTCATATGCTTAGTTTTGTTTTAGAATCGTCCTGCAGATTTTTGCAGGGCGATTTATTTTATGGCCATATGGGTGTTTTTCTTCAAACATTAACCGTCTTTTCACGGGTTTAATTACAATGCTTAATATTCACTTTTGTGTAAACAGGATGAAAGCACATTTCAGATTTTCGTTGAATCATTTAATCAGCAAATAAAATACTGCAACATGAAAAAAATACCCAGCAAACTCTTTATTTTTTTATTTACCGTGTTATTGGCCATTAATTTTTCCTGCAAAAAACCTACCGAAGACCTCGTTGGTAACGGTGGAGGTAGCGGAGGTAGTGGTGGAACTGGTGGCGGCGGCGGTGGCTCAACCCCACCTACAGTAACTGCGCCCGATACTTATTTTATTGATGAATACCGCACATTCACCAGCCTGGGCGGCAACTGGTACCAGGAATTTACTATATCTGCAACAACCAGTTTTGTATTAAGAGGAGCCAGTACCTTTTCCTGCGATTTTGCAATTTTTAATGCCTCGCAGGTTAACAACTTTAAAAATAACCTTGCATTTTCTGCTTATGTGTTAATGGATAACCAATTTGGCACCGCTTACGTAACCCTGCAACCCGGTACTTATTATGCAGGTGTGCGCAACCAGGTTAACAGCGCAAACAGTGCCAGGATAGAATTAGACTATGCAACAAAACTACCGGCATCAGACCGGGCAACATTTATAGATAATTATTTTCAGGCGGCAAATTCAATAAATAAAAATGGCGGAAAATTATGGCAGCCTTTTACCATACAGCAGGGTTACAGGTATTTTACCGACGGGTGTAACAGTGGCAATATTGAATACTGGATCGTTTCATCTGCCGAGTTAACAAAATTTATTAATGGCCAGGCTTTTCAATATTACACAGATTATCACAGCACCAGTTCTGCCGATCCCGGTTCTCACGAAATTAAACTGCCACCTGGTGATTATGCATATATTTTTAAGAACAGCAGTACGGCAAATAATGAAACGGTGACTTATGTATGTGAGCGGTGGCGGGTAAATTAAGCTGGTTGATTTTTATTGGCTAACTGTCCGCAGGCTGCGTCAATATCTTTACCACGGCTGCGGCGTACCCTTACATTAACGCGGTTTTTTGCAAGATGATATGTAAATAACTGCGTAGTGTCTTCGTCCGACTTTAAGAAGGGGATGCCGGAAACGGGGTTAAACTCAATTACATTTATTAAATGCGTAGGTATTTTCCGGTAAACTTTTACTAATTCTTCTGCATCTTCAATACTATCGTTCACGCCCTGTAAAAGAACATATTCTAATGTAATGTCGTTTTTGGTTTGCTCATAAAAGTAATTAAGCGCATCAATCAATGCAGCAATATTATTAGATTCATTGATAGCCATGATGGTATTGCGCTTTTCATCATTGGCGGCATGTAATGATAATGCCAGGTTAAATTTTACTTTATCGTCTCCAAGCTGCCTTATCATTTTTGCAACGCCGGCGGTGGAAACAGTAATTCTTTTAGGACTCATGGCCATACTATCGCTGGCTGTAATTCTTTCAATAGATTTTAGAACATTGTTGTAATTCAATAAAGGCTCGCCCATACCCATGTAAACAATATTGGTAATTCCGGTACCATACATTTTCAGGCTCTGCTCATTTAATATAGCTACCTGGTCGTAGATCTCATCAAAGTGCAGGTTACGCTTACGGTCCATTAAACCAGTTGCACAAAATTTGCAGGCAAGGCTGCACCCGATCTGGGATGATACGCAGGCTGTATTTCTTTTTTCTGTAGGAATTATTACGCCCTCCATCAGGTGTCCGTCAAATGTTTTGAATCTCGATTTTAATGTACCATCACTGCTGTGCTGGGTGGCATCCACCGTCATGGTATTTAATTCAAAATCTTCTGCCAGTTTTTTACGCAGGTCAAGCGATAAATTGCTCATGTCATCAAAACGGCGGGCATTTTTTTTCCAAAGCCACTCATAAGTTTGTATGGCCCTGAATTTTTTATCACCAATAGATTCAAAATATTCCTTTAACTCGATAAGACTTAGTGTGCGTATGTTTTTTTGTGCTGACATGCCGCAAAGGTACTGCCGGCAGCGCTATATTCGGTATTTATATGCCATCACAGCTTGTAAAGTAGCTATTGGTGGTAAATTTGTAGATTACATATTAGTATTTACAAGGAAGGTTGGCCAAAAGAGTGTAAGTGGTAATTTGGCGCAAATTTCTAAGCCATATCTTTGTAACCGGTACCTAAAAAATTAATATGGAATCAGTTTACGTAATAGATGCAATCAGAACACCCATTGGAAAATATGGGGGCTCATTAAGTGGCGTAAGGCCCGATGACCTGCTGGCTCAAGTGATAAGTGTTTTGGTGAAACGGAATGAAGCCATTGATATAAATGCCATTGAAGATGTGATTGCCGGAGCGGCTAACCAAAGTGGTGAAGATAACCGCAACGTGGCCCGTATGGCAGCTTTGCTGGCGGGTTTGCCGCCATCGGTGGCAGGTAATACCGTTAATCGTTTATGTGCAAGTGGCTTGCAGGCAGTAATGGATTGCGCCCGGGCAATTGCCTGTGGCGATGGCGACCTGATGATTGCCTGCGGTGTTGAAAGTATGAGCAGGGCACCTTACATAATACCTAAAAGCAGCACGGCTTTTGGCAGGGAGCAACAAATGGCCGACACTACTTTGGGCTGGCGCTTTGTAAATAAAAAACTGGCCGAAATGTATTATCCCTACAGCATGGGAGAAACGGCCGAAAATGTTGCCAAACGCTGGAACATCAGCCGTCATGCACAGGATGAATTTGCTTTTGCCAGTCAGCAGAAATATGAAAAAGCATTTACCGAAAATAAATGGGCCGATGAGATAACGCCTTTGCAGGTGCAAATTGGTAAAGAAGTATATGATTTTGAAAAAGATGAACACCCGCGGTTGTCGAGTATTGAAAAACTGGGGATGCTGAAAGCTGCTTTTGCAAAAGATGGTACGGTAACTGCCGGTAATAGCAGTGGTATTAACGATGGCGCTGCTGCCATGTTACTGGCAAGCGAAACCGCTGTAAAAAAATATGGCTTGCAACCCATGGCAAAAATTGTAAGCATGGCTGTTGCCGGTGTTGATCCTGCTATTATGGGTATTGGCCCTGTGCCTGCTACCAACAAGGCTTTGGAAAGAGCGGGACTGCAGGTTGCAGATTTAGATCTGATCGAATTAAATGAAGCTTTTGCATCACAATCTATTGCCTGTATTCATGACCTTGGTCTGGATCTTGAAAAAGTAAATGTAAATGGCGGTGCTATTGCATTGGGGCATCCATTGGGTTGCAGCGGTGTAAGAATATCCACCACTTTATTATACGAATTGAAAAGACGCAAAGCTAAATACGGACTGGCCACGATGTGTGTTGGCGTAGGGCAGGGCTCGGCAATTATTTACGAAGGGTTATAATTATTTCAGTATTTTTAAAGAATGAATTACGCAGCATATATATCAGTAAACCCAAACATTCGGTTTGGTAAACCTTGCATCAACGGCACCCGTATCAGTGTTTACGACGTGTTAAGCTGGCTGGCTGCTGGTATGAGTTTTGAAGAAATTATGAATGATTTTCCTCAACTTAATAAAGAACAAATACTGGCATGTTTATCTTTTGCGGCAGATAAAGAACGCAAATTAAAAATTGCTGTATAAATGAAACTGCTGCTTGATGAAAATATCTAACAAACTTGTTAATAAACTACTGGAGTTCTTTCCGGGGGATAAAGCATATTTCAGATTTTTAACTCAATTCCATTGATGATAAAATAATCTTTCAATTTGCAAAAGAAAATGATTTTGCTATTGTAACATTTGATGAAGATTATTTTACACTTTCAGTTCTCAACAGCTTTCCACCTAAAATAATCTGGTTAAGAACAGGAAATCTTTCAACCAATGAATTGGCGGAAATTTTGAAACAGAAAAAACCGATAGTTGATAAATTTATCGAAGATATTGAACCTGATGCTTATGGATGTCTTGAAATTGACTAGTTGGATTTTAAAAAATCTGCCAGTTTTTCAAAAGGCATAATTTCCTGGTTACCGGTTGACAGGTTTTTAACCGCACAGTTTTGTTCTGCTATTTCTTTACTGCCAATGATGATAACAAAAGGAATGCTTTTCTTTTCTGCGTAGGTAAACTGTTTGCTGATCTTGGCTGCTTCGTGATACAGTTCGCAGGCAATGCCGCTGCTGCGTAATAGTTGCATGATACCAAATGCAACATGGCTTTCTGCTTCTCCCATATTAAAGAACAGGGCTTTGGTACTTACCTGTACATCTTGTGGAAATAAATTCAGTTCTTCCAGCACATCATAAATTCTATCTACACCAAAACTAATACCAACGCCAGGAATATTAGGTACGCCAAACAAACCGGTAAGGTCATCATAACGGCCGCCACCGCCAATGCTGCCCATCTTTACTTCTTCGGGAGCCTTGGCTTCAAAAATAATTCCGGTATAATAATTTAATCCACGGGCTAAAGTAAAGTCAATGACCAGGTTGGTATTTTTTGTTTGTTGAAATAAAAATGCTACTTCAGTAATACCCTGTTCACCTGTTTCAATATTGCCGATCAGCGATTTGATCTGAGTTAATTTTTCTTCATTGCTGCCGGTAATGTTCAGGTAGCTTTCAATGATATTTATTTGCTCATTGTTTAATCCACGTTCAACCAATTCTTCTTTAACTTTTTCCAGGCCTATCTTATCTAATTTATCAATAGCAATGGTAATGTCGATCATCTTATCGGCACCGCCGCATAGTTCTGCAAGTGCAACTAATATTTTACGGCTGTTTATTTTTAATTCATATTTTGCCAATCCCAGTTTAATAAAAACCTCGTGGTAAATATTGGCAAGTTCAACTTCATTCAGCAAAGAAAGACTACCCACCACATCTGCATCGCATTGCGTAAACTCACGGTAGCGGCCTTTTTGGGGCCTGTCGGCACGCCAAACAGGTTGTATTTGATAACGGCGAAATGGGAAGGTAAGTTTGGTATGGTTCATCGCTACGTACCGGGCAAAGGGAATGGTGAGATCATATTTTAACGCCCGTTCAGTAATATCACTGCTACTTTTTCCTTCCAGTAATTTTTCAAAACCGGCTTTCGATTTTTCAATATTTTTTTCGTTGTTGATGCCGTTATTTAATATTTTAAAAATAAGTTTATCACCTTCTTCTCCATACTTGCCCATTAATGTTTCTAAATTCTCCATCGCAGGTGTTTCCAATGGCTGAAAACTGTAGAGCTCAAAAATATTCCTGATGACAGCAAAAATATAATTCCGCTTTTGTACAACCTCAGCAGAAAAATCCCTGGTGCCCTGCGGTATGGATGGTTTGTTGATCATGTTTACCTCTTCTTATTTTGTATATTTTTTTATAATGTTGTCGCAGTTATTGCTGATGATCTCATATACCTCGTGATAGTGAATTTCCGGTCCGCTCCACGGATCCGGCACTTCTCTTTCTTCTCCCGGAAATGATGCTTCCAAAAACAAACTTACTTTTTTTGTATCGAAATTATGTTTACCTATTCGTCTCATCTCATCCAGCACATCAGCCGCCATGGCATAAATTAAATCATATTCTTCAAAATCAGTTACTGTAAAACGCCTGCTTTTTTGTTTACTTATGTCAATGCCGTTTTGCTTTGCCACTTTAATGCTTAAATGGTGTGGCGGCTCACCGGTATGGTATCCGTTTGTTCCTGCGCTGTCAACCTGCCAATTCAATCCGGCTTTTAATGCTTTCTCTTGTAAAATGCCCTCTGCCAGCGGACTACGGCAAATATTACCCAGGCATACCATTAAAATATTCATGGCGCAAAGATAGTTAGCAGTGGGCAGTTTGCAAGGAAGAGTTCACAGTCTGCAATTTGCAGTTGGCAATATCTCATGTGCAGCACACTGCGTTTCTTACTGCCGGTATTTTTACCCACTGCAGGTTGCCCGTTGCCAACTGCAGACTGCTTTTTATGGAATCTGCAAACTATCTCATCTTACTGTTGAACACGGCGCCGGTTTTGATCTTATTATTTCACTTCAAAACCAACCAGACATGAATAAGAATTTTATTTTGAAAGCTGATATCCTTGATATCATTTTCGAAAAACGTAACAAAGCATATGGAGCATACGATCTGCGTAAGTTTTATCCCAACCGGTTAAAAATGGCACTGGGCGGTATGTTTATAATCGCCATGGCATTTTCGGCTTTTACATTGTTACCGAAAAAAGAAAATAATGTAATTGCAAGCGGGAAGATACCGGAAACTATAATGACAAAAGTACAGGAGATACCAAAGGATGAGGTAAGAAAACCTGAAGCGCAAAAGCCAATAATAAAACCTGAAACAAAGCCAGCAATGCCACCTGTGCCGCAAAAACCTTTTACCAATAATATTGCCATTGTTGATAAGACGGTAAAAACAGACAGCATCATAACAATATTACCTGACGATAAAACAGGAACTACAACTGTAGTTACAACAAGTACAAGCCCGTTTTTAGTTACACCCGACAAAACTGAACCTGGTAACGGAGGCACCGGCACCGCTGTCCCAAAACCAGCTATTACAACGCCATTGGATGGCGATGCTGTAGATGTGCTTCCTGCTTATCCGGGAGGTATGGATGCATTAAGAAAATTCCTGGAAAGAAACCTGCGTACACCCGATGAATTGCAAAGTGGCGAAACGGTGAGTGTGCGGGTAAAATTTGTGGTAGGCTACAATGGCAGGTTGCAAAGTTTTGTAACCGTTCAGGATGGCGGAGATGTTTATAACAAAGAAGTGGTAAGGGTGTTGAAGAAGATGCCGGATTGGATACCGGGTAAAGCCAGGGGCGAAAATGTACCCGTCTATTATACTATTCCTGTAAAGTTTATCAGCACAGAATGATTATACGTAATTATTTCAGTATTTTCACAGCCCGGATTTACAATTGTAAAAAGGGTTTTTAATAAAAGTAAGTATGGCCCTGGAAGAATTTGAAAAAGAAGAATTGAGCGAACGCGAAAAAGGATATTTCCGTATGCGGAGTATCATGGATTTTGGTATGGGCCTGCTTTGGGCAGGTATGGGCGTATTCATGTTCTTTATTGAGCGGTTCAGGATAGACCTGGCAGAACGGTATGATGCCAATACCTTTAAAATATTTGGCTCGGTTTGTTTTATTTATGGGGTATTCAGGATCTACAGGGGATACAAGAAAAAATATTTAAGGGATAAATGAACAGGAAAAATTTAAGACAGGCTTTTATAATCGGTATTGGGTTTTTTATATCCCTGCTTTTTATTTCGGGGTGTAATAACAAAGTGAAGCATAATACAGATACAACCAATAGCGGAACGATCAATATCAGCGTAGATGAATCTTTTAAGCCGGTAATGGAAGAGCAGATAAGGGTATTTGAGAAATCTTTTCCCAATGCACATATTATTGCTGCTTATAAAACTGAAGCTGACTGTTTTAAAGATTTTTATAATGATACGCTGAACCGGATGATCATTGTTACCCGTGGCTTAACCACAGCAGAAGATGCTTATTACTTAGATACACTTAAATATTATCCGCATTGGGATAATATTGCTAATGATGCCATCACCCTTATCGTAAATAGTAAAAGCACCGATACTGTTTTTACCCTTGCACGATTAAAAGACCAGCTATCCGGAAAAATTAACCGCGGTCAGAAAATTGTTTTTGATGGGTTAAATGCCACCAGCACCGTAAGGTTTGCCATGGATAGTATTTTAAAAGGACAAAAATTTGACAGCACGGTTGTACAGGCGGTAAAAAGCAGTCAGGAAGTGATTGATTATATAGCCAAAACAGAAAACGCCATTGGCTTTGTTGGTATCAGCTGGATCGGTAATCCCGAAGACAGCGCACAGGTGGAGATGTTAAAAAAAGTAAAAATTGCGTATGTTTCCTGTACGGTTTGCGAAGGCGAACCTTTTGTAAAACCAATGCAGGCAAGCATTTCAACAAGAAGGTATCCTTTGGTACGCGGTTTGTATTATATACTTAAAGAGAATTACAACGGACTTGGTACAGGGTTTGTAAATTTCTTAAACCAGGAGCGTGGACAGTTGATCTTTAAAAGGGCATATTTGGGAACAAGGATGGAATTTGGGGTGCGCCGGGTGAAGATCAACGAGAAATTATAAAAAGTTTATCAGGATTTAATGATGAAATATTTGAAAAAGCAATATTATTGTAAAGACTTAAACAGCGAATAAAATGAAGAATTTAAAATTTACACTTATCCTGTTGATCAGTTTTCTGGCAGTTAATTTTAGTAATGCCCAGACTATTGAAGACGGTAAAAAATTCCTGTACTATGAAAAATTCATCAGTGCAAAAAATGCCTTTCAACAGTTAATTACTGCCAATCCCAATAATGAGGAAGCAATCTACTGGTTGGGCCAAACCTTGTTAGGGCCCAGCGAAGACAAGGATATTACAGGCGCAAAAACTGTTTACCAAACAGCGCTGGCGTTAAACCCTAATAGTGCTTTATTGAATGCCGGTATGGGGCATATTGAACTGCTTGAAGGTAATACTCAGCAGGCACGAAGCCATTTTGAAACTGCTATAAGTTTGAGTGGTGGAAAAAATATAATGGTATTGGATGCTATTGGTTTTGCCAACGGAGATTTTGATTCTAAATTTGGTGATGCTGCCTATGCCATTGGGAAACTGCAACAGGCAACCAACACTAAAGGTTTTAAAGACGCCAGGATCATGACCGACCTGGGAGATGCATTTCGTAAACTTGGAGATGGTGGCTCAGCGCAGCGCAGCTACGAAGCTGCATTAACAATGGATCCTTCATATGCCAGGGCCAAATTCCGGATAGGTAGAATATACCAGTCGCAGGGGCGCAGCCAGGAAGCTATATACTTACAATATTATAATGATGCTATTGCCCTGGATCCTAATTATGGCCCCGTATACTTTATTTTGGAGCAGTACTTTTATGAGACAGACGTTGTGAAATCTGCGGCGTACCTGGATAAATATTTGAAAGCAAAAGGCAGTGATGAAACCAATGCATGTTTCCTGAATGCACAAATGAAATTTGCCCAAGGATTATTTGCAGAATATATTACTTCGGCTGATATATGTATTGCTGCAAGCGCAAAACCTTATCCTAATTTATATGGTATAAAAGCATATGCTTACTTTAAAATTGGTGAAGCAAATGTGAAAGCAGGCGATTCAGTAAGTGCAATGGCTGCATACGGGAATTCAAAAACGGCTTTTGACCTGTATTTTCAAAAACAAAAACCTGAAAAAATCGGCGCCCGGGATTATTTTACCTATGCAAGTGTATTATTAAAATTCTCTGGTAATGAAGCCTTGGGAGGTACTTATATGGACAAAGCGGTTGAATTAGACAGTACAGAAATTGGTAAGGTAACCATGTTAAAACAAGTTGCTTCTGTCTACGAAGCCAGGCAACAGTTTGGTGATGCAGCTGATTGGTATAAGAAAATAATTTACATAAAAAAGGTACCTGGTAAAACAGATGTATATAATGCAGGTATTGGTTATTACCGTGCAAAAAATTATCCTTCAGCAGTCGAAATGTTTGATCTGTATGCGCAAAAATTTCCGGATGATATATTTGGATATTATTACAAGGGCGGTGCACAGGCGGGTATAGATACCTTGATGGTTATGGATTCGGCTTACCAGACTTACACAAAAGCTGTGGCAGTTGGAGAAGCTTATCCCGATAAGTCAAAGATATTATCGCTGATAAAAGGCAGTTACAGGTACCTGATCATATACGCAGCAAACAAATTAAAAGATAAGGAACTGGCACTTGGTTATGTTGATAAGGTTTTGTTGCTTGATCCCGCGGATACTGAGTTGCTGGGTTTTAAAGAGTCCATTGCGAAAATGGGAGCACCTAAGCCGCCGCCGCCAACACCAAAGCCACCAACGCCTCCAAAAAAAAACTAACGCCGGTAAAGAAAACATCAGTGCCGGTTAAGAAAAAAAAGGGATAAAATAATATCCAAACCCCGTTATCAAAAAGATAACGGGGTTTTGTTTTACAAGCTATTGAATATTGCTCTTGCTGCCGTATTTTTGCGGGTAATAAGAACCAATTTTCATATGGAGTTTTTTTTATTACAGGCTACCGATACCAATAATGCGGCAAATTACCTGCCCATTGGACTTCAAATGCTTTTTGCGGTAGGGTTGATAGCTACTATCATCGTAGGTTCTAACTTTTTAGGCCCTAAAAGAGCCACAGCAGATAAACTCCAGAACTTCGAAAGCGGTATACAGATCAGGGGCAATGCCCGCCAGCCAATGGCTGTTAAATACTTTTTAGTTGCTATATTATTTGTGTTGTTTGATGTGGAAGTTATTTTCTTTTACCCCTATGCAGTAAACTTCCGGGAACTGGGTTGGAGTGGATTTATGGCCGTGCTGATGTTTGTTTCGTTATTTATAGCAGGCCTGGTTTACATTTTTAAGAAAGGAGCATTGAAGTGGGAAGAATAGAAATAAGCAAATTTGCAAATATGCCAATTTGCAAATTGAAGCGTCTTTAAATTTTTGAAATACAGATTGGCACATTAGTTTCATTTGCAAATTTGCACATTATGTCACGTCCCGTACAATATAATAATCACATCAAATTCGAAGGTATTCCTGAAGGATATATGGGAGAAGGTTTTATGGCAACCAATCTGGAAAAGGTTGTTAGCCTTGCCCGTAAAAATTCTATCTGGCCTTTACCTTTTGCAACCAGTTGCTGCGGTATCGAATTTATGGCAACAGCCGCCAGTCATTACGACCTTGCCAGGTTTGGTGCAGAGCGTATGAGTTTTTCTCCACGCCAGTGCGATCTGATGATGGTGATGGGCACCATCGCCAAAAAAATGGCGCCGATAGTAAAACAGGTTTACCTGCAAATGGCAGAGCCACGCTGGGTTTTAGCTATGGGAGCATGTGCATGTTCAGGAGGAATTTTTGATAGTTATCCTGTGTTGCAGGGAATAGATCAGATCATTCCGGTGGATGTGTACGTTCCAGGTTGCCCGCCAAGGCCCGAAGCTGTGTTAGATGGTTTTATGAAGATACAGGATCTGGTAAATGCAGAAGGATTGAGAAGAAGGTATAGTGATCAGTATAAAGATTTACTGGCCGGATACGGGATACAATAGATTTTAGATTGTAGATTTCTGATTTCATTCAAATCATACAAACTAAAATATAAAATGAGAATGCTGTTTTGAGATTGTTAAATCTAAAATTGACAATCTAAAATCTGAAATTTAAAATGGCTTTAACTAACGAAACGATACAACAAAAACTGGCTGAAAAATTCCCTGATCAATTAACCGGTTGGCAGGATCCTTATGGCATGCTCACTTTTACAGCCCCACGGGACCTGAATTTAAAAGTACTCCAGTTTTTATATGATGATGCAGAATTGCGGTTTCAGTTTTTAACCGACCTGCAGGCTGTTCATTATCCCGAGAATAAAGGAGCTGAACTGGCCGTAGTGTATCATTTGCATAACCTGGTTGATAATGTAAGGATACGTTTTAAAATATTTACTGATATTGAAAAGCCGGATGTATTTAGTGCAACAGCATTGTACCGGTCGGCCAATCATATGGAAAGAGAAACCTACGATTTTTATGGTGTGAATTTTATTGGCCATCCAAATATGATCAGGATATTAAATGTAGATGAGATGGATTATTTTCCGATGCGGAAAGAGTTTCCTTTGGAAGACCAGGGCAGGATTGATAAAGATGATGAGATGTTTGGACGTTAACGTAATGGCGAAGAGGTATGACGAAACCATCTCCAGTGAAAAAATATGATGCTGAAAATGAATTTTGAAGTTTGGACGTTGAATAGAAAAAAAAGTATAAGCATGTCCCGAAAGCTTCGGGACCAATGAAGTTGAGTAAAGAAGTATTGTTGGGTACAAAAAAATAATTAATGTCTAACAACGATCATATATTATTACCGGAAGGTTCAATTGAAAAGCAGACCACCACGCTTAACCTGGGGCCAACGCACCCGGCCACGCATGGTGTGTTTCAGAATATCCTGGAATTGGATGGTGAGCGGATAATGAAATCTACTTCCACCATCGGTTACATACATCGTGCGTTTGAAAAGATCGCCGAAAGAAGGCCGCTTTACCAGATCACACCATTAACTGATCGGTTAAATTATTGCTCGTCACCCATCAATAACATGGGCTGGCATATTACCTGCGAAAAACTATTGGGATTAACCCTGCCAAAAAGGGTTGATTACCTGCGCGTGATCATCATGGAGCTTGCCCGTATTTCCGATCATTTAATTTGTAATTCTATTGTGGGTGTTGATAGTGGCGCATACTCCGGATTTTTATACCTCATGCAGTTTCGTGAATTAATTTATGAAATATATGAAGAAATATGTGGCTCCCGTCTTACTACTACTATTGGGCGTATTGGCGGTTTTGAAAGGAATTTCACTCCTAAGGCATTCGAGAAACTCGAAAAATTCTTAAAGGAATATCCCAAACAATTAAAAGAATTTGAAAACCTGTTTACCCGTAACCGGATATTCATGGATCGTACGATCGGCTGTGGACCTATCTCTGCAGAGCGTGCATTGAATTACGGATTCACCGGGCCAAATTTACGTGCCGCTGGTGTTGATTATGATGTACGTGTGCACACACCCTACAGCAGTTACCAGGATTTTGATTTTACCGTTCCTGTTGGTACCACCGGCGATTGTTACGACCGCTTCCTGGTTCGTAACGAAGAAATGTGGCAGAGCCTGAGTATTATTGAACAGGCTTACCAGAAAGTACAGGAATTTAAAGGAGCCGAAGCGGAAGTGTTTCATGCCGATGCACCTGCCTATTATTTACCAGAGAAAAAAGATGTGTATACCAAGATGGAAGCCCTCATCTATCACTTTAAAATTGTGATGGGCGAAGCCGAAATGCCGGTTGGCGAAGTGTACAGTTCGGTAGAAGCTGCCAATGGCGAACTAGGTTTTTACCTGATCAGTGATGGAGGAAGAACACCTTACCGGTTACATTTCCGCAGGCCTTGTTTTATTTATTACCAGGCTTTTGAAGAGCTGGTAAAAGGTGGTATGTTGAGCGATGCGGTGATAACGATGAGTAGTTTGAATTTGATAGCAGGGGAGATGGATGCTTAATTATTTTATGTCGAAAGAGAGAAAAATAGCAATGGTGGCAACTAAAGTTTCTTTTGCAGAAGCTGAAGAAGCAGATATTACATATTATGCTTCCATTGATTGGAAAGAAAGTGTAGCAACTGTTGAAGAAATGAGAAAACAAATTTGGAGTAAACAATACAAATCAGGGAGAATAGAAAAAATAATACATAAGGCAGGCTTAAAAGAAGAAAGAGATGAATTTGAATGACAATTTTGTCGAATTTATTGAGCTTCTTAATAAACGTGAAGTAAGGTATGTTTTAGTTGGTGGCTGGGCTGTAATTTTTGCAGGATATAGCAGAACTACCGGTGATATGGATTTGCTTGTGGAAAGAACAGAAAAAAATGCGGAAAAAATAATTGCTGTATTGAAGGATTTTTGGGGATCATCAATTGGTTTTGAGAATGAGGATTTTTTAAAAGAGAATAATGTCATTATGATGGGGCGCCCACCCTTCAGAATTGACATACTAACATCAATAAGCGGTCTTGATTTTGAGGAGGTGTATAAAACAAGTAAAATATATGATGATGAGGGTATTAAAATAAGATGTATTCATATAAACGAATTAATATCAAATAAAAAAGCAACTGGCCGGTTAAAAGATCTGGCAGATGTTGAAATGCTAGAAAAAATATTAAAAAAAAGAAACGGTAACTAATGAGTATTTGTTTTTCTTCTGATAAATTAAATGAGATAAAGGAGATCATCTCCCATTATCCCGAAGGCAAACATAAAAGTGCACTGCTACCGGTATTGCACCTGGCGCAGGAAGAATTTGGTGGCTGGCTTGATGTGCCGGTAATGGATTATGTGGCTTCTGTTTTAAATATTGAACCTATAGAAGTGTACGAGGTCGCCAGTTTTTACAGCATGTATAATTTAAGTCCGGTTGGTAAATATATGTTTGAAGTTTGCCAAACAGGGCCATGCATGATCAATGGCAGTGATAATATCATTGCTTACATCAAAGAAAAATTAAACATCGGTGTTGGCGAAACAACAAGCGATGGTATGTTTACTTTAAAAACGGTAGAGTGCCTGGGCGCTTGTGGTTATGCACCTATGATGCAGTTGGGAAAAATTTATAAAGAACACCTGACCAAAGAAAAAGTGGATGCCATCATTGAAGAATGCAGGGCAAAAGCGAATTGATCATTGAAAAAACTGCTGACGATATTATTTTTCTTTCTCGTTGCATTTGCAAGCGCACAAACCGATGAAGAAAAATTGATAACAACAGTAAAAGAATTTCACCTGGCACTGGTTAATAAGAATACCGTTTCTATAAACCAGCAAACGGATAAAGCTTTAAGTTATGGTCATAGCAACGGCTGGGTGCAGACAAAAACTGATTTAATAAAAGACTTTGAAACCGGTTATATCAGTTACCAGGGTTTTAAAGAAGATAGTATAGTTGTTTTGATAAATGGGAATATGGCGAACGTGCGGTTTGTGGCAGATATTGCAGCAACTATGAAGGGGACAGCTTACAACTTCCATTTAAAAGTATTGGAAGTATGGGCGAAGAAAGGAAAGCGTTGGGTATTATTTGCAAGACAGGCGGTTAAAGCATAAAAAAATAAATACAATGCAAACAAAAGGTGAGTTAATCTATAAAGATATTGTGGTAATTTTTACTTTAGGTGTAATATTATCTGAATGGAATGTTGACTTTAGGCAAAAATCCTGGATGGTTATTGTATTTGTGATTTTTTTCGTGAGACAAATAATGGCACACAAGGTTTATTTTAAATTGAACAATAAATTTTACTGATAGTAATCGAGTAATAAAACTGAATAAAGAGATAAAGTACAAGAGTGCGACGCCAATGAAGTAAAATAAAGAACAAATATTTGCAACAAAATAAAATAACAAAAATACAATCAACCCCAATTATTGGGTATGAATGATAATCAACATACAAGCCTTTCTTTTTCGTTGCAATTTTTTGTGTATGCGCCGCCCGATGAAGTAATGGAATTGTTGCTTAACCCGGAATTTATAAAAGACTGGAGCGGTGAAGATTCAGTTGTTGAAAAAAAAGTGGGTGGAAAATTTATGATGTTTGATGGTTGGGTGGAAGGAAAGATATTGAAGATAACTGCTGATGAACTGGCTTATACCTGGAAACCATCTGGCTGGAATAAAGAAACTGCAGCATCGGAAGTTAATTATAAACTCGTAGCTGTTGAGCATAGAACGGAAGTGATGATTAAGCATACCAACTTTCCAAATGAAGAAGAAATGGAAAGTCACAAGAAAGGTTGGGAAGAACACTTTTTTGAACCAATAGGAGAATACCTTGCAAACAGGAACTTATAAATTGCAGAAAAGTAAAAAAGATAATGGGTCGTAAATTATTATTAGAAAAAGCACATGTTGAAGGCATTCGTACTTACGAAGTGTACCGCCGTGAAGGTGGTTACCGCAGTGTAGAGAAGGCTTTGAAAATGGCTCAGGCAGATGTGGTAGAAGAAGTAAAGAAGAGTGGCTTAAGAGGCCGTGGTGGTGCAGGTTTTCCTACAGGTTTAAAATGGAGTTTTATTGCAAAACCGGAAGGCATTCCCCGCCACCTGGTGGTAAATGCCGATGAAAGCGAACCCGGTACTTTTAAAGACAGGTACCTGATGGAATTTATTCCGCATATTTTAATTGAAGGGATGATCGTTTCTTCTTTCGCACTTGGCTCCAATGTTTCCTACATATATATACGTGGTGAGTATGCCTGGATCGTTGATATTTTAGAACAGGCCATTGCAGAAGCAAAACATAATGGTTTTCTCGGCAAAAATATTCTGGGTAGTGGTTTCGATTGTGAAATTTATGTGCATCGAGGTGCTGGTGCTTATATCTGCGGAGAGGAAACAGCATTGATAGAATCGCTGGAAGGCAAACGTGGTAATCCAAGAATTAAACCACCGTTTCCTGCTGTAAAAGGAGCCTGGGAAAGACCAACGGTGGTTAACAATGTAGAGACCATTGCAGCTGTTGTTCCTATCATTAACGATGGTGGCGAAGAATATGCCAAGATCGGCGTTGGAAAAAGTACCGGTACAAAATTAATGAGCGCCTGTGGTAATATTAATAAACCCGGAGTCTTTGAAATTGATATGACCATCTCTGTGGAAGAATTTATTTATAGTGATGAGTATTGCGGCGGTATTCCCAATGGGAAAAAACTGAAAGCCTGTATTCCCGGCGGATCGTCAGTTCCAATTCTTCCGGCTAATTTATTACTAACGACAGCCAAAGGTGAAAAAAGGTTGATGAACTACGAAAGCCTTAGTGATGGTGGTTTTGCAACCGGCAGCATGATGGGTTCGGGTGGTTTTATTGTACTGGATGAAGACCAGTGCGTGGTTAAACACACTTATACATTAGCAAGATTTTATCGCCATGAAAGTTGCGGACAATGTTCTCCCTGCCGTGAAGGAACAGGCTGGATGGAAAAAATATTATTGAATATTGATAATGGAAAAGGAAAGATAAGTGACATTGATCTGCTTTGGGATATTCAACGTAAGATAGAAGGAAATACCATTTGTCCTTTAGGCGATGCAGCGGCCTGGCCGGTTGCAGCAGCCATCAGGCATTTCAGGGATGAGTTTGAGTGGCATGTAAAAAATCCGGTTGAGTGTTTAACAAATAATTACGGATTGGCGCACTATGCAGACCCAATACACGTGCCTTTAGCAGTGTAAGGTTTCACGCAAAGGGCGCTAAGGTGCAAGGCCGAAAAGAAGCGTATGACAGAAAACGAAATATCAAGAGTAGTTTTCGATTTATGTATATTGATTCATAAAAAATTTGGAACAGGGTTATTTGAAAATGTTTATGAAGAAATATTTTATCATGAATTGAAAAAAATAGGAATTCCATTTGCCAGGCAACACGGTATTCCTTTGGTTCATGATGAAATTAGAATGGAAATTGGTTTTAGGGCAGATATCATAATTGATAGTAAAGTTATTTTAGAATTGAAATGAGTCGAAGCACTGGCTGATATTCATTACAAGCAGGTTCTTACATATTTGAACTGACTGATATTAAACTTGGAATGTTAATCAACTTTAATGTTCCGCTTATAAAAGATGGAATACATCGTATTGTAAATAAACTTTAAACTTTGCGTCTTTGCTTCTTAGCGAACATTGCGTGAAATAATTATGGCAGAAGAAATAAAAACATTTAAAGTTACTATCGACAACATCACAATTGATGTTGCGCCGGGTACAACTATATTAAATGCAGCCAGGCAAATTGGTGGCGATGTTACACCGCCAGCCATGTGCTACTACAGCAAGCTGGAAGGTAGTGGTGGTAAATGTCGTACCTGTTTGGTAGAAGTTGCTGCAGGTTCATCAGCCGACCCAAGGCCAATGCCCAAACTGATGGCCAGTTGCCGCACAACAGTAATGGATGGCATGGTTGTAAAAAACATGACCAGTGATAAAGTAATTGATGCAAGAAATGGTGTGGTAGAATTTTTATTGATCAATCATCCGCTTGATTGCCCTATTTGCGACCAGGCAGGCGAATGTTATTTGCAGGATCTGGGTTACGATCACGGAAAAGCAGGAACACGCTACGAATTTAAAAGAAGAACTTTCGAGAAAGAAGATATTGGCCCGTACATACAATTACACATGACAAGGTGTATTCTTTGTTATCGTTGTACCTATGTGGCTGATCAGATAACAGACAAAAGAGTGCATGGTATTTTAGACCGTGGTGATCATGCAGAAATTTCTACCTATATTTCTAAAGCCATCACAAACGATTTTAGTGGCAATATGATCGATGTTTGCCCGGTTGGCGCATTAACCGATAAAACTTTTCGTTTTAAAAACAGGGTTTGGTTTACCAAGCCGGTTGATGCACACCGTGCATGCGAGAACCCTAAATGTTGTGGTAAAGGAACTTTGTGGTTACGTGGCGATGAAGTTTTTAGGGTTACAACCCGTAAAGATGAGTGGGGAGAAGTGCAGAGCTACGACGGAAAGCCAGGCTGGATATGCAATACCTGTCGCTTTGATAAGAAGAAAACAAGTGATTGGGTTGTAGAAGGAATAACTAATATCAGCCGTCACTCAGTTATCAGCGCCAATAAATACAAGGTGCTTGAAATGCCGAAAGATCCGCTTAAAGAAGTGTTGAATGGCCGTGATCCTAAATTATTGATGAACATTCACAATGTTAGCGGTGTAAATAATCCTAACATTCATTTAAGTGAAATTGAAAGGCCGGCACATGCTTCCGATTTCGCAAACTCTGATGAATTTGTAAAAGGAGAAGGAGAATCAACCCAATGGGGTTTATCAAAGGAATAAAAAATATAAAACAGGTTTATGCTTTTAGCAATTGACATGGGTTTGATTATTGAGAAACTGGTTTTGATCATTATCGTGGTAATGGCATCATTAGTTATTGCTATGTATGCAACTTATGGTGAAAGAAAGGTTGCGGCAGTGCTGCAGGACAGGCGTGGACCTAACAGAGCCGGCCCTTTTGGTATTTTACAACCTTTGGCCGATGGATTAAAATTGTTTTTTAAAGAAGAGATCATTCCCGAATATTCCTCTAAATTATTATTCATACTTGGGCCGTCGCTCGCTATGCTTACAGCAATTATGACGAGTGCAGTAGTTCCCTGGGGAGATAAAGTGCATTTTTTTAACAGGGATATTTCTTTACAGATTGCTGATGTGAACGTGGGTATATTATATGTGTTTGCCGTTGTTAGTATGGGGGTGTATGGTATTATGATAGGCAGTTGGGCGAGTAATAATAAGTTTTCGCTGATGGGCGGTTTAAGAGCCGCATCGCAGATCATCAGTTACGAACTGGCCATGGGTATTTCTTTAATTGCCCTGTTAATGGTAACCGGAACATTAAGCCTTAAAGAAATGGTGTTACAGCAGCAAACCGGCTATTGGAATATTTTATATCAGCCCCTGGGATTTTTAATATTTTTGATTTGTGCATTTGCTGAGTGTAACCGTACACCATTTGATCTGGCAGAAGCAGAAAACGAACTTATCGGTGGTTATCATACCGAGTACTCCTCTATGAAATTGGGGTTCTATCTTTTTTCTGAGTACATTAATATGTTTATCAGCAGTGTAATTATGGCTACTTTGTTCTTTGGTGGTTATGATATTCCTTTTTTAAATGAAGCGAATTATGATCAAAACTGGATGGCTTTGTTTGGGATAGTTGCTTTAATGGTGAAAGTGATCGGGTTTATATTCCTGTTTATGTGGGTACGTTGGACCATTCCAAGATTCAGGTACGATCAGTTAATGAACCTGGGATGGAGGATATTAATTCCATTGGCATTGTTTAATATGCTGGTAACAGGTGCGTTAATTTTATTGAAACAAAATAATTGGCATTTTTAAGTTGATGAAACTTAAACAAAAAGCTGTCAGCCTGAGCTTGTCGAAGGCGGCTTATTTAAAAAACTAAAGTCCATAAGAAACGGGTATAAAATATGCAAGCATTAACAAACAGATTGAAAGAAGTTGACCGCCGGAAAATGAATTTCCTGGAGCGACTTTACCTGGTTGCCATTTTTAAAGGAATGATGATCACCTTCAGTCATATTTTTAAAAAGAAACCAACCATTAATTATCCCGAAAAGACAAGGCCTTTCAGTCCGGTCTTTCGGGGGTTACATATTTTAAACAGGGATGAAGAAGGCCGTGAAAACTGTACTGCCTGCGGGTTGTGTGCAGTTGCCTGCCCGGCAGAAGCCATCACCATGGAAGCTGCAGAAAGACAAACCGGCGAAGAAAATTTATACAGGGAAGAGAAGTATGCAGCCAGGTATGAGATCAATATGCTGCGCTGTATCTTTTGCGGTTTATGTGAAGAAGCCTGCCCCAAAGACGCAATTTATTTAAGTGAAACTTTTGCTCCGGCCGATTACCAGCGCAAACAGTTTATTTATAAAAAAGAAGATTTATTGATACCTCACCCGATTGAAGAACCGGATGCTTATAAAAAAGCATTGGGCAACAGGGCGAAAAAAGAAAATATTAATTAACAGAACATAATCAACCCTCCCCTTTTGGGGGAGATGGAGGGGCCGTATGAGTGTCACAGAAATATTATTTTGGGGTTTATCAGCATTGGCTTTATTCAGTGCCATTATGGTGGTTGCCAGTAAGAACCCGGTGCACAGCATCCTGTTTCTTATCGTGGTATTCTTTTCCATTTCGGGGCATTATATTTTATTGAATGCACAGTTCCTGGCCATAGTAAACATCATTGTTTATACAGGGGCCATCATGGTATTGTTTTTATTTGTGGTGATGCTTATGAATCTGAATGCAGAATCTGAGCCTAAGAAAAACAGGTTGGTACAGTTTGCAGGATTAATATCAGGAGGCTGTTTATTCCTGGTTTTAATTGCAGCGATAACAAAATCAAGTTCGGCAACCAATATAATGCAGATGGGTGGTGGAGATTATGGATTGATCAAAAACCTGGGCATGGTCTTATTTAAAGATTATGTGCTGCCATTTGAAATAAGCTCGGTTTTATTTTTAAGTGCGATGATAGGAGCAGTGGTGATCGGGAAAAAAGAAAGTTGATAACTCTAATTAGTGCGAATTACACTAATTAGATAAAGAGAAATAAATTTTGTGATATGAATTGGAAAGGATAACATGAATTGCTTTTGATAATTAATTCGTGTAATTCGTGTAATTCGATAAAATTAGTGAACTAATAAGTATGGAAATTCAATGGTACATCGGTTTATCAGTAGCGCTGTTCTGCACCGGGATTGTGGGGGTTCTCACCCGTCGTAATTCCATCATTATTTTTATGTGCATTGAGTTAATGCTGAACTCGGTTAATTTATTGCTGGTAGCATTTTCAAAAATGCATGCGGCTTCATCAGTGCTGCAATCTAATCCGAATGTGGTGAGTGATGCACAGGTGTTTGTATTCTTTATTATGGTGGTGGCTGCTGCGGAAGTAAGTGTGGGACTGGCTATCATTGTCATGCTATACAGGAATACACATTCTGTGGATGTGAATTTCCTGAATAGGTTAAAAAATTAACGTTTATTCCTGAAAGGAAAAGTGAGGCGTTTTAATATTTGAAATATTTTTTTAATAAATATTCTCCTTAGGAGACAGGGCTTATGAGTAATGTTTTTCAATTAGTTTGGCTGATACCTTTACTGCCTTTGCTGGGCTTCCTGATTAATGGCCTCGGCAGAAAGCAGGTATCAAAAACAATGGCCGGTATCATTGGAAGTGGAACTGTGCTTCTTTCTTTTTTGATAAGTCTGGCTGTTTTTATGCAGTTGAATAGCGGTAATGTTCCTGTAACGTCTTTTCATTATTTCGATTTTATAAATATTACGGCTCTTAAAATTGGTTTCGATTTCCAGGTAGATCAGCTTTCTTCCATCTTCTTATTAATTATTACAGGTGTTGGGTTTTTGATACATGTGTATTCAACTGCTTACATGCATGAGGAGGAATCAAAAGACTTTGCAAAATATTTTGCTTATTTAAACCTGTTTGTATTTTCAATGTTGCTGCTGGTGATGGGTGCCAACTTTGTCATCATGTTTATGGGTTGGGAAGGCGTGGGACTTTGTTCTTACCTGCTCATAGGTTTCTGGTTTAAAAATACCAATTACAATATTGCAGCTAAAAAGGCCTTCATCATGAATCGTATTGGCGATCTTGGTTTTTTACTGGCTGTGTTTTGGTTGATATCAAAAGTTGGGTCAGTTGACTTTCATACAGTTTTCACAAATGTGCCAACGTTGTTTACTTCCGGTAAAATAACAACCTTCGATATTACCGGTATCACCATGCTGTTATTTGTTGGTGCCATGGGTAAAAGTGCACAAATTCCTTTGTACACCTGGTTACCCGATGCGATGGCTGGTCCAACACCCGTAAGTGCCTTGATACATGCCGCTACTATGGTTACTGCCGGTATCTATATGATTGCCCGCAGCAATATTTTATATACCATGGCACCGGCTACACAATGCGTTGTTGCCATTGTTGGTTTATCAACAGCCATACTTGCTGCTACCATCGCTTTAAAACAAAATGATATTAAAAAGGTATTGGCTTATTCAACCGTAAGTCAGTTGGGTTATATGTTCTTAGGGCTTGGGGTTGGTGCATACACTGGTGCAGTGTTTCATGTAATGACGCATGCATTCTTCAAAGCCTTATTATTTCTTGGTGCCGGTAGTGTAATACATGCTATGAGTGGCGAACAGGATATCCGTAATATGGGAGGACTGAAAAAATACATGAGCATTACGCATATTACTTTCTTACTGGCTTGCCTGGCCATTGCGGGTATGCCACCTTTCTCAGGTTTCTTTTCTAAAGATGAAATTTTAGCGGGGGCTTATGAAAGATCACCATTGCTTTGGGGCGTGGGTGTTGCCGGAGCCATCATGACCGCTTTTTATATGTTCCGTTTGTATGCCATGACCTTCCTCGGGAAATTCAGGGGTACGCATGAGCAGGAACATCATGTACATGAAAGTCCGAAAGCAATGACAATACCATTGATCATACTGGCAATACTTTCAGTTATTGGCGGCTGGATCGGTATACCGGAAATTTTTATCCATGGCGGCCACAAGCTGGAAACATTTTTAGCACCGGTATTTGCACAAAGCAATGCTTTAACCGAAAAACATCCTTTATCTCATGCTACAGAATATATGCTGATGGGTGTTTCTGTAGGCGCAGCTTTGGTTGCCTTGCTTTATGCCTGGACTAAATTCAGTAAATATCAAAAGACAGATACCGAAGAAACAGGGCTTGGCAAAGTGCTGGCCAATAAATGGTATGTTGATGAATTGTATGATGCCATCATTGTAAGACCCGTTCAATCAATCGCAAAATATTTCAATACTGTTTTTGAAAAGAAAGGCGTTGATGGTTTTGTAAATGGTGTTGGCAAAGCAGTTAATTATGGCAGCCGCCAGATCCGGTTGTTACAATCAGGACAGGTAGGCACTTATGTATTAATGATGGTGCTGGGCATTTTGATCTTTTTTATTATTCAATTGTTTTTATAAATAGATATGGACCCAAAAAATATTTGGATAACATTTCCGGAGTTGTTGATCTGGTTTCCGCTGGTAGCCGGGCTGGTGGCATTTGTTATACGTAAGGAAAAAACAGTAAAGCAATGGGCATTACTGGCTTCATTGATCACGTTAAGTATATCAATAGTAAGTTTGGTTTATGCAGATAATACTAAAAATTTTTACCTGAATAACGTAAGCTATTTCTGGTTAAAATACCTGGGCAGTAATTTTAGTGTTGGCCTGGATGGAATGGGGCATATGCTTACTGCATTAACGGCCATTTCTTTTCCCGTAATATTTATTGCCACTTATAAAACAAACTATAAGAACGCAAATGTATTTTATGGGTTGATGTTATTAACCCAGGCCGGTTTGATGGGCGTGTTCAGCGCACTTGATCTGCTTGTGTTTTATTTCTTTTGGGAACTGGCTGTTATACCTGTTTACTTTTTGTGCAGCCGCTGGGGTGGAGAGAAACGTGTTCAGGCCACTTTTAAATTCTTCATATATACATTTACCGGATCCTTATTAATGTTGGTTGGTATTATATATGTATACATGCATACCATGCCCACGCCTTCTGCTCCACATTCTTTTTCCCTGAATGTTATTTATTCGGCTACGCTTTCTGTGGCTGAAAAAAACTGGCTGTTTTGGTTGTTCTTTATTGCCTTCGCTATAAAGATGCCGGTGTTCCCTTTTCATACCTGGCAGCCCGATACTTACGAACAGGCACCTACTTCAACAACTATGGTACTAAGCGGTATCATGGTAAAGATGGGCATCTTTGCAGTAATACGCTGGATACTCCCGGTATTCCCCGATGCAGTTACAAAGTTTGATAATATTATTATCGGGCTTTCGGTATTTGGTATGATCTACGCCAGTTTAATTGCCATTAAGCAGGATGACCTGAAGCGCTTTGTGGCTTATTCTTCCATTGCTCATATCGGTTTAATGTGCGCCGCTATTTTTACAAAAACAGAAATCGGTTTACAGGGTGTAATGATACAGATGTTCAGTCATGGTATTAATATAATCGGCATGTGGATAGTGGTTGACCTTATCGAAAAACAAACCGGTACCCGTAAAATTTCTGAGCTGGGCGGTATAGCCCATAAAGCGCCTGTGTTAACTATTTTCCTGGTAGTAATAGCGCTGGCAAATATTGCCCTGCCTTTAACCAATGCATTTGTGGGAGAGTTTATGATGTTTAGTGGTTTGTTTACATTTAATATTTGGTTTACAGCTTTTGCCGGGTTAAGTATTATACTGGCTGCAGTGTATACTTTAAATATGGTGCAGAAGGTTTTTTATGGCGAGGCCAATTCCATCACCGGCAATATGCAGGATATTTCATGGAATCAAAAATTGATATTGGGGGTGTTGGTTGTGTTTATTTTCCTATTTGGTGTTTATCCGCAACCCATTTTGGATCTTACAAAAGATACAGTAACAGCAATTTTAGCAAAAATTCATTAACATAAAAAAGTAATCCTCCTTTGGGGATAGGGCTATGAACGCAATAATATTAACAGCAGTCTGGGGGGTAGTGATGATGTTAGGCGGTGCTTTTATTAAAAGTAAAGCCACGCCTAAATATTTGGCCATTTTTGGACTGGCGGCTATCATTATTGCCAATTGCTTTCAATTAAATTCCGGCATGCCATTCCCGTTCTTTAATGTTGACGTAAAGGAAATGCTGCATTTCAACAGTTTTAATTTAACCTTTATTAATGTGGCATTTGGTTGCACCCTGCTTTACTTTTTATTGAATGGCAGGGATATTGAAAAAGTGGGTGAAAATGTTTCTGAGTATTTTGCGTTACTGTTTTTTGTATTGTGCGGCGTTACTATCATAGCAACATTCAACTCATTGCTGATGTTGTTTATCGGTATCGAAATTGTTTCTATTCCCTTATACATTTTAACCGGCAGCGATAAAAGAAATTTAAAAAGCAATGAAGCTGCTTTGAAATATTTTTTGATGGGTGCTTTTTCCACCGGCATCATGTTACTGGGTATTGCTTTTTTGTATGGCGGCAGTGCAACCGGTTCTTTTTATATCAATAATATTATATCGGGCGATGGTCAGATGCCCCCTATGATCGCAACTGGATTGGTTTTATTATTGGTTTCCATGTCTTTTAAAGTATCAGCTGCACCGTTTCATTTCTGGACGCCTGATGTGTATGATGGCGCCCCAACGGTATTTACTTCTTTTATGGCAACCATTGTAAAAGCAGCGGCATTTTTTGCCTTTGTCCGTTTATTTGAAAATACTTTTGGCAGCATGCACAAGCAATGGCAAACATTGATTGTGATTCTGACTGCAGCTACTTTACTTATCGGGAACCTTACGGCTGTTTTTCAGCAAAGTGTAAAACGCATGTTGGCTTATTCAAGTATTGCCCAGGCTGGTTTTATGCTGTTCTCCTTATTTGCATTAAATACCCTGGCTAAAGAAGGGTTGGTTTTGTATGCGGCTGCATATAGCCTGGCAAGCATTGGTATTTTTGCCATCCTGGTAAAAATGAAAGATTATACCATTGATGGTTTTAACGGTTTGGGAAAACAACAACCTTTACTGGCTGTTACCGCAACTGTATTCCTTTTATCATTAACCGGTATTCCTTTAACAGCCGGCTTTATGAGCAAATTTTATATGTTGCAGGCGGCAGTTCAAACCGGCCAACATCTCTGGCTGGTAATATTTGCAGTGCTGTGTGCTGCTATAAGTGCCTGTTATTATTTCAGGATAATCCAGGCCATGTTCTTCAGGGATAGTACCGGAGATGTGGTGCTGGTTGAAGATATTACGCCGGGTTTTAAGATCCTCCTCGTTATTACTGCTGCGTTGATCATTGTACTGGGCTTATTTCCCGGTGTACTCACAGACTGGCTTTATTTTTAACCAGCTGTACCGTTTATAAAAACTTTTGCGTCTTTAATTATATTCAGCGTTAACTTTAGGCTGATTAAAGACCTTCCATGACTTTTAAAGATACACTGTCACTCTCCTGGCGAAATATTTCGGGCAATAAACTACGAACCAGTTTAACTGTTGCCATTATTGCATTGGGTATTTTTGCATTGATCATGATCGTAACTGCTATCAAAGCAGCAAGCCTTAGCCTTACTACCAGTTTTTCAACTATGGGTGCCAATTCTTTCAGCCTCAGGTACAAGGACCGCAATATTCGTATTGGTGGTGGCAGGCAAAGTGAAAATACCAAGACCAGCAAGTCTGCATTAAAGGAAAAGAAGAGCAATAATGGTAAGGTTATTACTTATGATGAAGCCAGGGCATTTAAGGAGCGCTATAATTTTCCTGCAAAAGTTGGCCTGGCTTTAATGGGGCCGCGTAATATTGTTTGTAATAATGAACGTAAAAAAACGAACCCGGATGTTACTGTTTTGGGGGGTGATGAAAATTACTTGGAGCTGAACGGGTATAAAATCGCTTATGGCAGAAATTTTACGGAAGCCGAGATAGGGACCGGGCGGAGTATCTGTATGTTGGGAAGCGGGGTAGCACAAAAATTGTATCCCGATAACCCGGAAAAAGCGATTGACAAAGTGGTGAGTATAGATCACACGCCATACCGGGTTATTGCTGTATTGGAAGATAAGGGATCGAGTGCATTTTTTAATACCAGTAAAATTGTTGTTACCTCTTATAATACTATCCGCCGTTTATATTCATCACAAAATTCATCTTTTAATATTGGGGTGATGGTACCAGACCTGAAACTGATGGACGTGGCTATTGGTGAAGCCAAGGGTACTTTCAGGCCGATCAGAAAATTAGATGTAAAAGATGAGATTAACTTTTATGTTGATAAAAGTGACAGCATTGCCGAAGCCTTACTTACCAACCTGGGATTCCTGGAAAAAGGAACGATCGGGATAGCATTTATTACTTTGATTGGTGCTGCTATTGGTTTAATGAATATTATGCTGGTAGCAGTAAATGAACGTACCAAGGAAATCGGGCTTATCAAAGCGCTGGGCGGAACCAGCAAGGATGTACGGGCACAATTTTTATATGAATCTGTATTGATCAGTTTGCTGGGTGCCATTGCAGGAATTATCTCCGGAATATTATTGGGTAATGTGGTTGCACTCTTATTAAAAACGGGTTTTGTGGTTCCCTGGGGTTGGGTTATTTCAGGCATTTTTGTTTGTTCATTTGTTGGCCTGGCTGCCGGATTATATCCGGCACATAAGGCTTCAAAACTAGACCCTATCGTTGCTTTGCGGTATGAATAAGACAGATTGAAATAGCGTAATTGACCAGCAATTTTTGATTATTTCTAAAATTTTCTAAATTCCGGTATGAATTTTATGTAAATAATACAATTTAGCATCGTAAAAAAATAATTATAAAATAAAAATTTCGTAAGTTGTAACTTTCAATTAATTATTTAACTTGTGCATCCTGTTTCTTATAGTGACGGGGGATTAATGATTGTTCAGGCATACAAATTAAAATGCATCCATCCTTTATTCAACATTCAACATAAACTAAACTTTTTACAAAAACTAAAAACTAGAATTTTATGGCAGAGACTACAGCAACTGTAAAACCTACAACTTCAGTTCAGGCAAAAAAATCAAGCAACATCATTTCTTTACTGGCTCCTTTATTATGTATACTTGCGGGCTATGTGATCTGGAGATGGGGATTGGGTAACCCAAACAATTTTGATAAGGCCGGCAGTGGCTGGTTTTGGCCGGATCGTGAGGGCCCGAAATCTGCCATAAGTAAAATGTACCTTGGTGGTATCATTGTACCTATCTTAATTGGTACTTTTTTAACCATGTTAACTTTTGTTATTGAGCGTTTTCTGACAATTGCAAAAGCCAATGGTACCGGTAATAATGCAGATTTTATCCGTAAAGTGCAATACCAGTTAGCCAACAAAAATGTTGATGCTGCATTGGCAGAATGCGATAAACAAAAAGGTTCTGTAGGTAATGTAATGAAAGCAGGTTTACACCGCTACAAGGAAATGATCTCAAATACTGAATTAAATACCGATCAAAAGGTAATTGCCATTCAGAAAGAAGTGGAAGAAGCGACTTCATTAGAATTGCCCATGCTGGAAAAAAACCTGGTATTCCTTTCTACCATTGCTTCTTTGGCAACCTTGATTGGTCTGTTGGGTACAGTGGTTGGTATGATTCGTGCATTTGGTGCATTGGGTGCTGATAATGGTGGTGCAGCTTCTGCCCAAACCCTTTCTGTAGGTATCTCCGAGGCCTTGTATAATACGGCTTTAGGTATTGGTACATCTGCATTTGCGATCATGTTCTACAACATCTTTACAACTAAAATAGATGGTATAACTTATGGTATTGATGAATCTGGATTTACTTTAACACAAACTTTTGCTTCCCTGTACAAATAAGCGTATGGATTGGAGCAGGTTTTGCATCTTACTAAAGTACTACATAGCTTTAGCGAAGTAATAAAGAAAAATTAAAACAGATAAATATGCCAAAAATTAAAATACCACGCAAGAGTACAACAGTTGATATGACTGCGATGTGTGATGTGGCTTTTCTGTTGTTGACATTTTTTATATTGGCAACAAAACAAAAACCACCGGAGGTACTTACCGTTAAAACACCATCTTCTGTGTCTGCAAAGGTTGCACCGGATAAGGCCATTTTGATTACATTAACCAGAGATGGTAAAGTGTTTTTAATGCTGGGCGACGATACAAAAAAGGAAGCGGTCATTGATAATTTTATTACAACAAGAGGGCTTCAGTTAAGCCCTGCCGAAGTTACTAAACTTAAAAAGGCCGAGTACATCGGTATGCCCATTAACAAACTCAAATCAATGTTGGATGCCACACAGGAAATACCAGCTAATTTAATGGATGGTATACCTACTGACAGTACCAATAATGAATTAATTTATTGGATGAAGAGTGTGACAAATGCTTATAAAGGTGAAGACCAGAGCAAACTACAGGACATGCTCCTGGTAAAAGGAGACGGCGAGGCCTTATACCCGATATTTAAAAATATTAAGGATGCTTTTAAAGCCAATGAAATTTTTAAATTCAGGATCGTAACAGAAGGCGAGCAGGTTCCTGTTGGTTCGGAGTTGTATAAGACCGGTACAGATTCGAAGAAATAAAAGTATTAATTATAAAAAAGAATTACTATGGCAGAAATGAATACCTCGTCGGGTGGCGGACATAAAAAAGGCCCCGGCGTCAAAAAAGGAAAAAAGCTTTCTACCCGTGTTGATTTAACGCCAATGGTTGACCTTGGTTTTCTATTGCTTACTTTCTTTGTGTTTACCACAACCATGTCGCAGTCAACGGCTATGAACATGAATGAACCTAAAGACGATAAGGACAAACAGTTAAAAGTAAAAAATTCGGGTGCCATGACTATTTTACTAGGTAAAGGCAACCAGGTTTATTACTATTTTGGTCAACTGATGCCCGCAACTATCAGCCAGGATTTTAAAAGCACTACTTTTAAAGGAATTCGTGACCTGATAGCGGATAAGAAAAAATCAACCAGTATAGGTGACCTGATGTATATCATTAAATCTGATGATCAGTCAACTTTCAAAAATGCAATTGATATACTGGATGAGATGGCTATTTCAGCAGTGCCCCCGGGACACTATGCCGAAGTACCCATGGTACCGGTAGAGAAAATGCTTATTCAGCAAACTGAGCAGGCAAACGGCATTAAATAGGGTTATGGAATTGGAACAATTTTGAATCTAATTAACAAAAGAGATTACAATGGAAGCAAATAAAATTTTAGGCGCCGATGTTCTTGATATCATTTTTGAAGGAAAGAATAAAGAATATGGTGCTTATCAATTAAGAAAATCCTATAAAAAGACACTCACAAAGGCGTTGATCATTACAGGCTCAGCTTTGGTGCTGGTTTTAATAGGAACTGTACTTGCCAATTTTATTGACAGGAACAGTAAAAAATCTTTTGATACACTGGAAACACAGATGGCAGAAATTAAGGCAGAGGAACCACCACCGCCACCACCACCGCCACCACCGCCACCACCAGAACCACCACCACCACCGGAAATTAACCAGGTAAAATTTGTGCCTCCTAAAATTGTACCGGACGAAGAAGTAAAACCAGAAGAAAAGATTGAAGAGATAAAGGATAATACAGCTATCAGCACACAAACAGTGAAAAGTGAAAATACGGTGCAGATAGTGCAGGCCCCGGTAGAAGAAAAAGGAACACAGGTGGTAGAGGTTAAGGTTGCAGATGATGAAAATAAAATTTTTACAAAAGTGGAAGTGGAAGCTGGTTTCCCGGGTGGAGAAGACGCATGGCGTAACTACCTGAGAAAAACACTTAACCCAAGTACACCGGTAGATAATGGTGCAAGTGGTGGTAAGTACACCGTAATTGTAAAATTTGTAGTAAGTAAGGATGGTAGTTTAAGCGATGTAAAATGCGAGAACGATCCAGGCTTTGGTATGTGCGAGGAAGCAGTAAGGGTAATTAAAAAAACCAAGAACTGGACTCCCGCCATACAAAACGGGCGAAATGTAAATGCTTATCGCCGCCAGCCAATTACCTTCCTGGTAGAAGAATAATTAAGCAATTAATAAATTTGATCCCTCCGAATTTCGGGGGGATTTTTTTTAAGTCAAAAGTCACTGGTCATTAGTCATTGGTCATTCAGTTGTTGCAATTTAATCCTCTTCAAAAAATCATGAGTAAAATGACTATTGACTAATGACGAGTAACAATTAATGCTCAATAATCAATACTCAATATTCAACGAATGTCCAATGACTGAAAATTTATTTATGGAATCCCAACAGCTTTTTATCTAATAGGAAACTGTTTATTATGGAAAAAAATAAAATTATTGAAGCAAATATTCTTGACATTATTTTTGATGGCAAGAATAAAGCGTATGGTGCTTACCAGTTGAGGAAGCACTACAAAAAAACATTGGCCAAAGCATTGATCATTACCGGCTCCTGTTTATTGCTGGTGATATCCGGAACTGTTATCGCAGGGTTTGGCGATAAAAATAACAGGGGCGATATAGATCCGGGTGAAACCATTCTTGTTGAGGTAAGCCATGACGAACCATTGCCACCACCTCCACCACCCCCACCTGAATTACTAAAGCCAATGGAACTTAATACAGTAACATTTACGCCGCCAATAATTGTAAAGGATAATGAAGTGCCGCCTGAAGATAAGATCCAGGAAATAACCGATAAAACAGCAATCAGTAACGAAACAATAGTAAGCGATAATACGGTCCAGATTATACAGGCACCGGTTGAAATTAAAAGCAGCAGTGTGATGGAAGCACCTAAAAAAGATAATGAGAACGAGATCTTTGTTAAGGTAGAAAAGGATGCAGAATTTGAAGGCGGTGAAGAAGCCTGGCATGCATTCTTAAGAAAGAACCTGAATCCTGAAGTGCCTATTGATAACGGCGCAGAAGCTGGTAAATATACTGTCATCGTCAGGTTTGTGGTAAGCAAGAATGGTAGTGTATCGGGCATTGCCTGCGAAAATGATCCGGGTTTTGGAATGAGTGATGAAGCCATGCGGGTGATCAGAAAAACGAAGAACTGGACCCCTGCTCTTCAAAATGGCGAACATGTAAATGCCTATCGCCGTCAGCCCATTGTATTTGTAGTGGAGTAAAAAATCACCTGTAATTATTTTATCCCTCCGGAATAACGGGGGGATTTTTTTTTTGTGGAAATAATTCAATCCGCCATCTTAATAAAAACTTACTGTTATGGCAGAAATAGAAACAAAAAGATCAGCCGAAAAAAAGAAAAGATTTAATAAAAAAAACACAAGAGTTGACCTGACACCAATGGTTGACCTGGGATTTCTGCTCCTTACTTTTTTTGTATTCACTACTTCATTAACCACACCCAAGGCTATGAACCTGGTGATGCCTTATGATAAAGGGCCTGTACCCCATGACCTGGTTTGCCAATCCTGTGTACTCACTGTTTTGCTGGACAAGGACAACAGGATAACCTATTATGAAGGCGCTGCAGAAAGTAATCCGAACATTAAAGAAACGGGCTTTGGTGCCGAAGGCATTAGGGCAGTATTGATGAAGAAAAAGGAAGCGGTAAAACTTGTGCGTGGCAGTGGCGACCAGTTCATACTCATCATCAAACCATCTGCAGTGAGCAATTTTAAAAACTTTGTGGATATGACAGATGAAGTCACCATCTGCGGCATAAAGAAATATTATATCGATGAGTTGAAGCCGACGGATAAAGCAATCCTGTTTAAAAACGAATAGCGCTTTTTTTGTTGATAGTCATTGGTCATTTGTCATTGAACATTCAGCATTGGTTATTGAACATTTTATCACGCTGCTTTTGCTCTTCTACTTCCTTGTTCATTATTCCTTGTTCCTTGTTCGGTATTACTTCCCTTATCCTTCCACTTTCACTTTTGACTTTTCCGGTATCTTTGCTCAATGTCAAATCATATTTCCGGCTGGGATGATACCATTGTTGCTTTAGCCACGCCAACGGGCATTGGCGCCATCGGTGTTATCCGTTTAAGTGGTTCCAAAGCTTTTGATATTGTCAATGAATTATTTCCTTCCAAAGATCTGGCTAAACAAAATACACATACCATTCATGTTGGTTTTATAAAAGAAGCGGAGGCCGACCTGGATGAAGTGGTTGTTTCCTTATATAAAAATCCAAAAAGCTACACGGGCGAAGACGTTGTGGAAATTGGTTGTCATGGCAGTCCTTTTGTGCAGCAGCAGGTAATACAGGCATGTATACGCAAAGGTGCAAGGTTGGCAAAGCCAGGTGAGTTTACGCAGCGGGCTTTTTTAAATGGCAAGCTCGACCTTACGCAGGCAGAAGCTGTGGGTGATATCATTGCTTCCAATACAGCAGCCTCGCAAAAAACAGCATTGCACAATATGCGTGGCGGTTTTAGTGAAATTTTAAAACAATTGCGTGAAGACCTGATCCAGTTCTCGGCACTGATAGAACTGGAACTTGATTTTAGCCAGGAAGATGTCGAGTTTGCCGACCGCGGTAAATTTTATGCGTTGATTGAAGGAGCAATGCTTGTTACAAAAGATTTACTGCAATCATTTAAACTCGGCAATGTAATAAAAAATGGTGTCAGCGTTGCTATAATAGGTAAACCCAATGCCGGGAAAAGTACATTGCTTAATACTTTACTTAATGAGAACCGGGCAATTGTTAGCGAAATTGCGGGAACCACCAGGGATACAGTTGAAGAGGTCATAAATATTGATGGTATACTTTTCAGGCTGATTGATACAGCTGGAATACGGGAATATAGTACCGATGTTATAGAATTGATTGGTATAGAAAAAACGAGGGAAAAAATAGAGCAATCAGACGAAGTAATCTATTTGTTTGATGTAAATACCGAAACTGCCGGAGATATTATTGTAGCAACAAAACTGATCGCAGAAACAAATCAGCATTTTATGCTTGTTGGAAACAAAGCTGATATTTTGGGTGAGGAAAAAGCGAAGGAGAAATTTGCAGGCAATGATATTATTTTTATATCGGCCAGGGATCTATTGCATATTGATATTTTAAAAGAACGGCTGGTTAATAAAGTAGTACAAGGAAATATCAATACAGAAAATACCATTATTACCAATACCCGCCATTATGAAGCATTGCAACAGGTTTATATATCGATCAATGATATAAAAGCGGGACTGGATAATAATATTAGCGGCGATCTGCTGGCACTGGATATCCGTCGCTGCCTGCATTATATTTCTGAAATAACCGGAGATATAACCAATGAAAATGTGCTCGATTATATCTTCTCTAAATTCTGTATCGGAAAGTAACCGTTAGTCAGTTAACTGTCTTTGTAGTATTATTCCTGTTATTAATTAAGCAAGGTAAAAATAAGATGGTGAAATTGATAATGCTTATTCAATTTTGAATAGGCATTATCAATTAATTGAAGATTTGATGGGCCAGGAATCAAGACTGAAGTAACCTGATACCGTCTTTTTCAAAACTTATTTTTCGTTGCCTGTATAAATTACCAGTGGTCATTTTAAAGGTCTTCTTACTCATCGCAAAAAATGAATAAATTTCTTCGGGGTCGCTTTTATCGTGATATGGTAAAAAGCCGCTGTTTTCCTTTAATAAGCGGAGTATTTTTTCTGTCTCATCTTCCACGCGGTTATAACCCGGTTTACCTGCCGATACATCAATTCTATACCGGTCATCACCCGCCTTATCTTCAGGATATATCTTTTTTATAAACCCGGTAAACCTGTCGCCGGCGGTAATGTTCCGGTAAATTTCATTATGGTGTAAAACGCCGGTATGTTGCTTGTTGATGATCACCACATAACCAATATCTGTACGGCGGTAAACGATCAGGTCAACAATTTCCAGTTCTCTTACGGTCAGTTCTTCGTTACTTAAAAATGGTTCTATCTTTTCAGTAGCTGCAAGCCTGCCGGTTTGTTCATCTAAATAAATTTTTACCAGGTATTCTCCGTTCGGTATCATACCCTGCTGCTGTTTGGATTTCGGCACAAACAGATCTTTCATCAGTCCATTATCTAAAAAAGCTCCATGTTCAGTTACACTGATCGTTCGCAGTTTTACAATATCGCCTAAAATGCCCTTGGGTTGCTGCGTTGTGGCAATTAACCTGTCTTCGCCATCATGATATAAAAATACTTTTACCTCATCGTCTATTTTAGTGCCTGCAGGTACAAAACGTTTGGGTAATAAAATACCCTCGGCGCCATCATCCAGGTAAAGGCCAAAGTCAACCTCACGTATTACTTTTAAATTATTGTATTCGCCAACTTGTATCATACTGCTTTTTTATTGCTGCAAAGGTAGGCTATTAACCGCTGTCGGGGTTTATTCAGTATCTTCACCAATAATAAAATTAAAATACATTGAAGTTTACAGATTTTGGATTTGACGACAGGTTAATGGAAGGAATTGATGCCTCCGGTTATGAAAACGCTACTCCCGTTCAGGAACAGGTAATTCCCCTGATCATGGCGGGTAAAGATGTGATCGCATCTGCACAAACCGGCACCGGTAAAACGGCAGCTTTTTTATTGCCGCTTATTAATAAGATCATTACCGATCCGCACGAGGATCATACCAATAATGCATTGATCATTGTGCCCACACGTGAGCTGGCTGTACAGATAGCCCAGCACATGGAAGGGCTTTCTTATTTTACTTCGGTTAGTTCTATCGCTGTTTATGGCGGCGGAGATGGCAACGCTTTTGTGCAGGAGAAAAAAGCATTGAGCCACGGTGCTGATGTTGTGATCTGCACACCCGGTAAAATGATGAGCCATATTAAAATGGGCTATGTGAAACTGGCCGGACTTAAATATTTAATTTTAGATGAAGCCGACAGAATGCTCGACATGGGCTTTTACGATGATATTATGTTCATCATTGACAACTTGCCTAAAAAGCGCCAGAACCTTTTGTTCTCTGCAACCATGCCGCACAAGATCAGGGAGCTTGCCAGGAAGATTTTACACCAGCCTGAGGAAGTGAATATCTCCATCAGCAAACCGCCCGAAAAAATTATACAGGAAGCATATATTGTTTACGATACACAAAAGATTCCGCTGGTAAAACATTTACTGAGTAAAAAGAATTTTAAATCGGTATTGATCTTCTGCAGCAGCAAGATCAGTGTAAAACAACTTACACGTGATTTGAAGCGTGCCAAATTCAATGCCGATGAAATTCACAGCGACCTGGATCAAACCAAAAGAGAAGATGTGTTGATACAGTTTAAAAGCGGCAGACTGCCCATTTTGGTTGCAACCGATATTTTAAGTCGCGGTATTGATATTGACAATATTGACCTGGTTATTAATTACGATGTACCACACGATGGTGAGGATTATGTTCACCGCATTGGCCGTACAGCCAGGGCTGCAGCCGAAGGCAGTGCTTATACTTTTGTAACTGTAAAAGAACAGCGTAAATTTCAGGGTATAGAAAAACTATTGGGAAAACCTGTTCCCAAAGCAATAGTACCCGAAGAGTTGGGAGAAACACCAGGCTACAATACGGCTCCTTCAAACGGTGCCGGGGGCAACAGGCAATTCAATAAGCCAAGACGTTTTCAAAATAATACAAAACGATAAGTCTAACAAATTTCGGGTCCCTGTTTTCTTTTGAGCAACTTTAATCTACGGTCTTGCTTCAATTAAAGTTCGATATAAAACTGTTTGCTTTTCTTTCCTTAGCCTTTATTATTTCAACTACTGTGGGAACTGTTTCTCATGAGTATGGACATTATGCAGCAGCAAAATATTTAGGATATTCTTCTAAAGTGAGCTATGGATACACAAATTGGTATGATAAGGCAACAGACCAATTTATGGATTCAGCTAATTTAAAGTATTCAAAAGAAATTGAACTAAAACTAGACTTCCCCGGGAAACATAAATTTTACTTAATACAAAAAAAACAAAATAAAGATGCTTTTTGGATAACCTTTGGAGGACCTTTTCAAACAATGTTGGTTGGTACAGTGGGATTTTTATTGGTATTTTTTCAAAGAAAGAAAATCCGTAAATCAAGTGTTTTATTGTTCTCACAATGGATTATTATTTTCTTAAGCCTGTTTTGGCTCAGGCAATTAGCCAATTTAGTTACATGGGTTGCAGGATACTTTTTTAAAGGACAATTTTCTTTAAATGGAGACGAAATAGGGTTAGCAATAAACTTAGGAATGCCAATTGGTACTATTTTAATCATTACTGCATTTATTGCAATTAGCTTGTTGAGTTTTATCATTTTTAAAATTTTACCACCTAATATCAGACTCAATTTTATTTTAGCAGGGCTTTTTGGAGGGGTGGTTGGCTATTTTGTTTGGTTATTTTGGATTGGGCCAATCCTGCTACCATAATAACATAATTTACAATCAACATTTATTTCAACGTTTGAAGTAATAGGATACTAAGCATTTCTTTCTGTGTTTCTGTGTTTCTGTGCTTCTGTGGCAATTAATTTTCGCTACCCGGCTAAAGAATACCTGAGGCCACAACTGTATATTTGTAAAAATAATTTCCATCAGCTCGCCTTCAACGATATTATCAAGTCCCATTGAATATTTAAATGGTGTAACCAGTTTTAAAGCTGATCTTTTAAAAAAAGAACTCGGCATTTTTACGTTTAAAGATCTGCTGGAACATTATCCACTCAGGCACCTCGATAAAACAAAGCTGGATAAGATAGCGGCATTATCTCCCAATAACGAATATGCACAGGTAGCTGGCACATTAACCCAGGTAGATATGTTGGGTGAGGGTAGGGGAAAAAGATTAACAGCGAGGTTGCAGGATGAAACCGGCGAAATAGAACTGGTTTGGTTCCAGGGTATAAGTTGGGTACAGAAGGCAATCGTTGTTGGTCACCGGTACCTGGTTTTTGGTCGCCTCAGTTTTTTTATGGGCAAACCACAAATTGCTCATCCCGAAATTGAAAATTTTACCGAACAGAAAGCCGATGGCAAATATTACCTGGAGCCTGTTTATCCTTCTACAGAAAAATTAAAAGCAAAAGGCCTGAACGGGAGAGCCATTGGTAAACTCACCTATGCCGTACTGCAGATACTAACCGAAAAAGACCTGCCCGAAAATTTACCGGAATCTATCATTAAGCAGTATAAATTCATCAGCCGTTTTAATGCCTGCCGGCAAATTCATTTTCCACAAACAGATAAACATTACCAACATGCAGTAAGGCGTATCAAATTTGAAGAATTATTTTTTGCACAACTCAGGCTGGGCCTTATAAAATCGGCCAGGCACCGGCACAGCAAGGGATGGGTTTTTGGACAGGTGGGCGATTTGTTTAATGCTTTTTATAATCAGTATTTACCATTTGCTTTAACCAATGCGCAAAAAAAAGTATTAAAAGAGATCAGGAAAGATGCAGGCAGCGGCAAACAAATGAACCGGCTCTTACAGGGGGATGTAGGGAGTGGGAAAACCATTGTAGCGTTGATGATGATGTTGATAGCGGCAGATAATGATTTCCAGTCTGTGATCATGGCGCCAACAGAAATTTTAGCACAACAGCACTTTAACAGTATCTCTGATCTTTTAAAAGATATGCCGGTTTGTGTAAAATTGCTCACCGGCTCATCTAAGGTTAAGGAACGGAAAGAAGTTTTGAAACTTTGTGAAGATGGAACCTTACACATTTTAATTGGAACACATGCTGTGATTGAGGATAAAGTAATTTTTAAGAACCTTGGGTTTGTGGTTATTGATGAACAGCACAAATTTGGTGTGGCGCAACGGGCACAGTTATGGAAAAAAAATACCATGCCGCCCCATGTTTTGGTGATGACAGCAACACCCATACCACGCACACTGGCTCTTACAGCGTATGGGGATCTTGATTATAGTGTGATTGACGAATTACCGCCGGGCAGGCAACCTATTAATACCCTGCATCGTTCCGAGAGTGCAAGGCCACAGGTAATGGATTTTGTAAAAGATGAAATTGCAAAGGGAAGGCAGGTTTATATTGTTTATCCTTTGATTGAAGAAAGCAGCAAGATGGACTACGAAAATCTGATGAAGGGATTTGAAGAGGTAAAATCATTTTTTCCGGAACCTAAATACTGGATAAGCATGGTACACGGTAAACAACCGGCAGCACAGAAAGAAACAAATATGCAGCGCTTTGTAAAAGGGGATACACAAATCATGGTAAGCACAACCGTTATTGAAGTAGGTGTTAATGTTCCCAATGCCAGTGTAATGGTAATTGAAAGTGCAGAAAAATTTGGACTGTCGCAATTACACCAGTTGCGTGGAAGGGTAGGCAGAGGTGCAGAAAAAAGTTTTTGCATATTATTAACAGGCCCTCGTACATCAAACGATGCCCGTGAAAGGTTAAAGATAATGGTGGTCACCAATGACGGTTTTAAGATAGCAGAAAAGGACCTGGAGATACGTGGCCCCGGTGATATAGAAGGTACTAAACAAAGCGGATTATTAAACTTTAAGCTGGCAAATATTGTGCAGGACCGGGTTATCCTGGAAGCTGCAAGGGATGCTGCTGAACAAATTTTAGGATCTGATCCGGATATGGAAACTGCTGAAAATTTAGTTGTTAAAAACTACCTGCAGCAACAAAAAGGTAAAACAGTATGGAGTAAAATCTCGTAAATCACCTTTGGTTTGATGATTGATGATCATTGCATATGTTTAACAAATTATAACAGTTATTAACGCTTTGTAAATCTTTACATAATTAACACAACCGTTAATTTTACGGTTTTATTTTAGTAAATTGTAAAAAAAGAATTGCTTGAAGATTTCATATAAAATATTCCGCTGGTTTTTGATGTTGCTGGCTACTGTATTCATAATGCAGCATGTACAGGCGCAGATGGAATTCATTCAAAACAAAGGTCAGTGGGACAGCAAGGTTGAATACCGCGGAGATTTTTCTACCGGTTCATTCTTTCTCGAAAACCAGGGTTTTACTGTTATGCTGCATAACGCTGATGACCTGAAATATTTGTCGGCCCAGATGCATGGACACGAGCCTAACCTGGCAACTACAGGTCAGCCCATCATTATTAATTCGCACGTATATAAAGTAAAGTTTTTGGGTGGCAATTCATTTACACAAAATGTACAAAGTATACCGGATAAGATCCAACCCTATCATAATAATTATTATATAGGTAATGATCGCTCAAAGTGGGCATCTGATTGTAAAATAGCCCAGGCAGTTACTTATAAAGATGTATATCCCAATATTGATGTAAGGTATTACAGTGATGCAGGTAAAATGAAATATGATATCATTGTTCACCCAGGCGGTAACATCGATGCCATTGCTATGCAATATGCCGGTATTGATAAAGTAGAAATTAAAAATAAAGAGCTGATGCTTAAAACATCGGTTGGTGAAATAAAGGAATTGTATCCTTACAGTTACCAGGTTCTTGATGGTACAAAGCAAAGTATTAACTGCCGCTACGAGGTGAAAAATAATATTGTACGTTTTAAAATAAATGATTACGACCCAAAAACAACCGTGATTATTGACCCTACGTTAATTTTTTCAACCTTCACTGGTAGTACTGCCGACAATTGGGGATATACGGCTACACCGGGTCCGGATGGTAGTTTTTTTGCCGGTGGTATTGCTTTTGGTGCAGGCTATCCTGTTTCACCCGGTGCTTATCACACGGTTTTTGGCGGCGGCATTGATGATGACCAGATACATATTGGTTATGATATAGCCATTATAAAATTTTCCACTTTCGGTAATAACCGTTTATATGCAACTTACTTAGGAGGTAACGGTAATGAGCAGCCCCATAGCATGATCTGCGACCAGCAGGGCAATTTGGTTGTTGCCGGCAGAACCAACTCAACAAATTATCCTGGTATTAAGATTGGGAATGGTGGTGGATACGATATTGTGTTAACCAAGTTAAATGTGAACGGCTCGGCATTAATAGGTTCTGTAGTAATAGGTGGAAGCGGTAATGACGGCGTTAATATAAGGGGTAAATATGTAGCACCCGAAGGTGTTGATGTGACCAGGAGGAATTATGGTGATGATGCAAGAAGTGAAGTGATTATAGATGCTGCCGGCAACATATTAATGGCCGGCTCCACGCAATCCAGCGGTGCAGAAGCATCCGGCGGATTTCCCATAAGAAACACAGGCATTCAGACAACATATGGTGGTGGCCGGCAGGATGGTGTTATCTTAAAATTCAATTCAAACCTGAGCAGTATTTTATTTAGTACTTATTTTGGTGGCAGTGGTGTTGATGCCTGTTTTGTTTTATCTCAAAGTCCCACTAGCGGCGATATTTATGTGGCAGGAGGTACAAATAGTTTAGATCTGCCCGGTGATAAAACAGGTGTGATACAACCTGCCAACCTTGGGGGAGAAGTAGATGGTTTTGTTACCGAAATAAAGAATGATGGTTCTGCGATAGTAAGAACTACTTATCAAGGTACAATTGGAAATGACCTGGTGTATGGTATTCAGTTTGACAAACAGGGATTTCCATACATTATGGGTACTACAACCGGTAACTGGACGGTAACTCCCGGAGCTTACAGCCAAACGGGCGGTAAACAATTTATCAGTAAACTTAAGCCAGATCTGTCTGCTTATGTATATTCTACAGTTTTTGGTACCAATAGTGCTGTGCCAAATCTTTCACCTATTGCTTTTCTGGTAGATCGTTGCCAGAATGTTTATGTTTCGGGCTGGGGTGGTGGTATCAACAATGCAAAATTATTTCCATCTGCCGGAACAGGTGGCATGCGTGAGGTTAATCCATTGCCGGGTATTCCTCCTGCAGATGGCCAGGATTTTTTCTTTTTTGTACTCGAAAGAGATGCACTAAGCCAGCTCTTTGGTTCTCATTTTGGTCAAAACGGAAGTCTTGGCGATCATGTGGATGGCGGTACCAGTCGCTTTGATGCTAACGGAATTATTTACCAGGCAATTTGTAGTTGTGGTGCCGGCGGCGCCTTATTTCCAACTACGCCGGGCGTATGGTCCAATACCAATAATTCTGTAAGTTGTAATGAGGCAGCAGTGAAGATAGAAATGAATTTTGCCGGTGTAGGTGCCAATATCCGTACCATCATCAATAATATCCCGGATGCTATTTCAGGTTGTAATCCACTTAAAGTAATAGCATTTGATTCTTTAAGTAAGGCCAAAACATTTTATTGGAATTGGGGTGATGGTTCAAAGGTTGATACACTCCCCGGCCGTTCAGATACAAGCCATATATATAATCTTCCTGTTGGTGTTGATCAGGCTTTTTACACCATTATGTTAATTGCTGAGGACAGCTCTAAATGTAATATCCGCGATACGGCCTTTAAAAGAATTAAGGTAAGCACAAATTTTGCAACACTGGGTTTAAGCTTTGTTAAGCTTGATCCCTGTACCAATTTATCCTATCAATTCAAAAACGAGTCACGTGCATTTATCGGCTCGTTTGATAACAAAGGATTTGTATGGGATTTTGGAGATGGAACTACAGATACCGGCAGTATAACTTATAATCCGGTTCATCAATATGCTTCGCCCGGCTCGTATCGGGTTAAGCTTTGTGTAATAGATTCGTTTGTTTGTAATTCGCCTGATTGTGTAGATACTTTATTAAGCGTTGCCAGCGTAGTAAAAGCAAGTTTCCGGGTAAGTCCAAGGACATGTGTGGGATCTCCGCTTACATTCACCAATACATCAACGGGAGGACAAACATTTATCTGGGAATTTGGTGATAATCAGACTTCAACCGATCCATCCCTCTCCATAACACATACTTATAGTGCTGCCGGTACATTCAATGTGCGGTTAATAGCATTCAACCCAAATACCTGCAATAAGTCGGATACCAGTGCTTATTTTCCGGTAACGGTATTTTCAATACCAACAGCCAATTTTGATTGGGCACCCAACCCGCCCGAAGTAAATAAGCCAACCAGGTTTACCAACAGGTCTATTGGAGCCAACAGGTACTTATGGAATTTTGGCGATGGTGAAAGTTCAACAGAAACAGACCCTGTACATCAATATAATGCTACAGCAAATTTTAAAGCAACTTTATATGCTTATAATGCTGCCAATTGTGTAGATAGTATAACAAGGGATATACCCGTTGTAATTGTGCCATTACTGGATGTGCCCAATGCATTTACACCGGGCAGGTTTGGTAAAAATGGGATTGTAAAAGTGGAGGGTTTTGGTATTGGTATAATGAGCTGGAAAATATATAATCGTTGGGGACAGGTTGTATTTGCAACCAGCGACAGGCACCAGGGCTGGGATGGAACTTTTAAAGGCGTATTGCAACCCATGGATGTGTATGCCTACACATTAGATGTTGAATTTACAGATGGGAAAAAATTGAGAAAGACCGGTGATATAAGTTTATTAAGATAGAGCGCACCCGAAGATTGTTTGGAAATATTGTTACCAGGTGAATTGACTTTTATGAGATAAGTTTTACATTCAATTCATTACTCATTACACACGATTAGTATGTACTTGAGGATAAACAAAAAGCAATGATTAAAAAGATAAAAATAGTATTGCTGATAATTTGCGGCCTGCAGACCAGTGTTTCCCTCCAGGCACAGGATCTGCATTTTTCGCAATTTTTCAATTCGCCGTTATCTACCAATCCTGCCAACACAGGATTTATACCAGATGCAGATTACCGTATTGGAGCCAATTACCGTAACCAATGGAGTACCGTAATGACTGTGCCTTACAAAACGATCAGTGTATTTGGCGATGCACAGGTATTTAGAGATAAGCTTGATAATGGATGGCTTGGCCTCGGTGCTTTGTTACTGAATGACCAGGCAGGCAGCGGTAGTTTAACCAGTACTAAAATTTATGGTTCGCTGGCGTATCATCAAATGCTTGGATTAAGCAGTTTACTTTCTGCAGGGTTTAATATCGGTTGGGCCAACAAACGCATCAACCCAACCAAGCTTACTTTTCCAGATCAGTTTGAAGGAAAATTTTTTGACGGTAACCAGCCATCCGAAGCAAAGAATGCTATACTCGCAAACAACAGTGTAAGTTATCTTGATGTTCATGCCGGAATGAACTATGCTTATTTTCCGGATGAAAATGTTTATATCAATGCAGGCTACTCTATACAGCATGTGAACAGGCCAAGGGAAACTTTCTTTAATGATAATACAAGCGATGGCCGTATACCTATTAGGCAAACCGGTTTTATAAATGCTATTTTAAAAGTTAACGACCGGGTTATTGTAAATCCCAATGCTTATTTTTCAACCCAGGCAAAAGCAACCGAGTTGGTCTTTGGTATCAATGCAAATTATAACCTTTCCGAAGCCGGCGAAAAGCAATTGCTTGCCGGCATATATTATCGCCTTGGCGATGCCATTGCACCCATGGTAGGTTTTGAACTGAACCATATCCAGTTTGCGTTCAGTTATGATGTAACCTTATCGTCACTCAATAAATTTAATAGCTATCGCGGTGCCAGCGAATTCAGTATCATTAAAAAAGGTTTTTATCCTGAAAATGTTGACAGGCAATCGCTGTGTCCTAAGTTTTAAGCTTTGGCAAAGTTCACCTGGTTAAATTTTAAGTACCTGGTAGTTCAGATTTTACGGACTCGCTATTTTATCCGATTTTTGCACAAATAAAATTTCATGCAAACTGAAGCAGCAGTAAAAAATAATGGATTACATTATATCAATTCATTTAAAAATATTGTAGGCGATAGTTATGTGCTTGTTGATGATGAAAGTCTTAACAGGTATGCACATGATGAAACCGAGAATTTGCTTTTCCTGCCGGATATAGTAATTAAGCCAAGGTCGGCGCGGGAGATAAGTGAGATCATGCAGATCTGCAATGCAAACAGAATCCCTGTCACACCCCGTGGTGCAGGTACCGGGTTAAGCGGCGGTGCACTGCCTCATCTGGGAGGTGTTTTACTTTCGATGGAGCGGATGAATTCAATTTTGGAAATTGATGAGCGTAACCTTCAGGTAATTACAGAGCCCGGCGTTATTACCGAAGTTTTACAAAATGCGGTTAAAGAAAAAGGATTGTTTTATCCACCCGACCCAAGCAGCAGGGGTAGTTGTTTTATTGGTGGCAATATTGCAGAAAACAGTGGAGGTCCAAAAGCGGTAAAATACGGTGTGGTAAAAGATTATGTACTGAACCTGGAAATTGTTTTACCAACCGGTGAAATTATTTGGACAGGAGCCAATGTGTTAAAAAATTCAACAGGATATAATTTAACACAATTGATTGTAGGAAGTGAAGGAACTTTGGCAATAGTTACAAAAATTGTATTGAAGTTGCTGCCATATCCTAGGTACGATCTGCTGATGTTGGTACCGTTTAATTCGCTGGAGAAAGCAGGCGAAGCGGTGAGTGCCATTTTCAGGGCAGGTTTTACACCAAGTGCCATGGAACTGGTAGAAATTAATGCGTTAAAAATTGTAAGCAAATTTGTTGATAGCACTGTTGTGCCGGTAACAGATGAGATGGAAGCGCATTTAATTATTGAAGTAGATGGTAACCACCTGGATACTTTAATGAGTGAAATGGAATCAATTACAGAACTGCTGCAGCAGTATGATTGTGGGGATGTTTTTTTTGCAGATGATGCCCAGCAAAAAGCAGAGTTGTGGAAATTGCGCAGACGTGTTGCAGAAGCAGTAAAAATAGATGGCTATACTATTGAAGAAGATACGGTGGTACCAAGGGCCGAACTGCCGGCGTTGATCCTTGGCGTAAAGGCCCTGGGAAAGGAATATGGGTTTGATGTGGTTTGTTATGGCCATGCCGGCGATGGTAACCTGCACATCAGGATCAAAAAACCCGGCAGCATTTACAGTTTAAATAACCCCGATGTGATACCGGCTTTAAAAGCATTATTCACCCTGGTTAAATCCCTGGGAGGTACTATCAGCGGAGAACATGGGATAGGTTTAATACAGAAGCCATACATGGATATTTTATTTGATGAAGCCGGTTTACAATTGATGCGGGGAATTAAGAAAGTATTTGATCCTAATAATATTTTAAACAACGGTAAAATATTTGATATGATCTGACGTCCTCGTCTGACCATGAAAATACTTTGGTAATGAAATTTTAAAACTGGTTTATATTGTCAATCTGATTAAACCACAAAGGAGTATATAAATCAAAGAATGTTTAAGCAAAAACTAATAAGTACCATGAAAAAAACCATTATTGTTTTAGTATTATTAAGTGTCAGTTTTATTTCCAGTGCACAGGATGTAAGAGATCATAAAGAGGAAAAGAAAGGAGGATTTAAAAAGGAAAACCTTTTTACAGGTGGAGGTGCTATTGTTTCAGTAGGTAGTTATTCTACTCTTTTGGGAGCAAGTCCTGTTTTTGGCTATAGCATTAATAAATGGCTTGATGCAGGTATTTCTTTTAATTACAGCTATGCATCCGCCCGTTACGTATATTCCAATGGAATTAATTATGTTGTGAGTGATGATAAAGCACGTCAGAATGTTTTAGGTCCTGGTATTTTTGCAAGGGTTTATCCGCTAAAATTTTTATTTATAAATGTGCAAGCTGAGCATAATTTCACTACAGAAAAGGAAATAAGCCCTAATCAACTAACTATAAAAAATAAGTACGATGCTACAAGTTTGCTTGTTGGTGTTGGTTACGCAAACGGCAGACAGGGAACCGGTGATTTTTATTATTATCTATCCGTAATGGCGGATGTTGCAGGAAATGTAAATTCACCTTATGTTGGTATTTCTGAAAGCGGTAAAGCTGTCATTACTCCAATCTTTAAAGCAGGTATCCAGGTTCCTTTATTTCAGGGAAAAAGAAACAGATTTTAATTTTACAGGTATTGTAAAATTTCATCAGCCTGGTTAAGCACAATAAGGTTATCCTCAACTTTGTTGTACAAAAAATTTTCATTTTGCATGGTTTGTGCAAAGGCAAAAAGTTGGTCGTAAAATCCCGCTGTGTTCAGTATAAATATTTTTTTATCATGAATACTCAACTGGTTCCAGGTTAGCATTTCAAAAAACTCATCCATAGTACCGTAGCCGCCGGGCAGTATGATGGCGGCATCACATTTTTCGTACAATATTTTTTTACGGGTGTGCATATTATCAACAACGATCAATTCTGTTATACCCCGGTGGTGATGTTCCCTGTCTTTTAAAATTTCAGGGATGATACCGATCACTTTTCCATCTTTTTCCAGCACAGCATTGGAAACTGCACCCATGATGCCTTTATTACCGCCGCCGTAAATAAGCGTTATTTTTTTTGATGCCAGTAAGTGTCCCAATGCCTTTGCCTGCTCTTCAAACAAAGGATTATTGCCACTTTTGGAACCGCAAAAAACCGCTAATGATGTTATTGCCATAAATTAATTAACTTGAATTTTATTGCAAGCTAAATATTCAGGATTAATAAATCATTATAAATTATTTTATGTCTCCAATTATTTTATTTTCATTTGTTATCGGGTATTTTGTGTTGCTGCTTACCGTGGCTTATTTCACTTCAAGGGGTAGTAATAATGAATCTTTTTTTATTGGTAATCGCAACAGTAACTGGATGCTGGTGGCATTTGGTATGATTGGTACAAGCCTGAGTGGGGTTACGTTTGTAAGTGTGCCGGGTGGAGTAGGCGGCGGTAATTTTTATTATTTCCAGGTGGTACTGGGGTATTTTATCGGCTACTTTGTAATTGCATTTGTGTTGATACCGCTGTATTATAAAATGAACCTGACGTCCATTTATACTTACCTGGAAAAACGTTTTGGCATCAATGCTCATAAAGCAGGTGCATTCTTTTTTATATTATCAAGGATAGTTGGAGCTACTGCAAGATTATACCTTGTCATTAGTATTTTGGATATATTTATTTTTAAACAATTACATATCCCATTTGTAGTTGCTACTTTTATCATTTTACTCCTGATATTATTATACACTTTTGAAGGTGGCGTAAAAACAATTATTTATACAGATACCCTGCAAACAACGGGCATGCTGCTTGGGCTGGTAGTTTGTACCATTGTTATTGTAAAAGCAATGGGTACCGATTTCAGCGGTGCATTATCACTTATGAATGAAAAAGGATACACCAAAATATTTAACACAGATGTAAAAGCAAGTTCCTTCTTTTTAAAACATATTGTTGGCGGTATGTTCATTGCAATTGCTATGACCGGCCTTGACCAGGAAATGATGCAGAAGAATATCAGTGTAAAAAATATAAGGGATTCGCAAAAAAATATCATGACGTTTACTGTAGTGATCATGGTGGTGAATTTTTTATTCCTTTTCCTGGGCGGCATACTTTATTTATATGCCAGTACTAATAATATTGTAACTGCACCCGATGATCTCTTTCCAACCATTGCATTAAGCAATGCTTTCAGCGGTACCATCGGTATTCTTTTTATCATCGCTTTAATATCTGCATTATTTCCCAGTGTTGACGGTGCCATTACTTCACTCACGTCCTGTTTTTGTATTGATATTTTAGGCATTCATAAAAAGGAAGGAACAGAAAAAGAAAAGAAAAGAACAAGGCTTAAAGTTCATTTTAGTTTTGCAGTTGTATTTTTTGTAATGACTCTTCTCTTTAAGGCAATTAACGACAAACTGATTATTGACTTTATTTTAAAATTTGCGGGTATTACCTATGGGCCATTGCTGGGTTTATTTTCCTTTGGTATTTTAACAAAACGGCATTTGAACGATAAACTGATCTGGACAGTTTGCATCATTGCGCCATTAATGGCATTAGGATTGGACCTGTTCAGCAGCCCGGAGTGGTATGAAAAGAAATTGCATGTTTCATTGGGTCTTCAATCAATTTCAGAAAATATTTTTCATGGCTATAAAATAGGAAACGAATTGATACTGATAAACGGGATATTCACCTTTTTAGGCTTATTGTTAATTTCCGGCAAGGGAGATGCAAAAGTAGAAATTTCCGTGTAACTTTACGAGCTTAGTAAGTGCCATTCTTCACGATAATACAAGTGCAGAATGGCATTGTATTATCAGAACTAACCGGTTTAAAGCATAATTTTAAAACAGATACTTCGTTATAATCATGGAACTGATAAAACATAAAGCAGAATCATATGCAAAGCAATACACATCTACCCTGGATGATATATTGAATGAAATTGAGGAGTATACTTTAGCCAATCATCCGCATGCACAAATGCTTAGCGGGCATTTGCAGGGTAAAGTGCTGGAAATGTTCAGCAGCATGATTCAGCCGAAACGTATTCTGGAAATAGGGACATTTACAGGATTCAGTGCTTTGTGTTTGGTAAAAGGGTTACAACCGGGTGGAAAATTATATACACTTGAATTAAGAGAAGAAGATGCGGCTACAGCTAAAAATTATTTTTCAAAAGCAGCTATGGATACAAAGATCGAATTACATGTGGGAGATGCGTTAGAGATCATACACACACTTAATGAAACCTGGGACCTGGTTTTTATTGATGCAGATAAAGTGAACTATATAAACTATTACGAATTAACTTTGCCATCAGTAAAAAAAGGAGGCTGGTTACTGGCAGATAATGTGCTTTTTCATGGCGAGGTATTGGAAGAAAATATAAAGGGAAAAAATGCCAAAGCTATACACGCATTTAACGAACATGTAAAAAACGATGACCGGGTGCAACAGGCCATGTTAACTGTAAGAGACGGGCTCTTATTAATTCAAAAGAAATAGCCGCATGCAAAAAATTATTATAGCCATATTATTTTCAGCAGTTTGCCTGGGTGCCCATGCGCAAAGGATATCTGTTGAAGCGTATATAGCACAGTTTAAAGATATTGCCATCAATGAAATGAAACGTGTTGGTGTTCCGGCATCCATTACACTGGCGCAGGGCATCCTGGAATCAGAAAATGGGAATGGGGAACTGGTAAAAAAATCCAACAACCATTTTGGTATTAAATGTAAAAGCAACTGGAGCGGCGAAAGTGTTACGCATGATGATGATGCAAATGGCGAATGTTTCAGGGCCTATACCAGCGCAGATGAAAGCTACCGCGATCACAGCGATTTTCTAAAAGCTAATAAGCGATACGGGTCATTGTTCGAACTTGATCCTGAAGATTATGGAGGCTGGGCAAAGGGATTAAAGAAGGCAGGTTATGCAACAAATCCACGATACCCGGAATTGCTGATCAAATATATTGAACAATACAACCTGCAGCAATATACTTTAAGCGCTTTAAACAGGCTGCCCGACAGTAATATTGTAAAAAAAGATGACGGAAAAGATATTATCGTTTCTGGAAAAACAGATGAAAAAACTGGTTCGGTAAATAATAATGCTGCTGTACTATCTGCCGATCCTGGAATAATTATCAGTATTAATAACAGCAAATGTGTGTATGCAAAGAAAGGCACTTCTTTATTGGCCATTGCCGATAAAAATAATATCAGTTTAAGTAAGCTGATGGAGTTTAATGATATGGACGAAGAAGGGTTGCTGGGCAAAGACAGCTATATTTACTTGCAAAAAAAACAGAAGACCGGTGATATGGAATTTTATGTGTTACAACCTGGCGAAACGCTTTATGATGTTGCAGAAATTTCAGGCATCCAGTTAAAGTATCTTTTAGAATATAATAATTTAAATGCTGCAGTTAAGCTTGCAGCAAATACAAAATTATTTCTGCAACCCGTTTTAAAGGTTGCAGCAGATGATATAGGAGAAAAGAAAACCAAAGTGCATCTGGTAGCGCCAAAAGAAGGTTTGTATTCCATTGCCAAAACATATCATGTTACTGTTGAGCAATTGAAAGAATGGAATAAACTTGAATCCAATAATTTAAAAATCGGGCAGGAAATAATTGTTTCAAAATAAATAATGCAAAGCATGGTTATCCAGGTGTTAGATAAAAAATTTCGGCCTTATATCAAAGCTCAGAAAATTAATGAGCAGATAAATGAACTGGCAAAGCAGATCAACCACGATTATGCCGGTAAACGGCCTTTGTTTATTGCTATTTTAAATGGCTCATTCATGTTTGCATCCGATCTTTTTAAAGAACTTACCATTGAGGCTGAAATATGTTTTATTAAACTGGCATCTTATAAAGGAACAAAATCAACCGGGAATGTAATTACCTCCATAGGCCTGGATATGCCCTTAACAGGCAGGCATGTAATTATTGTGGAAGATATAGTTGATACGGGTAAAACCTTATTTGAATTTTTACCACAATTGGCAAGTCAGCAACCAGCCAGCTTAAAGATAGCAGCACTTTTACATAAACCGGATGCATTAAAGCATCCGCTCACCATAGATTATCTTGGGTTTAATGTTCCAAATAAATTCCTGTTGGGGTACGGATTGGATTATGATGGATTGGGCAGAAATTTAAAGGAAATTTACCAGTTGGTAGAGGAGTGATCAGGCAACGTAAAGCAATAAAAGAATATCTTAGTTTCAGGTATTATATTTTTTGTTACAATTAACGTGCTATTGAAAAAATATATTTTTCATATCCTATTGATATTATTGGCATTTACCTCCAATGCCCAGTATTATTTACGTGGCGAGATCAAAGATGAGAAAAATCAAGCCTTGCAGAATGTAAAAATACTCCTCAATTCAAACAGGCAATTTTATTTTTCGGGTTCTTCGGGTGATTTTGGAATTACCAGCAATTCCTTAAATGATTCCTTAACATTAAACCTGGATGGTTATGAACCTAAATCTATAAAAGTAAACTGCGAGCAGTGGCAGTATATCGTTTTAAAGGTATTGCCTTCAAATGTAAACAATAACAGGCCTAAGCTTATTTCTGTTACAAAAAATTTAGACCACACCAGTAAAGTACACTGGTATATAAATGATGAAACCTATTTTCAGCTGGTAGAAAATGAATATGTAAAGGCAGATAAATTTCCCAATACCGGGTTTTCATTAAATATAAATAAGGCATCTTACAGCAATGTGCGTCGTTTTATCAACATGAAAAGTGCAGTGCCGCCCGATGCTGTTCGTACTGAGGAGATGATCAATTACTTTAACCTGCATTACCGTGAACCAAAAGCCGGGGAAATTTTCCGTTTTGAATCACAGCTTACATCATGTCCCTGGGATCTGGAAAAGCAATTACTCTTATTAAATGTTAATGCAAAAAAGCTAAACTTAAACATGATACCGCCCGGTAATTTTGTGTTTCTGATAGATGTATCGGGCAGTATGGATATGCCTAACCGCCTGCCCCTGCTGAAAGCTGCATTTCAAATGTTTGTAAAAAACCTGCGCACTGTTGATACGATCTCCATTGTAACTTATGGCGGCTCTGTTGGAATATGGCTGCAGCCTACCGGGGGCGACGAAAAAGAAAAAATAATTAAATCCATTGAAGAATTGAATGCCAGCGGCGATACGCCCGGTGAAGCAGCTATTATGACCGCTTATGCTTTGGCCAGAAGTACTTTTAAGGAGGTTGGCAGCAACAGGGTTATACTTGCTACAGATGGCGATTTTAATGTGGGGCTTACTTCAGAAAAAGCAATGGAAGACCTGATAACCAAAGAAAGGCAGGGGGGCATTTATCTTACCTGCCTGGGTGTGGGTATGGGTAATTTTAAAGATTCAAAACTGGCAACCCTTGCAAAAAAGGGAAATGGCAACTATGCCTATCTTGATAATATTAATGAGGCGGAAAAAGTTTTGGTAAAGGAATTAACACAAACTTTTTATGCAGTGGCTGATGATGTGTTTATGAATTTAAAATTTAACCCCGGGCTGGTTAAGGAGTATCGCCTGATTGGTTTTGATAACAGGCGAGATGCGGTAGCCGATAGCACCATTGACCTGGAAGGAGGAGAGATAGGAAGTGGCAATAGTGTATTGGCTATTTTTGAGATCATACCGGCTACTGATGAACGCTTAAAACTGCCATCATCTTCAAAAGATATAATTGCAGATATTGAAATGCGTTACAGTCTTTGTGGTGATACCAGTATTTTACAAATGACAAGTTCCTGTACTTATAATTATACAGATTTTAAAAGTATTGACAAAGAACTACAGTTTGCTACTGCGGTTGCTATGTTCGGACTTAAAATAAAACAATCGAAATATATTAAACAGGTTGAGTGGGCAGACATACTAAAGATTGCTACAGCATCGTATGATCCGGCAAGTTACCTGCAAACAGAGTTTTTACAACTGATAGATAAAGCAGAAGATATTTACGCCGGTAAAAAACGAAAAAAGAATAAGCAGGATTAGGAAAACATTTCCCTTACTTTATCAAAAAACGATTTGTCGTTTTTATCGGGCTTAGGTTTAAAATTTTCTGAATGCTGCAATTTTTCAAGCATTTCTTTTTCGGCTGATGATACGTGTTGCGGGGTCCATACATTTACCTGTATCAGTTGATCTCCTTTTTCATAACTATTTACATTAGGAAACCCCTTGCCTTTTAAACGGAATATTTTTCCACTTTGGGTGCCAGGTGGTATTTTAATTTTTGCCCTGCCATCGATAGTAGGCACTTCTATCTGGGTTCCAAATACTGCATCCGGTATAGAGATATGCAGGTCAAACGCAACATTCAAACCATCGCGGTGTAATTGAGGATGCGATTCTTCTTCTATCAAAACGATCAGGTCTCCCGCAGCACCGCCCCGTTCTCCTGCATTACCTTTTCCACTTAAGCTTAATTGCATGCCTTCCTGAACACCTGCGGGGATATCAATAGTTACTGTCTCTTCACCATACACCCTGCCATCGCCTTTGCAGGCGGTACATTTGTGTGTAACTGTACTGCCTTCGCCATTACAGGTTGGGCAGGTTGTTACGGTTTGCATCTGGCCTAAAAAAGTATTCTGTACTCTTCTTACCTGCCCGCTTCCGCCACAGGTGCCACAGGTTTGTACACTATTCTTATCTTTTGCGCCGCTGCCATTACAGGTAGTGCAAAGCACATATTTTTTTACTTTGATCGTCTTTTGTGCACCTTTGGCGATCTCTTCATAATTCAATTTTATTTTAACACGCAGGTTACTGCCACGTGTGCCGCGGCTTCTTCCACCACCCGAACTTCTTCTTCCACTGCCGCCAAAAAAACTTCCAAAGGGACTGTCATCGCCAAAAATATCTCCAAACTGGCTGAAGATATCATCCATATTCATTCCGGCACCGCCACTATATCCGCCTCCCCTGCCCGGGCTTGATGCCTGGTGACCAAACCTGTCATACTGTGCACGTTTATCTGTATCGCTTAAAATTTCATAGGCTTCGGCTGCCTCTTTAAATTTTTCTTCGGCAGCTTTATCACCTGGGTTTCTATCCGGATGAAATTGCATGGCAACCTTACGGTATGCTTTCTTTATTTCATCCTGGGAAGAAGATTTGCTGACGCTCAATATTTCGTAAAAATCTCTTTTGCTCATAATGTGATAATGTACTGCTGTTGTTTATTTTCCAACAACAACTTTTGCAAAACGTATTATTTTGTTATTCAGGTAATATCCTTTTTCAATTTCATCAACCACTTTTCCTTTCATCGCTTCGGGTACCTCCACTTCTGTGATGGCCTCATGTTTTTCAACATCAAATTCGGTATTGATACTTTCCATAGCAGTAAGCCCTCTTGCCTGCAATTTGCTCCTCAGTTTATTAAACACTAACTGAACACCTTCTTTTTGTGCAGCGATGTCATTACTTTCAGTTAATTGTTTTTCGGCCCTGTCACAATCATCCACAACTTCCAGCATAGCAATGATCACATCTTTGCCTGCCGTTTGTATCAGCTCATTTCTTTCTTTGGCACTACGTCGCTTAAAATTATCAAACTCTGCAAAAAGACGCAGGTATTTGTCTTTTTGTTCTTCCACTTCTGCCTGTAATTTTTGCATAACATCCTCGCCTTCGGGGTTACTCAAATGTGTGTTTCCGGGTACATCTGCATCGGCATTTATATTCATGTCTTCGTTTTCGGGTGTAATAACTCCTTTATCTTTCATATCCTGATTTTAAAAATTGGTTGCGAAGGTACAACAGTCAAACATTTTGCCAAGTGGCAATTTGCGGTCAAATTGGCAATTATTTGCAAATAGGGCCAGCATTTAAGCACTATGTATGACACGGATGTTACCTTTGCGCCTTGAAATCACCATTTGTGGCTAAATACCTATTCAATAATGAATAATTGCAGAAGTTGAGGTATAACAAATAGCGGTTTATTCCATGCGGCTAAAACCAATCATAAAAACACATGAAAAGCATTATTCTGAACAAAAAGATAAGCAGAAGGGTAGAAACCGGGCATCCCTGGATATTCGGCAATGAGGTAAATACCGGGAAAGCATTGGATGCTGCGGCAAAACCCGGTGAAATAGTAAATGTATTCACCCACGATAAAAAATTCATTGGAAGGGGTTATATCAACCCACAATCGCAAATAATGGTTCGGTTGCTTACCCGTGATAAGGACGAGGTGATTGATGAACAGTTTTTTGTTAAGCGCATTCAGCAGGCCTGGGCATATCGCCAAAAATTAGGGTATACCGAAAACTGCAGACTCATTTTTGGAGAGGCAGATGATATGCCACAACTTATCATTGATAAATTCAACGATTATTTTGTAATACAAACTTTAGCACTGGGTATTGATGTTTGGAAACCAGCCATAGTGAAAGCCATAGAGCAGATATTTACACCCAAAGGTATTTATGAACGCAATGATGTGCCGGTAAGAGAACTGGAAGGTATGGAGCAGCACAAAGGTTTTTTATCTGCTGAATTTGATACCAATATCATCATCAACGAAAACGGCGTAAAATTTAATGTTGATATCGCCAATGGGCAGAAGACCGGTTTCTTCCTGGATCAGCAGGATAACCGAAGAGCCATTCAGCATATTGTAAAAGATGCCAATGTGCTTGGTGCATTTTGTTATACCGGTTCTTTCGAGATCTGTGCAGCGCATTATGGGGCCAGGTCTGTGTTGGGACTGGATATTTCCCAGAGCGCTATTGATATGTGTAATAAAAATGCAACTTTAAATAAGCTTGATGGTATTTGTAAATTTGAATGTGTAAATGCTTTTGATGTATTAAAGGAATGGTCAAAGGAAGGAAAGCAATGGGATGTTGTAATGCTTGACCCGCCTTCATTTACCAAGAGCAGGGCCACCATTGATAAAGCTGTTGCAGGCTATAAAGAAATTAATTTACGGGGAATGAAACTGGTAAAACCCGGAGGCTTTTTGGTTACTTCAAGTTGTACCAACCTGGTGCAACCTGAATTATTTTTAGACATTATTCAAATGGCCGCAACAGATGCCAAAAGAAAAATAAGGCAGGTTGTTTTTAATTCGCAATCAGCAGATCATCCAATTATCAGGGGACAGGAGAATACACACTATCTGAAATTTTTGATAGTACAGGTGATGTAATAAAAGTGCTGGATTATTTTACGACCTGGAACTTACCGGATTCGATGATCTTGCCTTCCTTATCTCGGAGCTGGTAAACATAAATGCCACGGTAAAAATCTTCGAGAGACATATTTGTTCGGGGTAGGAGTTTGGTAAGTTCGGATACTTTCTTACCCATAAAATTATAAATCTCGAGAGAAAAGGATTTATCATACCCGTACAGAAAATCAAAATTGATTGCCGCAGTAGCAGGAATTGGATAAGGCTTTATAAGTTTTGCTATAGGGTCACCCAGGGCAGGGTTTTTATTTTGAGCAAAAGATGTAAAAGTTATTCCAATAAATAAAATTAGTATGTAAAAGACTTTCTTCAACTAAGTAAAAATATGTAAAATGTTTTAAATAAACAACATTTTGATGTTAGCTATTTTACAATAAATATATATTGTAAATCCGCAACAAACAAGCTTTTTTTATGAACGGTTATACCTTAAAATGGCAAATTACCCGTTTAAACTGTCTAATTTCTGGTTTATAGCTTCAAAATCCGGCATATCTCCGGCACTTTCCAAAACCTCGGCATAAGCTACTTTACCTTCCCTGTCAATAATAAATGCCGATCTTTTGCTAACACCTTTCATATCCAGGATCCATTCGGTATACAAAGAACCATAAGCTGCTGAAACCTCCTTATTAAAGTCGCTCAGCAGTGGAAAATTGAATTGCTGCTCTTCTTTATATTTCTTTAAAGTAAAAACAGAATCCACAGATATGCCAATTATCTGGGCGTTTACATTACTGTAACGGCTTATGTCATCCCGTACAGCACACAGTTCTTTAGTGCAAACGCCAGTAAAGGCCTGCGGAAAAAATAACAATAAAACGTTCTTTCCGGTAAAATCTGTAAGGCTCACTTTGTTTTTATCAGTATCATGCAAGGTGAATCCGGGAGCGGTTTGGCCAATTTCGATAGTCATAAATAATTTATTTAAGCAAATATAAATCTTGCTTAGTTTAAATAAACAGATTTTTTTGGTATTTCATTTACATCAAAAACCCCTCTAGAAAGAGGGGTCTTATTGTTATCCAAACAATCCATAAAAACAAAAATCTTTAAGTTGTTAGCACACGATTTTTGAGACAATAATGGACATTCAGATAAATGAGTATGATAAAACAAGTTTAGGGCTGTTTTACAATCAATTATTTGTTTTAGGAAAGCGTAGGTAGGTTTTTGTGCAGGTTTTGTATTTATGTAGGATTTACCTGGTAAAAACACGATAAAGAACAGTGATATACAGTGGGTGAGTAAATACCTTTCAACATGGGTTAAGTTTTAGTTTTCTATAGTTTCGATACAGCTACTGGTATAAACGGAGTTATTGTAGTTTTATTATTTGAATTTATAAAAGAAATTGCTTTACTTATTAACATTGCCTGGTTAAAAAAAGAAAACCCCTGCAAAATATCTGCAGGGGTTTCAATAAAATTATAAGCTTATTTAAATTAACCTTTTGAACCGGTTTTCATTTTAGAAACTGGTGCAGGCCTAACCGCAGTTGCTGGTTTAACAGGGGCAATTTCAGTTTTTTTCTTTGCATCGTTTTCAGCTACCCATTTGTCATATTCTTCAGCAGTTAAAACATCACCGGTGATAGTGATACTTTTCAGTTCATCTACTCCAGCAAATTTTACAGTAAGGTGCTTGTCAAAATGATTGGCAGCAGCAGCATTGTAAGTTGCAGTAATAGTACCTGTTTTACCAGGAGCTATTGGCGATTTTGTATAATCTCCCATAGTACAGCCACAGGTAGGATTAGCCTGTTCAATAATTAAAGGCTCTGTTCCAACATTGGTTACAACAAAAGTTGCAACAGCCGGAACACTTTGCTTTATTTTTCCCAGGTCAATTGTTTCAGATGCAAATTTAGCTACATCTGCTGCAGTTTTCTGTGCAAACAACATGGCCGAGAAAGTAATAGCTGTTAATGAAAGGAATAATTTTTTCATGATGGTAATGTTTAATTGTTTAGTTTTTTAAATCGTTTACGGCTTTGTTTTCCGGAGCAGAACTGCCCGGCGTTTTCCAAACTTCGCCTTTTATAGTTATTTGTTTGGACTGTGTTTCGTTATAAGTTACAGTAATAAATTTTGTAAAAGGACCCTCTGCAGCGGCATTATAACCTACAGTGATCTTTGTTTTTTCGCCCGGTGCTACAATTTTACCTTTTTCCCAGTCAGGTGTTGTGCAACCACAACTTGCATGTATATCGGTAATCTTTAGGTCTATTTTGCTGTTATTGGTAACTTCAAAAATATGAATAACCGGTTTGCCCTGGGGTATCTTGCCAAAATTAAATTCCGTCTCTTTTAAAGTCAGTAACTCATCTGCCTCAGCAATCGAAACAGTATTGGTAGTCACATTGGTAGTTACAGTATTAGCACTACTACCTGCAGGTGTTTGGGCATTAACCATCGACACAATGCAAACGGCAGAAAAAAATGTAAATATGCGTTTCATGTAAATATGTTATTTAAATAACAACGTAAAGATAATAAAACGGATTTATCTGTTATAAATTGTTATCCCGTTAGGAGATTTTTAACAAAGCTGCCCTATAATTTATATTTTTGCCGTAGATTAACCTTGATATGGATACACAAAACAATAACGATGCTGCCTTACAGGAAAAACTGAGTTTCGATAATTTCAAAAACGAAGTGCTGAAGGACTATCAATATGCCTGTGAAAGCAGGGAAACCAGTTTGCTTGGCAGAAAGGAAGTACTTACGGGTAAAGCAAAATTCGGAATTTTTGGAGATGGTAAGGAAGTGGCCCAGGTGGCGGCAGCAAAATTTTTTAAACCCGGCGATTTCAGGTCGGGTTATTACAGGGATCAGACTTTTATGTTTGCCAACGGACTGGCAAGTGTTGAACAGTTTTTTTCGCAGTTATATGCAGATCCAGATGTTGCTCATGATCCTTTTAGTGCAGGCAGGCAAATGAATGCACATTTTGCAACCGAAATGGTTGATGAAAATGGTGATTGGTTAAACCTGGCACAGTTGAAGAATAGCAGTAGTGATATTGCACCAACAGCCGGACAAATGCCTAGGGCACTGGGCCTGGCTTTTGCTTCTAAAGCATTCAGGAATATTAAAGAAACACATAACCTTACAAACCTCAGCAATAATGGTAACGAAATTTGTTTTTGTACCATTGGCGATGCATCAACCAGCGAAGGCCATTTTTGGGAAACCATTAATGCTGCCGGTGTTTTACAGGTTCCCCTGGCAGTTTTTGTCTGGGATGATGGTTATGGCATTTCTGTTCCAAAAAAATACCAGACAACAAAGGGATCAATTTCTGAAGCATTAAAAGGTTTACAAAAAAAAGAAGGTACTAATGGTATCGATATTTATAAATTAAAAGGCTGGGACTATGCAGGTATGTGTGAAGTACTGGAACCTGCCATTCAAAAAATAAGAGATACACATACGCCTGCTATTTTTCATGTGGAGGAAATTACACAGCCGCAGGGGCATTCTACTTCCGGTAGTCACGAGCGTTACAAAACATCTGAAAGGCTTGAGTGGGAAAAAGAATGGGATGGTTTAAAACAAATGCGTGAATGGCTCATCACCAATGCACTGGCTGATACAGAAGAATTGAGTCATATTGAAGAGAACGCCGTTTTGTATGCCAGGGAAAGTAAACAAAGAGCCTGGGCTAAATATATTGAACCGATAAAAGAACAGGTTAGCAAAACCATTGAGATATTAAAACCGGTAGCATCTTTAGATCCTGCTATAAAAAAACTGGCAGATGATTTACTTGCTTTAAGAGAACCCATGCGCAGGGATATTATGAAAACCCTGGCAACGGTAATTGATATGGCCGGGCAAAATGATGCTGTAACTTCTGTAAAAACATTTTATGCAGCGCTGAAAAAAGAAAATGCAGATTTGTATAACAGCTATTTATACAATGAAGGGCCAAAGTCTGCCTTAAAAGTGCCTGTCATTAATCCTTATTATAAAGATGATGCAGCACTTGTAAATGGTTATGAAGTGTTGAATAAATATTTTGATGAATTATTTTCAACCAACAATAAAGTGGTGGCCTTTGGCGAAGACCTTGGCCAGATCGGTGATGTAAACCAGGGCTTCAGCGGCTTACAGGAAAAACATGGTAAGGAGCGTATATTTGATACCGGCATCAGAGAACTTACCATCATGGGGCAAGGGATAGGATTGGCTTTAAGAGGGTTAAGGCCAATTGCCGAAATACAATACCTCGATTACTTATTATACGGATTGCAACCACTGAGTGATGATGTTTGTACTACACATTTTCGTACTGCCGGGCAACAAAGTTGCCCGCTGATCGTAAGAACAAGAGGCCACAGGTTAGAAGGTATCTGGCATAGTGGCTCGCCCATGGGGATGATCATCAATGCACTCAGGGGCATGTATGTATGTGTGCCCCGTAACATGGTGCAGGCTGCCGGAATGTACAATACATTGTTACAAAGTAATGATCCTGGTTTAGTGATCGAGTGCCTGAACGGCTATCGTTTAAAAGAAAAATTACCTGCAAATTTAATGGCCTATACGGTGCCGTTGGGTGTTCCCGAAATTGTAAAAGAAGGCACCGATGTTACCATCGTAACCTATGGCTCTACCTTACGCATTGTTTTAGCTGCCACCGAAACCCTTGATAAAATGGGCATCAGTTGCGAAGTAGTGGATGTGCAAACACTTTTGCCTTTCGATATTGATCATAAAATTGTTGAGTCGTTGAAAAAAACAAACCGCATTGTATTTGTTGATGAAGACGTACCCGGTGGAGCGGCGGCTTATATGTTTAATAAAGTGATGGAAGAGCAGGGTGGTTATAAACACCTGGATGTATCCCCAAAAACCATTACTGCCAAAGCGCACCGGCCTTCCTATGGCAGCGATGGCGACTACTTCAGCAAACCAAATACAGAAGATGTTGTTGCGGTAATTAAAGAAATGATGCGTGAGTAAATTTTCAGCCTGATCATTATTAACGTATATGATTGATTTCGGTTTTTTACACATCATAGATATTTTAGGTACTTTCTCATTTGCAGTATCAGGTGCTTTTTTTGCCATGGAAAAAAAGCTGGATCCCTTTGGTGTGCTTATACTTTCTTTTGTGACGGCAATTGGCGGAGGAACACTGCGTGATATAATGATTGGCAACCTGCCCGTCGGCTGGTTACGTGATGAAACAGCAACCTTTGTTATTTTTATTGGTGCTATCGGCAGTATGTTCTTTGGCCAGTGGCTAAAAAAAATAAATGCCACTTTGTTTTTATTTGATGCGTTGGGACTGGGCCTGTTTACTATTATTGGTATTGAAAAAGGGATGGAATTAAATTTCAGCACCGGCGTTTGCATTGCGTTGGGAACCATCACCGCCAGCTTTGGAGGTGTTATCAGGGATGTATTGTTGAATAATGTTCCGTTGGTTTTTCGCAAAGAAATATATGCACTTGCCAGCATCATCGGCGGACTCGTTTATTATTTGCTGAAGCAAACAGCATTGAATGAAGATGCTGCAAAAATTATTTGTATCCTGTTGATTTTAATTATCCGTTTACTGGCCGTAAAATATAAACTTTCACTTCCATTGATCTATTCAAAAAGTAAAAAAGATGAAACTGAGGATCTACCAGGTTGATGCATTTGCAGATAAACTTTTCAAAGGTAATCCTGCTGCGGTAATTCCCCTGGATAAGTGGCTGGATACTGCACTGATGCAAAAAATTGCATTTGAAAATAATTTAAGCGAAACTGCTTTCATAGTTCCATCTGTAAATACAGATCATGATTATGAAATAAAATGGTTTACTCCCGAGGTTGAGATTAATTTATGCGGCCATGCCACTTTAGCAAGTGCTTATGTGCTGTTCCATATTTTAAATTTTAATAAGCCTGAGATCCGGTTCAATTCTTTAAGCGGTATATTAAAAGTTACTAAGGAAGCTGACATGATCTGCCTTGACTTTCCTTCATGGAAACCCGAGCGGTTGGATATTTACCCCGATGAGCTTTCAGCCATATTGAATTACGAAGACTTTGTAGGCGTGTACAAACACCGCGACATATTAGTTGAAATGGAGAATGAAAATGCAGTGAGAAACTGCAATCCCGATTTTTCACTAATGAAAAAGCATATAGATAAAATGATCATCACGGCACCAGGGAAAAAAGTTGATTTTGTCTCCCGCTTTTTTGCACCCGGTGCCGGTATTGATGAAGACCCGGTTACAGGTTCGGCACATTCGCAGCTAATACCTTTCTGGGCCGAAAAACTGGGTAAGCATAAACTACATGCATTGCAACTTTCGAAACGTGGTGGTGAATTGTGGTGCGAACAAAAAGATGAGCGGGTGATCATGAAAGGTAAGGCTGTGTTTTACATGAAAGGAGAAATAGACCTGGGTGAAATTTAAATTTTATTATTTTTAACCGTTGCAATTATTGTTCTTAAAACTAAAATTATATACCATGAAGAAAATATTTTATGCCTGCCTGTTGTTTTCTCTTTTTGCCTGCAATAACCAAAATACAGATTCAAAAGAAAAAGGAAGCAAGCCAGTTGCTGTTTCAGAAATGATATCCTCAACTGCCGGTTGCGGGTCACTTATTCTTTTTCATAAAGGAGCCATTATTGAAGGCGCCACTTATGATGGTGCCGGTAAACAAACCGGCAAACAAACCACTACAGTTACCGATGTAAAGGAAGAAGGTGGAATACTTGTTGCCAGTTCATCGGCAGTTACGAATGGGCCAACAGGCGAACGCAGGATGAACATGGTTTACAAATGCGATGGAAAAAACCTGTTCATGGATATGAATTCGGTATTACAGAATTTTGATGTATTGAAAAATATTAAAGGAGATATTAAGCCTATCCGTTTCCCGATAGATATAAGTGTAGGGCAAACATTGCCTGATGCATCTTATACCGTGGCCGTAGACAGGGGTGAAGTTAAAATGGATATTACAACAAGCTATGCAAACAGAAGGGTAGCCGCCATGGAAAAAATAACTACAACGGCCGGTTCATGGGATTGCTATAAAGTAAGCAGCGACATTGTATCGGATGTAAAGGGATTAGATGAAAAAATGAAAGCCGTCATGGATAAATTAAAAGATAAATTGAAAATGAGTACGATCATGTGGTACACACCTAAAATAGGAATTGTAAAAACAGAAATGTACCGGGATGGTAAACTATTCAGCCGTTCAGAAATTACAGGTATAAAAGAATAGTTGAGAAGCGGGTTGGAAATACTATTGAGGATACAGGGTAAAATTGAAATTTTATAATTAAAGCAGTAAGCTGAAAAAAAATCCCGGTAATTTTTCGGGATTTTTTAATTTTTTCTTATTTAAGATTATGATACACTTTCTGCACATCATCATCCTGTTCTAAATGGTCTACCATTTTTAAAACATCGTTAGCCTGGTCTTCACTCAGTTCCATGGTATTGGAAGGTATCCAGGTAAGTTCAGCACTGATCACTTCGATTTTCTTTTCCTCCAGGACCTTACTCATATTGCCGTATTCAGTAAATGGCGTTCGGATAATTACATTGCCTTCGGCATTTTCACCTATCTCTTCCAGACCAAAATCAATCAATTCAAATTCCAGGTCATCCACATTAACGCCTTCACCTTTAATTTTAAATTCGGCCATATGGGTAAAACCAAAAGCCACGCTTCCTGTTGTACCCAGTGAACCTTGTCCTTTTGTAAAATGCATTCTTACGTTGGCCACGGTACGGGTGGGATTATCTGTTGCGGTTTCAACCAGCACAGCAATACCATGCGGTGCATAACCTTCATACATAAGTTCTTCATAGTTGCTGGTATCTTTACCCATTGCCCTTTTAATGGCAGCTTCCACACGATCTTTGGGCATGCCACAGGCTCTTGCATTCAGGTAGCATCTTCTTAAAGCGGGGTTGTTGTCGGGATCAGGTCCGCTGGATTTTACAGCAATGGCGATCTCTTTACCGATACGGGTAAAATTCTTTGCCATCTTATCCCAACGGGCAAACATGCTGCTTTTTCTTACTTCAAATATTCTTCCCATAAAATGTTAATCCGTTAATTGGTTAATTCGTTAATCTGTGGGCCGGGTTGCAAATTTAGGGAAAATCATTTTTTAAACGGATTTTGAAAATAGTATAATATTTTAAGCCAGAAACTCCGGCTCCCCTTTTTCGCCGGATTCTGGGCAAGGGGTTAGGGCCCAAAAAAGCGGTATCTGGAAATAGATACCGCTTTTACCAGTTATGCATTAACTTAAAAAGTATAACCTATCGAAACTTTTATCACCCGGTTATAAGCCTCGTAATTATCATTTTTATCTAATTTGGATAAGCCATAATCATAGCCGGCCTGTATATTTAAGCCATTATCAAATTCATAGCCAATGCCGCCGGTGAGGCCCAGGTCAACTTTATTAAATCGTTCAGTAATGCCAAAACCCCGGTTGAAGATAGATATGCCTAATACACCAAGTTTTGCATTTAAGGTGCTGCGGGCCAGGTAAGAAACCTGCGGGCCGGCATACACATTCAACCCCCTTACAACATTAGCCCTGATTACAAGGGGAATATCAATATAATGCGATTGCACTTGCGCACCAATATTAATACCGAAGTATTTTAATGCCGGAATTTGAAAATCGCCTTTGATGCTGTAACCTTTTTTGGAATACTGGAGCCCGGGTTCAAATGCAAATACTCCTGAAATAGGAATGCGGACATAACCGCCGATATGCAAACCTTTTTTGCCTTTGGTTACCACGTAGCCATCGGTCTTGTTCAGCAGGTCTTCAATGGCCTGCAGGTCGTCGCCCTCCCATTTGGAAAAGTTTATACCGGTTCTGATTCCGTAACTCACCTGTGCATGCAGGAGTGGTGTCATCATTACTATTGCAATGACGCTAACAAAAATTTTTCTGATCATAGTTGGTTGCAGGATTTAAGGGCTGCGTGATTTTTTTAATTAGAAAATGATGCCATGGTTTTTTTATTTGCACAAGTATTTGTTAAAGGAAATTCTGTTTGCAAGCGGTTAACAAAAGCGTAGTTGTCTGGCCACTAAGCATAACTCAATTCTTTTAAATCTTTTAAAATATTGTGGAGATTTTAGAATTTAAAACTCTTGTAGTGGCCTGACAACTAAGAAAGCGGCAAGACAACTAAAAGAAAACCTGTAAGTTTGCAGCAATTAAAATTGCAATATGGAGAAAGCCGTTTATTATGCCGATTACCTGCAACTGGAAAAAATTACCGAGGCACAGGATCCCGAAAGTTTTAAAGATGGAAAACAACCGGCGCATGATGAAATGCTTTTCATCATCATTCACCAGGCTTATGAGCTTTGGTTTAAGCAGGTTTTGTTTGAAGTGAATTCGGTGATTGAGATTATGAACAAACCAGTGGTGAATGATAACAGTCCCGAAATGCAAACCGTGGTACATCGTTTAAAAAGAGTGGTTACCATTTTAAAAGTATTGGTGCAGCAAATAGATATTATGGAGACGATGACACCGATGGATTTTCTTGACTTCAGGGATATGCTGCGGCCTGCATCGGGCTTCCAGAGTTACCAGTTTAAAGTGATAGAGGCTAAGCTGGGTTTAAAGTTTGAGCATAGGTATGGACAAAGTTATTATACATCACAACTGAAAGAAAAAGATATAGCCATCATCAAAGATGCTGAAAGCGGGAAATCTGTTTTGCAGTTAATTAATGCCTGGCTGGAAAGAATGCCATTTATAACGGAGGATTTCTGGCGTAATTACCAACAGGTTTATGTAAACAGTTTGGCCGAAGCTGAAAAAAATAATGCAGCAGCATTTGAAACTACATTTAATAATCCTGGTGCTGATACAGAAAGGAACCTGTCACCAAAAGCCTGCCGCTCGGCTTTATTTATTATGATGTATCATGGTTACCCTATGCTGGAGCAACCGTTTCAATTACTGGATACACTTTTGGAAATTGACAACCAACTGGCCAACTGGCGCAGCCGCCACATTAATATGGTACAGCGCATGATTGGCACCCGAATTGGTACAGGCGGCAGCACCGGTGCCGGTTATTTAAAAGCTGCTATGGATAAACATTATATTTTTAAAGAGCTGGCGCAGTTGAATAGTTTTTTGGTAGACAGGAAAAAGTTACCACTATTGCCAAAAGAAGTGGGAGAAAAGTTAGGGTATAATTTTTAACCGTTATTTCCCAAACGGGATGGCTACATGAGCAATGAGGGGTATTAAAAACTAATAAATATCTTCTTCTGGTATTTTAAGCTTAGATAAAAAAAGTAAGTATTTACAGCATTCTCTATAAGCATAGTCAGACATAGTTCTTGTTGTAAAACGATATTTTCCTTTCAGATTGGCTTCAATAATCCATTCAGCTCCATCCATAGGCCGTGGTTCGGGATCTAAAACGGGCAGGTTCCAAAAATTAATGCTGCTTAGCCTGGATTCCCATTTATTCCATTCGGAACCTGTTAAATATTGTGTAGTGTTTACAATAATTTTGTCAGGAGAATAACCATTGTTGTCTATTATTTCTTTTGTAGTGAGAATGAAATTATTACATGCTTTTTGAAATCTTATTGTAACAGGATTATGGAAAGAACGAAGCCAGGTAAAACGATAAATTTCATCATAACCTTTATAATTGTAGAGTGAAGGTTCTTTAAAAGAAGATAAAGAATTACTATACCATAAATCAGCAAAAGTGTCTAAAGCATTTAAATTAATTTTCGAATTTTGTGTTTTGTCATACAATGGGAAATACAATTGCGAAAGTGTGGTTGAATCATTTCTAAACCTGCTATTGGGTTCACCAATTTGTAAACCTGAGAATTTTATACTGCCATTAACTTTGATAAATGAAAATGAGTGTATTCTCATTATGTCATAATTCCCACTAATTTCCTTTGAAATAAGGTCTATTCTGTAATTAAGTAGAGCGCTATCACGAGGCGAAGCTAAATGCTGAGTGTCCTTATTGTAAGTGTATTTTAAGTAGACATGGGATTGTTCTTTTTTTGAATAGGGAATGAAAGTTAAGTTCTTTTGCCTGGCGTATTGAGAATTTAAAAACTCTTTAATAGAGAAGGATTGAATTTCCGGCTTATAATCATTGACCTCTTTTTTATGAACCGAATAATCAATACTATCTAATGAAAGCTTTATTATTTTGGGGCTATCCTTTTGCTGAAAAAGCTCATTAAATCTTTTCCAGAATTGTAAAAATTCTAACGTGTCTTTTTTCAGAATTTCAATTTGAGGCTCAGCTTCCATTTTTATTTCAGCCATTTGTGTTTCTACTGTTTCAAATTCAACGTTTTCAGGTGGTGCAATCAGTTTATTATGCTTACAAGAATAGCATATTAAAGCTGTAAGTACCCCAAAAAAAATTAGTTTCATCTTTATTTAGTTTTGATACTTGTAAGATGTTACAATATTCAAATTCCATATTTGAAAGCTCAATAAAGTTATACTGTACAAGAGTGCGACGCCAATGAAGTAAAATAGAATTACAAGGGCTGGGCTAAAAAAGAGATGCTTCGTACCTCAGCATGACAGAGCAAGGGAGTGATAGGACTGCTATCATTTTTAATTCTTAATTGATGTAGGTTTCGAAAGATAAAAAAGCACTGCTAATGCAAAGGAAATGTATTTACGTTTGGTAAAACTCTTGAATAGTTAGTAGTATCCTGCATACCTATTTGTAAGGTATCAACTAACGTGCGGTAACCTCCCAGGTTTGTGTCCCAGGCCGAATACATAATATTGTTTACAGCATTCGGCAATACCCTGTTCATGATAATTGTATCTAGCGTTTGCCCATACAAAACATGTCTTGTATTAGCTGATAAAACTACCAGGTCGTTAAATGGGTTATTGGTTATTGTTAAATGTGTTTTCAAATAGTTGAATTCTCTTGCGGCTATTATTATATTATTTCTTGTTCCCGGTGTTAGGGTTACCGTGGAGCTTCGGTCATAGTTTTCATCATAATTAATCCTGGCTTCATATCCAATACTTAACCCGTCTCCATTAAAGGACAAAATGAAGTTCCCATTCAGATCTGTTTTAGCTGTTGCTACTACGGTGGCACAGGAAATGGAGAATGTGGTTCGTCTGCATCCATAAATAGTTACCGTTGCATTGGGAAGCTTTTTATTTTTTACAGAATCGATAACATAGCCAGCTACTGTTGTTAATACATTCTCTTTTATTGCTTTCTTGCAGGACATTGCAAATATCAGCAACATAACAACCGCAATAATTTTAAAGTATGCCATATTGAATAATTGGTATTAATTTTTTAAAAAGTGCAGCCAACTGCAAAATTTTCAAAATTGCGATATAATAACAACTGGATCAGCAACTGAAATTAGAGTAAATATTTTTGCGTTTCATAATTGGTACTACCGAATGCTTTATAAAACTAATTCTTAATATTGGAAGTCAAGATTTATTTTACGCTTATATAAAAGTTCAATGAAGTTATACTGTAAAAGAGTGCCCCGAAAGCTTTCGGGATAAACTGTGCCAATGAAACTAAATAGAATTGCTGAAGCCAGGCTCAAAAAAAGATGCTTCCCGAAATAATCGGGACAGGTCGTTCCTCAGCATGACAGAAGCGAAGGGGTCAGACCAACTCCTTCAACTTCTCCACCACCATATCAACTTCTTCCCTGGTATTGTGTTTGCTAAAACTAAAACGTACAGTTACCTGGTTGGGGTTGTTGTTGATGGCACGGATAACGTGGCTGCCCTGTTCGGCGCCACTGGTACAGGCGCTGCCGCCGCTGGCGCAGATATTATTTATGTCGAGATTGAAAAGTATCATCTCCGATTTTTCTGTTTTGGGGAAACTGGCGCTGAGTACTGTGTACAAACAACGGCCCAATGCATCGCCGTTAAATGCAATGCCGGGAAGATGTTTTTTCAGTTCGTCCATCATATAATACTTGAGTGTACCAATGTATGCCATGTCTTCTTCATGCGTGGCGGTTGCCATTTCAAGCGCTTTTGCAAAGCCCACAATGCCGTACAGGTTTTCGGTGCCGGCACGCATGTTGCGTTCCTGTCCGCCGCCATGTACAAAGGGTTTTATGCGTACATTTTCGTTGATGTATAAAATGCCCACGCCTTTTGGTCCGTGAAATTTATGAGCAGCACCAGTAATAAAATGTACCGGTGTATTGCGCAGGTCAAAAGGGAAATGCCCAACGGTTTGCACGGTATCGCTGTGAAAAATGGCGCCATACAATTTGCATAATTCACCCACCGCATGAATATCTAAAATATTACCTATCTCGTTATTGGCATGCATTAAGGTAACCAGTGTTTTTTCTTCGCTGGCTGCCAGTAATTTTTCCAGGTCATCAATATCTATATGCCCGTTCGGCAATAGTTTTACATAGCTCACCTTGGCAATATCCAGGTTATCAATATGCTCTACGGAATGTGTTACGGCATGATGTTCTATCGGCGAAGTGATGACGTGCCTGCAACCCAGATCCCTTACAGCGCAGGAGATTGCCGTGTTGCTGCTTTCGGTACCGCCACTAGTGAAAAATATTTCGGCAGGGTGTGCATTTAAAATTTTGGCCACAGTCTTACGGGCTGTCTCAATTGCCATGCGGCTTTCTCTTCCATAAGAATAAATGGAAGATGGGTTACCAAACTTTTCAGTCAAGTAAGGCATCATGGTTTCCAGTACCTGTGCATCAAGTGAGGTGGTTGCGGCGTTATCGAAATAAATACGGGATGTACTCATAAATATATTTTAAAGAATTTTATTACACTAATTATTACTAATTACACGAATTGATAAGAAAAGTGCATAATTCGTGTAATTCGGGTAATCCGTTTTCAAATTCGTGTAACAGATTTACATCATCTTCCCGATATCCTGCATCAGTTTTTTTGCAATATTATCTGCCTTAGATTCAAAATCACTTTCGGCATAAATGCGTATAATAGGTTCTGTGTTGCTGGTACGTAAATGTACCCAATCATTGTCGAACTCTATCTTTAAACCATCCTCTGCATTTATCGGCTGATTCTTATACAGGTCTTTTATGCTTTCAAAAATAGTTTTTATATCAGTACCGTTGGGCAGTTCAATTTTATTTTTGCTGATGAAGTAATCGGGGTACGTACTACGTAATTGTTTAATTGTTTTATTACTGTTGGCCAGGTGTGTTAAAAACAGCGCAATGCCGATCAAAGCATCCCGGCCATAATGCAGGTCGGGCACAATGATACCGCCATTACCTTCACCACCGATGACTGCATCAACAGCTTTCATTTTATTTACCACGTTCACTTCGCCAACCATACTGGGAAAATATTGGCCGCCATGTTTTATAGTTACATCTTTTAAGGCTTTGGTGCTGCTCATGTTGGAAACCGTATTGCCTTTTCTTTTGCTCAATATATAATCTGCCACTGCAACCAATGTATATTCTTCGCCAAACATACTGCCATCTTCACAAACAAAACAAAGACGGTCAACATCCGGATCCACGGCAATACCCAGGTCGGCATGGTGCTTTACCACGGCACTGCTTAAATCTGTTAAGTGCTCAGGCAGCGGCTCGGGATTGTGGGCAAAATGGCCGTTCACCTCTTCGTTTAGAATCACAATATCTGTTACACCCAGTTCTTTTAACAATGCAGGTATGGCAATGGCACCCGTACTGTTTACCGCATCTACAACTATTTTAAAATTTTTAGATCTTATGGCAGCAACATCAACCAGTTCGTAATTAACAACCGCATCAATATGTTTCTGCAGCAAAGTTTCATCTTTGGTATAAGTACCCAGTTTATCTACAGACGCAAATGTAAAATCTTCTTTTTCGGCTGCCACCAGGATCAGTTTGCCTTCATCGCCACTGATAAATTCGCCTTTATTATTCAGCAGTTTTAATGCATTCCATTCTTTGGGATTATGGCTGGCGGTAAGGATAATGCCACCAGCTGCATTTTCAAATTTGACGGCCATTTCAACGGTTGGTGTGGTGCTAAGTCCAAGGTCAATAATATCAAGTCCCAAGCCAAGTAAGGTATTTACCACCAGGTTGCTCACCATTTCGCCACTTATCCGGCCATCGCGGCCAATCACTATTTTAGTGTTAGTGACTTGTTGTAATATCCAGGATCCGTATGCTGCTGCAAACTTCACAATATCAACGGGGGTAAGGTTATCATTGGTTTTTCCGCCAATGGTGCCACGTATGCCGGAAATACTTTTTATAAGTGCCATTCTAAATTCTTTTAGGGACGCAAAGATAAGAAACACTTAGAAAGTTAATGGTTAAAGGTTAATCGTTATTGGTTAATAGCTAATTATTTGGATGTGTTATATATTGGCTATACCCATTCACGATTAACTGCTAACTTTGCCTCATGCAACAAACCTGGTTTAAAGATTGGTTCAACTCTCCTTATTATCATCAACTATATTTTAACAGGGATGACAGGGAGGCGGAGGCTTTTATTGATAAACTGATCAATTACCTGAAACCTGCATCCGGAAGCTGCATGCTGGATGTGGCCTGTGGAAAGGGCCGGCACTCTATTCAATTAGCCAATAATGGGTTTGATGTAACCGGTATTGACCTGAGCGATGATAGTATTAACGAGGCTTTGCTATCGCAGACAGAAACGCTTCATTTTTATAAACACGACATGCGGCTGCCTTTCTGGATAAATTATTTTGACTATGCATTTAATTTTTTTACCAGCTTCGGATATTTTAAAACCAGGCGGGAACATGATAATGCCATACGTACCATTGCCCAGTCTTTAAAAAAAGATGGAACCTTTGTGATGGATTTTTTAAATGTGCATTATGACGAAGATCATTTAATACACCAGTCTGAAAAAGAGATTGACGGCATTAATTTTATTATTACCAAATGGTATGATGAAACCCATTTTTACAAGAAAATTGTTGTGGAAGATGAGGCCTTGCAGGAGCCTTTGATCTATACCGAAAAAGTAGCCAAATTTTCTTTGGGCGATTTTACAGAGATGTTTGCCTACCAGGGTTTACAGATACAGGAAGTGTTTGGGGGTTATGATTTTGGAAATTATGATGTAAAGCGTTCGCAACGGATGCTGATGATAGCCAAGAAGATAAAAGCCTGATTGATATGGGTCGGGACGCTAACCTTTGCATTGCAAAGGAGCGATCTGAACCATACTTTGATATTTTAAAACGAAAATTTACAATCATTGACACATACGATTCAGGCCGCTTAAAGCGTCCCGACTCTGTCCTACTTGTTTTTATTATTGATCAGCATCCACCTCGCTGTTTCATAAATAGCAGAAGTGAGTTGAGATAAATGTTTTTTAACAGAATCCTGCTGAAGCGTGGATAATACGGGCAGGTTGTTTCTTACAGGTACGAGTTCTTCTTTATTGATACGGATATTTTTTCGGAAAAAATAATCATCATTAACCACACCGATCCAGCCGGGCGCATGATAGATGATGAAGGCGGCGTTTTCTTTTTTATTTGAATCGACCAGGTCTCTGCCCAATGTAGAATTCAGATACGGTTGCTGCATCATGCCTGCCACGGTTGGCAGGATATCAATTTGTGAAACAGCTTCGGTTCTTTTTTTTGCTGCCAGTAAAGCAGGTGCATAAAACAACAGCGGTACATGTTCATCACTCAGGCGTTGCTCTGTCCAGGCCAGGGGATAAACAGCCGTGGCATTTCCTTCCACACCATGATCGCCGGTAAAAACAAAAATGGTATTATTGAACCATGGCGAGTTTTTTGCAGCTTCCATGAATTTTTTTATGCAGTAATCGGTGTAAGCAAAAGCATGGTATTCCTTCAGCGATTCAAAACCATATTTTGCCAGTGTATCGGTATTAATATCTGCCCTGTTAAAATCCTTGTCTTCTTCGGGTATGTCAAATGGGCGGTGGTTATCGGCGGTTTGTATGATGGCAAAAAAAGGTTTCTGTTCTTTTGCCAAAAAACCATTGGCTTCCAAGAATAAATTTTTATCGCTGATGCCCCATACATTCAGGTTTGGTGCCTTGTATTTTCCTTCTTCATACACATGCAGTTGATTGATATTATTAACCAATCCTTTAAAATTATTGAACTGGCTTCTGCCACCAATGAAATAATATTTTTCGTACCCGTCAAAATCATTGATGATAGTTCGTTGATTGATAGACTCGGGATTGCGGGTGGAAAATTTAGAAAGCTGCACATCGGGGATGCCGGTGATGGTTGCAAAAATACCACGGGCGGTGCCAAATGTGGGGGTAAAGCATCGTTCAAAAAAAATACCTTCGTTACACAACTGGTTAAAATATGGCGTGCTGTTTAAGGGATTGCCGCTCATGCTGCTCTTGTACATGCTGAAGCTTTCGCAGATAACCAGTACTACATTAGGCTGACTTTCAAATGCCCTGCTGCCCGGGTGTATCAGGCGGCTGTATCCTTTTTTAAAGCTGTTGTCTTTTTCCAATTGTAAAAAGCGGGACATGTCATTATAATATTCAGCGGCTTTTGTATTATGATCGGGATTTCTGAAACGAAGTGTTGTAAAAAAATTCTGAAGCGGGTTTAATGCCAGGTTACTTTTAAATTCATCATCTAAACTAAAGGCCCTGAAAAAATCGAGCGGCTTCATGGTAAAAAAACCGTACACAAACCAGCCCAGCAATAACAGGGCAGCGCCATGCCAGCGGCGGCGGTAGGTAAACTTGTGAATGTTTATATTTTTTTCAGTTACATCAACATGCATTCTGCGAAACATCCAGATCATCATCAGTACGGCACCAAATAAGCCAAACAGTATCCATACCACGGGATAACTCTGCCAAACCATCTGTAAACTTTCCCGGGGGTCTTCGGCAAAGATCAATGCATCTGCATTAAGCCTGGCATTGATGTAGGCAAACTGGCCAAAATCGGCACCATAAAAAAACAATACCAGTAAGGTGGTTACACCCAGGTAGGCAGTCCATATTTTTTTGCTACGTTCACTACTGAATGGAGAGAGCTGCGGAAATAAAGAAAGCACGGCAATCGGTAAAAGTATAATGGCGATCCAGCGCAGGTCGTATTTTAAACCCAGCCAGAAAGAAGGCCCGAGTTCCAGCACACTGAGGCTTTTGGGCTTAAAGCAGATGACGGTAGCAATACGGAAGGCAGTAAATATGCACAGGTATATCAGGAATAGTTTTACTATCCATTGTATTGTTTTGGGAACACGCCAACTGATGAGCATAATTAATTATTTCCTTAAGCCAGGCAAAGTATGCGAATATACTACTTAGCACAATCAGTTAAATGTCTTTTGGATTTTAAGATGCTGCCAGAGCAACGTACAGGGCAGTATTTCAGTTTAAAAAGTTGTCAGGCTTGAGCTCGTCGAAGCCAGCATCGATTATGGTAACCCGTCTTCGACAAGCTCAAGGCTGACAACTCACGAGTTAATTGACAAATAAAACTGAGACAGTAACCAATGCAAACCAATATCTAACCTAAAGGATAAATCGATATATTTGACCTTTTCAAAAACATGCTTTCATGGGTAAAGGCCAACTCTCAAAAACCTCTTTTTTATTTTTATTGGGAATTGTTATTTTATTAAATCTAACCGGCCTGTTCAATGAGATTATGGAGCCTGATGGAACACTGTATGCCGGTTTGGCCAAGCAGATTGCAAAGAGCGGTAACTGGTTTAATTTGTGGATCAACGGGGCCGACTGGCTTGATAAGCCACACCTTCCTTTCTGGTTGGCCGCCATGAGTTTTAAGGTATTTGGATTTTCAGCATTTGCTTACAAACTACCTTCTTTTCTCTTTTTTATTGTTTCCATTATTTACTGCTACAAATTAGCTGCAGCTATCTATTCAAAAGAGATTGCCAGGTTTGCAACATTAATATATGCTACAGCCTTACACACAATCATTTCAAATTTTGACGGTAAGGTTGAAATTTATTTAACTGCATTTGTTGTTGCGGCCATGTACCATATGTATAAGGCATTTAATGAAAAATGGTTCGGGCATATTATTACTGCTGCTTTGTTTGCAGCCTGTGCGGTAATGACGAAAGGGATTTTTGCACTCATTACCATTGCTGTAGGGTTTGTTATTTACTGGATCAAAACAAAACAGTGGAAAGAGTTTATAAACCCTAAATGGTATCTTTTTGTATTGCTCACGTTCATTTTTATTTTGCCGGAATTATATTCCTTATATGCTCAATTTGACCTGCACCCCGAGAAAATTGTTTTTGATAAAACACATGTTTCGGGCCTTCGGTTCTTTTTTTGGGATAGCCAGTTCGGCCGTTTTTTTAATAATGGCCCGATAACCGGCAAGGGCGACCTTTCTTTTTTTCTGCACACCAGTTTGTGGGCTTTTATACCCTGGTCAGTTTTATTGTTATTGTCAGTCATTAATTTGTTCAGCAAAAAAATAAAAGCTGCAGCTAATTATAACAGGTGGATAATAGGTGGCAGTGCGCTCTTTAGCTTTCTCATGTTCTCGGTCTCAAAATTTCAGTTACCGCATTATATCGTTATTTTATTTCCGCATTTTGCCATGATCACGGCAGCTTACCTTGTTGAAGGCGCTTCAGAAAAGGCACTTAAAAGAATCAATGTATTTCAATCCATATTATTTGTATTGCTTTTTGCTGCAGTAATATGGCTTGTAATATTGTATAATTTTAATAACATGACCTGGTTTTTAATTTTGGCCGCTGCTATTGCTGCCATTGTTATTTTTTATAAACCGGGTTTTATATTGCCGGCATTGCTCAAAAAAAATATTGGTTTTGCTTTATTGCTGGCTGTGTTTTTAAATTGCCTTTTTTATCCTTCGCTGTTAAAATACCAGGCTGGCATGATGGCCGGTAAATGGCTTAACCAACAAGGTGTAACAAAGAAAGTGATTTTATACAATTGCCTGTCTTCCAGTTTCGATTTTTATTACCAGGGTGATATTGATTACAGCAAACCAACTGCACAAAACATCAATGCATCAAAGGCTGGGGATTCGCTGTTGCTGTTTTCCATGCTACGGGATGTAAGAGACATTGATACGGCTGCAGTAAGTGTAACTGTTTTAAAAACTTTTTCATATTTCCATGTAAGCCAGGTTAATGGTAAATTCATTGATCATAATACCCGTCAGCAGGTGGTTGATACAATGGCCATAACTTTAGTAACCGGAAAAAATAATTCAAAATAAAACGCGTCATGTATTCCTTCATTTTAAAAATGATCAAATTCGGACTGGTAGGGTTACTGGGTATGACGATAGATTTTGGAACCACCTGGCTTTGTAAAGAAAAGCTGAGATGGAACAAGTATATTGCCAATGGTTGCGGGTTTACACTGGCTGTTATTTGTAATTACAGCATTAACCGCCGCTGGACATTTACCAGCAGTAACCCGCATTGGGTAAAGCAGTTTACCCTGTTTGTAATAGTGAGTTTAATAGGTTTATTGCTTAACACGGCTTTTCTTTACTTTTTTCATCAAAAAAAGAATAAGAATTTTTATGCTGCAAAATTCCTGGCCATTGTGATCGTATTTGTCTGGAATTTCCTGGCGAATTTCTTTTTTACTTTTAAATAACTTAGCACTTATAATTTTATAATGCAGCAACTCATTCATATTGATAAAGTACTTTTCAGGCTCTTCAACAGTCAGCTTACCAATCCTTTTTTTGATTGGATCATGCCCTGGCTGCGCAATTCTCTTGTGTGGGTACCACTATATCTTTTTATTTTGTTACTTGTTGCCATTAATTTTAAGAAGAAAGGTTTCTGGATAATTGTTTTTGCCATCATTACTGTTGCGCTTACAGATGGCCTCAGCAGTAAACTGATCAAACCCTATTTTGGCCGGTTGCGCCCCTGCAACGATCCTGATATGATCAATATAGTACGGTTTTTATTGAATGTCCGCCCCGGCAATGGAAGTTTCACCTCTTCACATGCAGCTAATCATTTTGGCATTGCCATGTTTTTATACAGCGTATTAAAACCCTATTTTGGTAAATGGATGTTGTTGTTTTTTGTGTGGGCCTTTTTTATATCCTATGCCCAGGTGTATGTAGGGGTTCATTATCCATTTGACATCCTGGGAGGCACTGTTTTAGGCTGCCTTATAGGATATGGGACAGCTTTTATATGTAAGCAACAGCTTAAAGAAAAGCAGTCATTAATCGGGGTATAAATAATTGTTGTTTATTAATTATCTTAGAATAAGATACCGTTTAAATATAGTTTATAGATATTTGCATTCAAAACCGTTTAATAAAACTGCGGTTCAATTAAAAACTTATGATCGAAGCTTTCATTTTAGGATTGCTCATAGTGATAAACGGACTGCTGGTAATGAGTGAGATAGCCCTGGTTAGTGCCCGTAAATCGAGGCTGGAAACCATGGCAAAAAAAGGCGATCTGAAAGCAAGAACAGCACTTGACCTTTCTGAAAACCCGGAAAAATTTTTATCCACAGCACAAATTTTTATCACACTTATTGCCATCTTAACGGGTGTGTACTCCGGCGAAAAATTTGGTCATTTTGTAGAGCCTTCTATTGAAAAAATCGCTTTTTTGCAGCCTTATGCAAAAACCATTTCAACCGTCATTATTGTTATCATCGTTACTTTTCTCTCCATCATTTTTGGTGAGCTGGTGCCTAAAAGACTGGGTATGTTACGGGCCGAAAAAATTGCAAGGCTTGTGGCCGCCCCTATGAATTTTTTATCAGTCGTTACATATCCTATTGTTTGGCTGCTGTCTAAAATTTCACAGTTATTCTTTAAATTATTCAACATAAAAACTTCTACCGATAATACAGTAACCGAAGAGGAAATTAAAGCCATGGTAGCTGAAGGAAGTGAACATGGTGCCATTGAAGAAGAAGAGAAGGAAATTATTGAAAGACTATTTCACCTGGGCGACAGGAATATTACTTCGCTGATGACACACCGTACCGATATCGTCTGGTTTGATGAGCAGGATAGGGTACAGGATTTTAAGGACAGGTTTGAGAAACTTACCTATTCTACTTATCCTGTTTGTAATAAAGTAGTTGATGATATTACCGGTGTGATATTTGTAAAAGATATTGTAAAAGCTGCGCCAACAACTTTACTTAAACACCTTGCCGTGCAGGCCATGTTTGTTCCCGAAAATAATACTGCTTATCAACTGCTCGAAAAATTCAAATCTTCAAAAATACACAGTTGCTTTATTGTAAATGAATATGGAACGCTGGAAGGCATGATCACGCTGAATGATATACTGGAAGCAATTGTGGGCGATGTGCCGCAAAGCGGGCAGGAAGAATATGGCATTGTTGAACGTAACGACGGTTCTTACCTGGTAGATGCACAGATACCTTTCTATGATTTTTTAAGCCATTTTGAAAAAACAGAATGGATGAATGAAGGGGAACATGATTTTGATACCTTAGCCGGATTTGTTTTGCATGAGCTTGAACATATACCTGTAACAGGTGAACGTTTTGAATGGAATGGATTTGATATTGAGATCATAGACATGGACGGGCAGCGTATTGATAAACTGCTGGTGAAGGTTTCGGAAGAAATAAAGGACGAGATGGAAGATTAGCGATCAAAAGTTAAAAATAAAAAGTCAAAACCTGCGTTGTTAGTTTGATCAGATTTTAATAACAGACTTTTCAACCCTTTCGTTTATGAAATATGCTTTTTACCTTCTTATTGTTCTGTTTGTTTTATCCTGTAACCAGGCTGTAGATAAGCAGGAAGATGTTCGTCTTGTTCAGCCAACCGTGCAACCTTCAGCACTGGAATTGTCTGTAAGGTCTGCACTAACTGATATCCTTACAAAAGAAATAGTGAATTCAGGAAATAAAGTTGACTCGCTTGTATTTACCGGCATGGAGATCGTCAGGATCTCTCAAAAAGATTATTTTACAGAAGAAGAGAGTGCGCAGAAGAAGGATTTTGAGAACTACCTTACCTATATGGAAAAGCTCAAAAATACCGGCAGTAAAATGTACAATTCTATTGACATAGCCGATAATAAACTAAAACATGCTGGAGTAATTACATACCTGAACACGATGATCAGGAAGGAGCCGGAGGATAAAAATTTATATAAAGTAACCTATTATCTGAAAGCAGCTACAAAGAATTATAAGTATACCCGGTTGCAAACCACCTATCTTGATGCTGATTTAAAAAAGATGGCTACAGATTACAGCTTTTTAAATAAAGCAAAGCCGTTTCCGCATTCACCTGCTGTGAAACAACAATAGAAACGGAGTAAATAAAAATAGGGTCTTTGTTCAGCAAATTCAAAACTCAAAACTCAAAACTTGTTTTGTCTTCCGGGTTAATAAGCTTGGTGCTTTTTTTATCGCCTTTTACTTTGGTATGAATGATGCTCATCTGTTCTTTTTTGTATTCAAATAAAATATTGTCGGTAACATCTATTTTTTTTACACTGGCAATATTATTAACCTGGTAAAAACTCACAATACCTTCTTCCTGTTGCTCATAACCCAGAAACTGTAGGGTAACATTTTTATCATCAACTTTTAACAACAGGTGTTTCTGCACATAGTCCGACACCAGCTTATTCATCGCATTTTTATCTTTGGGTTGCAACAAGTCAACATAGGTTTTATAAGTATCCCGCAATGCCTTTTCAAAATCATCTGTAAAGATCTTACAGCTAATCTCTAACGTTTTTTCAGTGGCATTGTGTTCAATTTCTGTAACACTTACAAATATTGGATGATTTGTTGTTGCAGGAGGATGTAAAACAAGACCAGCAACCAATAACCATTTAAATAAAATACTTACCATTTAGCAAAGAGATTAATAAAAAACCGTTTCTTTAGAGATATTTGAACGGCAAAACTAACATAAACAATCAATTTTAGTCTCTTTGTTGCAGAATTTAGGTTTTTATTTTGATATTGGCTGGCATCATATCATTGCAAAAGATGCTTTTGATCATTTGCTGTTCATACTTGTTTTAATTGCGGTTTACCTGATCAGTGACTGGAAAAAAGTGCTGGTTTTAGTTACGGCATTTACCCTGGGGCATTCACTTACTTTAATTTTAAGTATTGTAGATATTATCAGGGTTAAAGCAAACCTGGTAGAGTTTTTAATTCCTTGTACTATTATAATTACGGCTATATTTAATTTGTGGCAAAAGGGTTTTGGTTCAAGATCATTACAACGAAATTATTTTTTAGCATTTTTCTTTGGCCTGATACACGGATTAGGTTTTGCAAATTCCATCCGTTTTATGATGAGCAGCGATGAAAGCCTGGGAGTAGATCTTTTAGGATTTAACCTGGGATTGGAAGCCGGGCAGATCGCAGTAGTAAGTTGTATTTTAATTTTTAGTTTTATAATAGTAAATAAAGCAGGCTTAAAAAGGGATTGGTGGGTAAAAGGCTTGTCGGTTTTTGCAATATTGTTTGCTTTTAAAATAATTTGGGATCTTTTTTAAACACAACATTAATCAATCAATAATAAATATGAAACAACTGACAGCTTTTGCTTTTTTGCTTTTCATCGGTATCAATGCCAATGCCCAGGACATTAAAAACAATCCGGGCAGCAACCATGGTAACCGTTTTGAACAGCTTGGAACTATTTTACCTACGCCAAATGAATATCGTACTGCCAGTGGTGCACCAGGCCCAAAGTACTGGCAACAGCGCTGCGACTATGATATTGTTTGCGAACTGGATGAGCCTAACCGCCGTTTAATTGGTAAAGAAACGCTTACTTATTCCAATAATTCTCCTGATGTTTTAACCTACCTGTGGTTGCAGCTTGATGAGAATGAGCACAGCAATACCAATAACTCGGGTTACCAGACCAGTAATATGATGCCAAAGACTATCACCGAACAGGATATTACCAGGTATAGCGGAATATTAGATAAGGATCGTGAATATGGCGACAATATTACCAGGGTTGCAGACGTAACCGGCAAGGCTTTACAATACACCATCAACAAAACCATGATGCGTATTGAATTGCCACAGCCGCTTAAACCCGGACAGCAGTTTACTTTTAAAGTAGATTGGAATTATAATATTATTGAAAAAGGAAAATACGGAGGCCGTGGTGGTTTCGAAAATTTTCCGGAAGATGGGAATGACCTGTTTACCATGACGCAGTGGTACCCACGCCTTTGTGTGTACAGCGATTTCCAGGGATGGCAGAACCACCAGTTTGTAGGTAGCGGTGAGTTTGCGTTAACCTTTGGTAATTTTAAAGTGGCCATGACGGTACCTGCCGATCATGTGGTGATGGCAACCGGCCAGGGACAAAACTACCAACAGGTACTTAGTCCTGCACAATTTGCACGCTGGCAAAAAGCGCAAACCGCTACCGAACCTACAGAAGTAGTTACACTTGATGAAGCTGTTGCAAGGGAAAAACAAAAATCAAAAGAAAAAAAGACCTGGATATTTAAAGCTGATATGGTTCGTGATTTTGCCTGGGGCAGTTCACGCAAATTTGTATGGGATGCTATGCCGGCGATGGTAGAAGGAAAGAAAGTGATGTGCATGAGTGCTTATGGTAAAGAAGCTTATGCTTTATACCGTAAGTTCAGTACTAAAGCCGTGGCTCATACGATCAAAAGTTATTCAAAATTCACCATTCCTTTTCCTTACCCGGTTGCACAAAGTATTGAAGCTGCCAATGGAATGGAATATCCAATGATCTGTTTCAATTTTGGCCGTACCGAAAAAGATGCCAATGGTGGTTACAGTGCCAATAGCACATACAGCGAAGGAACCAAGAATGGTATGCTGGGTGTGGTTATACACGAAGTAGGGCATAACTTTTTCCCCATGATCATCAACAGTGATGAAAGACAATGGACCTGGATGGATGAAGGATTGAATTCGTTTTGCGAATATTTAACGGAAGAATTATGGGATAACAAATTCCCGGTAAGCAAAGGCCCGGCTTATAAAATTGTTGATTACATGAAGCTGCCAAAAGATATGCTGGAGCCAATTATGACCAACAGCGAAAATATTATTCAGTTTGGCCCCAATGCTTACAGTAAACCAACAACCGGTTTAAATATCCTGCGTGAGACCATCATGGGACGTGAAACTTTTGACTATGCATTTAAAGAATATGCAAGGCGTTGGGCATTTAAACATCCAACACCTGCCGATCTTTTCCGCACCATGGAAGATGCCAGTGCCGAAGACCTGGATTGGTTTTGGAGAGGTTGGTTTTATGGAACAGAGCCATGTGATATTTCGCTTGATACGGTTAAATGGGCAGTGTTGAATACTGAAATTACTGCACCGGGTAATAACGGACCTGCTACCAGGAAGCTGCCGGTTGCAAAACCAATGCTGAATACATTTGATGACATTTCTAAAATAAGAAACCGGGAGGATAAAAAAATAACTTTTGCAACGGATGCAGATCCGGCATTAAGGGATTTTTACTGGAGATATGATCGTGGCCAGGCTAAAGTAGATACCACTGCTTTTGAAATAACCGTGCCGCCGGCAAGTACTGATAATTACACTGAAGCAGAGCGTTTTAAAATTGCAGGGGCAAAAAATTTATACGAATTAACTTTCAGCAATAAAGGCGGTTTGGTAATGCCAATTATTATTGAGTGGACTTTTAAAGATGGCTCTAAAGAAATTGACAGAATACCGGTTTATGTTTGGCGCAAAAATGAAAATAAAGTGGTAAAAACCTTTATGAAGGATAAAGAAGTTGCCTCTATTTTATTAGATCCGTTAAGAGAAACTGCCGATATTAACACTGATAATAATTCCTGGCCTGCGGTAACAACGCCAAGTAAATTCCAGTTATTTAAGAATGGAGGCGCTAACAGGGCAAGAGGTGCTGCCGGTGGTGGAAACCCAATGCAGAAGGAGATAAAATAATCAAAATAATATAAGTTCATAAAAAGCTGTTCATCCCCAGGCGGAACAGCTTTTTTATTACATCTTTAATTTGCTACATTGCAGCAATATGAAATACGCTCTCCTGCTACTTTTTACTTTTATTTTTTCTGTTACATTATTTGCCGGTAAAGTAGATACGGTTTCTATCTACAGTAACAGCATGCACAAAAATATCAAAGCGGTTGTGATCAGGCCCGATAGTTACAGAAAAAAAAATAACCATTTTCCGGTGGTTTATCTTTTACATGGTTATTCGGGCAGCTATAACAACTGGATAATTAAAGTGCCCGAACTAAAGGATTATGCCGATGCTTATCAAATGATGATCGTTTGCCCCGATGGTGGTTTCAGCAGTTGGTACTTCGATAGCCCGATGGATTCTGCTTACAGGTATGAAACACACCTGGCAATTGAAGTAGTTGATTACATTGATAAAAATTACCGCAGCATACCAGATAAAAAACACAGGGCCATCACTGGTTTAAGCATGGGCGGTCATGGTGCTTTATTTTTAGGTTTAAGGCATGCCGATATTTTTGGTGCGGCCGGCAGTATGAGCGGTGGTGTAGACCTGATGGAAAGTAAAAGCCGCTTTGATATCATCAAAAGAATTGGCGATACTATTTTACAAGCCAAAGCATGGCACGATCTTACCGTAATTAACCTGATAGAAAATTATACCAACACAGATCTTAAAATAATTTTTGATTGTGGCGACAAGGATATTTTTATTGAAGGCAACCGCAGGCTGCATCAGAAAATGAAGCAATTAAAAATTGCACATGAATACACAGAAAGGCCTGGGATGCACAACTGGGATTATTGGAAAAATGCGATTCCTTTTCAACTGCTATACTTTCAGCGTTTTTTTAATAATTAGTTGCCGGGTAACTATCCACCCGCCGAGGTTCGTCCATCCCTAACCACATTTTTCTTTCCCTTATTTTTCTTCTCCCACTCTATCATTTCCGGAGTCTTTTGTACCTCTTTCTTTTTTTCAACAGGGGCAACAACCATTTTGTTATTATCGCCGGGCGTTTCCAGGTGCCCACGATCGTACTTTTCTACTTTTACAAGGCGGCCACTGCCAGCTTCATAATATTTCCATTCGCCATGCTTCACACTGTATTGTTCTGCTTTTACGATCTTATAATCAATGATCTCATTATTGCCAGAGCCATATACTGCAATGGTATCGTAGGGTGCATCAGGATCGTAGCCCTTCCAGGATTCTTCCCTGATGAGATCACCGAGGTAAGTATAATATTGCTGAATACCATCTTTGCCACCGAGTTTATAAAATTCAACAGCAATGATATCGCCGGTTAAACTATACTTACGCCAGATACCTTCCTTATTATTGTTCTTAAAAATTCCTTCTTCTTCATAACCCGGTTCACTCCTGAGTGGTTCTACATGTAGCACCCATTTGCCCTGTTTCATATCTTTATTGTCAATGGCATTCAGGGTATCGCCTTCGGCAGAAAGCTTGTATGTTTTATATTGCGCAGTGCCATTCATCAAAAACAAAAACTGTATGATGGTCAGTACCAACAATTGCCGTATTTTTAAAATTCGCATAATGATCTATTTATTACTTGCGTCAATCAAACCAAAACACCTGACGATGAAAAATCTTCTCAAATTTACAATAATCCTGCTTTTTTGTTTTGTTAATTCTTTACAGGCACAAATTAAGCCCAGTACAGGCACCGAAAGATTAAACGGTATACAAAAAAGAAAATTGCTTGAAAACGACACACTTTTAAACAGTATCAAATTCCGTAATGTGGGTCCCAGTATTATGAGCGGCAGGGTGGTGGATGTAGATGTTAACCCGGCCGACCCTACTGAATTTTATGTGGCTTATGCCTCAGGCGGTTTATGGTATACAAAAAATAACGGACAAAGCCTGGTGCCGGTTTTTGATAAGGAAAATGTATTCAGTATTGGTGATGTTGCTGTTAACTGGCGCAACGGCACCATCTGGTTGGGCACCGGCGAAGCAAATAGCAGCCGTTCTTCTTATTCGGGTTTGGGCGTTTATAAAAGTACAGACAAAGGCAAAACCTGGGAATATCTTGGTTTACCCGAGAGCCATCATATTGGTAAAATAAGTTTACACCCAACCGATAATAATATTGCCTGGGTAGCGGTACTGGGGCATTTATATTCGCCCAATAAAGAGCGTGGTGTTTACAAAACTACCGATGGCGGTAAAAACTGGAAACAAACCCTATTTGTGGATGAAAATACAGGCGCTGCTGATATGGACATCAACCCAAAAGATCCCGATGAATTATATGCCGCCATGTGGTACCGCACCCGCAGGGCATGGAATTTTGAAGAGAGCGGAAAAACATCCGGCATTTATAAAAGTAATGATGGTGGCAATACCTGGAAGCCTGTAACTGCTGCCGGCAGCGGCTTTCCTGCGGGTGATGGAATTGGCCGTATTGGCGTGGCAGTTTTTGCAGCTAACCCAAATATTATTTATGCCACATTAGATAACCAGGGACACCGGCCAGATACCGCAAAGAAAAAAGTGGATACCAATTATGTGCTGAAGAATTTTAAAGACCTTACCAAAGAAAGTTTTGCCAATCTGGATAATAATAAATTAGACAGCTTTTTGGTTGACAATAATTTTAAAGAAAAATATACCGCAGCAACTGTAAAAGAATTGGTTAAATCCGATAAAATAAAACCAACCGAAATTTATAATTACCTTTTTGATGCCAACACCGCTTTATTTGAAACACCCGTCATTGGTTGCGAAATTTACCGCAGTGATGATGCAGGCGCCAACTGGCGAAAAGTAAATACCAAAGAACTGAACCTTTACAATACCTATGGTTATTATTTTGGAAAAATATCGGTAAGTAATACCAATGCAGATAAGTTGGTGATAAGCGGATTTAATTTAATGTTGAGCACCGATGGCGGCAAAACTTTTGAAGGAACAGACAATGACGCCACGCACCCCGATTGGCATGGAGCATGGATGGATCCCAATAAGGACAGCCATTGGATTGCCGGTAATGATGGTGGTTGCAATATATCCTACGATGATGGCAAACATTGGTTTAAGGCCAACACCCCATCGGTAGGGCAGTTTTATAAAATTGCAGTTGATGAAGCCAAACCTTATAATATTTATGGTGGCCTCCAGGATAACGGCACCTGGTTTGGGCCGGCTAACAGTAAGGATAACGACCAGTGGGATTATGAAGGGGTATATCCCTGGAAACAGATAGGTGGTGGGGATGGTATGCAGGTAGTGATAGATACCAGGGATAATAAAACGGTTTACTCCGGATCGCAGTTTGGTTTTTATGGCCGCAGAAGTACAGATGGTGCTGGCAAACGTTTATTTATTTATCCAAGGCCCGACCTGGGCGAAGCTAAATATCGTTTTAACTGGCAAACACCAATCTGGTTAAGCAAACACAACCAGGACATTTTTTATTATGCTACCAATAAATTTCACCGCAGTTTACAAAAAGGAGAGAACCTGGAGACATTGAGTGGAGACTTAACCAATGGCGGTACTGCAGGCGATGTACCTTTTGGCACCGCAACTACATTGGTTGAATCGCCGATGAAATTTGGGTTGATATACATTGGTACTGATGATGGCAATATACAAATGAGTAAAGATGCCGGTTATACCTGGACAAAGATCAGCACCAGTTTACCCAAGACTGTGCAGGGTTTGTACGTAAGCCGTGTTGCGCCATCTGTATTTAAAGAAGGCAGGATCTATGTTTCATTGAACGGTTACCGCAGCGATAATTTTGGCAGTTATTTATTTGTGAGTGAAGATTACGGAACTACCTGGATGCAGTTGGGCAACGACCTGCCGATGGAGCCCATCAACGTGGTGATTGAAGATCCAAAAAAGGAAAATATTATTTATGTGGGTACCGATAATGGGTTGTATGCTTCTTTTAATATGGGCAAAAATTTCATGACCCTGGATAACAACCTGCCCCGTGTGCCGGTACATGATATGGCCATACAGCAACGTGAAAATGAATTGGTAGTGGCAACGCATGGCCGCAGTATTTATATTGCTAAGTTGAAAGACATTTATAAATTTTATGATAAGCTGGCGGGGGAGAAGAAATAATTGAAATGTTATTTTTATTCAAATGCCAGCAAGGTTCTGTAAACTCCCTCTATTACTAAACCCATCCTGGATATATCGAGGTTAGCCAGTTTATCATTTGCTGTATGGTAATTGTGATTTCTGTAAAATGATGTATTGGTGATCATGATGGCACTGTAACCAAAATTCCAATAATTTCTGTGATCGGAAAGATCGAGGCCGCCGAAAACAGCAGGAGCCCTCAATGATTTTGTGAGTATCGAATTATTCTTAAATGCAAGCTCCTTATATTTCTTAGCGAAGCCGCCACAAAATGATTTTTGTATGATGGTTATAAAATTGCCTTTGTTTCCATAGAACCATTCCAGCATTCCCAATGGATATTCCTGTGAGTTTTCCTTATCGGAATAGTAACCGATCATCTCTATACTTATCATGCCTTTAACGGCTATATCGGAATCATGAAGTGATCTTGCATGAATGTAGCTTCCCATATTTTTGGTATCAAAAAAAGGAGGTTCTTCCAGGGAGAATGCGACAAGATCAATTCTGTACTTAAGCGGTTTATTATTCAGCAGCCTGGCCAATTCTAAAATTCCTGCCACACCACTGGCATCATCATCAGCACCGTCCTGGTTACCACAAACATCATAGTGTGCGCCAACGATTATCCTTTCGGCGTTTTCGGGGCCAAATGAAGCGATAATATTTTTATATGCTTTATTTCTGACTGTGAATTGCTGTGCTGAAACGCGGTTTGTGTATTTGCCAAATTCGGTTGAGATGCGGTCAGCAACAGAATCAAGAATTTCTGTATTCTGGTATTGCCGGGGCTTTGATGTATTGACGATCATTTCAAGGCACTTTTTTATGTTTATCGTGTCTGAAATATTTGTCAAAAGCTTTGGCTCAGCACTGTTGGGGTAGTTTTGAATGGCAAATATGCCCGCCAGGATTAAAATTATCAGCGCTGTTATTTTCAGGAACCGTTTCAAATTGTAGTTACTTTAAAATGAGTATTAACGTAAATTATATGAGAGTTCTGAAATGAAACTGGGCGGCATTGCTTATGCCGGTTTTAACATGGTCTGACGTCCTCGTCTGACCATATTAAAACCTCCCCACAATTTTAAAATTAACCAACCTCGGTGTTAACCTGTTGGGAATGGCGTACACATTATTTGCAAAATCTTTGATGAGCTGGTAAGAGATGGTATTGCGGCGGTCTATTAAATTAAATACTTCAAAGCTTGCCCAGATATTTTCGAAACTGCGGAAGGGGCTGTGACTGCGGCGCTTGCTTTGTTCAGTGAGCAGTTGTGCGCTGAAGCCAACATCAACACGTATGTAAGGCTCAATGGTAAGTGCATTGCGGTACTTAACACTGTTGGGAATATTATAGCTCATGTTGCTGCCATACAACAGGTTTAAATGAAATTTAAAATTTTTGTTGGTGGTAAGGTAATCTTCTAAATATAAGCCGGCGGTTATTAAACGGTCGGTAGGACGGCGTACAAAACCTACAGTATTTTTTATGCTGTCAACTGCTACCTGGTCGGTGCTGTGCGAATTGATGATCTCGCCTGCAGCATTTTTATACTGGTAATAAAAATCATTGTCCAGGTTTTCTTTGGTTTGCATAATACCAATGCTGAACCAGCTCTCTGCATCTTTCACCAACTCACCAAAAACGCGTGCTTCAATACCGGTTGCATAGGCTTTGGCATCGTTGTTACCAACATAGCGGATCTTTACATTGTCAATATCATACACATCCACCTTGCTCATACTTTTGTAATAGGCTTCGGTGCTCAGGCGAAAGGGGCGGCCTTCCAAACCTTTAAAATTCCAATCCATACCGGCAACAACCTGGTAACTTCTTTGTGCTTTCAGATCGGTATTTACGGTGCCATCATACCGGCGCAACTCCCGGTAAAAAGGTGGCTGGTGATATGCACCTGCAGCCACTTTAAAGATCACGTCTTTTTTCCAGTTTGGTTTTACGCTAACCTGCATGCGTGGACTTATTAAAAATTCTTTGTTGAGTGAATTATAATTGTAACGCACACCTGCCTGCAGGGTAATATCCCTGTTATTCTTTCCCAGGTTTATATTATCCTGGATATAATCACTGTATTTTTGAATGGAGAGATTGGCAGTGGAGTTTAATGATGTAAATAAATTAAGGTTCGCCGGGTTGTGCGGCAGTGAATAACCGGCACTGTCCTGGTATTCCCATTCTTTCAATTTGTCGGAAATATTGGTTTGCTCAATACTGTTGCCAAACTGAATAAAATGTTTGCCTGTTGCATAACTTCCTTTAAGGTTGGCATTGTACACGTTTATATTTAATTCGTTGCGGCCATAGTTTTGGTAATAACCTGCGCCAAGCGGGTTTACAATTTGTCCGTACGTGCTGCTGGTATTATCAAAATCGCGGTCGCCAAATAAATAGGCGCCGGCTATATCAAAATTTTCATTCTCTTTATTTTGAAAACGGCTAAGCATCCACTTAAGCCTTAATTTTTTATTGGGCGTATGCACCAGGCTTAATCCGATGAGGTTTGTTTTGTAGCCGTCTCTTTCCTGTCCTTCAAAGGCAACATCCAGTCCCAGGTTGGCTGTAAAGAAAGGAGAGAAGACCGAAGTTGTTTTTTGTACCGACTCGGGAAAAAGGGTGAATTTGGTAACTGAGTAAGTGCCCAATAATTCAAGCTGTATTTTTTCGCTGAGTTTATAAGTGATAAATGCCTGCACATCTGATGAAGATGGAATGTAGGAACCAACTGTTTCCTGGCTTTTTAATAAATTTTTATTGCTGCGGTTGCGTACACCAAGCAAGTAAGAGATCTTTCCTTTTTTTGCGGCACCTTCCAGGTGCAAACCCTGTTCTAACAAACTAACATACGCCGAGCCGCCAAAGCCTGATGGTTTTTTGTATTGAATATCCAATACGCTGCTCATTTTATCGCCATACTTTGCCTGGAAACCGCCGGTATAAAAATTTACATTTTTTGCCAGTTCAGGATTTATAAAACTAAGGCCTTCCTGTTGCCCGCTGCGAACGAGGTAAGGACGAAAAATTTCAAAATCATTGATGTATATTAAATTTTCATCGTAGTTGCCGCCACGTACACTGTACTGCGAAGTGAGTTCGTTATTGCTACCAACCAGTGTTTTGATCAGCCCTTCAATACCACCGATAGTGCTGGGTATTGTAAGCGCATTTTTGGGATTTATTTTAACAAGGCCGGTTTCGTTGCGTTCTTTTTCATTGCTGATCTCCACGGTTTGCAGGGTTCTGCTGCCACGTTCCATTTGTATGGTTATCTTTTCTTCTTCGCCATCACTCAGGTAAAAATTCTTTTGTACTTCGTTATAGCCTGTATAAGTAAATACAAGTGCAAAGGATTTGCCTGCCGGAACTTTAATGCTGAAACTGCCGCTGTCGTTACTGATAATGCCATTCGACTTTCCTAAAATTACTATCGATACTTTGGAGATCGGATGATCATTTTCGTCAACAATCCTGCCATTGATAAGGGCAGATCTTGTTTGAGAAAAAGTGCTGATGGTGAGCAGTAGTAATAAGCAGGTAAAGGCAGTTCTCATTATATGAAGATATATATATTTTGTGTTTTACAATGTGCTAAATTTATAGCTCAAAAATATAATACAGGTGATCAAAAGCATTTTAACCGCAGTTGTTATTTCGGCTCTTATTTTTTCCTGCAACAGCGGGGAAGATAAAACTTTTACAAAAAATGAAAGACGGGTTACCGAAGGCGATTCAAAAGGGAGTAATGCTAACCTGTTGTACCTGGATACGGCCGAAAATATTTATAATATCCTTTGCCAGGACTGGGTTTTAAAAGAAGATGCCGAAGGACTGGAAGGTATGAATGAAAGTTCGAAGTTTGAGATCCCCTACCGGAGTTTTTATTTTTCAACGAAAGGGACTTTTGTGAAGAACCCGAGAAATACTTTTGACTACGGTAACTGGATGTATGATGATGCCGCTAAAACAATAACCCTAAATAATACAATTGATAAAACGAAGGATATTTACAAGATAGCAAGGGTTACATCGGGTGAATTGACATTGGTGAATGCAGGCGTAAAAAGTGCTACCAATTTAACCTTTATTTCATCAGAAAAGCGTTATAAAAATCCTGATGATGAGCCTTATTTTTTAGAGAATAACCGCTGGCGTATAAAACCAAATGCCAAAGAATCAGACGCCGCCATTCAGCAGCGGCTGAAAGAAAATATCCATTTCTTTATTTTGTTTTATAGAAGCGCACTTGCAAAAGATGATAAGACGGTTTCTTTCTGGGGCCTGCCTTCCTGCTTTAAATGGTATGGCGGCGGTATCTTTTTAAAGAAAGAAAACGAGCTTAAAGAAAACTGGATAAGCTGTTTTTACAATAAAGACCAGGCCATGCAGGCATATGCTCTTGCAGATAAATTATTAAGTCAGAAATATAATTGGCCCACGGGAGAATCAAACTGGCTGAAGTTAAACCTGGCTGTGGCCGAACTGATGTATAAAAAGATTGATGAGATACATTAACCTCACCCCAACCCCTCTCCCAAGGAGAGGGGCTTAGATATTAAGAAATATAAATATTTTCTACCTGTAAATTTCCCTTTGGAAATATAGCAAAGCAAACATTGCAACGCAGTTGTGATAAAACTTCAGGCATAAGTTAGTGGCGGATTTTAAAACCAGTATTTTTGCAATGTGAAAATAATACTGTTCATATTAAGTGTATACCTGTTGGTTTTGCCAGGCATGGCTTGTGTAGAAAAGGATAACTGTTCGGATCCGTTACAAAGTTCAGTAACAGCAACCAATGGCCATGCACAACATGAAGACGATGGCTGTGGTAATTTTTGTACTTGTTCTTGCTGTGTTCATATTGTCTCTGTAAATTTTCAACCTGCTTTACTGTTAATTGATAAAGCTGCAGTTAAAAGCAGGCAGTTTTCTTTTTATCATAATATTTCACTCCCTTCCAACTACTTTGGAAATATCTGGCAACCGCCAAAGATGGTTTAGTTATGTAAACAATATTAATTGATCATCTTAAAAAATAATTTTAATGCAAAAAATAATTACGTTGCTTTTGGCAACCTTAATGGTATATAATGCAACCGCACAAAATAGTTTTAGAGCGATAATAAAAGACAGCAAAACCGGGCAGCCTTTAACGGGAGCAACGGTGGTTTTACAACATGCGGAGAAAGGCACTGCAGCCGATAGTACTGCATTTGTTGAATTAAATAATATCCCCAACGGAAAGCAGCGCATTACATTCAGCTTTGCGGGTTATGAAGCGGTATATAAAGAATTTGTTTTTCCATTGGCAGCTAAAAATGCCGTTATCATTTTGTTGACAGCGGTTGAGGAAGATATGGACGAAGTGATCATACAAAGCACCCGTACCAGTCGTACCATTAATAACACGCCAACCCGTGTTGAAACCATTGATGGCGAAGAACTGGATGAAAAAAATAATATGCGGCCGGCCAACGTATCCATGCTGCTGCACGAAAGTACGGGCCTGCAGGTGCAGCAAACATCCGCCACCAGCGGTAATGCCAGCATACGGGTACAAGGACTGGATGGAAAATACACCCAGCTTTTAAAAGATGGTTATCCCAATTACGGAAATTTTACCAGCGGGCTGAGTATACTTGAAATTCCGCCACTGGATCTTAAACAGGTGGAAGTTATCAAGGGGCCAGCTTCAACTTTGTATGGTGGCGGCGCCATTGCAGGCGTGGTGAATTTTATTTCAAAAATGCCAGGCGAAAAGATGGAAGCAGATCTTTTATTGAATCAATCGCATATTGGTCAAACAAATATAGGAACCTACCTGTCGCAAAAGAAAGGAAAGTTTGGGTATAGTTTTTTGGGACTTGTAAATTTTCAGAAAGCTTATGATGTAGATAAAGATGATTTTTCGGAAATTCCGAAGAGTAATAATTTTACCATCAACCCCAGGTTGTTTTTTTATCCTGTTGAATCCGTTAGTATCATGCTTGGCAACAGCTATACCCAGGGTAAAAATACAGGCGGTGATATGGAAGTGATTAAAGGAAGAACAAGTGTAGCGCATACTTATTCTGAAATAAATAAAACGAAAAGAAATACGACTACGCTTGAGATCGATAAAAAAATGAAAGCAGGAAAATCAGTAAAGCTGAAACAAAGCCTTGGATTTTTTGACAGGGAAATACAAATACCCGGCTATGATTTCGGAGGCGTGAATACCAACAGTTTCACCGACCTGTCGATGTTGTTTGTAAAACATAAGCATACGTTTATTGGCGGGTTGAATATCGTGGTTGATAAATTTAAACAGGATAGTACCGGCGTTTTAAATGCGCAAACATTTACCGGTGGCATTTACCTGCAGGATACCTGGGATATAACAAACAGGGTAAAATTGGAAACCGGTTTAAGAGTAGACCACATGCGTTTTAAAAACAACAACTATAAAAAAAATCAAAGCTTTATTTTACCCAGGGTTTCAGCACTTTTTAAAATTTCGAATAAGTTCAGTTCCCGGATAGGAGGAGGTTTGGGCTATAAAACTCCAACGGTATTTACTGAAGAAACGGAAACCTTGCAATACCGCAATTTGAAGGCATTAAACAATGTTGAGTCTGAAAGAAGTGTTGGCGGTACTGCAGATGTAAATTTCAAAACAAAAATTACGGGAGATCTTTCTTTCAGTATCAACCAAATGTTCTTTTATACAAACATTAATAAGCCATTGGTATTGAGTTCGGATGCTTTTGGGAAGTACAGTTTTGCCAATGCTTCAAAATCCATTAGCAGCAGTGGATTTGAGACCAATCTTAAATTAATTTACAAGGAAGACCTGAAATTATTTGTTGGTTATACCTACACCTATGCAAAGGCCGGTTATTTGCCAGGCAATCAGTTTTTACGCCTGCTGCCAAATAATAAATTGAACCTCACGCTGATGTATGAGAAAGAAGATAATTTTAAATTGGGCCTGGAAGGATATTTAACAGGCAACCAGTATCTCAACAACGGAAGCAGCACGCCCTCATTTTGGGAGTTTGGTTTTATGGCACAAAAGACATTTAAAAAAGTATCGCTGTTCATCAATTTTGAGAACTTCACCGATCAGCGGCAGAGCAAATACAAAACGGTGGTAAACCCGCCACATAGCAATCCGTCATTTGATGATATCTGGAATCATACGGAGGGATTTGTAGTGAATGGAGGAGTAAAAATTAAATTGTAAATGTTTCTGCAAATAAAAATAATCCCTCTCATTACTGAGGTAGTAATTGTTTAAGCATATTTTATTATTTGAGATGCTTGGTTACTGCAAATTCTTGTCTTAATTTACTTGTAGTTTACAGATCATAATGATCATTTATTCACTTTTTAAAAATTAAAACTATGGGATTTGATCAGTATCATGAGCCACCGGAAGAACTTTCCGCAACCACCAGGACTTTTGCACGTATGGTTACCTCTTTAATAGAAGAAGCAGAAGCAATAGGCTGGTATGAACAAAGAATATCAGTAGAGAAAGATAAACAGGCCAAAGCTATTATGGAAAATGCTCAGGAAGAAGAATTTAAACATTTTGGAATGGACCTGGAATTTTTACTTCGCAAAAAACCAATATGGAGAGCAACTTTGCAAGCCATTCTTTTCACAAAAGGCGATATTGTTGCATTAGGAAAAAAGGGCGAAGAAAAAGCGGAGAAAGCGGAGAAAAAATAACCGGCATCAGCAAAGCTAAATGCAGTTCTTAAGTAAAAAAATAAAAGGTCGCAGTTTTTTATTTGGGGCCTTTTATTTATCATCATAAATTCTTTAACGCAGCAATTGTAGCAATCGGGTCTGCAGATTTAAACACCGTACTGCCGGCTACCAAAACATCTGCACCTGCATCAATGATAGATTTTGCATTCTCTAAAGTAACGCCACCGTCAACTTCAATTTTTACCTGCAGGGAGAGTTCGTCAATCATTTCACGCAGTTGTTTGATTTTAACCAATGTGTGTGGTATAAATGATTGTCCGCCAAAACCAGGGTTCACACTCATCAAACAAACCATATCAATATCTGCCAGTATATCTTTTAAAGCCTCAACGGGTGTATGCGGATTAACAGCCACACTTGCCTGCATGCCCAGGCTTTTTATTTGCTGGATATTGCGGTGCAGATGCGGACAGGCTTCAATATGCACAGTCAAAATATCAGCACCGGCTTTTTTAAAAGCTTCGGCATAGTTACCGGGTTCTTCTATCATTAAATGTACATCGCATATTTTGTTGGTGGCTTTTCTAAAAACCTCCACAAGCATGGGACCGTAACTGATGTTAGGCACAAAGCGGCCATCCATGATATCGAGGTGATACCAATCTGCCTGGCTTTCGTTCAGCATTTTGCATTCAGCTTCTAAATTTAAAAAATTGGAGGCTAGTAAGGAAGGAGCGATGATTGCCATTTTGAATTTTGAATTTTGAAATGATTCAGGCTGCAAAGTTAATTCATAATTCTGCATGCGTCATATAGAATTTACTTAGACTGCAATTTTTCCAAAGCATCTTTTGCTTCCACATAATCCGGAGAATACAATAAGGCCGTTTTATAAGCTTCAAAAGCTTCTTTGGGATTGTTCAGTTTTTCGAAGCAACGGCCCAGCCAGTAATAACCTTCATCAAAATTATTTTGCAGGGTAACAGCTTTAGTTAAAACGGTGCTGGCTTCTTCATATTTGCCCATATCGTATAAGGCAATTCCTTTTTCGCGGTAGGCAAACATGTGCATATGATCCAGCAGCAGGCATTTATCCAAAAAACTGATTGCTTTATTTTTATCGCCCGTAAAATTGAAATATAAACCCTTAATGAAAAAAGCTTCTTTAGCAGCTTCCGGAACTTTGGAATTTAATAAGGTATCAGCAATTTGAAGTGCCCTGCTGTTTTTGGTTTGTGCATACAGGGAACCAAGCAGTATCAGGTAACGTGGTGAGGGATTTAACCGCAAGGCAGTTTCAAAAGACCTGATCGCATTTAAAGTATCTTCATTTTCAAAAAGCAGGGTTGCTTTTATATCCCAGAGCCTGGCATTTACACTGTCTTTTTGCAATGCTTCATTGGTGGTTTCAAGGGCTTTATCGTAATCAGCACTGTCGCGGTAAAACTGTATCAGTTGCTCTTTTAATAAAAGTGAATCGGGGAATGCTGTTATAGAATCTTTTAATATTTTTTCACGGGCAGCAGATTGAGTGGCCGGGTTCTCATTTCCTTTTGCCTGATCCTGGTTATTACAGGCAATGATCGATATCAGTAAAACAAGACATGGCAGTATTCTTTTTATCATGCTGCAAAAATAAGCGCTGCTTTGATTAACCAGATGACAATTTTCTGACAATATAAAATTTAACATCTTTTACCTTTGCGCCATAAAAATAACAAATGAAAAAATTGATCTTTTCCGGGGTATTAGCAGGTGTAGTGATTGTTTTGGTTTCTTTTACAAAACATGGCGTTAATAATCCGGGCCTGGTATCCCTTAAAGATACCATTGTATTTGAGGGTGAAAAACATTTTGCCAATGTGCAGCAACTGACTTTTGGTGGCGATAATGCTGAGGCCTATTTTAGCTTTGATGGGAAATACATCATTTACCAGAGAACGAATCCTAAGTTGGGCATCATGTGCGACCAGATATGGTTGGGTAAGGTTCCGGCACCCGGTGAAAAATTTGAGTCGAAGTTGGTAAGTACCGGTACCGGAAGAACTACCTGTGCTTATTTTTATCCAGATGGAAAACATATTTTATATGCTTCAACACATTTAGGTAGCGGCGAATGCCCACCGGTACCAGATAGGAGCAAATATGGAAATAAATATATTTGGGCTGTGTACAAAGACTTTGATATTTTTAAAGCAGACCTGAATGGAAAAATTGTTAAGCAACTGACAAAAACGGACAGGTATGATGCTGAAGCAACCATTTCTCCAAAAGGCGATAAGATATTATTTACGTCATTAAGAAATGGCGACCTTGATCTGTATACTATGGATATGGATGGCAAACATGTAAAACAGATCACTAACACGTTGGGTTATGATGGAGGTGCATGGTTTAGTCCGGATGGAACAAAAATTATCTGGCGTGCATCCCGGCCAACAACTGCTGATGAAATAAAGGAGTATAAAGATCTCTTAAAAGAAAACCTGGTAGCACCTATCCACATGGAAGTATGGGTTGCCAATGCAGATGGCAGCAATGCCCATCAAATTACTTTTTTAGAGCAGGCAAACTGGGCACCTAATTTTACACCTGATGGTAAGCATATGATCTTTTGTAGTAACCATGAATACAAAAGAGGTTTCCCTTTCAATATGTATATGGCTGACCTTGATGGAAAGGGTGTGGAGAAGATAAGCCGCGATAAAGGTTTTGATGCATTCCCCATGTTTAGCCCGGATGGTAAGAAATTTATTTTCTGCAGCAACCGGAATAACGGCGGTACGCACGATACGAATATTTTTATTGCTGACTGGGTGGAATAAAATGTTAATTGGTTAATCCGTTAATCCGTTAATCCGTTAACACGTTAATCCGTGAACGGGCTTATTACTATTGAACTCCTACGGATTAACCAATTAACGGATTAACATTACTCTTTGGCCCAAGTTCAATTACTTCAGCATCTTTCATTTCGGTTCCGTCAATTACAAAGCGGATGATGGTTCTAACCTTGTGCCAGCCTTGTTTTCCGGCAGCGCCGGGGTTCATGTGCAGGCAATTGAGTTTGTCGTCATACATGATCTTTAAAATATGCGAATGGCCGCTGATAAAGAGTTGCGGCATGTGTATTAATATTTCTTTTTTTGTTTCGGGATTGTATTTGGGTGGATAACCACCAATATGTTTTATCATCACTTTTACGCCTTCGCACATAAATATCAGTTGCTCCGGAAATTCGGTTCTGATGTCCTGACCATCAATGTTACCATAAACACCTCTTACCAGGGTCAGGCGTGACCTTAGACCATCTGCTATTTCTTTGCTGCCAAAATCCCCGGCATGCCAAACTTCATCGCAGTTTTTAAAATGTTCAAAAACTGATTCGTCTAAAAAACCGTGCGTATCAGATATCAGCCCTATCCTTTTCATTTTCCATTTCTTTAAAGAAAGATAAATAAAAACTGCTGATCAGGCTGCTGTTATTTTTGATCTTTAAAAATGGATCACAATACCGTAAACCCTGGTATTCTTTTTTTATAACAGCAGTATGCTGATTTTATTTTATAATGCCGCAATCCAATTCAAATTTTTCTCCGGAGTGGAAGTATTCTTTGCCTTGTTTTGTTTCGGCAGTAATATAGTAATCAACATAACTCATTTGCCACTGCGATAATTCTTTTGAGTAAGCACCACCACCTATATATTCGTAGCCGTATTCATGCCACTGTGCGTAACATTTACCATTTTGCTTAAATAAGACCCATGTGGTTATCGATCTTCTAAGCGGAATACCCACATCATTTTTAGCGATGTGGAAATCAGCATCAGCAAAAATAACCTTGTAGGCAGGGCTGCCCGGCCAATGGCTATTAAAGTATTTGATAATATTGGTTGCTAAAGCGGGATCGGTTTTTTTGTTAGCTATCGAACTAAGATAACCATTCAATACCGCTTTTGTTTTGCTGTTCTCCCTGTTGTTGATGGCATCATTTGCAGCGGCTAATTCTTTTTCTGATTTGTATTCCTGGCTGATTAAGTGGTTTGCTTTATTGGCGTCTTTCTGATAAAATGAAGCCCAGCCCGACATATCGGGGTCCCTGAATACGAGGGTTTCATTATCGGGTAGGTATAAATAAGTATGGCCCGGACTTATATAGAGTTTATCTGCTTTTTTTATAAAATTATTACTGCCAACCAAAATCGTATCAGCTGAAACAAAGATCACCGGCAGGCTGTCATCGGCAAAGTAGGTATTGGCTCTTGAAACAAAACTGGAGTAGGTAAAGTAAATGTATTTTACCCTGGGGTCTACGATCTTACCCAATGCTTCTTTCATCAGCCCGGCTTCTTCATTGCTGTAATCAGGCGGCGGGATTTTATTGCCCTTTTTATATTTGAAATAACAACTCCAGTCTTTCCCATTAGGTGATACAATAAAACCAACCTGCTCTGTTTTGTCTATTATCAGCAGGTAACTTTTCCTGTCGGCAGTAAAATAGATAGAGCTGCCGTCTTTCAGCGCTGTCCGGTAAAATGTTTTTTCTGCGATCTTCAATGAGTCGTCATTTCCTGCCAGGGTTATTTTTTTCATGGCAAAAGGCACTTTGTCGAGTTGGTAAGCCTCATAGGTGGTATTGGTTATGTAAAAGGTCTGCCCTTCCTGTGCGTAAACTTTATTTCCCGGGCATATGGCCATAAAGAAAATAGAAACCAGGATGCTTATAAAGAAGTAAGATATTTTTTTCATCAGTTTAAAATTTATGGTTAACGGGATTCTAATTTTTTCAATCTTTGCAACAGATCGTCAATCATCTTCTGCTGCTCATCATTTTTTTTATTTAATTCCTGTACTGCTTTTACCAATGGCATTATAAACTGGCTGTAAGAGATGCTGTAGGTATCGGTAATATTTTGTGGTGCATTTACCCCATCAAAATGATAGCCGAGTGCCAAGGCAGTTTTTTCTACCTCCTGGGCAATAAAACCGGTTTGTATAAAATTTTCAGCTTTGTTATAGGTTTCAGCTGTTTTCATTCTTTTTGCCCTTACTGAATCCGGCAACATCTGCATTATATGTTCGTCTAATTTTTTTATATTGATCGTATAAGTAACGGGGCGTAGCCGGGTAATAAAATCAAGGCCGGGTACATTTTCATGTATATTTTCTTTGAACCTGCCATCGCTTAGGTTGCTCCAAGCGGCATAACCGCCAATGACCATTCCTCCAATGTTCTCTCCGATTACAACTTTGTAGCTGGCATTTGCAACTGCACGTGCGCCGATTGCGGTTGCATTATTTAAATTAAATGTACTTACATTGGATTCTGATCCAAGTGATGTATTATAAGCCCCGGTAGCGTTTTGGCTCAGTGCTCCGTCTCCAACTGCAGTGTTATTATCTCCTGTGGTATTATTAAAAAGTGAACTTGATCCTAAAGCAGTATTGAAAGTTCCAGATATATTTTCAGTAAGTGCCCACCATCCATTTGCAGTGTTATAATTTCCTGTTGTATTAAAATTAAGTGCAGCCGATCCGTTTGCAGTGTTATTGCTTCCTATTGTATTGGAATAAAGTGTAGCATTCCCATTGGCTGTATTCTGACCTCCTGAAGTATTACTTACCAGTGCATAAATTCCCGTGGCTGTATTACTGCCTCCTGTTGTATTGTTATAAAGTGCTGCGTATCCGTTGGCTGTGTTATTATTCCCTGTTGTATTGCTGGCAAGTGAAATATAGCCGGTAGCCGTATTACTTTCTCCACTTGTGTTCGCGTAAAGTGCATTGTAACCGGTTGCTGTATTGGTACCTCCTGTTGTATTCTGGTACATGGCATAGCCACCAGTAGCTGTATTATAAGAGCCGGTGGTATTGCTGTTAAGTGCAGCAACCCCATGTGCTGAATTATAACTTCCGCTGGTATTGGAATATAAAGTAGCATAACCGTTTGCTGCATTTTGTTGCCCGCTGGTATTTGACTGAAGCGATCTTGATCCTATCGCCGTATTGTTATTTCCTGTATTGGTTTGTAGGGCTGCCAGGCCAATTGCGGTATTGTCGTGCCCTGTAGTGTTGATGCTTAATGCGCCATATCCCATCGCACAATTAAAATAGCCGGATATATTTGAACTCATGGTAGAATAACCTATGGCTGTGTTATATAAACCGGTTGTGTTTGCAAACATGGCATAATTTCCAACAGCCGTATTTTTTTCACCTTCTTCCAGGCTTATATTGGCACCGGTTCCATTGTTGTATAAGGCATTAAATCCAACGGCAGTATTGTCGCTGCAATCGAAATTTTTACCCAAAGCGTTTGCACCTACAGCCGTATTTTGAATGCCTGTTGTATTTCCATTTAATGCATTTACGCCACTGGCTGTATTGTAATTGCCCATGGTATTACTAAAAAGACTTTTGTAACCAAATGCTGCATTGCCAATACCTGTGGTAAAATCAAGTGATCTGAAACCCAGCGATGTATTCAACAGGGCCGAATCAATAATACCAGCCCGAAGGTTTTTTATTCTGAATATCAGTGGCTGGGCATCCGTAGTGCCTATAAAATTTATAGCCGGGTTGGTAGCGGCATTACCTGTTAAACTCCAGCCGCTTTTATAAGCAATCGTTTCCCAGTCGGGTATGGCAGGAGTGCCCATATTTACCATCAGCAGGTTTTTTGAGGTATCATACACCAATAAAGCTTTGGCAGGGGTGCTGATAGCCAATATGGTTGCCGTGTTCATTCTTGGAATGAGCATCCCTTTTACCGGGCTGGTAATATCCAGCATCGCCGAAACATCGGAAGATGCACCGGTCACATTAACAGCCAGACCCTGTGCGTTGGCAAAGCTTATAAAGCAGCATGCAATAACGATTAGAAAAAATATTTTTTTCATACACATTATATTTTAATTGTTCGGCTTTCGATGATTTTTATAGAAGAATTGCATTATCTCCTTCCATGATAATGCGATGAAAGTAGCCAGGCTTACTAATATTATACCTGATATAAATGCCATTAAATAATTGTTGGTAAGTAAGCTAACAGGTAATAAACTGTTATTTGGGTTGATTTATTGAACAGGCAGTTTGGTGAAGTAAAGTGTAGGTATGATTTATTGAGCTAACTCATTTCTCTTTTTATTCGGATGATCACAGTTGTGCCCGCAGGATTTCCATGAATGTCTTTTACATCTGTGATTTCAATAGGTTGTATGGCAGGTGTGTTATTAAAACTTATCAGCCGTTGCAGGGTTATTCCTGTTGCCCTGGAAAGATGTCCTTCTGGTAATTGGTCATAATTACCGGCAGCATTTACTCTGCCTACCCCGTTATCTTTAATCTCACAAATGATCCATTGCTTTTCTGCGCTGATCCTTATGCTTAGTTTTTTATCTCCCTCTTTTTTACTCAATCCATGCCACAAGGCATTTTCAACAAAAGGTTGAAGTATCAATGAAGGTATTTTTTCCTGGTGTATAAGCAATTCCCGATCAATATTTTCTGAATAATCAAGATCAACATTCATCCTCAGTTTTTCCAGCTCAATATACAGTTGAATAGAGTTTAGCTCTTTTTCAATACTCACCAAGTTGGCATCAGCATTTTCCAGCACATGCCGCATCAGTTTTGCAAACTTGCTGATATAACTTCCTGCTTCATCTGTGCGGTTATGTATGATCAAAGATTGAATGGAGTTCATGGCATTAAAAATAAAATGAGGCTTCATCTGTGCTTTCAGTGCACTGCTTTCCAGTTCCTGTAACTGACTTTTTAATTCTGCCCTTGTTCTTACCTGTTTTAAACGGTATTGAAAAAGACTTACAATTGCCGATGCCGATAAAATAATTAAGAATAACCTGAACCACCAGGTTTCCCAAAAAGGAGTTTTAATAATGAAAGAAAAAGAAACCGGAGTGCCCCAGTCGCTGGATGCTGTTTTTGCTTTTACGTAAAATGTATAATTCCCCGGTGAAAGTTTTACAAAGGTAATTGATGTATTCCTGTCAGGTTGACTCCAGTTGCTGTCAAGCCCCTGCAACTTGTAAGAATATTGCAGCCCGTTATAATTTCCGAAACTGATACCGGTGAAATCGATCTGCAGGTTATTCTCATTATACAAAAGAGATACTGCGGCTTGTTGCGTCCAGAAATGTTGTAATGAGTTGAACTTTTCAAGCAGTTTTCCTGAAGAAGAAAGTATACGGATCCGCTCTATGCTGATAGCTGGAATCACTGATTTAGTTGAAATACTGTCGGGGTTAAAACGATATATTTCTGAAGATTTGCTGAGCCATACATAGCCATCCGATGCGCTGAGTAATTTTGCATTTTCAAGATCTGCCGGGTCTATCTCCAATGTGTTACCGATATTAAAAACGGAAGGCTGGTTGTTGCCACTACTGTCAGGTTTTATTAATAAAAGCCCGGATGGTGTAACTACCCATAGTCTGTAGTATTTATCAATACATGCACTGTTTACGACATTATTTGGCAGCCCGTTCGAAGTTGTAATATCCATATCTTTTTCGGGCAGGTTATGGGCGTTCCAGTGATAGCGGCTGATACCTGTTCCATTATTGTATATCCAGAACTTTCCTCCTGGTTCTTCCAGAAAAGAATAGCCGTAAATAGTTTTTGGAATTCCCAATTCTTCATTTACAGTAAACAAATTATCCTTCATATCAATGAGAAAGGAGCCGTTAAGCCGGGTACTTATAATTTGTAATCCATTATTGAAGGAGTGATTAATGTAAGGGTAGCGAATAAATTCCCGGTTATTTGCCGAAATGAAATTTTCCTGTAATTTTTCATCACCAGTTTTAAATGTGTCTGCAGCAATACTCAGCCTCCTTTTTTTAAAATTGAAATCAACGCCAAATGTATTAGTGGAATGGCCAGACAAGAAAGAGTAATCTTTTATATTCTTTTTATCCAGGCAAAAAAGCTTTTGAAACCTGGTAGAAAACCACAGCCTGCCTTTATCATCCCAGCAGGAATAATCTATCAGGTCTCCTTTTTTTAAAGGAAGTGTAACCGGTGAAATTTTAAAATCGTTACCGGCAAAACTTAACATACCATTAATACGGCTATAAGCAATGATATTTTTTTTATCCGGCGTTTCCAGTACAGCATAGACACCCGATGTGTTATGGGTAAACCGGGATATGTCTTTTTCATTGACCAGGCCCAGTCCGTCAATACAGGCAATCCACAGATTGCCCGTTTTATCTTCCAGAATATCGGAGATAAGATTCTGCGTTACAGGGATATGCCAGGTAAACTCTTTGGTATTGCCAGGTTCGCTGATCATTAATCCATTCTCTTCGGTACAAACCCAATAACGGTTCTTTGAATCTTTGTAAAAGGCATAGATGATTTTATTATGTAGCGGCTGTTCAAAAACCCGAATTTGCCTATGACCATTAATTATAAAAAGCCCGTCTTCTGTTGCCAGGTAGGTTGTATCATTAAACGAACGGATGCTCCTGAAATAAGGGCCGTAACCTCCTGTTTTTTCACCCAATAATTCATAATTGTTATTTCTCAACAGAATTAAATGATCACCATAATTAAAATAGATGCCTTCTTTTGTTTCAATTACCTGGTGGCATGAATTGTTTTCAAGCCCTGGATAACATTTGATTTTTTGCCAATGATCTTTTTCAAAATGATAAATACCATTTGAAGTAATGGCTATCATTCCCATGCTTTTTATGTAACTGATACCCGAATAATGAAGCTGGGCCGAATCACTTAACGGGTATGTGTAAAAATGCCCATTTTTTAAAGTGGCCATCCCTCGGCTGGTGGAGGCCCATAAATTGTTCGCACTATCTTCATACATAATGGCTCCATATAATGAAGGCAGACCATCCTTAAGGTTATAATTAACAAAATCTTTCCCGTCAAACCGGCTTATCCCATTCGTTGTACCTATCCATAAAAACCCCTTGCTGTCAGGTAACATGGTCAAAATATATGAGTCAGGTAATCCATCTTTGACTGTATATTTATTTAGGGAGAAATGGTCTGACTGGGCCAGCAGGTTAGTGAAAATAATACTGAATATAATCAGCCATATTAATCTATATCTGTATTGTTTTTTTTGCAAGAATTTAAGGTTTGAAGAATTTCAAAAAGGCTTCTTTATTACTGCGTGAAACTTCTATTTCTGCGCCATCATTCATTACCACGATACCCCCTTCTCCTTTTTTATACATTCTGACATGGGCAAGGTTTATCATGTAGGAGCGGTGTATCCGGAAAAAATTATGTTCACTTAAAATGTCCTCATATTGGCCCATATTGTAACTTGAAATTATCTTTTTTTTATCTGTAAAATAAAACTCGGTATAATTACTATTGGCATGGCAATAGGAAATATCATCGATGGGGATTACCTGGTATCCTTCAGCAGAAGGAATGATAATCCTGCCAGGAATTTTTTGTGGGTTTTTGAGTTGCTGTTTTAACAATTCTAATTGAACGTGTGATGTTTTGCTGGATTCCTTTATTTTATAAACTGCTTTTTTTACAGCTTCCCGAAATTCGTCCACTGCTACCGGCTTCATCAGGTAATCCAGTGCATGATAACGAAATGCCTTTACTGCAAATTCATTGTATGCGGTGATGAAAATCAATTCAAATCCGGGATTTGTTATTTTGTTAAGAAGATCAAAGCCGTTTTCCTTTTGCAACTGAATATCTAAGAAAATAATACCAGGCTCAAATTTCGCGATACATAGCAAAGCTTCGGCTACCGAAGCGGCTTCGGCAATAATACTGATCTCAGGAAAAAACAAGGAAAGCATTTTTGTAATAAGTTTCCTGCTCTGAAATTCATCATCTACTATAAGAACACTTATATTTTCTGTCATGGATAAAATCGATGGGTTAGGATGATCGCCATTGTAAAATACTAAAAAGAATTCATTAGTTTTAATGTATGGTTCTTATCCAGGGCAAAGAAAACTTACTGCGTGGTTTAGTGATTTTCATTTAACTTTATGCCATGCCTTTTCACCGGAACTTCACATATTATATCGACAAGCGTAACTGGAAGTATTATTTCCTGCTTGCATCTCTTGCTCTTTGCGTCAATGGATAATTTTAATGATCTTAAAAATTATTCAATATTAATTAATAAATTTTAACAATGGCACACTATCATACATCAGGAAATATTCCCCATAAACGGCATACACAGTTTCGTAAACCTGATGGCGAATTATATTCCGAACAGCTATTTTCAACCGAAGGCTTTAGTAACGATTATTCAATTTTATACCATTGCCATCCACCAACCGAGATCATTAAAACAGATGAGCCTGTAAACGTACAGCCGAAGGTTGCAGAAGAAAAAATGCTGAAGCACCGTAGCCTGGAAGGTTTCAACATTAAACCGGAAAAGGATTACCTGCAAAGCCGCAAAGCGGTGTTGGTAAATAACGACTGCCATATTGTATTGGCAGCACCACAACAAAGCATGACGGATTATTTTTATAAAAATGCCGATGCTGATGAAATGATATTTGTGCATGAAGGAACCGGTGTTTTAAAAACACAATACGGAAACCTGGATTTTGCCTACGGCGATTATTTAATTATACCGCGTGGTTCTATTTACCAGATAAGTTTTGCAACAGAAAACAACCGGTTGTTTATTGTGGAATCATTCAGCCCGATAAGATACCCAAAAAAATATGTAAGCAAACTCGGACAGTTGATGGAACATTCGCCTTTTTGCGAAAGAGATATCCGACAGCCAAAAGACCTGCAAACGATTGATGAGGCCGGCGATTTTTTAATTCAAACCAAAAAGAAAGGCGTATTATATGGCCTGCATTATGCCCATCATCCCTTTGATGTGGTGGGCTGGGATGGTTGTTGCTATCCATTTGCTTTTTCTATTCATGATTTTGAACCTATAACCGGAAGGGTACATCAGCCACCTCCGGTACACCAGACTTTTGAGGCTAATAATTTTGTGGTATGTTCATTTTGTCCGCGTTTGTTTGATTACCATCCGCAGGCTATTCCGGCGCCTTATAATCACAGTAATATCGATAGTGATGAAGTATTATATTATGTAGATGGTGATTTTATGAGCCGCAAGCATGTTACAAGAGGTATGATCACATTACATCCGGCTGGTATTCCACATGGGCCACATCCCGGAGCAGTTAAGAAAAGTATTGGCGCAAAAGAAACCAATGAACTGGCGGTAATGGTTGATACGTTTCACACCTTACAATTAACCGAAGCGGCTTTGCAAATAGAGAATGAAGGTTATGTTATGAGTTGGGCTGAGTAGGTATTACTTATTAGGATATTGCCAGTATACCCATTTACAATGACTTATTGACCAATGACTAAACGCTTACCACATTTGGGTATTTTATTTTTGAATAATTAACAGCATCTTCACCGTTCACTAAATATAATGATAATGTCTACTTATTATCCGCTAAAAACTGGCAACAGCTGGACCTACAAAACCAATGATGGCAGTACGTTTATCAATAGTATTGTTTCAGAAGATAATGGAACTTTCGGCATGACCAACTCCACAGTTGCACATACAACAGTTGTAAAAAAAGAAGGCAATACTTTTTTTACTGACAGTTATGAAGCCGGTAACCTGCAACCTTTTTTAAAAGAAGATGCAGCAGCAGGTGATACCTGGGAGATCAAATACAAAGCCAACACCATCGATAGTGTATTGGCTGTAGAAATAAAATCGGTTGGCGGCAATAGGGAAGTTGAAGGAAAGACCTACTCCGATGTTATGGAGATGGAGGGCAGCATGAGTTTTATTGTTAATGGAGCTATATACAGTGCCAACACAAAATATACCTGGTATTATGCAAAGGATGTAGGCCTGATATTGACTACGTCTACACTTGGAGACAATATGCCGCTAATAAGTTATACTTTATAACAGGTAGGCAGCAAAGATTGTCAACGGAATAAAACTGTGGGGCTTTTTTTAGAAAATTGTTATTATATTTATCCAACAAAAAACAAAGCTGTATGATAAAATTTAATGAAATTAAAGTAGGCGATTATTTAATAGCTGATAACGATGGCGATAAGAAAGAAGGTGAGGTAACCGATCTGAATGGCAATGAAAAGCAGGTATGCGTAAACACTGGTGCCCAGGATTTCTGGTACGAAACTGAACAACTGAGTGCCATTCCGCTGGATGATGAACAGTTAGCCAAACTGAAATTTCATAAGGAAGAAAATGAAGATGGTACAGTAAAATATATGAAGGGGGCTTTCAGGATGATGTTACCTGCCAAAAATGATTTTTCAAAATTTGAGATCTGGTACCGCGATGAACACAGGCATATTATGCAACCCATTAATATACACCAGTTGCAAAATCATTTTTATGAAATGACCAAGGTGCACCTGAATGACGAATCTTTTGACTAAAAACAATAATTTATACAAAAAGCCCTCTAATTAAAACCTGGGGGCTTTTTTGTATAAATTCCTGTAAATAATTCATACATGTCATTTTTACTTTTTTAATAGTTTTGCTAAGAATTTTGATAAACCCCCGGTTTTGAGAAGCTTAGGGGTTAAAATAAGCGGGAATTTCCGCTTATTTGTGGAAAAATGCGGGAATTGTTGGTAATTCAATATGGTTTTTGTGGTTAATTAAATAATTCCTCCTATCTTTGCGCTCCAAAAATTATGGCTAAACAGGCACTTATTAAACAGGATGGAGTAATCATTGAAGCGTTAAGCAATGCTATGTTTAAGGTTAAATTGGAGAATGATCATGAGATTTTAGCCACAATTTCCGGAAAAATGAGGATGCACTATATCCGTATTTTACCCGGCGATAAAGTTGGTGTGGAAATGAGCCCTTATGATTTAACCAGGGGAAGGATCATTTTCAGGTATAAATAAAAACGTCAGTAGTGAGTCGTCAGGCGTGAGTAGGAAACTACCTCATTTCATGATTCACGATTTACGATTCACGATAAGAAAAAAACAAACTAATGAAAGTAAGAGCATCAATTAAAAAACGAAGTACAGATTGCAAGATCGTAAGAAGAAAGGGCAGGCTGTATGTGATCAACAAAAAGAATCCTCGTTTTAAGCAAAAGCAAGGATAAAATCTGTCATTTGTCATTAAAGTCATTTTGAATGACCAATGACCATTGACTTAATGACTAAAATATACTACTAAACAAATAAATTGAATTATGGCTCGTATTGCCGGTATAGATTTACCAAAAAACAAAAGAGGCGAAATTGGCCTTACTTACATTTACGGAATTGGCCCTTCAACTGCTAAATACATTTTAACTAAGTCAGGAATTGACCATAGTAAAAAAGTAAACGAGTGGAACGATGATGAGCAAACTGCCATTCGTAACGTAATTAATAACGAGTTTAAAACCGAAGGTGCTTTGCGTAGTGAAACCCAGATGAACATCAAACGTTTACTGGATATCGCATGTTACCGTGGTTTACGTCATCGTAAGGGATTACCTGTTCGCGGTCAACGTACTCGTACTAACAGCCGTCAGCGGAAAGGTAAGCGTAAGACAGTTGCAGGTAAAAAGAAAGTAACTAAGTAATATGCAAATGTGCCAATATGCAAATATGCAGATTGGCCGTTTGATTTTATAGACTTCAACAATTTGAAGCAATACCAGATAGCCACGAAGTCGGCAGGAGGGTTGGTTCAGTCCCGGTTAAAATCAGGATATATTTTTTAAAAGATTACCTATCTAGATTAAATTATGGCAAAAGCACAAGGCGCAAAAGCAGCCGCTAAAAAAAGAGTAGTAAAAGTTGACAGCTACGGAGATGCACACATTACTGCAAGTTTCAACAACATCATTATTAGTTTAACCAATAAGCAGGGCCAGGTTATTAGCTGGAGCAGCGCAGGTAAAATGGGTTTCAGGGGTTCTAAAAAGAACACACCTTACGCAGCCCAGATGGCCGCCGCAGATGCAGCTAAAACAGCTTTGGACGCAGGTTTAAAAAGAGTTGATGTATTTGTGAAAGGACCGGGAAGCGGCCGCGAAGGGGCTATCCGTTCTTTATCTCAAAATGGTATCGAGATCAATATGATCAAAGACGTTACGCCTTTGCCACATAATGGTTGCCGTCCTCCAAAGAAAAGAAGAGTATAATTTCGATTTGGGATTTTAGATTTGCGATTTCAGATTTGGGAGGCTTCAAAAAACAAATTCTGCTGAAATCTTAAGAAAATCTAAAATCTACAATCCGAAATCTAAAATATTTAATAACCGGGTGCATTATTCATTTTAAAAGGTCTTTATAATGATGCATCGTCACTAAAAGACCACTATAACAACTATGGCACGTTACACAGGCCCCAAAACAAAAATCTCCAGGATCTTCGGAGAACCCATTACAGGTAATGGAAAGTGGTTAACCAAGAACAGCAATCCTCCGGGAATGCATGGTGCTAACCGCAAGCGTAAAACTTTAGGTGAATATGCTTTGCAATTAAGAGAGAAGCAAAAAGCCAAGTACACTTATGGTTTGCTTGAAAAACAATTCCGCAAAACATTTGATGAAGCTGCCCGCCGTAAAGGTGTTACCGGTGAAAATCTTATTAAATTATTAGAAGCGCGTTTGGATAATACTGTATTTCGTTTAGGTATTGCACCAAGCCGCCAGGCTGCACGCCAGTTGGTATCTCATAAGCACATTACCGTTAATGGTGAGGTTCTTAATATACCTTCTTACAGTTGTGTAGCAGGAGATGTTATTGGATTAAAGAATAAAAGTGCTGCAAACGCATCTATCGCTGGTAATTTACGTGGCAAAAACGCCAAGTTTAGCTGGTTAGAGTGGAGCGAAACTGCATCACAGGGGACTTTTATTACTTATCCTGAAAGAGAAAGTGTTCCTGAGAATATTAAGGAGCAACTGATCGTGGAATTGTATTCTAAGTAAGGCCCCACCTATCCTCCCCGAAGGGGAGGGAAATGGAGGAGAACTTTGCGAAGATTTGCAAAACACAATTAAAGATGAAAAAGTGATGATGTAAAAGAGTGCGACGCCAATGAAGCTGAACAGAATTACTTCGGCTTGTACAAAAATTTTTTTAAACATTAAAACAACAAAATACAAATGGGAATTTTAAATTTTGTTAAGCCAGATAAAATCGTTCTTCAGAAAGCAACCGAGTTTGAAGCCATCTTCGAATTCCGTCCGCTTGAACCAGGTTATGGTGTAACTATCGGTAACTCGCTGCGCAGGGTGTTACTGAACTCCCTGGAGGGTTATGCAATCATCGGCATCAATATTGCCGGTGCTGACCATGAGTTTGCTACTTTAAAAGGTATCACCGAAGACGTTACCGAAATAATCTTAAACCTGAAACAGGTTCGTATCAAGAAGAAAGTTGAGCATGAAGTAAATGTGGAAAAAGTTACACTTTCAGTAAAAAACAAAACTGAGTTCACTGCCGGTATGATCGGTGAAGCTTCTCCTACATTTGAAATAATGAACCCGGAGTTGCTGATCTGTACCATGGACAGCAGTGCTAAACTGGATATTGAGATCACTATTGGTAAAGGCCGTGGTTATGTTCCTGCGGAAGAGAATAAAGAAAAGAATTCTCATTTTGGATATATCCCGGTTGATGCTATTTACACGCCCATCAAGAATGTAAAATACGCTATTGAAAATACACGTGTGGAGCAACGTACCGATTTTGAAAAACTGATCATGGATGTAGTTACCGATGGTACCATTCACCCTGAAGATGCTGTGAAGCAGGCAAGCCGTATTTTGATACAGCACCTGATGATCATCACTGATGAGAATATTACTTTTGATACCAAAGAAGATAAGAAAGAAGACCTGGTTGATGAACAAACTTTACAGTTACGTAAAGTATTGAAGACACCATTGGAAGACCTTGATCTTTCTGTACGTGCCTTTAATTGCTTAAAAGCTGCCAAGATCAATTCATTAAGCGAACTGGTACAGTACGAGCAGGAAGACCTGATGAAATTCAGGAACTTTGGTCAGAAATCTCTAAGTGAAATTGAACAGGTATTACACGAAAGAGGATTGAGCTTTGGAATGGATTTGAGCAAGTTGAAATTGGATGATGAATAATAAACACTAATTAGGCGAATTGCACTAATTACACGAATTAATAACATAAGTAGCTTACAATTCCTGACACGGTGTAAGCGAAAATTAAAACTAAAATGTCATGCGTCACGGAAACAAAGGAAATAATTTAAGCAGAACGGCTTCTCACAGAAGAGCGCTGTTAATGAACTTAGGCTGCCAGTTAATTACTTACAAAAGAATTACAACTACATTGGCTAAAGCAAAAGCTTTACGTGTTTACATTGAGCCACTGATCACTAAAACAAAAAACACAGCAAGTAAGGAAGCCATCATGCACAATCACCGTATTGTGTTCAGCTACCTGAATGATAAAGCTGCAGTTAAAGAATTATTTACTGTAGTAGCTCCAAAGGTTGCAGGCCGCCCGGGTGGATACACACGTATTATTAAGTTAGGTGCAAGAACCGGCGATAACGCAGAAATAGCGATGATTGAACTGGTTGACTTTAACGAAATTTACGGTAAAGGTGTTGCTGCTGCTGCTGAACCAGCTAAGAAAACACGTCGTGCGGGTGGTGCTAAAAAGAAAGCTGATACTGAAACAACTGCTACAGAAGCAACTGATACAGCTGCTGAAGAAACAACAGAAGCGTAGTTCGGCTTCGCTCACTACAAGTTGAGACTAACTGTTTATATAAGGCTCCGATATTTTTATCGGAGCTTTTTTTATGGCGATACTGAAATATGTGGATAAATAAAATCTGTATTAACAAAATATATTTGGCCTACAATAATTTTTAAATATACATTTGATATGTCATAGTAATATGATATCCTCTTTTTTAATCTGTAAAATTAAAAATTATGTACTCTCAATCCCCTAAACAAGGCAACAACACAATAACACAACAGCACAACAGCACAACAGCACAACAGCACAACAGCACAACAGCACAACAGCACAACAGCACAACAGCACAACAAATTTAATTGGCTTTCCAAATTACAACTTGTTATGTTTGTACTTACCACTTCCTCGGCATTGGTTTACACAAGCTGCAAAAAAGATTTAAGTACAAGCACCAATGAAAGTACATTGCAGCAAAATTTTTCTTCGAGAAATAGTAATGGTGTTCCATTTCAGGAAGGAGTAAACACGGTGTTAGGAGACAACAAAGAAAATCCATACACGGTGGAAAATATGACTGCAGCATGGCAGAGTTTACTAATTCAGGGAATATCAACAAATGCTGAAACAAGTGTTTATACCACACATTATTATGTAAAATTTAAACCTAAAAACTCTGGTGAATATGAACAGTTACAACAGGATTCTACCTTGTTTTTATCAGATTTACCTATTGAAAGTACTGTTATTTTAAATGGTGATTATTATCACGACCCCAGTTTGCCAGATAGTGTACCAACTTACCAGTATACAGCCGTGCCGGTTAACTATCAATTTCCAGAAAGTATTGCTTATGAAATTTTAGCAAATTTA
>JBBRQF010000005.1:0-146852 GCA_038226715.1 Chitinophagales bacterium
CCCGCTTTGCTGCCAGGCTCTGATCATAGTAAAGTGTAGCTCCCGGCGTTGTTTCCTGCTTTCCATGTTGCGTAAATTTAAAGGCAAAATTATCAACAGGAATTTTTGCTAACAAGGTGTACTTGGCCGGTGGGATACATTGCAACAAAAGCACAAAGCAGCATTACTTACTTAACTTTTACATCATCAAGTAATTCACTTTTTTTCAACGACAAAGAGTTACCTTTAGATTTTAAGACTACTTTCTTATATGAAGAAGATAGTAAGAAACTTAAAATATTGCGCAAGACCCCTGTTGGAGAAACATCAGAACTATGGGATGTAACTAAAATCTCGTTTTCACCAGATTTACAAAAAGACAGTGTCGGAGAAATAAGAATGGAAATATCATCTTCGGGAAATCTGTCACCTGGCAATTTTCTTTTTATTAAAATAACCAAAGATAAAAATGAGAACAAGGTTTTTGAATCAAACGGATTGTTTCTTGCAAACAAAGGCGAACCAGGGAAGTATAATTTTGAAGTTGATAAAAAAACTTTTTTTTTAAAATTTTCACAGAAAAAATTCAGTTTATAAAAACTTAATAAATAGTTATGGAATATTTAATAATGATAGCCGCCATTTTAATTCTTTATTTTTTGAACTACTTAATAAGGACAAAAGCCTCAATTCAATTTAACAAATATTACAGCATTTTTTTTCTTTGCTTAACCGTTGGAATTTTAATTTTTGCTTTACTAAATAAAAAGTACGAGATTGGTGTAGTAGCGTTGGTTTGTGGCTATACTTTATTTAGAAGGATTAAACTATTTCATAAAACACCTTGATTTTTCAAACACAATTTGTTAAATATTCTCAAAATTCCATTTCAATTCTTAAAAAATAAGGCTCTTTAATCTGTAGAGCTTATCTTTACACGAAATTTTTCGTATTTTATAGTTTTTTATGAAAAAAATTACTGCCAGCCTATTTTTTATTGGTTGTATTTTAGTTACCAAAGCGCAAGTAAAAGGTACTTTAATGGATTCTGCCAGTAAAAAGCCAATTGAAAATGCGGTAATTGCATTGGTTGTAAAATCGAACCCAACCGATACCAGTTATACATTTACTGATGACAAAGGCGTGTTTCGTTTTGATGTAGTGCCCTCTTCCCCATTCTCTATAGTAATTCGCCATATGGGATATTGGCCAAAGGCCAGGTATGTACCTGTAACAAAGGCTGAAAAAACAATTGACGTAGGCAGTTTTGTAATGGCACAGGATGCAAAATTATTAGGTGAAGTGGTGGTAGAAGCTCCTGCGATTGTTGTAAAGGAAGATACAATTGAATACAATGCATCATCCTTTAAAGTAAAGGAAGGTGCCGTGGTAGAAGACCTGATAAAGAAAATGCCGGGCATACAGGTAGATAAGGATGGCAATGTAACCGCACAGGGCAAGGCCGTAACCCGTGTTAAGGTAAACGGTAAAGATTTTTTTGGCGGCGATGTTAAAACTGCCACTAAAGAATTGCCTGCCAATATTGTAGATAAGATCCAGATCATTGATGATTATGGCGACCAGGCAACTGTTTCTGGTATTAAAGATGGCGACCCCGATAAAGTACTCAACATCCAGATAAAAAAAGACAAGAACAAAGGTTTTTTTGGACGGGTTTCCGGTGGCTACGGAACCGATGACCGATACCAGGCTTCGCTCAACGGCAATTACTTCAATAACAATACGCAGATATCAGTAATTGCAAACAGCAATAATACCAATACTTCGCTTTTTAATTTTGGCGGCGGTGGTAACCGTGGCGCTACCAGTATGATGCGGACGGGTATGAGTGCTATTAGTGATATGGGTGGGGTTGGTTCCATGAACAATATGATGCAGCAGGGTGGCAACGGTGGCAGCTCGCCTGCTTTTATAGGTGGCAGCAGTGCCGGTATTTCTACAACAAATTCCTTTGGTTTTAATTACCGCGATCAATGGAGCAAGCGGATAAGTGTATATGGCAGCTATTCGTACAATCATAAAAAAACAAGCCAGTTGCAAAACAGTTATGAGGTAAATAATACCACGCAGACCAATAATGACCAGGACCTGAACTCTTTAACAAAAGGTAACAGTCAACGTTTTACTTTTAATATGGAATACCAGGTAGATTCCTTTAATTATTTAAAAGTTAGTCCCAGCATAAATTACAGCGGCAGCGATGCAAACAGCAAAACTATTTTCGATTACACCAAGCCGGATAATACTAAACTCCAGGATGGTTCCAACAGGAATGTAACCGATTCCAAAGCACCAAACCTTGCCGCTACAATTTTATACAACCATAAGTTCAGAAAACGCGGACGTAATTTTTCAACAAGCATTACGCTGGGTACCAGTCAAAATAATTCGGAGCAGGATGCAACAAACCTGAGTTATCAATATGTGCAGCCTTTCCCCGGCCCAAGGAATATATTTCAGTTTATTGACCAGGAAAACAATAACTATAACTATGGTGTAAGGTTCACCTATTCTGAGCCAATAAATAAATACCGCAGCATTGATTTCAGTTACTCACATAATTTAAATTATGGCCGTAACAACCGGCAGACCTATAATGTTGATTCTGCCACACAGGCTAAAACACTGAACAACTTTTTAACTAATGATTATGAAAATAATTTTTATAATAACCGAATCGGTGTTTCATTGCGTACCACCAAAAAGAAATACAATTACACAGTAGGTATCAGTGTACAGCCGGTGAACTTACAGGGCAAATCGCTAACCAGGGACAGTGCTTACAAAACCATTAAAAGAGCAAACATTTTCCCTATTGCCAGGTTGGTATATAATTTCAGCCGCACCAAAACACTTAATTTCAGTTATAACGGAAATGCCACCCAGCCCAGCTTTAGCCAGTTACAGCCTGTACAGGATATAAGTAATCCGCAAAATACCAGCATTGGTAATCCAAACCTGAAGCCATCCATCAATCACAATGTGAATTTGAGCTATAACAATTTTAATTTCGTTAATGGTAAAGTGATATTTACCAATTTATCTTTCAGTACCATCAGGAACCAGATCATCAATAAAACTGCCAAACGAGATAGTATTGGTTCTTCTATTTCCATACCCGAAAATGTAAATGGTTATTATAATGTGCTGGGATTTTATGCTTTTTCAAAACCGTATAAGAACAGGAAATATGTAATCACTTTGAACGGAAGCGTAAATTATAATCATAATATTAATTTAACCGATAGTGTTTTCATCAGCGGAAATTCATTGAAGCAAAACCTTAATTTAAATAAAGTAAATGGCAATAACTGGATAGTTACCCAGGGATTGGTTTTTGAGTTTAATTACAAAGACTGGCTTGAGTTGGGCACCGGTGTCAGCTACAGTCTAAATGACAATAAATACAAAACTGCCGGCAGCAAATCTTCAACTGCTTTTCAGAATACATCCAGCAATGCGTGGACATTGAGCAGTAATATTAATGTCAATTTTACAAAAACATTATCCCTGAAATATGATTTTGATTACACCATCAACTCAGGTTTAGCAAACAGTGTAAGTAAAAACCTGGCCATTATGAATGCCTCTTTAGAAAAGACACTCTTTAAAAAGAAGAATGGTATTGTTAAACTGGCCGCTTATGATCTTTTTAAACAAAACAGTAATATCAATCGCAGTGTAACCGGTTACTCCATCATTGATACAAGAACAAACCGCCTTACGAGGTACTTTATCGCCACATTCACTTACCGTATACAAAGATTTGCAGGGCAAAATATGCAGACCCCCGGAAATGATATCAGAAGAATGGGTGCACCAAGGGCCACTTTTTAGGTATAAACCTGTTAGTTTTTTATTGCTCTTTGCCAATTGCAAATTGCCAATTTTCTTATACCTTTGCCACCCTAAAAGCTGCTCCCTGTAATTACCGGGACAGATACTGTTAATTTAACCAGGATATTACTATGAGTGGTGCATTAAAAGAGGTTCGTAACCGGATCAAGAGTGTGCAGAGTACACAGCAGATTACCAAAGCCATGAAAATGGTGAGTGCAGCAAAGCTTCGCCGTGCACAGGATGCTATTACACAAATGCGTCCCTATGCTCAAAAACTGCAGGAGATGCTGAGCAATATCGTCAGTAATGGTGATGGGGATGTAAATATGGCCCTGGCGGTTGAACGCCCGATTGAAAACGTAATGATCATTGTGGTTACCAGCGACCGTGGTTTATGCGGTGGTTACAACAGTAACCTGATCAAACTGGCAAAACAGGTTATAGCAGATAAATATCCGGGGCAGGCGGCCAAAGGCAAAGTGCAGATATTACCGATTGGTAAAAAAGGATATGAAAGCTTTACAAAAGCCGGCTCAAAAGTAGTTAACCAATACTGGGATATTTTTACAGGATTAAGTTTTGATAAAGTACAGGCTGCTGCAAAACATGCCATGGATGCTTTTGCCAATAAAGAAGTTGATGCCGTAGAACTGATCTACAGCGAATTTAAAAATGCCGCTACCCAGCGTTTTGTTTCAGAACAATTTTTACCCGTACCAAAAATAGAAAAAACAGAAGGCCAGAAAAATGCCGACTTTATTTTTGAACCTGGTAAAGATGTATTGATTGCTGAGCTGATGCCAAAAATTTTAAATACCCAGTTATTTAAAGCAACACTGGATGCTAATGCAAGTGAGCATGGTGCCCGTATGACTGCGATGGATAAGGCCAGCGATAACGCCAATGAATTATTAAAATCATTAAAGATCAGCTATAACCGTGCAAGACAAGCTGCCATTACAACCGAACTAACGGAGATCGTAAGTGGTGCGGCTGCTCTTCAAGGATAATGCAAATGTGCTGATTAGCTAATTCGATAATTTGCTAATTTTTTACAGATAGAGGTTCGTTATTTAATAAATCAATTTTGTATTAAATGAATTAGCACATCAGCAAATTAGCTAATTGCAAATTAACCACCATGGAACTTTCAGAGATCATTCCACATATAGAAGCCTTAATTTTTGCCAGCGACAAACCGTTGAGCAATGAAGAAATTCTTGAACTGGTGAACAGTGCCCTGGCTTTTATTGAAGACCGCGCCACACAGGAGCAGGTTAATACAGCCATTGAAGGTATCAAAGAAAAATACACCGCCGAATTTTATGCTTTTGAATTAAGACAGATCGGTGGCGGCTGGCAGTTTCTTACAAAAAAAGAATACCACAAAACCGTAGCACAGCTTAATGGCGATAAATTTTTAAAACGACTCTCCATTGCAGCACTGGAAACCCTGGCCATCATTGCTTATAAACAACCCATTACCAAAAGCGAAATGGAATCCATCCGTGGTGTAAACTGTGATTATGCCGTGCAGAAATTACTGGAGAAAGACCTGGTGATCATTTCTGGCAGAAATGAAGATGCAGTTGGTAAACCACTTATTTATGCCACTTCAAAATCTTTTATGGATTATTTTGGCATCAACAGCCCCCAAGACCTTCCTAAAATTTCTGAAGTATTGATGGAAGAACTGGTAATGGCTACCAATGTGAAAGAAGCAGAAGACAATATAGAATTTGAAACTACAGTTGAACCGGAAACAATAACTGAAGAAATTGTTGAAGAAATAATAATTACCAGCGATGAAGGAACAACCACTGCTGTTGATAATATTTCAGTTGTTACAGAAACTATCGACGTTGTAGAAAAGATAAGCGGCGAAAACGGTACTGATGAAGAGAACGCTATTTAACCACAAATAATAACTATTTTAACTTAGGCATGATTATTTCATGCCTTTTGTTTTATATAGGGCCTTACATCTTATTTGTAAAAGAGATTAACTTTAAAGTATGATAAAACAATTCTTTCGCCTGGCAACTTTTAAACCGGTTAAAATCCTGTTTATTGTTTTTATTATAACGTCCTGCACTTCTTCTAAAAAAAATGCTTCTATGAACAGCGAACGCCAAAATTCCCCCTTGGGGGGTGAGGGGGCCTTTGATAAAGAGGCCCACCGTGGTGGCAGGGGCTTAATGCCCGAGAATACCATTCCCGCCATGCTGAATGCCATTGGCCTTGGGGTTACCACACTCGAAATGGATATCTGCATCAGCAAAGACAAAAAAGTATTCCTTTCGCATGAACCCTTTTTTAATCATGATATAACCACCAAACCCGATGGCGGTTTTATTACCGAGAATGAACTGCGCAGTTATAATATGTACAAAATGGATTACGACTCCATCATTAAGTATGATGTAGGTATGAAACCGCACCCGCTTTTTCTTAAACAGGAAAAAGTAAAGGCTGTTAAACCACTTTTATCAGATGTGTTTAAGGCTGTGAAGGAATATATGACTACTGCAAAGCGCCCGTTCCCATATTACAATATAGAAACCAAATCGGCCCCGGAAGGTGATAATATTTACCATCCCGAACCCCCCGAATTTGTCGAGTTACTGATGAAAGTTATCAAAGAAAATGAAATGGAAGATTATGTCATCATACAATCTTTTGATTTCCGAAGCTTACAATACCTGCACAAACATTTCCCAAAAATAAAAACGGCTATGCTGATAGAAGCCGGTAACAAAAGCAGTTTTCGCAAACAAATGAAAGACCTTGGCTTTACGCCAACTATTTACAGCCCCGAATTTGTTATGGTTATTCCTGATCTTATCAAAGACTGTCATGATCTTAACATGAAGATCATTCCCTGGACGGTGAATGATAAAAATAAAATAGATGAATTAAAGAAGCTTGGAGTTGATGGGATCATTACTGATTATCCCAATTTATTTAATGAGTAGTTTTTAAATTCAACCATTCATTTGCATTTTTAAACAACAATTTCTCAGAGAGTTCTTTATCAAAATTCATGTCGGCAATTAATTTCCCCGGGCTATGTTCTCCTAGCGGAAATGGATAATCACTCCCCAGGCAAATTTTATCTTCTCCCATTACATCAATAATATAACGCATCGCTTTTTCATCATGCACCAGGCTGTCGATCCAGAATCTTCCGATATAATCTCTCGGGTTTACCGGGTTGTCAATGGCAACCAGGTCGGGCCGTACATTAAATCCGTGTTCAATTCTTCCTATTGTTAAAGGAAAACTTCCTCCACCATGTGCAAAAGCTACTCTTAAGTTTGGAAATTTTTCAAACACGCCACCAAATATAATGGAGCAAATGGCACGGGAAGTTTCTGCAGGCATACCTACCAGCCAGGGCAGCCAGTATTTTTGCAGCTGCTGCTCCCCCATCATTTCCCATGGATGCACAAATAAGGCGCAGCCGAGTTTTTCAGCCGCGGCATAAAAAGGAAAGAATGTTGGATCACTTAAATTAAGTCCATTAATGTTACTGCCAATCTCCAGTCCAGGCATTTTTAACTCACTAACACAACGTTCCATTTCTTTTATTGCCAAATCAATATCCTGCAAAGGAACTGTGCCAATACCGATAAACCGTGTTGGATCTTTAGCAACTGTATCAGCAATATGGTCATTAAAAAAACGGGAAGTTTCGTAACCATCTTTTGCCTTTGCCCAATAATTAAATAAAACCGGGATGGTGGAGAGCACCTGGATCGTCACATCCGTCTCATCCATTTCTTTCAACCGAACCCCTGCATCAAAACAGTTATCCTCCACTTCCCTGAAAAGTTTATCACCCTTCATCATGCAGGCTTTGCAATTGCGGTGCTCCAGGTGTATAAATTCACCATAGCCAAATTTTTGTACCCAATTGGGCATTTTGCCGGGCATGATGTGGGTATGTATATCTATTTTCATTTGTGAGGTTTCACGCAAAGATGCTAAGTTTTGCAAAGTCGCAAAGGTAATTGCGTCTTGTTTCCTTTGCGGCTTTGCGTGAAAAATTTATCCTTTTCTAACAGGCGGTGCCATAACAGCACCACAATTACTACATGTTCTTTTATGTTCGTCACTATAAAACCCTTCCATCACCGGCGGCAGTTGTGTTACAATATCTGTAATAACTTTATACTCTTCATACAATTTATTTCCACAGTTTTCGCAGTACCATAAAAATCCATCTTCTTCTGTTTCCCTGACTTTTTCAATAACCAGGCCAACAGTATTTGGGCCCCGTTGCGGCGAATGTGGTGTTTTAGGTGGCAACAAAAACATATCGCCTTCGTTGATGGCAATATCCCTCGGTACACCGTTATCTATAATTTTTAAAACAATATCGCCTTCTACCTGGTAATACAATTCTTCACTTTCATTAAAATGATAATCTTTACGGCTATTGGGGCCGCCAACAACCATTACAATAAAATTCTCCGCATCTTTATAAACACATTGGTTTCCAACAGGTGGCTTCAGTTTATCGCGATTATCATTGATCCATTTTTTTAAATTAAAAGGGGCTGCTATTGGCATGATCGTAATTTTAGAATGGTTAAATTACAGCAATTTTTCGGGAATGAGAATTACCCGCTTGAATTTTAAATTGAATTACCTTTAAGCATGAATCTGACTGTTCCATATCACCTGGAAAATTTTATCGGCGGCAATTTTATTGGTCCACTCAGTGGCAATTTTATAGACAATATAAATCCGGCTACCGGTGAAGTTTACGCCGAAATACCAGACAGTAATGCCAAAGACATTGAGGTGGCTGTTAAAGCTGCGCAAAAAGCATTTCCGGCTTGGAGCATTTTACCGGTTGAAAAAAGATTTATCATTCTTAATAAGATCGCCGAACTCATTGATGAAAATCAGGACGAACTGGCTCTTGCCGAAACCAATGATAACGGAAAACCTTTGTGGTTAAGTAAACTGGTAGATATCCCAAGAGCTTCTTCCAATTTTCGTTTTTTTGCAACAGGCATCATGCATTTTGCAAACGAGAGTCATGATATGGAAGATAAGGCCGTTAATTACACCTTACGCCAACCAATTGGTATTGTTGGCTGTATTTCTCCCTGGAATCTTCCCCTTTATTTATTTACCTGGAAAATAGCACCGGCACTGGCCGCAGGCAATTGTGTAATTGCAAAACCATCAGAAGTAACACCGGTTACGGCATTCCTGTTAGCAAGAATTTGTAAAGAAGCTGGTCTGCCAGATGGTGTTTTAAATATTGTACATGGTATTGGCCTGCATTGCGGCGAAGCCATTGTAAAACATCGCGACATAAAAGCCATTTCTTTTACCGGCAGTACCCGGGCAGGCGGACAAATTGCATCCATTGCTGCTCGCATGTTTAAAAAATTATCACTGGAGCTGGGTGGCAAAAATCCCAATATCATTTTTGCAGATTGCGATTGGGATAAGATGATCGAAACAACGATCCGTTCTTCCTTCACCAACCAGGGACAGATCTGTTTATGTGGCAGCAGAATATTAATTGAAGAAACTGTTTACGAAAAATTTAAAACAGCATTTGTAACAAAAGTAAAAGAGTTGATTATTGGCGACCCGCTTAATGAAAATTCAAAACAGGGCGCCATTGTAAGTAAAGTGCATTTTGATAAAGTCATGAATTGTATCAACATAGCAAAAGATGAAGGTGGAAAAATATTATGCGGCGGTAATGCTATAAAAGTTGAAGGCAGGTGTTCGGATGGATTTTTTATCGAACCTACCGTCATCGAAAACCTTGGCCCGGATTGCAAAACAAACCAGGAAGAAATTTTTGGGCCCGTTGTTACCCTGCAATCTTTTAAAACAGAAGAAGAAGCTTTACAACTGGCTAATAACAGCATGTATGGTTTAGCGGCTACTATCTGGACGCAGGATATCAGCAAGGCAAACCGTGTTGCTGCAAAAGTTGAAAGCGGTATTATTTGGGTAAATTGCTGGCTGGTGAGGGATCTAAGAACTCCATTTGGTGGTATGAAAAACAGTGGTGTGGGAAGAGAAGGTGGTTGGGAAGCATTGCGATTTTTTACAGAGGCGAAAAATATTTGTATACAATTTTAAAATAGAACGCAGAGAAAATGAGGAGCAGAGATTACGCAAAAAATCTGAGCAAATTCAGAAGGGCTCAGCGAAAACTCCTTTTCTCTTTTTCTTTGCGTTAAAAAAATATTATGAGGGAGATAATTAATACTGATTCTGCAGCAAAGCCATTAGGTGCTTACCCACATGCCAGGCGTGTAGGAAGTTTATTATTCCTTTCCGGCATTGGCAGCAGGAGTGCCAAAGATAATGCGATACCCGGCCTGGAACTGGATGCTGAAGGAAATATTATTAAGTACGATATTGAAGCGGAAAAACGCCAGGTGTTTGCCAATGTAAAAGCCGTGCTGGAAGCCAGTGGCAGCAGTTGGAATAAGATAATAGATGTTACTGTTTTCTTAACCAACATGAAAAAAGATTTCCCGGTTTACAATAAAATTTATGGCGAATATTTTACCGATGTGCAGGCATGCCGGACAACTGTTGAAGTAAAAAGTTTACCTACACCGATAGCCATTGAATTAAAAGTGATTGCTACAATAGACTAAAAACACAAGGATGATATTTGAGAATAGTTTAGATTTTGCCAAACAATTAGATGCTGCCGATCCATTAAAAGATTTTCGTTCAAAATTTTATATCCCGATCGTAAACGGAAATGAATCCATCTACTTTACCGGTAACTCCCTCGGACTACAACCCAAAACCACACAGGATTATGTACTAAACGAACTGGAAGACTGGGCCAGTTTTGGTGTGGAAGGGCATTTTCATGCAAGGCAACCCTGGTTCAGCTATCATGAACTATTTCCGCAACTGCTTACAAAAATTGTTGGTGCATTGCCGGAAGAAATCGTGGTAATGAATCAACTTACGGTAAACCTGCATTTGCTGATGGCGAGTTTTTATCAGCCAACAAAAGAAAGATTTAAGATCATCTGCGAAGCAAAAGCATTTCCTTCTGATCAGTATGCATTGGAAACACAGGCCAGGTTTCATGGACTGGATCCGGATAAAGTTATTATTGAAGTTGCACCAAGGGATGGTGAACATACTATCAGAACAGAAGATATACTTTCCACCATAAAAAAACATGGAGCCCAAACTGCATTGGTAATTTTTGGTGGCGTAAATTATTACAGTGGACAGGTTTTTGACATGCAGACAATCACCAAAGTTGCGCATGAAGCCGGTGCCTATTGCGGGTTTGATCTGGCACATGCTGCCGGTAATATTGAATTGCATTTGCACGATTGGGATGTTGACTTTGCCTGCTGGTGCAGTTACAAATATTTAAACAGCGGCCCGGGTGGCGTTGCCGGAGCATTCATAAATAAAAAACATACAGGCAATACCGCATTACCAAGATTAGCCGGCTGGTGGGGACATGATAAAGAAACCCGTTTTAAAATGCAGAAAGGCTTTAATCCAATTCCTACGGCCGAGGGCTGGCAATTGAGTAATGCGCCTGTATTAAGTATGGCCGCACACAAAGCCTCGTTGGATATTTTTGAAGAAGCCGGCATTGAAAATTTAATTACCAAAGGGCAGCAGTTAAGCGATTATTTATTTTTTATCATTGAAGAACTAAATGCAGTTTCTGCAGAAAAAAAGATAGAGATCATCACGCCTAAACAAAATAAAGGTTGCCAGGTTTCTATGCTGATGCTGGAAAGAGGCAAAGAAGTTTTTGATGCATTGAAACAAAATGCTGTACTGGCCGACTGGCGTGAACCGAATGTGATACGTATTGCTCCGGTTCCGCTTTACAATTCATTTGAAGATGTACGGAAATTTGGTGAAATTGTAAAATTGATCCTAAATAGAAAATAATGAGAAAGAAAAAAATTGTAATTATTGGCGCCGGTTTAGTGGGCTCATTGCTTTCTATTTACTTATCCAAACGTGGATACAACGTAAAAATATTTGAACGCCGTGCTGATATGCGAAAGCTGGAAATGATTACCGGCCGCTCCATTAACCTTGCCTTAAGTGATCGGGGCATTAAAGCTTTGGAAGAGGTCGGACTGATGGATGAGATCAGGAAGATCTGCATACCCATGCATGGGCGTTTTATGCACAATGCAGATGGTAGTACTGCTTACCAGGCTTATGGAAATGATGGGCAATATATCAATTCGGTATCAAGAGGCGAATTGAATTGCAAGTTGATAGACCTGGCTGAAGAGAACGATGTACAGATAATGTTCAACGAAAAATGTAACAGCATCGACTGGAATGAAAATAAGATTGAATTTGAAAAAACAAATTCACCAGAATTAGAAAAAGTCAGGGCTGATTTGATTTTCGGCAGCGACGGCGCATTCTCTGCCGCCAGGCTAACCCACCAGTTACAACACAACCGGTTTCAATACAATCAATATTATATCGACTTTGGTTATAAGGAGCTAAGCATCCCTGCGGGAGAGAACGGAAGTTTTTTATTAGAGAAGAATGCACTACACATCTGGCCGCGTGGTAATTATATGATGATTGCCTTACCCAATATAGACGGCAGTTTCACCTGCACTTTATTTTTCCCTTTCGAAGGGGAAGTTTCATTTGCAGCACTGGATACCAATGAAAAAGTAAGGTCATTCTTTGAAAAAACTTTTACAGATGCCGCAGCAGCGATGCCAACACTGGAAGAGGATTTTTTTAATAACCCAACCGGATCATTAGTTACTGTAAAATGCTTTCCCTGGATACGGGAAGATAAATTTGCATTGATCGGCGATGCAGCCCACGCCATGGTGCCATTCTTTGGGCAAGGTATGAACTGTGGTTTTGAAGATTGCTCCGTATTGAACAGTTTAATTGATAAGCATGATGAAAACTGGACAGAAATTCTTGCCGAATATCAAAGTCTGAGAAAACCCGATGGCGATGCCATTTGCGACCTGGCCCTTAATAACTTTGCAGAGATGCGGGATAAAGTAGCCGATCCCAAATTTTTATTACAGAAAAAAATTGAAGCGGCATTCAGCAAACAATATCCCGGCAAGTGGACTCCTTTATACAGCCAGGTAACATTCAGTCCGCAGATAAGATATAGCGATGCATTGGTAAACGGGCAAAGGCAGGAAGCCATCATGCAACAGGTAATGGCCATACCCGATATTGAAAACAAATGGCAGGAAGATGAAATTGAAAAAATGATTTTGGAAAAGATAAATAGTTAAACATGTACAAATTCTATCATTACACAGAAAAAGATAAGCAGAAAGTAATTGACTTTATGAAAGAAAATGCCTTTGCTTTTATTACGGGCATTGGTAATCATTATCCTGTGGCAACACAAATACCCCTGGCGGTAAAATTAATTGATGGTAAAATATTGCTGGAAGGCCACATGATGCGAAAGACTGATCATCACCTGGCCTTTGAAAAAAACGAAAATGTGTTGGTACTTTTCAGCGGGCCTCATTGCTATGTGAGCGCAAGCTGGTATACAGAACGTGGGATAGGCTCAACATGGAATTATATGACAGTACATGCGAAGGGAAAGATATCTTTTAAAGATGAAGAAGGCACCCGCGATGCGGTTAAAGCCCTTAGTGATAAATATGAAGGAACTGTATCAGCAGATTCTTTCGGTCATTTACCAAAAGAATACATTGACCACATGGTAAAAGCCATTGTAGGTTTTAGCATTGAAGTAGAAGAGCTTGATAATGTTTTTAAATTAAGCCAGAACAGAGATGAAGCATCTCAAAAGAATATTATTGAGCAACTGATCAAAAGAGGAGATTATAATTCCAGAATGATTGCGGAAGAAATGGAACGCAGATTATTATGATAATTATGATTTTCGCTGATTAAATTTACAGTATGACAAGAAAGCAGTTAATACAACAGATACAATTAAAAAGATCATACCTCTGCGTTGGTTTAGATACAGACATTACCAAAATACCAAAGCACCTGCAATCTCATCCCGATGCGGTTTTTGAATTCAATAAACAGATCATTGATGCTACACAGGACCTTTGTGTGGCTTATAAAATAAATACCGCTTTTTACGAAGCAATGGGATTGAAGGGTTGGGAAGCCATGGAAAAAACCGTGAACTATATTCCCAAAGACCAGTTCATTATTGCAGATGCCAAGCGTGGCGATATTGGTAACACTTCTTCGCAATATGCAAAAGCATTTTTTGAAACGATGGACTTTGATGCGATAACCGTAGCACCTTACATGGGCGAAGACAGTGTGAAGCCTTTTTTAGAATTTGAAAATAAGTGGGCCATCGTTTTGGCATTGACCAGCAATGCAGGCGCTCTGGATTTTGAACTGGAACCAACTTTTAAAAATGGAAATGCTCATAATAATATTACTAATGACGCTTATCCAAAAAATTTGAACCCTATAGAAATGCTTTACGAAAAAGTTTTAAGAAAGGCAAGTACATGGGGAAACCCGGACAATCTCATGTTTGTAATTGGAGCAACTAACGCATTTTATTTAGAGGAAGTAAGAAAGATCATCCCTGATCATTTTTTACTCGTACCTGGCATTGGTTTCCAAGGAGGCAGTTTGGAAGAAGTGAGCAAATTCGGTATGATAAAGGACACTTCGACTAACGCTCAGTGCGGCCTTTTAGTAAATGCAAGCCGGGCAATTATTTATGCCGGCAATAAAGAAGATTTTGCAGCCGAAGCCAGGATAATTGCACAGCAATACCAATCAGAAATGGCAGGATACCTTTCTTAATAAATCATATCCGCCTGTTTATTTTTCCGGATGCCATTACTGCATCAATGATGATTTGCATCTCTTGGGGCTTTTGCGTACCGATCAATAAAAGTTGGTCACCATTAAACTGCAGTTGTAAACCCATATTGCAGGAGGCAGAAGTAATAACTGCTTTTCCTGTTTGTGCAGATCCTGATCTCAAGCCAAAACCGCCGTATTCAAAAAGCGCATTGTATTCCCGCATCCAGGCATTTTTCAATTCCTGCCATTCAATACATGTTTCTTTAAATTGAAATGGATAGAACCGGTAATAAATTCCGGTTTCCGTAATGCGTGTTTTTAATTTTATCGACATTAAAAAAAGTAAAAGCAGAAAAACAAATAACCCAGCCATCAGCAGGACACTGTTTGATGCAGGTTTTGGCCCAAAAGCTTTTCCCAGGATTAACTGTTGTACTATTGCATAGATGCACAATACATTTAAAGCTGCCACTGTAACCCAGGCCCACCATATTTTAAAACGCTGTACTTCTATAAAGTCAATTTTATCAGTCATTACAATTCTTTTAATATAGCATAAGATAATTTAGCAGCCCATTTTTGATATTCATTTCCCGAAGGATGTAACCCATCTGCTGCAAGAAATCCCGGCTCATTTCCATTTGCCCTTTGCGAAACTGTAATATTTATAAAATTAGTTTGAAACTCTTTTGCAGAATTTTCGCAGATATAATTATACGTATCAATTTCATCTGCAACCTGTTTTCTGTCTCTGCCCGCAGCAAAGGGTGTAACGCCCCAATCGGGGATGCTCAACACAAAAACACGGTAAGGTTTATTGTCGGCAAACTGAATAGCTTTTTGCATTAACTGCTCAAACTCAATTTTAAATTCATCGGCTGAGCGGCCACGGTATTGATTATTTACACCGATCAACAGCGATACGATGTCATAGGTTTCGAGTGTGGTTGTTTTTTCAATAGCTTCATTTAATTCATCTGTTGTCCAACCGGTTTTGGCAATGATCTCCGGAGCAAAAAAATTAAAGCCCGATCTGCGCAACAACTGTACAGTTTGATTTGGGAAGTTATCGGCAAAAGCTACCTGCTCTCCAATTGTGTAACTATCGCCAAGTGCTAAATAAGAATTGTTGACCATGTTCTTCGGGCTGATTTTTTACGCCGGCTTTTGCAGATCAGTAAAGATATAATACCCAATACTTCAAAACAACAATTTTACGGTTTAAAAATCAGCACAACACCATTGTCGCCACAAACCCAACCATGATTGGCATCTGTAAAATGTAATTCGCCGAGCGTTCCTTGTCCTAAAGAAACAACTTTAATCCAGTTTGTACCCCCGTCTGTAGTTTTATAAACATTGCGGCCTACACTTACATATCCAATAAGATCAGTAAGAAAATGAATATCAGCATACCCATTTGCATCCAGTTGTTTTAAAAGAGAAAAATTTGCGCCGCCATCTGTGGATTTAAAAACCTGGCCACTATAATTGGTAACATAAATATTAGATGCAGAAATGGCATAAACAGAAACAAATGTGGAGCTTCCTGTAGCACCATTTACCAGGGCTTGTTGCCAATTCAGGTTGGATCCATTGGTTTTATAAATTGAGCCATTTACCAGAACCCAACCAGTGGTGCTATTTACAAATGCTAATGTACTGTAAGATACAGCTAAAGGAAGGCCTGTGGTAGAAAGTTTTATCCATGTCACACCTCCATCAGTGGTGCTATACAATCCGTCCTGCGCAATAAAATAGCCAGTTGTATTATCTGTAAAAAATATATCGTAAACTGTTGCAGGTACGCTGGTAGGAATAAAATTAATTCCTCCATCAATGGTTTTAAAAACTGCAGCAGCCTGCCCTACAAAAAATGCTTTACTGTCATTGGTCATAAAGATATTAAATAGGTTATTGTTAGAGAAAACCGGCAACCAGTTATTTCCACCATCGGTAGATTTATAAATTTTTGAACCGGCAAGGTATCCGGTAGTGGAAGAATTAAAAAAGATATCACTAAAGCCTGTTTCACCCGCTAAAACTACTTTAGTCCAGCCGGATGTTAATGTATCAGGCTTTATAACCGGAGTTGGATTTGGTACCGTCATATCATTACTTTTTTTACAGGATTGAAAAGAAAAGAAACAGGTTACAGTAATAGCTGCAAGCAACAATTTGGGGATACGCATTATTATAAATTTTAAGGGTGAAGGTAGGCTTTAATTGGCACGGGTTCTTACTGTAAAACAAAAGGCCTGTAACAATTACAGACCCTTTATAATTCATGGCTATGCTTTATTATGATGTCCTGCTTTTTGATTTTCCTTTGTTCTTATCTTTCATATCTTCTTCCGAAGCCTCTCCAAGGATGATCTTTCCAAAACTGCTTTTCACTTTTACGGGTACGCTGCCATTACCCGATTTGCCGGAATATTCATAGTCGAATTTTGGCCCACGGTCATTATTATCATCTGCATCGCTGCTGAATTTTACATCACTGGTATTTTTAAATGAGCCAAAGCTGGTAGATATATTATATGATGCCGAAAGGCCGCCCTGTGGCTTAAGGTTAACAGTTGAGTAAGACGTTTTCAGATCAAGGCTGCTTAAATTATTATCCAGGCTTAATCTTACATTGCTGCAAAACTCCAGGTTCAGTTTTACGGCTCCTGATAATTTCGAGATCACTGCCTTTGAAAACTTGATGTTTACCGGGGCACTGGAAATATTAGCAAGGGTTGCTTTACCAAATTCCACATTGATGTTCTTAATACTGCTGAGATTGCCTGTTGTTAATGATCCAAACTTGCTGGTCAGATCAACCTCACCATTAAAATCAGGAATGATTGTTGAACCGAATTCATTTTTTACCGTTAACGGGTTACCGGCAGGCATGGAAATAGTATAATTGATGGACATCGAACTTTTTTCATCCTTGTTTCCTCCTTTCTGGTTGTTCATATCCTTCATAGATGTTTTAAAAGCTATCCCATTACCGCCTTTTTCATCTGTTACAGATATCCTGTCTATTATTTTTTGTGCAAGTGCATCAGTATTGGCTGACACTTCAATATCAACATCTACTTTTATTTCATTCCTGTTCCAGGTATGCACTTCCACCGATCCAAAAGAATTCTGAATATCCAGTTTATCGGATGAAGAAACATTATAAGATTTGTTAACGGCTTTCTTCTTTACAAATTCATACTTCTTTTTATTGTCGTTTTTGTTGTCATTATCGTTATCATTATCATTTTGTGCAAACAGGCTAACCTGCAACAACAATAATAATGGTAAAATAATACTAAATGGCTTGATCATTTTTTTCATGGTTATACTTTTTTGATTCTTTAATTTGATTAATGATGTTTAATTGCTGATTCAATACATTCAACTGCAGTTGGAGGTTTTGAATCATGGCTCCCAGCAGCATTTCCCGGTTGGGTGTAGCGCTGAGTTGGTTTTTAAGGCTATTGTATGAACTGTCCAATTGATTAATGGCTGTGGTGAACTGCTTATAAAGTTCGGGCTGCTCTTTGGCAAGCACTTTCAATTCTTCCTGCTTGCTGTCTATCATTTTCACAAACTGGTTCATCTCCGGGGCATAATCGGGTGCCAGTGTATTGATATCCGGCTCTATATTGGCAATGATAGCGGGTTCAACAGATTTTTTATTGGAAATAAAATAAATGCCCAATGCTATGATCAACATGGCTGCGGCTGACATACCCCATTTATAAACCGGTGCAAGTATGGATTTCTTTTTTTTCTTTTGCGAAAAGGATGCTTCAATATTATCCCATACTTTATCAGATGGTGTTGCATCATCAAATGCTTTCCGGTTATCCCATGTAAATTTTTTCAGCTTATTACTCATGATCCTTCTTTTAAAAATTGTAATAATTTTTGTTTTGCCCGCATGTATTGTGTACGGGTTGTTGATTCTGCTACCTGCAATATCTCTGCTATCTCCTCGTGATCATACCCTTCCAGCAAATACAAATTCAAAACCGTACGGTATCCATCAGGCAGTTTCATGATGGCTTTCTTAACCGACTCCACCTGCAATGCTATTTCCACTTCATCAACAGGTATTTCATCGGCATTGTCGTATCCTGCCAGTTCTATATCCACCCAATCTATCTTTCTTTTTTTAAGCTGGTTAATAGATCGGTTAATGCATATTTGCTTAAGCCAGCCACCAAAACTGGTGCGGTATTCAAAACGCTCCAGGTGTTTAAACGCCTCAATAAAACTTTCCTGCAAAACATCTTCAGCTTCTGCCACATTATTCAACATGCGCAGGCAAGTATTGTACATGGCTTTTGAATAGCGAACATATAATTCCTTATAGCCAAGCGTATCGCCCTTTAAGCAGCGTTCTATCAGTTCATCCCGTTGTGGCAATACAGCTAATTCCAAAAGTTGGTGTTTAATAAGTTAGAGACAAGGCTATTTTATCAATGTTGCATATGGTGAAATATTTTTTAAATAACTCCGACAGCGGCTATTTGAACCGTTTACAAAACCGCCGCCGGGGTTTTAGTAAAGCAGCTGCAAAAAACAAAAAATTATCTTCTGAATGAGTGTATTTATATTTGCGGTATAGATTACAGCCTAAATGGCAGAAATCAAAGCTAAATAATGATGTGCAGTACAAGAGTGCGACGCCAATAAAGCTAAATAGAATTACAAACGCTTGTAACAAAAAAATAATTACATAATCTTCAAATCAATCTCCTCCATTTCCTCCCCTTTCGGGGAGATGGAGGGGGCCAATAAACAATGACGATGGCTGCTAAAACCGATAATTTTCAATCGCCCGATTATTTTAACGTAGATGAACTGCTGACCGATGAACACAAACTGATTCGTGAGAGTGTTCGCAATTATGTAAAGAAAGAAATTTCTCCTATCATAGAAGATTACGCCCAGCGTGCAGAATTTCCGCAACAGATCATTAAACAACTGGGTGACCTGGGTTGCTTTGGTCCAACGGTGCCTGAACAATATGGCGGCGGCGGACTGGATTATATCAGCTACGGATTAATGATGCAGGAACTGGAACGTGGTGATAGTGGTGTACGCTCAACAGCCAGTGTGCAGGGCAGTTTGGTGATGTTTCCGATTTATCAGTATGGCAATGAGGAGCAACGTAATAAATATTTACCCAAATTGGCCAGCGGCGAATGGCTGGGTTGTTTTGGTTTAACAGAACCTAATCATGGCAGCGATCCAAGTGGTATGTTGACAACGATAAAAGATGCCGGCGACCATGTATTATTGAATGGTGCCAAAATGTGGATCAGCAATGCACCCTTTGCTCAAGTGGCTGTTGTTTGGGCAAAAGATGATGCCGGTGATATAAGAGGTGTGATTGTGGAAAGAGGCATGGAAGGTTTTACCACACCAACCACACATGGTAAATGGAGCCTGCGTGCCAGTGCAACCGGCGAACTGGTTTTTGATAATGTAAAAGTTCCAAAAGAAAATATTTTACCAAATGTAAAAGGATTAAAAGGCCCGTTGGGTTGTTTAACCAAGGCCCGTTATGGTATTGCCTGGGGCGCCATTGGTGCTGCTATGGATTGCTATGATACAGCATTAAATTACAGTAAAGAAAGAATACAATTTGGTAAACCCATTGGTAGTTTTCAATTGCAACAAAAAAAACTGGCCGAAATGGTTACGGAAATTACCAAAGCACAATTATTAAACTGGCGTTTGGGCGTGTTGATGAATGAAGGGAAAGTTACACAACAGCAAGTGAGTATGGCAAAGCGAAACGCATGCGAAGTAGCTACTAATATATGCCGGGATGCCCGTCAGATGCTCGGCGGAATGGGCATTACAGGCGAATACCCCGTAATGCGCCACATGATGAACCTGGAGAGTGTTATCACCTATGAAGGCACACATGATATTCATTTGTTGATCACGGGGATGGATGTGACAGGGATGAATGCGTTTAAATAAGGCCCCCTCCGCCCCCTGAAGGGGGAACTAGGGTGCAGTCAGTAAAATTTAAGCTTGGTGTTTTTATATTTGAAAATTTTTTTTGAGCCGGGCTTTGGGAATTCTATTTGACTTCATTGGCGTCGCACTCTTGTACTTTAGTCCTTTATTCAGCTCTTCTTTAAAAAATAATTTTACTTTCAAAAAGCAGCATAAAATTTTTAAAATAAAATCTTGCAAATATGAATAACTCTTCAGATAATAATACTGCAAAGAACCCCCTTTTGGGTGGCAGGGGGGCCGTCTCTGTTATTGGCGCTGGAACAATGGGTAATGGTATTGCTCATGTATTTGCTCAGTCTGGTTTTAAAGTGGTTTTAATTGATGTAAATCCATCGCAATTGCAAAGAGCATTAGATACCATTAATAAAAACCTGGACAGGCAACTTACCAAAGGAACCATCACCGAAGAGCAGAAAAAAGCAACACTGGCAAATATTACTATCTCCCCCATAATTGCCGAAGGTGTTAAAGAAGCTCAACTTGTTGTGGAAGCAGCCACAGAAAATGTGGATCTTAAATTATCCATCTTTGAGCAGATGGATCTGCATGCGCCGCCGGGTTGTATATTGGCAACAAATACCTCTTCAATCTCCATAACCAAAATTGCAGCGGTAACAAAAAGGCCAGGGCTCGTGATTGGTATGCATTTTATGAACCCAGTGCCGGTAATGAAACTGGTGGAGATCATCAATGGTTATGCCACCCAAAAAGAAGTAACAGAAACCATTATTGAATTAAGCAAACAACTTGGCAAAATACCTTGTGCTGTAAATGATTACCCCGGATTTATTGCCAACCGCATTTTAATGCCCATGATCAATGAAGCCATTCACAGTTTATATGAAGGCGTTGCGGGTGTGGAAGAAATTGATACCGTAATGAAATTGGGTATGGCTCACCCAATGGGGCCCTTACAGTTAGCAGATTTTATTGGCCTGGATGTTTGCCTGAGCATTTTAAAAGTATTGCAGGATGGATTTGGTAATCCAAAATATGCGCCATGCCCTTTATTGGTGAATATGGTGTTGGCTGGCAGGATGGGCATTAAAAGTGGTGAAGGCTTTTATGTTTACACCGCAGGAAGCAAGGAGTTGGTGGTGAGCGAAAGTTTTAAAAAGTAAAACAATGAAACTTTTTCTGCTCATACTTGGCTGCAGACCCAAAGGTAGAAATACCGAGCAGCATGATACTTTTTTCGGCATCGGTAATTCCTTAGCAGACATTTTACCGCAGATAAAACAATTCTGGCCCGGTGGCCGTCAAATACATATTGATTCCTGGCGGGCAGTGACTGTAGTCGATGGATTTACCGTCGAGGTTCTACCTAAGTCAGAAGAAAAAAAATCTGCAAACAAATTATTTTTTTTAAACCTCGGTGGCTATAAAACAAACGACCTGGAAGAATATCATTACAAATTACTTTCAATTGCTGATACAAAGACCGTTGCCATACAGGCAGCAAAAAAAACTGCTTTCTATTTACATACTGGTTTTAAAGGTGCCCTATCACATATTGATGATAAATATGGCGTTGATGTGGATGATGTTTATGAAATAAAAGACATTTTATCTCCTGAACTAAAAGATCAATACCACCTCGTAATTGAAAAGCAAATCGGCGATTTAGCTGAAGATGAATTGCATATCGGTTATGTAACGCTTAACAGCCTTCAGTCATCTTAAACTAATTTAGATTAACGATTTGCAGAGCGACAAGAAAAAATTGCTATTTTACCATCTCATTTCTTACATACCTGAAAATATTTTTTATGGCAACTAAAGAAAAAAAAATTGATGCATACATTGCCAAATCGGCTGATTTTGCAAAGCCCATTTTAAGTCATATACGGGAACTGGTACACAAAGCATGTCCGGATGTGGAGGAAAAAATGAAATGGAGTATGCCATTCTTCGATTACAAAGGAGAGATGCTCTGCCATATGGCATCCTTTAAGCAGCACGCAGTAATGGGTTTCTGGAAAGCCGTGCTGATGAAGGATGCTGTACTCCTCGAAAATGCAAGAGCAGAAACGGCTATGGGCCATTTGGGTAAACTTGCCTCGTTAAAGGATCTGCCACCTGATAAAAAAATATCAGCATGGATAAAAGAAGCCATGCAGTTAAATGACAAAGGCATTAAGCTTCCGGCAAAAGTAAAACCAACTGAAAAAGAAAAAAAAGAATTAACGGTGCCTGATTATTTTATAAAAGCACTTGCCAAAAACAAAAAAGCAAAACAGGTTTTTGAAAATTTTGCCTACTCCCACAAAAAAGAATATGTGATGTGGATCACCGAAGCCAAGACGGAAGATACGAGGATTAAAAGAATGGTTACCGCATTGGAATGGATGGTTGAAGGTAAAAGAAGGATGTGGAAATATGAGAAAAAATAACTCAGTCAGCATTGACAAAGTTTAAAACTTCGTCAAAATTATTTTACACGGCTTTTCGGAGCCACTAATGCATACGAATCATCGATCATTTCCTTTAATTGCTTTGCAGATAACCTGCCATCTACCATGATCGTGTTCCAGTGTTTCTTATTCATGTGGTAACCTGGTAAAACCGTTTCTGGGTATGTTTCTCTCCATTCAATAGCTTTATCCGGATCACATTTTACATTAAACTGCAAAGGAGAACTATCCAATGCTGCCAGTAAAAATATTTTATCCTTTACTTTAAATACAAGCGTGTTTTCACCAAAAGGAAAGCCTTCTATAACAAAGGGCTTTTGTAAAATGTATTCACGAATGGTTTCTATATTCATTTTAAGAGATGGTCTTTTTTGCTTCTTCTAATTTTTTCCCTATCTGCCCGGTAAGTATATGCCAGAACATCACAAAGTCGCTACCCAGGCTGTACAGCGGGTAAGTAAATGTTGCCGGCTTGTTCTTCTCAATAAAAAAATGCCCAACCCATGCAAAACCATAACCGCAAACTGGTACCAGAGCAAGCATCCACCATTTTTGTAAGACAATAGCTGTTATCAAAATAGCAAGCAATCCTGCTGTACCTGTAAAATGCAATACGCGGTTGGTTAAATCTCCATGCTCGGTTAAATAGTAAGGATAGAAACTCCAAAAACTTTTATATTTTTTCTCTGTAGCCATACCAAACGTATTTTACAGAAAGTTACAAAATTTATGGTTAAACTTCTTTTTTTGTAACAACGTTTTGCAGTTCATTGAGGCGGTACAATGTATCGGTTAAACGGTTTTTGGGAATGCCGGTTCTTATCAGGCAAAACAACTGCATTTCCTGTGCAATAATGCTGCAATTATATTGTTTTAATACCATCATCACTTCATTCATCTGGGTATAGTCAAATTCAATGCTATATTTTAGTTCAACCGGCTTTTCAATAATGGGTGTAACCTGTAATGCCATAGCGGCGGCCATTTTGTATGCATTTATCAAACCGGGTACGCCCAGCATAGTACCACCCCAGTAGCGCACTACAATGATAGCCGCATTGGTTAGTTCTTTACTGTCTACTTGCCCAAGTATGGGCTTACCCGCAGTACCCGAAGGTTCGCCATCATCGCTGCTGCGAAAATTATTTCCATCGGTGCCAATACGATATGCAAAACAATGATGAACTGCTTTGGGATGTTCTTTTTTTAAAAGCTGCAACTGCTTTTTAAAATCATCTGCCGTTTCAATTGGAAATGCAAATGCAATAAACTTACTGCCACGATCCTTAAATTCGGCAGTAGATAGCTGGGCGATGGTATTATAAACTCCTTTCTCTTCCATTAATAAAAATAAATATTAGGCTGATGTGTTTGGACTGCTGATCTTTTATCCATAAGCTATCAATGCGATAGCCGCAACGGCCAGGATTATACCAACCCAGTTTATCAATGATAACTTTTCTTTAAATATTATCCATGCAGCTACCGCACTAAAAAGCACAATACCCATATTATTTACCGGTATAATGGCCGATGAATTACCCTGGTATGCCGAGATCACTTTACCCAGGCACCAAATAGAGAAGTAATTGGGTACACCAATGATAATGCCTGCCAGTAAGGCTTTAAAAGAAAATGCCTGCTTACGGGTTACAAATTGAATAGCCAGTATAATTAAACCAATACTGCCCGCAACCGAAAAAGCCGTGATCAGAAAATTATTGAAATTAGCCGCAGGGTCATTAAAAAAATTATTCTTTACATATACGATCAGTGTATCAAGTAATCCGCTGCTAATGAACAGAACAACCGGAAGCAACAATAAAAGCTGCCTGTTTTTTTTTGGTTCGCCATTTTTTTTTTGCGAAGGATAACAGGTAAATACCACAGCAGCCAATGCCACGGCAATGCCTGTTATTTTTAAAACGGCAGCCGTTTCATTATAGAGGTAAATAGAAAACACAAACGGAATTACCATGGATAACTTATTGGCTACCGATGCAATGGCAACACCCAGTTTTTGAGTAGTAAAACCGATCACATTAAAAATACAAATGAACATAACACCCATCAGCAATGCCCACACAAACCAAGGTGAACTTATATTTTCTTTATTTACCGGGAAAGCGCCATTTACAACAGCTCCGGTACAAACACAGGCCACGTAATTAAACACTATTGCCTGGAGTGTATTGATATTAAGCCTTTGCAGCACTTTAAATGAAAGCGTGAGGTAAGAACTTAATAAGATGCTGCCTAATAAATAAATCATTGTGAATCGTTTTTAAAATATACTATCCTGTCTGTTTGTATATTTTCTTCTTTTATCATTTTTTGGTGCTGCAATATAGGTGCATTTATTCCGGCAGCAATTTTCATAGCGGTATTGCTAATGATCCTTGCCTCATCCCATAAATTTTCATTGATGAACGATTGCAGCAACCAGGCACCTCCTTCAACTATTACCGATTGCAATTGCAGGTTGTATAAGATTTTTAATATCTTGGGAAGGAGTTGTTCAGTTGTATCAACCTTATAATAACAAAGCATCCCGGCATCCTGCTGTTTATGCCCATTAAAGACAATTGTTTTAACGATACCATCAAATAATTGTAAGGATGCCGGTAATTTCAGATCCATATCAAGCACCAGTCGTACAGGATTTTTGCCCGGCCAAAGCCTCGTTTTCAGGGCCGGGTTATCAAGCAGGGCTGTATTCGTTCCAATTAAAATAGCGGCTTCTTCACTTCGCCATTGATGAACCAGCCGGTTTGTAAATTCATTGCTGATAAAGATTCTTTCCCCATCAGTGGATCCGATCTTTCCATCACTGGTTTCAGCCCATTTTAAAATAATATAAGGCCGTTGCTTTTTATGAAAAGTAAAAAAGCGTTTGTTCTGTTCCAGGCATTCTTTTTCTAAAACACCAACGGTAACCTCAATGCCTGCAGCCTGTAAGCGTTCAATTCCTTTTCCAGCCACTTTTTCAAAGCTATCCCGGCAGCCGATCACTACCCTTGGGATTTTATTTTTTATGATCAGATCAGCACAGGGCGGGGTTTTGCCATAATGCACACAGGGTTCCAAAGAAACATACAGGGTGCTTTGTGCAATAAGTATTTTGTCGGTTTCCGAAACACTGCTTATACAATTTACTTCGGCATGTGCTTCGCCATATTCCTGGTGATAACCCTCTCCTATTATCCTGCATGCATGCACCAATACGGCGCCCACCATCGGGTTTGGCGCAACGCTGCCTGCTCCCAAAGCTGCCAGTTGAAGGCAACGCTGCATATATAGTTCATGATCTGACAAGCAGCAAAAATACGTATCAATAAATAAACTCACGCTGCTACATAAAAACTATATTACTTAATTTATTTAAAATCGATGCATTAAGTTTGTTTAATGATGTTGAAGGACCTATACCGTAATTTTTTAGTACAGTTGCAAAAAATATATAGTCTTAGTGAATCTACGGCCATCACAGACTGGGTATTTGAAAAGATGGCTTCGCTGAAACGTTCGGATATTTTAAAGAGTCCGGAGAAAATCATTACTCCTGTTGCGGATAAACTGATACAAAGCACCCTGCAGGAATTGCTGCTGCACAAACCCATTCAATATGTGTTGGGCGAGGCCTGGTTTTACCGCATGAAATTTAAAGTGAATGAACATGTATTAATTCCCCGGCCCGAAACTGAAGAATTGGTGGAGCAATTGATCAAAGACAGAAAATCAAAACTCACTGATCCTGTTATCCTGGATATTGGAACAGGTAGTGGCTGTATCCCCATCGCCATAAAAAAGAATTTACCGGCATCCAGGCTTACGGCTATTGATGTAAGTAAAGATGCATTGGCATTAGCAAAAGAAAATGCAACCCTGCACAATGCTCATATACATTTTACCCAACTCGATTTTTTAGACGAATCAACCTGGCCTTCATTGCCCGTTTGCGATATCATCATCAGTAACCCGCCTTATATACCGGTGCGTGAAAAAGAAAAATTAGAGAAACATGTTACAGCATTTGAACCACACCTGGCACTGTTTGTACCTAACGATTCACCTTTAATTTTTTACGAGAAGATAGCAGCCTTTGGCAGAAATAATTTATTGCCGAACGGAAAAATTTACCTGGAAACGCATGAGGACCATGCCAAAGAAACGGCGGCATTATTCAGAAAAGATTACCAGACAGTGATGATAAAAAAAGATATGTACGGTAAAGAAAGGATGATACTGGTTACTGCTTAATGTTAGCAGCCAGCTTAGCTTTTGCCCGTTTAGCGGCTTCCATTATTTTAAAAGCCATTCCATAATAAGCGGCGGTATCCACATTCATTACTACAGTTGGGGTATCAACGTATTTTTTATTGGTCTCCACTTCTTTTTTAAGCAGCGAGTCAATATAAAGCATATCTATCTGCCGGGTACCAATAAATACTTTCTGATCTTTTGTAACCGTAACTACAATATTCTGGCTCACTTTGGTATCGCTTTTTCCTTTAGGATTTGAAACCTTAACCACATTCGGATTAGCCAAAGTAGATACCAGCAAAAAGAACATCAGCAAAATAAACAGCACATCATTGAGCGGACCAGCATCCACTTCATTGTGATTATCCCTTAAACGGCTTCTTAAACTCATTTTTTTTATTTCACTAATTTTTACGAATTACACGAATTTATCTTTTAGCTCAATTCATGTAATCAGTGTAATTTGATTAATTCGTGTAACTACCTCGTTGGCTCCTGTAGAATATCAATAAAATCAGACTTGGCCGATTCCATTTTGTTAACTGTTTTATCTATCTGTGTATCCAGGTAACTATATCCCAGGTAAGAGATGATACCGATAATTAAACCCGTTGCAGAAGTGATCATCTTCACATACATCGCATCGGCAATATCGGTGATGGAAGGATTGGTAGCTGCCGCAAATTCCCGTAACAACATCACCAGCCCGATGATGGTACCTACGAAACCAAACAGCGGTGCAATACGGGCAATTACAGAAAGTACCGGCAGGTTCTTTTCCATCTTATAAATTTCCAGCTTACCCACATTATCCATACTTTTTTCAATCGCATCAATGGGTTTACCAATACGCTGTATGCCTTTATCGATCATTTTTGCAACCGGGTGCATAGTATTTTTTGTAAGGCTTCTTGCTGCGCTGATATTGCCGCTGATAATATGATCCCGGATGATATTCATGAAATTGTCTTCTATCTTACTGGCTTTTCTAATAGCAATTAAACGCTCAATAAAAAAGAAAACAGCCATCGCAAAAAAGATAGCCAGTGGTATCATCAGTACACCGCCCTTAACCAATAAGGAGAACAAAGATTCTTTTCCTGCCGAAGAAGAGGCAGCAATTCCTGTGCTGTCGATCTGTAATAAGATATTAAACATGTATGCCGGGTTTTATTTTGTTATGATACCTGCTCATTAATTATGCCAAAAGTTATTCACTTATGCAATGAAACGAAACAAATTTGCAATAGCTGCATAACAAAATGTTAATGTTGATTTTTAAAATGAGTTACAATAATAAAAAATAATGCTCTAAAATTATTTTACTGTCAGTCTGAGCTTGTCGAAGACGGGTTTGTTAAAGTATACCGGGTTCGACAAGCTCACCCTGACAGTTTTATTATTTGAATTTTCTTTGACATTCAGGCTAACAAAAAACCCCGGCAGTACCGGGGTTTAGCGTATTTAAAAAATTGATTTTATTTTTTCGATTCTAATTGCTGCATGGCCATGATCTGCTTCATGGTTTTTTCCATACCATCGCTGCCACCATCCAGGAAGATCACATTACCCTTACCATATTCTGCAAAGTTTTTAATGGCTTCCACCCACATGCTGAACAGGATAACATTCGTATCCAGGTTTGCCTGTTTCATTTCTGTTGCAGCCTGGCTCATACCTTTAGCAACTTCTTCCCTGAACAGCGCAACACCTTGTCCACGCAACTGCGCTGCCAGCCTTTCTGCTTCTGCTGCAATTTTAATGGCATTACCTTCAGCTTCTGCAGCTTTTGTCTTGGTAATTAATAATGCCTGTCCTTCGTTTTCTGCCGCCGCTTTTAAGTTATTAGATGCAACCACTTTACTCATACTGGTAATGATGGCTTCATCAAAAGTAATATCATTTATCTGCAGATCCTGCAGGTGATAACCCCAGCCTTCCAGGGCCACATCCACCTGCTCTTTTACATTTTCTACAATATCGCGGCGAACATTTAATACTTCTGCCTGCCTTTTAGTAGATACAAAAGCACGGATACTTCCTTCAACCGTACGTATCAAAGCCTGCATCAGGTCTTTATCGCTGATGAATTTAAACGCCACTTTCTGAATGGTTTCTTCCTGTTCATTCTGCACCGAATACAGCAGCATAGATTTAAAATAAACATTCGCCTGGTCAATCGTTACGGCCTGGAACTCGAGTTCCACCGAACGGTTTTGCACGCTTATCTTTTTAAATATCTGCTCTATAAAAGGGATCTTCATCCGCAGCCCCGGGCGCAGGATACGCTGGTACTTACCAAACATAGTAACCACGCCAATAAAACCCTGGTTAATGGTAACGAAGCAACCCAAAAATGCAAAAAGCAGTAAAAGAACCCACCAATACTTTATATAATCCATAGTTGTAAAATTTGTATTGAAGATAGCTTTTTTTTTATGTACCGGGCAGAAAATCTTTGTGGGTCAGCGGTGCAGTTTATCCTGAGCGTAGCCGAATGACACGCTTTTACTTTTGGACGTTATTGAGCCTCGTCATCTTGAAAATGGTTAACCATACACAAACAAACATTAACAAAACAAAATTGCCAGATCCCGTAACTTTACATCCTAAAATCAAACAAAAATGAAAAAAACATATTGTTGGAAATGCGTGTTAATGCTGGCATCAGTTTTAGGTATGATCCAGGCATTTCATTCCTGATCCCTAAGGTAATTATATAAAAAAGTTGCAGAAAAAATCTGCAACTTTTTTTATGAGCCTATAATTTCACATAGGATTATCTCTTCTGCAAGCTTTAAAGCAGGCAGCTTATACATGATAAAACCTGTATAGCGGTCTTTTTAACTGATCAGCAAAATTATTCCACTTCTGTTGTTTTTGTAACAGTTACTTTGTCTGTACGTGAGCTGGTACTGCTACTGCTGCTGTTTCCCCTTACCAGTAACACAATAATCAAAAGCAACACAATGCCACCTACTATCCATACCCATGGTTCGGCATACCAGGTTTGTGTTTCAGTGCGGGTTGCTGTGGTGGTGGTTGCTGTACTGGTGCTATCCTGGGCCCATACCAGGGCCTTTGACAGGGTTAATGCAATCAGCAGAAAAGCGTGCTTAAAAAGCTGCGGTTTAATTAAATTTTTCAAGTTTTTGGTGTTTTTGGTTAAGAATATGCACGAAAAAACAGTGCCTAAATAAATAAAGCCGGACGGGTCATCACTGATTTCCGGCTTATTCTATAACCATAGACTCAAATAAAAAGAAATCAGTTGCGTATCAAGCCCGATTTTTTTCGATAGGTATTTTAGTTTAGAAATATTTAGCTTAATCCTGAATGCATTTCATATTTTCTTTGCCGCAGATGCTATCAAAAAAACATTCCCGGCAGCCATTACGACCCGACCGGGAATGTATCCATTCTTAAAAGTTATTATCATCTGCACTGGGGCCATAAGAACCCGGTATCGGAATATCCAGCAGGCGTAAATAAACACCAAGTTGCGCCCGGTGGTGAATGATCTGCGAAAGCGAAATGCGTATCATATCGGCCTTGGAACCGCTGCTAAGTATATGTTCCCCGCTACGTAGGATCCATGTTTTGTCAAGGGTATCTTCTTTGCCTGCATCCAATTGTGTACGGGCATCTTCCAGGCTTTTTTCAAACAATTCCATCAGTTCGGCATTGTCTTTTACAATAGTCGGTTTGTATTCGTTTTCAGCAAAATCAAGCTCATCGGTGTTTAGCACCATACTTATCCAGGTAGGCAATTCGGCAATATGGGTGGACAGGTTCATCATCGCCATACTTTTGGGATGAGGCTTCCAGTCAAATTTTTCGGCAGGGACAATCGCCAGCATTTTACGGGTAGTTACCGCTTCGTTTTCAAGTTCTTTCTGAATTAATGAGATCTGTGTCATGGTATTTATTTTTTGGTTGTACCACAAAGTAAATACGGGGTAGTGACAGCCCTATGTCAACAGGAAAAAGTTATTTTGAAAGTGGAGCATCTTTGTCACAGTGAGCCTGTCGAATGTGTGACAAGTACGATACGATTATAACCCGCCTTCGACAAGCTCAGGCTTGACATACTTCCTTAAATTCACGATGATAATTTTTTTGAAATTTCTTCAATATTTTTCTTCACCATTTCCTTCAATCCCGGCGGACTGATAATATCTGCATACTCCGCAAAAAGCAAATAGAATTTTGAAAAACCAATTAGGGATGCTGTTATAAAGGTCATTTCCATTTTACCAGCCACTTCTTTTTGGGATATAAACCCATTGTAAAATTTCTGTTCACCAAAATATTTTAAAACTGTTTTATCAACCTGTATAATAATGGTAAACATTTCCTTTTCGGCATTCATTTTATTAAGAAATGATTTGAGCGACGGGTGCTGCTTATCAAAATGATTTCCGGAAAGGTTAATATAGCTGATGCGATCTGTTCGGAAACTGCGATAATCTTTACGCAACCTGCAATAAGCGATCATATACCAATAACTACCCTGGTAAAAAATCCCTACTGGCTCCACATCCCTGTTACTGTATTGCTGTGAGTGGTTGGCAAAATAGCCAATATCCAAAACTTCTTTGCCGGCAATACTTTTAAGAATGGTTTGCAGGTGAACCGGTTTATTTTCCGTTGCAGGCAGGTAAGGATTTTCAACCACTTCAATATAGGTTGACATATCATCCAGCAAATCCTTTTCTGCATAGCGCAGCACTGATTTTATTTTAAACATGGCCGATTGATATTGCTCCACAGAAGAAGGATCCGTTAATTTCTCCACCATTTTTTCTGCGGTCAAAAAAGCGATCGCTTCTTCACGTGTAAACATCACGGGCGGCAGCCGGTAGCCTTCCATAATGCTGTAGCCCACACCGGCTTCACCCGCAAGTGGAACGCCTGATTCTTCCAGCGCCTTAATATCCCGGTAAACGGTACGCAGGCTGATGGAAAACCTGTCGGCAATTTCCTGTGCCTTCACCACTCTTTTGGATTGCAGTTGAATAAGTATGGCAGTAACACGGTCGATACGGTTCATGTAATATAATTTGCAACGGTAAATTAAAACAAGTGACAGTATAAAAGTATTGAAGCCGGAATTATTTTATAAATTTATCTATCTATGAAAATTATCCCCAATCAAAAACAATCCGTAAATGAATTTAAAAGAAGGAAAATGCTCATAAGAAATTTTTTATCTTTGTATTAATGATTATTTCTGTGCTCAACAGTTGCATACACCCACCCAAAAAGAATAATTTTGAAGGGACCCTGTATTATACAATTGATTTCACTCCAAAGTCTTCTATAAATACTAATTCTACATCGTATCAAAAATCAAGGTATGGCGATGTAATGAAGCTTTATATAAATAGTACCGGAGATTTCCGGAGGGAGTTTCCCAACAGTGAAGGCGGTGGCTTTCAATCCATATTATACGATGCTGAAACAAACAGGCATTTTATGAAATGGAATAATAATGACACACTCTATACATCAAGTGCTGTTGTAACCAATCTTACATTTGTTAACGAAGAACATTACCGGATGAAAATTTAAAAGGGCAGTTATGTAAATGTTATGCTGTTTCTGCTGTTGTTACCAGGAGTAAACAACCTGTTTCCCTCACTTATTTTTATCCTGCGAACAAAGAATACATAGATCCTGAATTATATAAAAATTATAACGATTTTCTTTATAACAGAGTGATTGAAAAAATGAAGGCCCCTTATTATAAACTTATTATGGATATGGGAAAATATACAATAACGCTTGTTCTGATAAGTATTGAAGCAGAGAAACTGGATCCCGAAATCTTTAAAAAACCGGTTATGTATCCAGTGATGAAGAAATTGCAGACACCTCTAAATGAGGTTGGAGGCTAAGCCGTAATTCTCTTTATCTTTAACAACTGACAATATCAGTTCTGAGCTGTTTTTTTAATAAAAAAATCATGAACAAATTACTGTTTTCACTTTTGTTGATCTGCATTTGCCCTAATTCCTTTTGCCAGGTTATTTATCCATACCAGGATATAAAACTGGAAAAGCCAGCCGATTACAAAGCAACGGAGTCAATGGCTTTATCGGCTGCAACTTTTATACTCAATACGCCTTTTATTGAGAAAGACGTTCACAGGGGCAATGCCTTAAAGTTTTTAACCAATTGGATGAGCGGTGCCAAAGATTACAATTTTTATATGCAGGGCATCGGCCAGGATATTGAGGATGAGCGGGACCTGTTAAGCCTGTACCTTGCAGGTATGGTCAAATTCAGCCTGGAAAATAAAACCGAAGCCGTAAACCCGCTTAAAGTTGAACTGAACGCAGCCAAACTGGTACTGGCTTATTGCGATGACTCTAAAAATAATTTTAAGCTTAAAAAGAAATACAGGAAGATTCTTGAAAAAAATTAAGCAATAACATAAACACCGATCCCGATGTGGAACCAACTAAAAAAAATGTCACTCCTGATTTTCATTTCTGCCTGCTTTGTACCTGCACTACCTGCACAGCAGGTACAAAACAATTTTATTATTGAAGGCATAAAGCTGTACGACAAGGGAGATTATGAAGGAGCGCTTGAAATGTACAAAAAGGCAATAACATCCGACCCTGCATCTGTTCAGGCAAAATATGAAATAGCAACTACTTACATGCAGCTAAAAGATTATGCCACTGTTATTAAATACACAGAAAAAGTAATTGCTGCCAATCGTGATTACGTAGACCAGGCTTATATTTTAAAGGGATCGGCACTTGACTATTTAAAGCGTCCAAAGGAAGCAGCAGACACTTATAAGCAGGCAATAAAAAAATTCCCTAAAAATCAATTGCTGTATTATAACTTGGCGCTTACTTCTTTTAAACTGGAAGATTACAAACAAACCGACGAAGCCTTAATGCAATCATTAAAGCTGGATCAGTTGCACGCCAGCAGTCACTTTTTACTCGGACTTTCCATGATCACACAGGGAAAACGGGTGCAGGGTATTTTAGCGTTGTACAATTTTTTACTGCTTGAGCCTAAAAGCAAAAGGTCCGCTGCTGCCCTACTGGCCTTGCAGGATGAATGGAAAAAAAGAACTGCAAAAGAAAAACAGGCAGCCAAAACAGAACCTGTTGGAAAACAAGATGATGAATTTTATACAGCTGGTTTAATGCTTGATGCGCTGGAGTCATCCAAAAACGATGAAGCCAATAAAAATAAACCGGAAGTGGTTTTATTTACAGAAAACACAAATTCTCTTTTTACTATTTTAGGAGAAATGAAAAAAGACAAGAAGGGTTTCTGGTGGAATTTTTACGTGGATTATTTTTATACCCTCGCCAACAATAAACATACCGAGGCTTTGTGTAATTATATTACGCAATCAAAAAATAGTGCTTACGAAGAGTGGGTGAAAGACAAGGCCAACTTAATTAAAATGCAGGATTTTTCAGAATGGTACACCAAATACCTGCATAAGCTTTAACCACGGGTTTCGCTTAAGATCGCTCCTCCCAGATCATCGCCAGGTGTACAATAGTCTCAGCTGCCTTGGCCATATCTTTTGTTCCTATCCATTCCAGTTTACTATGTATATTTTGCATACCTGTGAAGATATTGGGACATGGCATTCCAATATAACTGAAGCGGCTGCCATCGGTTCCGCCACGGATGCTTTCTTTCTTAATAGTTAATTCTGCTCTTTCTATTGCTTCGCCGGCATAAGCTGCCACCTGCGGACAGGTATCCAATACTTCTTTCATATTGCGGTATTGCTCCTGTGCTGTATACTCCATTACAGCACCGGGAAATGTAGCAACAGTTTCTTCAGCAATTTTTTTAAGGCGGTCGTGGTGTTGCTGCAATCCTGCCAAAGTAAAATCCCTTACAATAAATTGTATGGTTGCTTTTTCAGCAATACCATTTACTGCCGTTGGGTGTACAAAACCTTCCCGTTTTTCTGTAGTCTCGGGGCTCCATTCATTTTTTGGTAAAGCATCTAAAATTGCAGCAGCAACCTTTAATGCATTTACCAGTTTACCTTTTGCATAACCCGGATGAACGATCACACCATGAACAGTTATGATTGCCCCATCTGCACTAAAAGTTTCATCTTCCAGGCTTCCGGCTTCGCCACCATCAAGTGTATATCCATACTTAGCGCCAAGTTTCTGCATATCTACTTTGGCTGTACCCTGTCCTACTTCCTCATCCGGTGTAAATAATATTTTTATATCCCCATGTTTTACAGCCGGGTTCTGAATAAAGTATAAAGCCGCTTCCATAATGGCTGCCACACCACTTTTATCATCAGCTCCCAGCAATGTGGTTCCGCTGGTAGTTATAATTCCGCTATTGATATGATTTTTTAAATAAGGCGAATCACTCATGCGCAAAACCTGTGTGGTATCATCCGGTAAAACAATATCGGCACCATCATAATAACGGTGCAGTATGGGCTTTACAGCAGTACCACTGCAATCCGGTGCTGTATCTACATGCGCACAAAAGCAAATGACAGGAATATTTTTTTTATCACTGTTAGCCAGGATGGTTGCATACACATAACCAAATTCGTCTGTTGAGGCATCGGTAATACCCATACCAAACAGTTCTTTCAGCAATAACTTACTCAGGTCTTTTTGTTTTTCGGTTGTAGGATGTGCAGTGCTGGTTGGGTCGCTTTGCGTATCTATACGTACATAACGCATGAACCTGTCTGCAATGTTGTCGGGGCTTATTTGTATCATATATATTTTTGATTATTACACAAATTAAAACGAATTACACGAATTTTTTGTTTTTCAAACAAATGGTAATTCGTGTAATTCGTAAAATTAGTGTGATCCTATGCTATCTCCACCAGTTCAATATCAAATATCAGTTCCTGTCCTGCTAAAAAATGATTAGCATCCAGTATGATAATATCATCCTGAACTGCCACCACAATCACCGGCACAGGCTGGCCAGCCTGGTTGCTTAATGTAAGGGGCATACCCGGCTCCAGTATCATATCGGCCGGTACATTTTCTTTAGGAAATTCGATGATCGCGTCTTCACTTCTTGGCCCGTAACCATCTTCAGGAGCAATATTAATTGTTTTCTTTTCACCCAGGTTCATACCGGGCATAGCCGCATCAAATCCTTTGATCATTTGGCCTGCACCAACTGTAAACTCCAACGGCTCCCTGCCTACCGAAGAATCAAACTGCTCACCATTAGTTAATTTACCTGTGTAGTGTACTTTTACTACATCACCTTCTTTTACCTGTTTCATGTGTTTATATTTTTTTTATTAGTTGCAGCGGAATTGTTCAACTGCAATATTTTAATGTAAGCTGCTGCCCGTTTATTCTGCTGTATAAAGCGAAGAAACAGGCTGATTTCTGTTAAAACGCGTGCAAATTACCACATAAATAACTCCAAATGAAAAGTTTTTGTGAAATTAGCCGCATGAATAAGTTAAAATATTACTGCTTTGTACTGTTATTTACTACCTCCGTTGCTACTGCTCAGCCGATAAACAACAACCAGGTTATTACCGGTGCCGAGCGTATGTCTGTTTACCTGCCCTGGCTAAAAGGTAAAGCTGTTGCGGTTTTTGCCAATCAAACCAGTATGGTAAAAAATACGCACTTAGTTGATACGCTACTGGCGAGTGGCATTAAAGTGGTGAAAATTTTTGGGCCTGAACATGGTTTCAGGGGCGATGCCGATGCAGGTGAGCAGGTAACCGATGCAAAGGATAAAAAAACAGGTTTACCAGTGATCAGTTTATATGGTAATCATAAAAAACCAACACCCGAAGATCTGAAAGATGTAGATGTACTGATCTTTGATATACAGGATGTGGGCGTAAGGTTTTATACTTACATTTCTTCTTTACAATATTATTTAGAGGCTGCACTGGAAAACCACAAACCATTATTGATATTAGACAGGCCAAATCCAAATGGTTTTTATGTAGATGGGCCCGTGTTGGATATGAAGTTTGCCAGTTTTATCGGTATGCAACCCATACCTATCGTTTATGGAATGACGATTGGTGAATATGCTTTAATGCTTGCCGGAGAAAACCGCCTATCGCCGCAGGCCAATGCCATTAATGCCTACAACGTAACAACAGATCCAACCGCTGATACGCCATTTCACGTGCAGGTTATCAAGTGCAAAAATTACGATCACAACACAAAATACATTTTACCTGTAATGCCTTCGCCTAATTTAAAAGAGATGCAGAGTATTTATTTGTATCCTTCGACTTGTTTTTTTGAAGGTACTGTTTTAAGCGAAGGCAGGGGTACAGATAAACCGTTTCAATATTTTGGTCACCCTGCTTTACCCAATAACTTATTTGCCTTTACGCCTAATCCTAATGCAGGGGCAAAAAGCAGTAAGTGTTTCGGACAAAAATGTTATGGTTGGAATTTGAGTGGCACTATTGAAGAAGTATTGAAAAAGATTGACGGTAAAATTCAACTGAAGTATTTAATAGATGCTTATAATTTATTCCCCGGCAAGGATAGTTTCTTCTTAAAAAATAATTTTATCAATAAATTGGCTGGTAATGATGTGCTGGCGCAAGAGGTAAAAGATGGCAGGTCGGAATCTGAAATAAAAAAAAGTTGGGAACCCGGCATCACTGCTTTTAAAATGATACGGAAAAAATACCTGCTTTACACAGATTTTGAATAAGTGCAGACCTTAAGATAACCCGTATACAGTTTAGTTGTTTACTATAACTTCGCACAATCAATAAAGCCCCTTAAACAAAAGGGGCTTTAAACTTTAAATTGCGAATGGAAGATTTTAAAAAGATAAGTATTGTTTTTATGGGCACACCCGAGTTTGCCGTTGCATCGCTTGATGCATTGGTAAATACAGGCTGCAATATTGTTGGCGTAGTTACGGCACCCGATAAACCTGCAGGCCGTGGCATGGAAATACAGCAAAGCGCCGTAAAAAAATATGCCTCCGAAAATAATCTTCGTGTACTTCAGCCTGAAAAATTAAAAAATCCTGAATTTATAGCAGAACTAAAATCATTGAATGCCGATCTGCTAATAGTAGTTGCTTTCCGCATGTTGCCAGAAGTTGTATGGAACATGCCGCCCATGGGATCTGTAAACCTGCATGGCAGCCTGTTGCCACAATACCGTGGGGCAGCACCCATTAACTGGGCTGTGATCAATGGCGAAAAAGAAACCGGTGTTACTACCTTTAAACTAAAACAGGAAATTGATACCGGCGATATTTTATTGCAGGAAAGTTTTCCAATTGCCGAAACAGATAATGCAGGCGATGTACACGACAGGATGAAAGAGATTGGTGCAAAGCTTTTAGTTAAAACAGTGAAAGGGTTGGCAGATGGGACATTAAAAGAAACACCACAAACTTCAGACGTGCGTAGTGAGTCGTCAGAGATGAGTGAGGAACCTGCTGAAGGCAACTCACCACTCAACACGCACCACTCTCCATTAAAACATGCCCCAAAGATCTTTACCGAAACCTGTACGATTGATTGGAATAAGCCGGTTAGTGAAGTATATAATCTGATCAGGGGACTTGCACCCTATCCGACCGCATTTACTTTTTTAAATGACAAAAAATTAAAAATTTTTAAGGCAGAAAAAATAAAGGCTGACCATACCGATCCTGCCGGCAGTATTAAAACAGACAAAAGATCTTTTGTACAGTTTGCCTGTCCCGATGGTTATATTTCCCTGCTTGAATTGCAATTAGAAGGAAAGAAGAAAATGGATGTAGCTTCATTCCTTAGGGGTTACCACTTTTAGGTATTTGATATCTTGAAAATAGATACTACTTTAGTTCATACATTTGATATGTATGTTGCCCTGCCGGATATATTGATAACAACTTTCCTACGGTTTTGAAAATTCTATAATTACAAAACTGATGTCAACTGGCCATAAAAAAATAAAAATAATATGCCCGAAAAACTAAACATCTTTCTCTCCTATGCACATGAGGACGAGGCAATGAAAACCCAACTGGACAGGAACCTGATCATGCTGAGAAGAAGTGAAAAGATCAACGTTTGGCAGGACCGGCAAATCATGGCAGGCATGGAATGGGATGAGTCGATCGCCAAAGAACTCGAATCGGCAGATATTATTTTATTACTGATAAGCGTTGACTTTAATAACTCACAATACATATGGGATAAAGAATTAAAAATTGCCATGGAACGCCATGAAAGAAAAGAAGCCAGGGTGATACCCATTATTTTACGCACCTGCGAATGGAGTGAAATGCCTTATGCAAAGTTGCAGGCATTACCAACCGGGGCTAAACCCATCAGCAGTTTTGCCGATAAGGATGAAGCTTATACAGATGTTGCAAGAGGAATAAGAATGGTTGTAGATTATATGCTTACACAATAAGCCATGTATAAAAATATTACCTATTCAACAATATCATTTATTTACTTAGAATAATTAATTAAACAGCTAAAACTGCTGCCTTCTGTGGCGCCAAGTTCGGCTGCTGCTGCATTACTGATAAGCAACAGCAATCCTTCATTTTGCCTGATATCCGGCATGAGGTCAAGTACTTTTGCAAAAACAAACTTTCTGTTTGCAGGATTTATGATCTTAATAATAGTACCCGGCTCTGCACTGTTATGCAGGCAATAATATTTTTTATCTGCCCAGCCACTGGTACTTTTAAAAACACCGGCAGTACCTTCTGCAACTGCAGCTTCGGAATTTTTAGCCTGGGATTCATAGATATTTTTAAAACTTTCGCCCGTTATATTCTTTTCCGGGGCTGTTTTTTTTGTTTCGTTTGCAACATTTTCTTTTGCTTCTTTTGGCGTTTCTTTTTTCTCTGCTTTTACAACATCCTCTTTTACTGTTTTAACTACTGCAGGTTCAGCGGATTTGGATTTTACGGTCTCTGTTTTTGTTTCTGTTGCTGTCATTTTTTTCTCTTGCTCTGTGGCTTTCTTTTCTTCAGGTTTAACAGCAGCCATTGCTTTTGAATTAATGGAAGCGCCAATACCATTTTTTGCGAGTGGCGAGAGTTCAGTTTTAACTTTAAGATACCCTACAATTAATTTAGTTCCGTTTTTTACTGCATCTCCTTTAATATTATTCCATTCCTTTAATGTTTCTAAAGGCAGGTTATTATGGTTTACACCAACACGGTATAAACCTTCTTTTCCTTGTACGGCGTGATAAACAGGTACAAAAATTTCACCGGCATCGGCATTACCGCTTTGAAAAAAATTACTGCTGTTTAAGGGTATCCTGATCAACTGGCCGGGACTTAAACCTTTCTCAAGCTGCAGGTTATTAAATGGTGCAATATCTTTAGGGCTGATGTTATAAATTCTTCCGATACTGTAATAATTTTCTTTGGGTTCTACCTTATGATTGATATACAGGCCCGGCGATATACCTTCTGCCAGGAGGGTTTTATCCTGTGCCTTACTAAATAAAGGTGCCAATAAAAAAAGGAAAAGTATTTTTTTCATAATCACTGAATTTCAATGCAAAGAAACGAAATTTTGTTGGTTGAGGCAGCTATTGATTTGTTAAGAATACAGCGCCTTTTAAAATCATATTCAATAATAATATTAGTTTCTAATGATCATGTATATACAGATTACTTGCAGATAAAAAAATAATTTAAATACACATGCTTACTATATCAAAAAAAACTGCCGGACTATTTATAGTCCGGCAGATGAATATCTCTATTTTAATTTATTGTATAACCCTGATAGAAAAATTTTGTGCAGCAGGGTTTACAGCAGTCGCACTTACATTATTAAAACTGATCTGTACCGTATTTACCGCACTCACTCTCGCCCATGCTATAACAATGCTTGCAGGTAATGCTGCAGAAGGCGAAATATATGCCACACTACCCACTGTTGCGCCAGTTACCGTTACCGATACAGTAACATTTCCATTGGCGAGAATATTTGGTATATCAATACTTTGTGTGTTTCTTAAAGTACCACTCCATTCCGTGCCATTATAAGTTTCAAGTGTTCCATTGCCGGAATTATACCTTACCATTCCTGTTACACCGGTTACAGGCCGGTTGGCTGATGCTCCTGTAGGAACGATCATAGCTGACGTTGCATTTATATCTACTATAGCGCGTGGCAAAGCAGCACCTACATTGGTGATCAAAACAGAATCTCCAAAACGGTTAAGTCCCAAATTGGTATACACGCCATAATTTCTGCGGGTTGTACCATTTGAAACACTGTTCAGGTATATACCATACATCGGTCCATCTATCGCTCCGGTAAGTCCGCTCATAGATCCATAATATCCATACACATTTCCGGTTACCCTTCCTGTAGCTAATGTAGAACGTGAAACAGAATTTCGCATTCCATACATATTAAGCACGTTATTGTGTGAGTTGGTACTGATACGTGCCGAATTATTTATACCCCAAACTTCTTCTGTATAGCCATTCCCATTTACTGTTGCCGTATTATCCAATCCTGATAAAGCATACACGGTATCCTGGCCGGCATGAATGCTGCTAATATTAGCACCTTGTATTTGTGAAGAAACCTGGTTTGATTTTGGATTAACAGTTGTCGCAATCAATAAGCCACTATGAAAATCGTTAAAAGTATTTGATGCATTATCAATCTCATTTATAATGCTGCTTGTATAAGAAGATGTTGAAGCGCTGTCAGTCATTTTAGATGCAGTGGATTTAAAAACAAATTTTCCACCCAGTTGATCGGCAGCAAAATCACTGCCCTGGCTATTGGTATAAGTAAAGCGGTCGCTAAAAATAAAATGTTTATTTGCAGGAGAATAAAAAACAGAATCGCCCAATGAAAGGCCTCTTGTTAATTCCACCCGGTTATTTAATGCATTAAAAACCCATTCTCCACCGCCGCCAAAGCCAAGCCAGCTTGCACCATTATTATATTCGGGGCTATTGGTAGTGCTGTTGTATCGAATCATACCTTGAACATTGGTTGTTGGACGTTGTACTGTTGCACCGTTGGGTATTATCATGGCTGATGTGGAATTGATATCAAATATGGCACGGGGTAATGTTGCACCTGTATTGGAAATCAGAACAGAATCTCCAAAACGGTTAAGACCCAAATTGGTATACACGCCATAATTTCTGCGGGTTGCACCATTTGAAACACTGTTCAGGTATATACCATACATCGTTCCATCTATCGCCCCGGTAAGTCCGCTCATAGATCCATAATATCCATATACATTTCCGGTTACCCTTCCTGTAGCTAATGTAGAACGTGAAACAGAATTTCGCATTCCATACATATTAAGCACGTCATTGTGTGAGTTGGTACTGATACGAGCAGAATTATTTATACCCCAAACTTCTTCTGTATAGCCATTCCCATTTATTGTTGCCGTATTATCTAATCCTGATAAAGCATACACGGTATCCTGGCCGGCATGAATGCTGCTAATATTAGCACCTTGTATTTGTGAAGAAACCTGGTTTGATTTTGGATTAACAGTTGTCGCTATTAATAAGCCACTATGAAAATCGTTAAAAGTATTTGATGCATTATCAATCTCATTTATAATGCTGTTTGTATAGGAAGATGTTGAAGCACTGTCGGTCATTTGTGATGCAGTGGATTTAAAAACAAATTTTCCACCCAGTTGATCGGCAGCAAAATCATTGCCCTGGCTATTGGTATAAGTAAAGCGGTCACTAAAAATAAAATGCTTATTTGCAGGAGAATAAAAAACAGAATCACCCAATGAAAGACCCCTTGTTAATTCCACCCGGTTATTTAATGCATTAAAAACCCATTCTCCACCACCACCAAAGCCAAGCCAGCTTGCACCATTATTGTACTCCGGACTGTTGGTCGTACTGTTATAGCGAAGCATGCCTTGTACATTAGTTAGAGGCCTTTGCCCCGTACTACCGTTGGGCATTATCATCGCTGATGTTGAATTGATATCAAATATGGCACGGGGTAATGTTGCACCTGTATTAGAAATTAAAACGGAATCCCCAAAACGGTTAAGACCTGTACTGGTATAGATTCCATAATTTCTGCGGGTAGTACCATTTTGTATTGCACCCAAAAATATTCCATAAATAGTTCCATCAACTTTACCGGAAAGGCCACTTATATTGCCATAGTAACCATAAGCATTTCCTTTTATCTTTCCGGTAGCAGCGGTTGACCGAACAAGTAAGTTTCTCATCCCATACATGTTAAACACATCATTATGAGAGTTGGAGTTGATACGGGCAGTATTATTCATCCCCCACATTTCTTCCGTATAACCATTGCCATTTACACTGGTCGCATTATCCAGGCCCGACAATACAAATACCGTATCCTGGCCTGCGTGGATACTGCTTATATTAACACCCTGTACCTGTGATGAGGTTTGGGTTGCTTTTGGATTAACGGTTGTTGCCACCAACAGACCGCTGTGAAAATCATTAAATGTATTTGCTGCATTGTCAACTTCATTAACAATACTGGTTGTATACGGGGTCGACTTAAGGCTATCCACCATCATGGATGCAGTAGATTTGAACACCCATTTTCCGCCCAGCCGATCAACATTAAAAGCGGGCTGCCCCAAACTGTTCGTGTATGTATACTTATCTGAAAAAATCATCTTCCCACTATTTTTATTATAAAAGACCGTATCATCATGGTTAAAAGCTCTTCGTAAATAAACCCAGGCCGAATCTGCATTGTATTCCCATTCATCATTATCATCTTTTGCAGCTAATCCATCTGGCAGTGGAGCCATGATCAACTCTTTCCATTCTTTAAGGCTTTCGCGATAAACATAAATTTTATCGTCGGTTGTATTATAAACCAACAAGCCATTGGCAGGTGCTTTTATAGCAGCCAACTGGTCCTTGCTTACCCTTGGCATCAGGAAGCCCCTGGCAGAATCTGCCAGTTCCAATACTGCAGAAGGATGTGGCGCAGATGCTTTCTGTCCACCGATTTTCACCTGTGCAAAAAGGGAATTACCTGAGATCAACAATAAAAAAATGAGGAGTGAAGTGAAGTTTGAAATTTTCATAATTCAGCGTTTAAGTTTCCCGTTAAGGTACTAATCGCAATTGAATAATGCAATACCCCAAATAGGCTATTTTGAAAAAATTATTTATTAAGAATGCGCCACTCTTTGGGATAGTAGTTATTAGTGCGGTTTGGCATAATTTTTAGCCAGCCCAATGGTAAATGTTGGTAGGTAAGCAATACCCAGCCAATTATATCACACTTTACATTAATATCAACTTTTCGCAGGTATTGAAGGGCTGCTTCTTTATTTATTTCCAGTTTTGGGATAAAGGGGCTGATCATGTTGCTTACTGCCAGCACATGGGCAGGAATTAATTCGTTGCGGATGAGGGTACCCATTTGTACGCCTGCTTTTTTTATATACAAAGCAGATTGAATAATTACCAGGTCATTTTCAAGATGGATTGGCAAAGCAATTACTTCTTCATTTTGTTTAATAAAGAAAAAATCATCCGGATTTAAAAGATAAGATTTCAGCACCTGAACTTCATTATCGGTTACAAATGCGTCTTTTTTATTTTTTACCTTTGACTTTTGACTTTTGATTTCAGTAACCATCTCTTCAGTAACAGGTTTCTTAAAAGTTGCAATAAAAAAACCTTCGCCCTTTACTTTATCAGGATAAAAACGGTAGCCAAATGCATGCGTTTTTTCTGACACCGTTTCTACAATTCCCCATGCCGCATCAACTTTCAATGGCAAACTTTCAACTTTAAAAGATGTTGTCAGCCAGTCTGCAATCACTTCATCCTCCTGCTGTGAATAAGAACAGGTAGAATAGATCAAAACGCCGCCATCTTTTAAGGAAGGCATGATATCTGCCAAAATCCTTTGCTGGCGCTGTACACAAAGCTGTACATTATTTTCACTCCATTCGCTGATAGCATTTGGATCTTTGCGAAATAAACCACTACCGCTGCAGGGCGCATCCACCACGATCACATCAAAATAATTTTGAAGCCGCTTAAAATCTGAAGGGTCGTTATTGGTAACCACTACATTGGCAGCTCCCCATTTGGTTATATTTTCGGCCAGAATATTTACCCGGGTTTTAATTACTTCGTTACTCACCAGCAGACTGTCTTTCGAAATAAGAGATTGTATTAAAGTTGATTTACCACCCGGTGCTGCACAAAGGTCTAATATTTTCAATGGCGTTGACAGATCAACCGTTTGTTTTAAAGCTTCTTCTAAAAACATGGAACTGGCTTCCTGCACATAATAGGCACCGGCATGAAAGAGTGGATCTAAAGTAAAAGAAGGGCGTTCTTTTAAATAAAAGCCATTTGATGCCCATAAAACCTTCTCGGGCTCTAAACTTAATATTGAAGAAGGAATGCTTAATATTTTCCCGGGGTTAAGCCTTATCGAAGTTATTTGTGTACCCAATTGATGCACTGCCTTAAAAGTATCTTCTGTAAAGCCTTTTACTTTTTGGAGTGATAGTAATAATTCAGGTGGAAGACTGTTCAATGTATTTGTTTTAAAACCGGTTGAAGTTAGATTATAATTTTTATTTTCGCTTACATCAATCAACTTATATGTCATTATTATTAAACCGTTCTATTTTTGGAAACCCCGCCCATGCAGGCAATACGCTAAGCCGTGATGCCGCTTACCAGTTATTAAGCGACTGGGTAAAAAATGAAAGGCTGCAATTGCACATGAAGCAGGTGGCGCATTTAATGAAATGCTGGTCTGCCGAAAAAGAAGGTTTGAATGAAGCTAACCAATGGTGTTGGGAAATGGCCGGTCTTTTACACGATGCAGATTGGGACCAATGGCCCGACCAACATTGCAAAAAAATTATTGAAGAACTGGAAGCCCGGAATATTGACCCCGAAATTATACATGCCATTGCCAGCCACGGCCCCAATCATTTTGGCGTACTGCCCGAAACAAAAATGGATAAAATGCTGTATGCTTTTGATGAATTGAGTGGCCTTACACATGCTTATAGTTTAATGCGGCCCGAAGGGTATGCCGGCATGGAACTTAAAGGCATTAAAAAGCGTTTTAAAGAAAAAGCATTTGCTGCCAATGTTAATAGAGATGAAATTATAGAAGCTATGCAAATGGCCGGTGTGGAACTGGAATTGATTATGCAGTTTATTATTGAGAAGCAGGGCGTGGTAAAGTAAAACTGGCGCAGCTGCATCATGGCCATGAACTTTACTGTTGTAACGCTTCGTTTATTTCATAAAGTGTTATCTGATGCGGATAATAAGCATAATAAATATTGTCTTCATTTATATTATAGCCTTTCATTTTTGATTGTTTTGCTATCTCCAGGTATTTATTTTTAAGCGCTGTGTTATGCTCACGTTGGTACAACATGCCCAGATAATAATTTGCATCCGGATGTGCCTGGTATATGGCAATACATTTTTGAAAATTTTCTCTGGCCCGCTCATTATCCATCATTTCGTAATACAATATCCCGAGGTACAGGAATGTATTAAAGTGGATTTTATTTTGCTTCTGCGGATCGCCGCCTGTCTGGATAAAAATATCCTGCTTAAAATTTTCTTCTGCCGCTTTGTAATTACCTGATTCTAAATTACACAGACCTTCATAAAACGGGTAAGTATGATCCATCTCGTAACTATTTGGCGTAAGCTGCTGTGCTTTTTTAAAATCAATTATGGCGCCTTCATAATCCTTAGTGAAAATACATTTTAAGAAACCCCTGTAAGCTGTCCATCTTTTGGGTTCCACCTCAACGGCCTTATCCTCAAGGGGAAATGCTTTGGCATAATCCCCATACTTAATATAAGGAATGGCTTTAAGCTGATAAGCATTTCCTATGTTCGGGCAAATGGCAATTAAACTATCGCAATAGAGCTGCCATTCGGGACCGTTATAACTATGTTTTTCAGCACCGTTATCAAGATACTTTACAATCAAACTATCTTTAACCTTGCTGTTAAAACAATCGCAGGCCGGAGATGCAGTTTGTATTGACTGACAGAAGCAAAATCCTGCAAAAAGAAAAAAGCTAAGGAATAATATTAATGACTTTCCCATTTTTAATTTTAAAAGTTATAAAAGCCTTGTAAGAAAAAGTCTCTCCTTCTTTTGATTTTGCAATTTTCCATTGATCCAGTGTTTTTAAAAAAGCAAATAATTCATTTACCAGGTTTTTACTGAAATGATAAACGGAATATTGCTGATCAGTTTGAAGTACCTGTATCCCGGGCATTAACCTGCCTTCGCAATCAATTATAAACCGGAAGGTAATATAACCACTACCTGGATATTGTTCATTTTTCTGTAGCAGGAATGTCTGCACTTCTTTCAAAACAGTTGAGGAACTTTTGGGGTACTTTCCGCCTACACTATAGAAATAGTAAATATTGTTTTTGCATTTTGGGTTTGGGTTAGATGCAGTGTCCATATACTCTCCATCAGGCAATACAAAATTTTGCGCAGTTGCCCTGAAGGCTAATAGTAATGACGTGGCTATTATAAAGTGTTGTATTGTTTTTTTATATGGCATATGGTTCATAAATATACGGCTGCATAAAGGAATAAGTGATTATTTGAAATGGCTGATTCTAAAACCACTTACCCTTAACCTTATCCCAGGTAGTTACCCCGATCTTAAACTGCAAAGGATTGCGAAACTGGTTGGCCGCTGAGCCGGTTACATACAGCCCCAGCTTAAATTTACCCAACTGGCCAAAGGGATATTTGAACACCCTTTCAATGCCGGCAAAAGCTTCAATATAACGCAGGTTATTTCTTTCTGGTGCAAATAAAATACCGCCGCCGGCAATCTCCCGCAATCCAAGTTTTTTTAGGAAGGGGATTTTATTGATGATGGCACCGTTAAACTCATGCACATAATGCCCTTCGTAAAAACGCTTAAAGACAGGGAAGGTAGAATCGAGGGATTGAAATGCTTCATTGGGATTTGAAAATAAAATAGGATCGCCGCGCCGTTGGTATTTATAATCAACGAGGCGCAGATCCTGCTGATTTAAATAAGATCCCGTTTTTAATGTGTAAGAAGATGTGCCCAGCAAGCCCAGTTTAAAAGATTGTTTGATACCAAATTCCAGGTAATCGAAATTTACTTTACTGCTGAACAGTTCGGGAATCCCTTTTCGCCAACTGGTATAAAATGTTGGCCAGGCCGAACCGAGAATTATTTTTTCTTTGGGCTCACGTATATAACGCTGTCGTGGTGTGTACTCCAACCGAAAGGTTCCATAAAATGCATTGTAAGAAGGAAAGGCGATGGCCTGGTTGTTATCGAGTATATCACCAAGCAAACTATCTACCCGGTCATTGGTTTTATAGCCGCTTACCGACCGGCGAAAAGCGATATCAACATCTGTATAAAAAAATAATCCGTTTACCAATTCAAGACTGTGACCGATACCAACACTTTGATTAAGGTAAACATTGCTGCGCTTGAGCATATTGATCCAGGCGTCGCCGCTGAATATCTCTTCAAAATTTTTACCAAGATGAACACTGTACGAACCTCGGTTAAAAGGATTGTACATCCGGCTAAACCTTAACTCTCCATTAATATCTTTATTACGAAGTCCATAACTTACCTGCGTGTAGAGATTTATATTTTTCCTGGATTTGTAGGTCTTAAAATAATTAAAATAAGGTTGTATCCTGGCTCCGCCAAATTGCAGGGGTTGGTACAATTCGGGTAACGATGGCAAATACCAGGTTCTTCGTTTTGCATGGTTGCTGAACGCCTGTCCTTTGTACAATACTTTTTGCCAGGTTATTTATTGATCACCCTGTCCATCGAATCAAGATAAGCTTCGGTATGCGTGGCCCGGTAAATACTGTCTTTGTAATTGATGAACCGTATTTCTTTTGCAGTCAAAGGTTCGGTGCGGTTTTTTTGCCAGAAAATACTGTCGCGTTCGTAAGCCTGCTGCGTAGCGGAGCTTAGCTCCATACCAAAATATTTTTTATCAAAATGCTTATTGAGTTCAAAATCATTATAGCTAACAATTGTACGGCCCGATGATCTTCTTTTGCCCGATGCTGCTTTGTAGGTAAAGGCCTGTCGTGTTATCATCCAGGCAGTATTTTGTATCAAACTATATTGCTGCTCTACTTCAAAAAAATCATACTCAGCCAAATGATATTTTGGCAGGCTTAACCTGGTATGCACTACTACCCAGGAACTATCTTCAATGGTTATTTCGCCATCAACCGTTGTATTACTTAACTGGCGTGGCTTTACGCTGATGGTATATTGCTTTCGCCCGTTAACCATTTCTGTTTTAAGTGTTTTAAAACGGTAAGCCATCAACCCGCTGTAACTGAGCGGCGATAAAAAAGGCGTTTGCGAAATGGAAGGAATATTTACCAGGTTATTATAAAAACTAAAATCCCCTTCGGTGGCTGAGAGAAAAAATAAATTCTGGCTATTACCCCTCTTTGTTATACCGGTTCTTTCTTCCTTAATATTCTTTCCGCCGCCATCATCCAGTTTTATCACGATCTCTGCCATGGCCATTTGGTTAAGCAGCGCATTGGCTTGTTTTACTTGTAGAAGCGAATCACTGTCCTTGCTCTTTTTATTTTTTTTGAAGGGAATAGAATCTTCCTGCAAAGCTTTAATGTACATCTTGCAGGAATAAGCACCGGCAGCATTTTCAATGGCATCTTTGTGGCGGATAACTTTGCGTATATATTCTTCGGCACCATCTTTTCCTTTTATTACTACTTCTGATAAACTGGAAGATTCGGCAAGTTCCATGATCACATTTTCCTCAGTACCCGTTTTACTAACTATGACCGTTATTACCTGTGGTTTATAACCGATCAATGTTATTACCAGGTCGTATTTTCCTTCATCAATATCGAGTGTATAAGTACCATCTTCTTTTGTAACGGTGCCGAGTTTAATTTCTTTAACCTGCACGCTGGCAAAGGCAAGTGGCTCCTGTTTGCTGTTGATTATTTTACCATGCAATAAATGTGCCTGGCAAAAAACATTTGCAGAAATGGTTGATGAAATCAAAAAAAGCAATGCTCTCATGTACAGTTGGGTGCGTTAAGGGAGCATAAAAATGCGGTAAAATGGTTAGAGTTTTGGGGAAGGAGGATTTCTTAGATATTAATTAACATTTTTGGGATATCGTTTTGCCTTAGGGCAAACTAATACAAAATTTGTGTTTTTGACTGATGAACATAAAAAAGGTTCGTGGGTGATACGAACCTTTTTGAAGAGTTATCCGAAAGATATTATTTTACAAAGACTGAATTAGCATAGGCATCAGTACTGCCATTAGTTAAAGAAGTAGCAACGCCGTTTTTCCAGATTTTTGCAACGTATTTTGTTCCATTACTTTCCTCTCCAACTACATAAACATCAGTGCCATAAACAAAAACCGAATTAGCTTCTGCATCATTGGTACCATTCGTTAAAGAAGTAGCAACACCATTTTTCCAAACTTTTGCAACGGACTTTATTCCGTTATACTCATAGCCTGCTGCATATACATCTGTACCTGAAACATAAACTGAATAAACTTCGGCATTATTTGCTCCACTGGTTAAAGAAATAGCAACGCCATTCTTCCAGATCTTAGCAGTGTAAGTTCCAACACCTGCGTCTTCTCCTCCTGCCACGTAAACATCTGTACCTGAAACATACACAGAATATACAAAAGCAACATTATTAGCACCGCTTGTTAATGAAGTTTCAACGCCATTTTTCCAAAATTTTGCAATTACATTTGAAGAACTTAGTTCCTCCCATCCAGCAACATATACATCTGTACCTGAAACAAATACAGACATTGCATCTGCTGAAAAAGTTCCATTAGTTAAGTAGGTTGGCATATTATTTTTCCAAACAGTTGCTTTATTATTTGACGTGCAGTTAGAACCTGTTCCAGCTACATACACATCAGTACCGGATACAAATACCGACCATCCATCGCCGCCACATGGACTTTGTAATGTACCCGTAATACCGTTTTTCCAGAAACCAGGATGGTTATTTGAGCCGTCAAGATCCCAGCCTGCAGCATACACATCTGTACCGGATACAAATACCGAATTAGCGCTTCCATCGTTAACTCCATTAGTTAATGAAGTTGGAACCCCATTTTTGAAAATTTTTGCAATATACTGTGTCGCTCCAAATTCAGCCACGGCCACATACACATCTGGTATTACCGGAGCAGTTGTAGAAAAACTAACATCATTCCCATAAGCAGTGCCAACGCTGTTTGTTGCATAAGCACGTACATGATATAAAGTAGATGCAGTTAAGCCTGTTATAGCACTGGCAAATATTCCAACACCTGTACCATCAGTTGTTTTAGTTGGCAATGCAATAGTAGGATTTGCAGCGGTACTCCAGCATACACCACGGGCTGTTACAGTTGCACCGCCATCTGTACTTATTGTGCCGCCACTTGTTGCCGTGGTTGATGTAATGGCTGTTATTGCTGCGGTGGTAATAACGGGTGGGGTTGCAGTTGATGCGGTGGTCAAAGTAGAATCGCCACCGTAAGCTGTACCCACACTATTTGTTGCATAGGCACGAATATGATAAACGGTTGCAGCAGTTAAACCGGTGATGGCACTTGCAAATATGCCGGTGCCGGTTCCATCGGTTGTGTGGTTACCGGTTGCAACAGGGTTAGTAGTTGTGCTCCAGCAAACACCACGGGCGGTTACAGTTGCGCCACCATCATTGGTTACATTGCCGCCGCTGGCAGCGGCTGTAATGGTTATGGCGGTTGCTCCAGTAGTAGTAACTGTTGGCAATGCAGTGGATGTGTTGGTGGTTGTAAAAGTTATTTCGTTACCATATGCAGTGCCGGCAGTGTTGGTTGCATAAGCACGTGCATAATAAACCTTCATAGCAGTTAAGCCTGTTGTATTACTTGCAAATATTCCTGCACCCGTTCCATCTGTGGTATGGTTTCCGGTGGCAATGGGATTATGAGCAGTATCCCAGCAAACACCCCGTACTGTTATTACTGCGCCGCCATCATCTGTAATATTACCGCCGCTTGCAGCCGTAGTATTTGTTATGGATGTTGCTGCGGTGGTTGTAAGTGTGGGTAAACTTGCTACAATGTTTTCGGGGCTAAGTTCTTTCTGGCAACTAAATGCAATTAACGACAGCAGGATTATTATACTTAAAGTTTTCATGAAGTAATTTTTGACAGGGCAAATATAGCAAGAAAAGATTTTACGGGATTACTTGTGATCAGGAATACCTGGAAGCACTGAAGTCCCGGCTTCTATCCTACATGGCTTAAAAACAGCGTTCAAAAAACAGAATATACCCTTTGGTGGGTATTTGAACACATGATTATTTCAGGTACATTTGCTCATTATTAAACTAAACTAAAAAAAATGAAAAAATTATTTCCGTTACCGCTTTTGATGGCTTTGGCCTTGTTTTCAATGATATCTTCCTGTAAAAAATCTGATACCGCAAACCCTGGTTCAGGCTCTGGAAGCCTGGGTGCAGGCAAATCTTCCATGTCTTTCAACAATACAGGAAGTTTTGCAGGCGGTACTACATTTTCAGTAAGTAATACACCGTTAACCAGTGCCCAAACCCTTACCAACGCACCGTTGCGCAATGTTACGTTATCTGCAAGTGAAGTTACCGGTGTTAATTCACGTATTGTTGCTTTGTTATTGATCTTACCTTCAAATGCAAGCACTGCCAATGGTAACATTGTTGGCGATTTTTCGCAACCCAATAATGCAACTTTTTTGCCTTCGTTAACACTAACCAGCTCAAGTGGTGCCACCCAGGGTATCACTTATGCTTCGCAATCAGGCACCTGCACCATCACAAAACTTACAGCTACAGAAGTTGAAGGTAATTTTACCTGTGTGGTTAAAGATGTAAATGGCGCTACAACACTTTCGGTAACCAGCGGAACTTTTGCCGGTAAGTTTTAATTTAAATAATTATAATTCTAATTATTGCAGGGCTGAAAGAAATGAAAATTTTCAGCTCTGCAATTTTGCATTGTGCAAATTCTTTTTTTTGCTTTGATGATTTTGAATACCTGGTTATTACAAACATTAAAATGCTTAAGGCTTCTGCAGTTGGAAACTAAATAGCGATTTCTTAAATCTTAACAGGTTTCATCATTCTCCCTTGTCGCCTGATATCTCCTTGCGAAAAACCTGGAACAGGGTTAGTAATACAGCAATAGCAATACAGAAAAAACTCGTGTACTTAAATATGGAGATATACCGGTGGGAGCCAAAAAAAAACAGCCCTATAAAAACCAGGAAAGCTGCCCAGGCTGCTATTCTGAAAATTAAGGTGAGTAGTTTCAACATTTATTTTTAATTAAGCTATCTTGTGTAAGCAGCGACCAGTGTGGGTTATACCGCTTTCACCTCCGCGCATAAATCCTGCAACACTTTTTTTGCATCGCCAAACAGCATACTTGTTTTGGGTTGAAAGAAAAGATCGTTTTCGATACCGGCATAACCGGGTTTCATGCTGCGTTTGTTTACGATAACAGTTTTGGCCTGCTCTACTTCTAAAATAGGCATGCCGTATATGGGAGAAGCGGGATCATTTTTTGCAGCAGGATTTACCACGTCGTTGGCTCCAAGTATCAGCACCACATCGCAGGTTTTAAATTCATCATTGGCATCTTCCATCTCCATCAGCTTTTCGTAACTCACATCGGCTTCGGCCAGCAATACATTCATGTGTCCGGGCATACGGCCGGCAACAGGATGGATAGCATATTTTACTTCAACACCTTTTTCTTCGAGGATTTTTTCCAGTTCATGACAAACATGCTGCGCCTGTGCTACCGCTAAACCATAGCCGGGTACGATCATTACTTTATTAGCGTAACTCATTACCATGGCGGCATCGGCCAGGCTTATTTCTTTATATGCACCCTGGTCTTTACCACTGCCAGTTGCAGCAGCAGTTTTATTGCCACCAAAAGAACCTATCAATACATTTTGCAAAGAACGGTTCATAGCTTTACACATAAGAATAGTAAGTAGTGTTCCGGCTGCACCAACCAGGATACCTCCGGTAAGCATTACTTTGTTATCGTATAAAAAACCGCCGCAGGCTGCAGCCACGCCGGTAAATGAATTGAGTAAAGAAATTACCACGGGCATATCGGCACCGCCAATGGGCATTACAAATAACACACCGTATACCAATGCCAAAACCAAAATGGCATACAATAAAATATGTTGTGTGGGATCGTACACTAAATATGCGCCGGCTGCCAATGCAACAGCGAGTATTAATAAATTCAAAATATTTTGCCCGGTAAAACTGAAGTCTTTTACCTTACCATTTAATTTGCCCCAGGCGATCATGCTTCCGGCAAAAGATACCGAGCCAATAATCAGTCCCAACACAATAATTAAAACCGTTGGCTTTACCGAACCGGCTGTTATAACGCCTTCAGCAATTTCTTTTGAAAGATGATTAAACTCAACAATAGAGATCAATGCCGCACAGGCACCACCCATACCATTGAACAGGCTCACCATCTCCGGCATGGCCGTCATCTTAACTTTTTTGGCAGCTAATGTACCAATGATACCACCGATTGCAAGACCGCCAAATATCCAGATATAGTTATGCAGTTTTTGGCCATCCTGTTCGTATAAAAAAATGGTACCAAGTATAGCGATGACCATACCTGCTGCCGCAATTAAATTACCTTTGCGTGCGCTTGCAGGATTCGATAACATTTTTAGTCCGAGGATAAAAGTTATTGATCCAATCAGATAACAGATCGTAAGCAGGTTCAATTCCATTTTTTATTTTTTGTTTTCACGCAAAGTCCGCAGAAGAGCAAAGGCGCAAAGTTTAGTCTTTTCTTAATTAGTGTAATTCGAATAATTAGTGTTACTTCTTTTTCTTAAACATTTCCAGCATCCTGTCTGTAACCACAAAACCACCAACCACATTTAATGTACCCAGCACCACGGCAAAAAACCCAAGTACAAGCGCCAGGTAATTATCTGCTTCGGCCTTGCCCATGATGATGATGGCACCAATAACTACCACACCATGTATGGCGTTGGCGCCACTCATTAAAGGTGTGTGCAACACACTGGGCACACGGCCAATCACTTCAATACCTACAAATATCATCAGGATTACGATGTATATGATCTGTTGATTGTTTGAAATAAAACTTAGAATATTTTCCATGTTGTTAATTTTATAATCGCAATCGTGCTATTAAAATATTTAAAAAACTTTTCGTTATTTAATCTCTTCTAACTTTTTTGTTACTTTTTGCTTGCCCAAAAAGTAACCAAAAAGGGCCCCGAAAACGATTACATCCCGTTTTCGGAAGGAGCCTTGATTAAACTTTTTTACTACTGTAAACTCAAATTCAGTTCCCTGATGGGTAATCAGCACAGCTTACGAAATAGCATTTATTATACTATTCATAGAAAATCTTCACCCAATTCCTAAATCCTAATTACCAACCACCTGGCTCACCCTTTCATTTGTGATCACTCCCCCATGCACCACACAGGTTCCTTTCACCAGGTCATCTTCAAAATTTAAATTAAAGCCGCCTTCTTTATTGATCATCAACTGTAAAAAATTCAAAATATTTTTGCCATACAATTTACTGGCATCGCTGGGCATGGATGAAGGTAGCGCTGAATTGCCCACAATGCTTACCCCATTATGCAAAACCGTTTCATCATTTTTTGTAAGCTCCGTATTGCCACCGGTTACAGCAGCAAGGTCAATAATCACCGAACCATTCTTCATGGCTTCCATCATTTGCGTGGTAATTAATATGGGTGCTTTTTTACCGGGTATTTGTGCAGTGGTAATAATAATATCTGCTTTGGCAACATGCTCTGCGATCTTTGTTTTTTGTCTTTGCATAAAATCGTCGCTTTGTTCAACCGCATAACCACCGGCTTTACTAGCATCGGCTGCTCCTTCCACTTCAATAAATTTTGCACCCAGGCTCATTACTTCTTCTTTTACCGCAGTGCGTGTATCAAACACTTCTACTACTGCACCCAATCTTTTACCGGTAGCAATAGCCTGAAGGCCGGCAACACCGGCGCCCAATATCAGCACCTTGGCAGGCGGAATACTCCCGGCGGCTGTCATAAACATGGGAAAATATTTAGGGAATAGATTTGCTGCCAGCAACACGGCTTTGTAACCCGCAATATTTGCCTGGCTGCTTAATATATCCATGCTTTGTGCCCGGGTTGTGCGGGGCAACATATCCATGCTGAAAACAGTCAAACCTTTTTCAGCAAGTTCTTTCATCAGGCCTGCATTAAACAGAGGCTGGTAAACACCCAAAATAATTTTAGACCCGCCTGCCGGACGGGCAGGTTTCAGATTGACGATTTCAGATTGTTGGGGAATATTTATGCTCACGATAAGATCACTGCTTTGCAAAACCTCATTTCTTGATCTTACTGTAGCGCCTGCTTCAGTATATTTTTCATCATTGGCAAAAGCAGTAACGCCTGCATTAATTTCAACACAAACATCCACATTCCATTTTTTAAGAATGATCACATGTTCGGGTAAAAGAGAGACTCTTGTTTCGGGAGATGGTTCTTTTAAAACGCCAATTATCATAGTTGCTATTATTGCGACTAAGATAGTGAAAATTAAAATCGGATGCTGAACTGTTGCGGAATTTTAAAATCGGGACTGATAAAAACAATACCGATAAAGAACAGGTCGATGGTTAAAGTTACCTGTGGGTGCTGCTTTATGGTATCCCAGGCTTCTTCCATTTCGGCACTCCAGTGTATATCGTCAAATACTAATATGGTGTTTGTATTTGAGCAATTCAGTAGTTTGATAAAGTAATCCAGTGTTGGCAATTTCCGGTGGTTGCCATCTACAAAAGCAAAATTTACTGTCTTTACTGTAGCCAGCAAAGGAGATAAAGTTTGTCCAAAGTCGCCTTCGGTTAATTGAATATTTTTTAATTGCAGTTGTTCAAAATTTTGTTTGGCAATGGCTGCAATGGCTGCCGATCCTTCGCAGGTGAACAAGGTTGCAAGTTCATTGGCTGAAGCCAGGTAGGCACTGGTAATTCCAAAGGAAGTGCCCAATTCAAGCATAGTTTCGGGCTTATAATATTGTACCATCCTATATAACAACTGTGCATATTTTTTTGGCTTGAGCGAAGATGCTGCCATGGCTGATACCACTCTTTTATTGGTTTTGATAATGGAAGAACCTGCGCCATAATCTTCCACTTCTATAACCCTTGCATCCGCCAGAAGTTGTTTTCTTATTTTTTCTATTGATAGGTAAGCTGGATAAGATTTTTTATCGTTCAAAACATTTTCAATAAATGCAAATACAAAGGGAGAATGAATGCCGTGGCCTTTACCATTGGATGCGGAGAGGTAATAATGCCCGTATTTTTTTGCGAGTTGAAAACGGCTGTACAATTTTTATTTTTTACTTTTTACTTTGCTATTCTCTCCCAGGTTTGAAAAGAGTAAGCATACTTATGCTTTTCATCCACGCCAAAATCCTGATTGGTCATCAACTGCCATTTGCTTTCGTCTATTACCGGAAAAAAAGTATCGGCGTCAAAATTGGCATGCACACGGGTCATGTAAATTTTATCAGCAATCTCTATAGCTTGTTTATAAATTTCGCCGCCGCCAATAACAAATATTTCGTTGCAGTTTGTTTCGGCTGCTTTTTTTAAAGCATCGGTAAGATCAGTTGCCGGTATTACGCCTGCCGCTTCCCAATCTGCCTGCCGGGTTATAACAATATTAAACCGGCCGGGCAATGGCTTATCAACCGACTCATAAGTTTTTCGCCCCATTACTACAGCCATACCCCAGGTGGTATTTTTAAAGAACTTCATGTCGTTTGGCAAACTCCAGAGCAACTGATTATTTTTACCAATGGCATTATTTTCTGCGGCAGCAACTAATAAACTTATTGTCCCAGCCCCCCCACCCCCCAAAGGGGGATTTAAAGACTCTGAATTTTTATACATCTCACTCATTAATTATCTTTTACTTTTAAAAATTTTAAGAACCCTGGAGTTACATAAATAGCATTCTGCTAAACCATCTTGATCCAAAGCTTCCCCCTTGGGGGATTGAGGGGCTAAACTGCCACCGGTGCTTTTATAGCCGGATGCGATTGATAATTCAGCAACTCAAAATCTTCAAACTTAAAATCAAAAATATTTTTTACCGAAGGATTAATTTTCATCGTTGCCAAAGGAAAGGCCGTTCTGCTTAATTGCAGGTTGGCCTGCTCAACATGATTATTATACAAATGCACATCGCCAAAGGAATGAACAAATTCACCTGGCTCCATATCACAAACCTGTGCGATCATCATCGTTAATAAAGCATAAGAGGCAATGTTAAAAGGCACACCCAAAAATACATCTGCCGAACGTTGGTATAATTGACAACTCAAACGTGGGCGTCCTCCCCCTTCGGGGGAGTTAGAGGGGGCTGTATAAAATTGGAACAGGCAATGACAGGGCATCAGTTTCATTTTTGGCAGGTCGGCCACATTCCACGCACTGATGATCATGCGCCTGCTGTCGGGGTTGGTTTTTAAAGTATGTATCAGGTCTTTTACCTGGTCAACCTCCACACCATCGGCACCGGACCAACTGCGCCATTGCTTTCCATACACCGGACCAAGATCGCCATTTTCATCAGCCCACTCATCCCATATCTTTACGTTGTGTTCTTTTAAATAACTGGTATTGGTATCGCCCTGCAAAAACCAGAGCAGTTCGTAAATGATACTTTTCAGGTGGCATTTTTTTGTGGTCACCAAAGGAAAACCGTCTGCCATGTTAAACCGCATCTGGTAACCAAAAACACTGCGGGTGCCTGTGCCGGTGCGGTCGCTTTTATCGGTACCGGTTTCAATAATATGTTTAACTAAATCCAGGTATTGTTGCATACCTGCAAGATAATCAGTATCTGCTTAGCATTAATATAATGAAGAGAAGTTGAGGATAAATTCGGGATAAACCCGTTTATACAAGCGTACAAATATTTACAATTTTATTGTACAACTATTTTACAGCTTTTAAAACCCTGGTCGGTATTCAACTGAACAACATAATGTCCTTTTGCAAAGGATGAGGGCAGGCTTACTTTAACCAGGCCATTTTTTTGTGTAACACTATTCACATTTATTTCTTTTCCATCTGCAGCAAACATTTTAAAACTGCTTAACTGGTAATTTTTTACCTGTATAAAAAATTCATTTTCCGTTACCGGATCAGGATATACTTTGTAAGAAGCAACAGCATCTGCTGGTAACGCATCCATAGAAGCCACAGCAAACTGATCAAACACCCTGATATTATTTCTTTGGGCTACTCCTCCTGAAATAATTCTGCCAATGCTGCCATCGGTGGGTAAACTGCTTCCGGCTGGCACTATCCAGTCTGTAGCAGCAGTGCGGTTAAGCACTCCAAAATGATTGTCCCACAATCCCGGAAAATCTGTAACCGATAATTTAATATCGAAACTTCCTGACGCTGGTTTTGCATCCGGAATAATATTCCACATACCTGCTGAGTTAACCGAATTGTATCTCATTCCGTTCTCAGTAGCTTTCAAACCATTGCTCCAGCCTTGTGGCCGGGCAAATGAAACATCAACGTATTGTACACCTGTTAATGGATTGCGGGAAAGGTTATCCATTTGGCAAAGCTTAACCCTATTTGCATCACCAACCGGTAAAACATAACTATTGATATTTGAAGGAGAGATATACTGTCTTAAATTTCCATTTATCCATGAATTTGAGAACCGGTTATTGCTACCATCAGAACCAAACCAATCCGCTTGCGATGCTGCAGCAATTGCATAATATGAACCGGTATTTACAGTCCCGTTTTTAAGGTCCCATTTATCTGAACCAACGTTTGATAAAAGGTTCAGTCCTTTATTATCTACCTCAACAATGCCAAATTGGTTATTTGTTTTTATACTCTGTAAACCATTACCGGAAAAGATGAATCTGCCTGTACCATAGTTGTAATCGCCACCCGTATTATCAATAAAATCAGCTTTGTTGCTGTTATTCTTTGCAAGTAAGATCGCCCCATCATTATGTATACTGCTGTTATTTTCCAGCAAAATTCCTCCGTCCACATAGATACTTGCATTTTTTTCTACCGTAATATTGGCGTTACCGCCCGCCTGCAAAACATCCTGTGCATTAACAAAAAATACGGATAACATGGCTGACAGAAAAAGTGTTGTTGCTTTCATCTTGCAATAAGTTTTACAATGTTCAGGTAAAGTACAACATTTTTTAAATATTCCCTATGTCGAAATCCTTTTTTTACGCAGCCGTTGATTTTCAGGCTTTTAAATTTGAAATGGCCTTAATACCCGGCCATCTCATCCGGTTTATTCTCTGTAAATTTGCAATTATTTTATTTTTAAGATCATGAGTAAGAAAGGAAAAGTGTTAATGGCTATGAGCGGCGGTATAGATAGTACCGTGGCTGCTTTAATGCTTCACAAAGAAGGTTATGAAGTGGTAGGCATTACCATGAAAACATGGGACTACGCAGCCAGTGTGGGCACAACCGGCAAAAAAGAAACCGGCTGCTGCAACCTGGACAGTTTTAATGATGCCCGGCAGGCAGCCGTACAACATGGGTTTCCGCATTTTATTTTAGATATCAGGGAAGAGTTTGGCGACTTTGTAATTGAAAATTTCGTGGATGAATATATTGCCGGCCGCACACCCAATCCCTGTGTAATGTGCAATACACATATTAAGTGGCGGGCATTGATGAAAAGGGCCGATGCACTGGGTTGCGATTTTATTTCAACCGGTCATTATGCACAGGTACATCAGCATACCAATGGCAGGTATTTTATTCGTAAAGGCATTGATGATACCAAGGATCAAAGCTATGCCCTGTGGGGATTACAGCAGGACCTGCTGAGCCGTACCATTTTACCTTTAGGCACTTATCATAAAAAAGATATTCGCCAGATGGCACATGATTTTGGTTATCCTGAGCTGGCTAAAAAAAATGAGAGTTACGAAATTTGCTTTGTACCTGATAACGATTACCGCGGCTTTTTAAAACGCAAAGTACCCGGACTGGAAGAACGTGTTGATGGTGGAAATTTTATTGACAAGACCGGTAAAATCCTGGGGCAGCATAAAGGCTATCCGTTTTATACCGTTGGACAAAGAAAGGGCCTGGATATTGCACTGGGCAGGCCCGCATTTGTAACAGAAATACTACCCGAAACCAACACCGTTATTTTGGGTGAAGAAGCAGACCTTAACCGCACTGAAATGAAAGTAACCGGTTTAAACTGGTTAAAATATGATGGCATTACTGATGGCATGGAAGCCCTGACCAAGATCAGGTATAAAGATAAAGGCGCATTAAGTAACCTCTACACATACGAAAATGGTATAAATGTGCGTTTTTACGAAGACGTAAAAGGCGTTGCCCCCGGACAGAGTGCTGTTTTTTATGATGGAGATGATGTAATTGGTGGTGGGATCATTCAACGGACGGAGCAGCCTTTTTCCATTTAATTGTATCTATATTTGTAACATATATAAACTTATGAGAAAGGTATTCCTTTTATTAACCATCGCTGCTGCACTAATTTTTAATGCCTGTAAAAAAAGTACGGATGTACTGGCTGTTGCCTCGGTAAGCGAATATTATCCGTTGCAGGTTGGCAAATACATTTCCTATAACCTGGATTCTACCATCTTCGTAAATTTTGGAACAAAAGATACTGTTATTAATTACCAGGTTAAGCACCAGGTTGATGCTTTAATTACTGATAACCTGGGCAGACCGGCATACCGTATTATCCGCTATATACGTAAAACAGCAGCTAACCCTTGGGTACCTGATAATACTTTTATGGCTGTACAAACCGATTTTAGCGTAGAATTTATTGAAAACAATATGCGTTTTTTAAAACTTAAAGGGCCAATAAGGGATGGATATAGCTGGAAGGGAAATTCTTATATTGATACCTACTCTTTAAACTCGCCTGTTAAATACCTGGACGACTGGGATTATACTTATGATAGTACAAATGTTAAACAAAAAATTGGCACATATACCCTTGATAGTACTTTAAAAGTAGCGCAGCGTGATGAGATCATTGGTAACCCATCTGACATTAACTCTTACAGTGAAATTAATTATGGTGCCGAAAAATATGCTAAGGGGCTTGGCCTTGTTTACCGCAATTTTTTACACATAGAATACCAGCCTCCTACTCCCGGCCGCGGTGGATACAGGCAGGGATATGGTGTTAAGATGACGATGATAGACCATAATTAAAGGTTAAACCTTTAAATCTTCCTTCACTTCCCCCTGCAAAAAGTAGAAAAATCTGTGGATGGGATTTTATCTGCTCCCAATTGATTAAGCATGGTTACCAATTGTCCGCGATGATAAGTAGCATGATTAAAAACATGATGCAACATCTGGTAAACCGGCATCTTGATTTGTTCTTTATTTCTGACAAAAGCAAAAACATGGGCAATTTGATTTTCAGATGCACTGGCTAACCAGTTTTTCCATTGCAGGCTTTGTTTAGCAAGTATATCTGTCATCTCGCTAAAGCTACCGTCAAATATTGCACTTTCCAGCACAATATTTTCGGTAAGTTTAAGTCGCTGCCACCATACTTCTTCGGCAAGCCACATATGCTGCAGCGTTTTATACAATGAGGGAAAACTATTTGTAATTTCTTTTTTGATATCTTCTTCACTTAGCTTATTTATCCTGTCGGTTAATAATTTGGTTGCCCATATATTATAAGCGGCGTATTGTTGCAATAATTCCTTCATGGTTTTATGTACTTTTGATTTTCTGCTGAACGCAGCAGTTAAAATTATCAATTATTACTTACAACATTATCAATTAATCTTATGCCTGGTAAAAAATTTCCCTACAGTGGTTTTAGTTCTGTTGCCATTCATGCTGGTGGGAACCCCGATCCAAATTACGCTCACCTTACACCCATTTATGCAAGCAGCACTTATATTTTTGATGAAGCAGAACAAGGTATGCGCAGGTTTAGCGGCGAAGAAAAAGGCTATATCTACAGCCGCTGGGGAAACCCAACTATCAACGAAGCTGAAGAAAAAATTGCAGCATTGGAAAGTTTTGGAATTGTAAATGAAGCAGGGAATCCGCTCCTGTTAAAAGCTATTTTACATGCCAGCGGCATGGCTGCATTAAGTACATTAATGATCGGTACATTACGATCGGGTGATAAAATTTTATCGCATTACTCTTTATATGGCGGCACACAGGAGCTACTTGAAAAAGTTTTACCGGCACTCGGTATTGAAGTTATTATTGTTGACCTGAGAGATCTTTCGGCAGCAGCACATGCCATACAGGCCGATGATAAAATAAAAATGCTTTACCTGGAAACGCCCGCCAATCCTACCATACAGTGTGTTGATATTGACGAACTAACCAGGCTGGCAAAACAAAATAATTTAATAGTGGCCGTTGATAATACATTTGCAACACCATACCTGCAACAGCCATTTCAATACGGTGTTGATTATGTAATGCATAGCACCACTAAATTTTTAAACGGGCATGGTACTGCTATTGGCGGTGTACTACTTGGTAAAGATGTGGAACTTATGAATGGGCAAATAACAAAAGTACATCGCCTGCTTGGTGGCAACAGCAATGCTTTTGATGCTTTTTTATTAACACAGGGGATGAAGACACTGGAAGTTCGTATGCAACGCCATTGCCACAATGCCATGGAAGTTGCCGGATTTTTAGAACAACATCCTGCCGTAAGCAAAGTGAATTACCTGGGCCTGCCCGATCACCCCGATTTTTATACTGCATCAAAACAAATGCGCCATGCAGGTGCCATGCTGAGTTTTGAAATGAGGGAAGGCCTGGAAGCTGCAAAAAAATTCATTGATAAATTACAGATGTGCATCCGTGCAGTATCACTGGGCACCTGCGATACTTTGATCTCCCATCCTGCAAGTATGACGCATTACAGTGTACCTAAAGAAAAAAGAGAACAGTATGGTATCACTGATGGATTGATACGCATGAGTGTAGGTATTGAAAATGTACAGGATATTATTATGGATCTCGAACAGGCATTCCAATAACATGAACGATTCGAAAAAAATTTACCTGGCTCTATTGTACTTTTTTTTATCTACCGTAATTACCTGGTGGTTTGTTGATGTATGTCCGTTATACACAGGTTTACAGCAAAAATTATTATCAACCGGAATTGCAGGTGCTAAATGGAGTTTACAGATCGTTGCAGCATATTTTTTCTTAGCTAATAAAAAATGGGACTTCATTAAGAATATCGGGGTTACCTGCTTAGTCGGGTCAGTCATCCTGCTGCCTTATCCAATTGCAGCCGTATTTTTTAAAATTGACAATGCCCAATTTTTTGTTGGCTCATTAATAATGGCTGTCTTGGTTATGATTTCTTTATACTTTTTAAATGTGCGAAAACTGGCCCTGCCAAAAAAATGGTTTTGGGGTTGGATATTTTGTTTGGTGATTGCCATAACGCTACAATTAACAGTTGTATTTTCAGTTATAAAATTTTAACGCATGTCAATTTTAATAAGAAAAGCAATTAAAGCAGATTGTGCCAGAATGATGGAACTGATACATGAACTGGCTGCGTATGAAAAAGAGCCCGATGCTGTTACCGTAAGCTTCGATCATTTTGTGGAGAGTGGTTTTGGAGAAAACCCGGTATGGTTTAGCTATGTTGCTGAAGTGGATGAAAAAGTTGAAGGGTTTGCATTATGCTACATTCGCTACAGCACCTGGAAAGGACAACGGCTATACCTGGAAGATTTTTTAGTATCAGAAAAAATGCGTGGCAAAGGCATTGGAAAATTATTATTTGATACATTGATCGAAGAGTGCAAAGCAAAAAAATACAGCGGCATGGTTTGGCAGGTATTGGATTGGAATGAACCGGCTATCAATTTTTATAAAAAATATCCCGACATTAGTATTGAAAGTGGCTGGTTGAATTGCAGTATTAATTTTTAATCCCCCATAAATAGTCAGTATTCCCTTTAAACTACGCCCTCATTTTCTTAAATTTGCGTTTCTAAAAAGTTCAATAAAGGTTTACCGTACAAGAGTGCGACGCCAATGCAGCTTAATAAAAGCACTGCGGTCGGGCTCACAAAAAAATATAATGGCAGAAAAAATAACCATGGGCGAAGGCGGGAAATTAAATGTTCCCAACAATCCAATTGTTCCGTTTATTGAAGGTGATGGAATAGGCCCTGAAATTTGGGCAGTAGCGCAAAAAGTTTTTGATACGGCTGTTGAGAAAGCCTATGGCGTCAAACGCAAAATTGAATGGAAGGAAATGCTGGCCGGCGAAAAAGCTTTTAAACAAACCGGTGAATGGCTGCCTGCTGCAACATTGCAGACCGCTAAAGATCATATCATTTCTATTAAAGGGCCATTAACAACACCCACGGGCGGCGGTATACGTTCGCTGAATGTGGCCATGCGGCAGGATCTGGACCTGTACGCCTGTGTGAGACCAGTTAAATGGTTTAAAGGCGTTCCATCTCCTGTTGTTCATCCCGAAAATGTGAACATGATTATCTTTAGAGAAAACACCGAAGATATTTATGCAGGTATTGAATGGAAAGCCGGATCGGCAGAAGCACAAAAATTTGAGAAATTTTTAATTGAGGAAATGGGTGTTAGAAATATCCGTTTCCCCGGCGACAGCAGCTATGGTGTAAAACCTGTTTCTGCCGAAGGCAGCAAACGACTGGTAAGGGCCGCCATTAAACATGCGCTGGAACATGATCTTCCATCGGTATCATTGGTACACAAGGGAAATATCATGAAATTTACCGAAGGCGGATTTAAAACCTGGGGTTACGAAGTAGCCCGCCAGGAATTTGGCGATAAGACATTTACCTGGGACGAATGGGATGAATTAAAAAAAGAACATGGCGAAGCGTATGCCAACGAAGTACAGCGCAAAGCCCTGCACGAAGGCAAACTACTAGTGAAAGATGTGATCGCTGATAATTTTCTACAACAGATCCTGATTGCTCCAAAAGACTATTCAGTGGTAGCAACCTTAAATTTAAATGGAGATTATATTTCGGATGCACTGGCTGCAGAAGTAGGCGGAATAGGCATTGCACCCGGTGCAAACATAAATTACAATACCGGTTATGCAGTTTTTGAAGCAACACATGGTACTGCACCAAAATTTGCCGGCACCAATAGTATGAATCCATCTTCAGTTATTTTAAGCGGCTGTATGCTGCTCGAATATATTGGCTGGAAGGAAGCTGCGGATTTAATTGAGTCAGCATTGCAGGCTACCATCATGCGTAAAAGCGTAACCATTGACTTTTATAATTTAATGAGTGGCGCAACACTTTTAAAAACAACCGAGTTTGGGGATGCGATCATTGAGAATATGGGTTCGGTGATTACCGATTTTCAATTAAAAAAATCAACGGGGTTATAAAATCATTTAAACAGGCCGCAGATAATGCTGATAAAATCTGCGTTAATCATAACAATCATAATAATCTGCGTTCTATCTTCGCACAAATTAAAAAACCATGGCAAAAATACAAGTAGCAAACCCAGTAGTAGAATTAGATGGCGATGAAATGACACGTATCATCTGGAAATTTATTAAAGACAAACTGATACTTCCTTACCTTGAAGTTCCGATTCAATATTATGACCTCGGCATGGAATACCGCGATGAAACAAATGACCAGGTTACCATTGATGCAGCCAACGCGATAAAGGCCTGTGGTGTGGGCATCAAGTGTGCCACTATCACACCCGATGAAGACCGTGTGAAAGAATTTAAACTGAAACAAATGTGGAAATCACCTAACGGAACCATCCGTAATATTCTGGATGGCACTGTTTTTCGTGAGCCTATCGTAATGCAGAACGTACCAAGACTGGTTACTAACTGGACAGCACCGATCATTGTTGGCCGCCATGCTTTTGGCGACCAGTACCGTGCTACTGATACGGTGATAAAAGGCAAAGGTAAATTAACCATGACCTTTACACCGGAAGCCGGTGGCGAAGCCCAAACTTTTGAAGTGTACAATTATAAAGGCGATGGTGTTGCTTTGTGTATGTACAATACCGACGAAAGTATTTATGGTTTTGCAAGAAGCTGTTTTAATATGGCCCTTAGCAAAAAATGGCCCTTATACCTTTCTACCAAAAACACCATTCTTAAAAAATATGATGGCCGCTTTAAAGATATCTTTGAAGAAGTATACCAGAATGAATTTAAAGCTGCTTACACCACAGCAGGCATTACGTACGAACACCGGCTGATTGATGACATGGTTGCCAGTGCATTAAAATGGCACGGTAATTTTGTTTGGGCCTGTAAAAATTATGATGGTGATGTACAAAGCGATACCATTGCCCAGGGATTTGGCTCTTTGGGTTTAATGACTTCTGTTTTGGTTACACCTGATGGAAGCACCATGGAAGCAGAAGCTGCACATGGCACCGTAACCCGCCACTACAGGGAGCACCAGGCCGGCAGACCAACATCTACCAACCCGATCGCTTCTATTTTTGCCTGGACAAGAGGCCTTGCCTTTCGAGGCAAATTAGACAGCAACCAGCCGCTCATTGATTTTTGTAATGCACTGGAAGCTATTTGTATTGAAACTGTTGAAAGTGGTAAAATGACAAAGGACCTTGCGGTTTGTATTCATGGTAATAAAGTAAACCACGGTGAGCATTATTTATACACCGAAGAGTTTTTGGATGCTATTGACGAGAACCTGAAGAATAAAATGGGATTGTAATTTCATATCCATTTCATAACAACGCCCGGTTTTTTAAGCCGGGCGTTTTATATTATCTTTAAGCATGACCTCAGCCATTATCATAACTATATGTGCCTTATTATTAATTGCCTACATTTTTGATCTTACTGCTTCAAAAACAAGAATACCTTCTGTTATACTTTTGTTAGCAATGGGTTGGACCGTTCGTCAACTGGCTGTTGCATTTAAGATCAATATACCCGACCTTACCCAACTGTTACCCGTTTTTGGCACTATAGGTTTGATCCTGATTGTGCTGGAAGGCTCGCTGGAACTGGAATTGAACAGGTCTAAAATGCGGGTAATAAGAAAATCATTTATTGCTGCATTATTACCCATTTTTGCACTGGCTTTTTTATTAGCCTGGGCATTTCAATATTTTCAACAAGGGCTTTCGCTTACAGATGCTTTGACCAATGCCTTACCGCTATGTGTTATCAGCAGTGCCATTGCCATCCCCAGCGTAAAATATTTAAGTACTGCTAACAAAGAATTCATCACGTATGAAAGCAGTTTCTCTGATATTTTTGGTGTTATCTTTTTTAATTTCATTGCATTAACTGAACTGAACAAATCGCATACGATCACCGAATCTTTTTTGCAATTGCTTATTATGATCGCTGTCTCGTTTATTGCAACCATCATATTGGCCTTTCTGCTCAGCAAGGTTGATCACCACATTAAATTTGTACCAATCATTTTATTGATATTACTGATCTATGCCATTGCCAAACTTTACCATCTGCCGGCGCTGATTTTTATCCTCATCTTCGGTTTGTTCCTGGGTAATCTTGATGAGTTGAAAAGATTTAAGTGGATAAAAAGGTTAAAGCCCGATGAATTAAATATAGAAGTCCGCAAATTCAAAGACCTCACAACCGAAGGCACTTTTTTGATACGTACCGTTTTCTTTTTATTGTTCGGTTACCTTATTGAAACAGCAGAGATCTTAAATGTAGATACCTTGGTTTGGGCTATCGCTATTGTTGCGGCTGCATTAATTATACGTGCGCTTCAATTCAAATTATTCAAAATACCCTTGTACCCGATGTTGTTTATTGCGCCCAGGGGATTGATCAATATCCTGCTTTTCTTATCTATTGTGCCGGCACAGCAAATACCGCTTGTAAATAAATCATTGGTGCTGCAAGTTGTATTATTATCGGCCCTGGTGATGATGATCGGGTTAATGGCAACTGGAAAAAAAGAAGAATCTTTAACAGCAGAAAATAGCAAAACTAATGAGCCTGTCAGCTTCTAACGACCCTTTACACGGCAAAACACTCCAGATGATCGTAGCTCATTTGGTGGAGATGTATGGCTGGGAAGAACTGGGCAAACTTATTCCTATCAATTGTTTCAAAAGCAATCCAAGCATAAACTCAAGCCTTAAATTTTTACGCAAAACCCCTTGGGCACGTAAGAAGGTGGAGGAACTGTACCTGAACGGATAAAATTTTACGACCTTTTTCTGTAATTGATAACCGCCCAGGTATTAAAAAATACCCCCAAACCAAGCACCGAAAAAAATTGAATTTTTATATCGGTGAAGGTACTTCCCTTTAAAACTATCATGCGCATTACTTCAATAAAATAAGCAATCGGATTTACTTTTGTTATCCATTTGGCCCATTCCGGCATACTATCAATAGAGGTATATAAACCGCCGAGCAGCATAAACAGCATCATCACAAAAAAGCTTACAAAGGTAGCCTGCGTTTGTGTTTCGGAGTAGGTTGACATTAATAACCCAACACCAAGCAACGTAAACAGAAACACCATGCCAAATAAATAAATCAACAGAATACTGCCCATGGGAATAATGCTGAACACAAGCCATGAAACAATCAATCCCAAAGTGAGCGTTACCAGGCCCATTATCCAGAATGGAATAAGTTTACCCAGTATAAACTGCAGTTTAGAAATTGGAGAAACATTAATCTGTTCAATAGTTCCCACTTCTTTTTCATGAACAATATTAAGCGCCGCCAGTAAACTGCCTATCATGGTGAGCAACGTAACCAGAATACCCGGCACCATAAACAACTTGTAATTCATGTGCTGGTTATACCAGTTGGAAGAAGTTATTTCAATAGTTGGCTGCGGATTAAACTTTGGAAATCTTATCCACTCCATTTGAATATCACGGTTAAAATTGCGGATAATATTGGCTGCGTAAGCACCACCAAGACTGGCTTTGGTGCCATTAACAGCATTAACAGCAATCAGCATGGAAGCCCTGCTTTCTTTTACGAGTGTTTTTTCAAAATTTTCCGGTATCTCAATAATAAGGTCAGCCTTTCCCGACTCGATAGACTCCATGGCTTTATTGTACGAAGGCGAATAATCCGTTAACTTAAAATAGCCCGAACCGGAAATTTTATTGATGAATTTTTGCGAGTAGTCAGAATGATCGTGGTCAACAACCGACAATAAAACATTTTTTACTTCGTAATTGGCTGCAAACGGAAAAATAATTAACTGAATCACCGGCATTATCAGCACCATGCGCAAAATGGCAGGGTTTCTAAAAACCTGCCTGAATTCCTTCTCCAATATAACAAGCAACTTTTTCATGACAGGCGGATTTTAAATTTTCTGAAACTAATTGTCAGTAATATTAAGGACATGCCCAGCAACACCAGCGATTCTTTCCACACCTGCGAAAAACCGAGCCCTTTTATCATTACATCTTTTACAATTAAAAAATACCATTTTGATGGCACCACATTGGAAATAACCCGCAATGGCAGCGGCATACTTTCTATCGGAAACATAAACCCACCCAGCAACAAGGTAGGCAGCATTAAACCAACAAGCGATATCATTTGTGCTTCCTGCTGTGTTTTGGTAAATGTAGAAATCATTAAACCAAGCGACACGGCTGTAATAATGAACAACAGAGATTCTGCCATTAATAAAAACAGGTTACCGTTGATTGGCACGCCAAGTATTGTAACGCTTACAATTAAAATGGTAGTAACATTTACAAGGGATAAAAAAATGTAAGGAATAGCTTTACTTAAAATGAACAGCAGCGGTTTTAATGGCGAAACCAACAGCACTTCCATCGTGTTTATTTCCTTTTCACGAACTATTGAAACAGAAGTCATCATGGCTGAAATCAAAATCAAAATCATTGCCATAACGCCGGGTACAAAATTGTACGCACCTTTCAACTGGGGGTTATACAACATGCACACTTCAGGCTTAATAACATAAGGCACCTGCGCCTGTTCATTAATTTCCTGCTGATAATCGTTTATGATATTTGATGCATAATTTGTTATTGTTGTTGCCGTGTTCGGGTCAGATGCATCGGCTATCAACTGTATCTGTGCGTGATTAGTATGCAATAGTGACTCCTGGAACTGCGGCTGAAAAACCACAATCAGCCTGACTTTGCCCGTTTTAAAAGTTTTTTCAATTTCACTTTGTGAGTTAATGATACTGGCAACATTAAAATAACGGCTGGCATCAAGCCTATTTATTATTGCCCTGCTGGCATCGTCCTTTGTATTATCCAGCACAGCTATGTTACTGTCTTTTATTTCGTTGGTTAATGCAAAGCCAAACAAAATGATCTGCACAACCGGCATCAAAAAAATAATAAGCAGCGATTTTCTGTCACGAAAAATATGAAAGAATTCTTTTTTTACAAAAATGCGAAACTGCTTCATAGTTATATTTTAATCTGCCGAACGTGTTGCCCCTCTTGACAGTTTTAAAAAAACATCATCCATAGATGCTACGTTGAAATTCTTTTTTAAATTGAAAGGTGTATCTAAGGCTTCAATTTTCCCATCTACCATTATTGAAACCCGATTGCAATATTCCGCTTCATCCATATAATGTGTAGTAACAAAAACAGTTATTCCCTTTGCTGCAGCTTCATAAATTAAAATCCAGAACTCACGACGGGTTACGGGGTCAACACCTCCGGTTGGTTCATCTAAAAAAACAACTTTTGGTTCGTGCAGTATCGCCACAGAAAATGAAAGTTTTTGTTTCCAGCCAAGCGGCAGCGCTTTTACAAGCGTATTCTCCTCTTCGGTTAATTGCAACTGCAGAAGCAATGCAGCCATTTTATCTTTAATGGCAGACCGGCTCAATCCATAAATGCCGGCGTAAAAACGGATGTTTTCCTTTACCGTTAAATCTTCGTACAAAGAAAATTTTTGGCTCATGTAACCGATATGCTGTTTAATTTTCTCTGTTTGCTTATAAACATCAAAACCTGCGACAGAAGCTGTTCCTGAGGAAGGAATGGACAAACCGCAAAGCATACGCATGGCGGTTGTTTTACCTGCACCGTTGGCTCCGAGAAATCCAAATATTTCACCTTTTTCCACTTCAAAAGAAATAGCATTGGTGGCAATAAAATCACCAAATTTTTTTGTCAGCTTGTCCGCCTTAATTACTATTTCCTTCATATCATTTAATTATGCTGCATCAATTGCATAAAGCAATCTTCTATATTGGGCTGTGTTTGTTTTAGTTCGATATTTTTATACTGATGTTCTTCCAGGTAAGCCAAAATTTTTTCTTTTCCGCCATCTTCATTTTTTAAAACCAGGTGATGATATTCTCCAAAGCTGTGGCAGCTTTCAGTATTGCTCCAAGCTTTCAAATCTTTCAACAGCCGGTACATTTCTACAGCCTTTACTGCCCAAATAGTTTTCTTAAACTGGCTAACGATATTTGCAGGCGTATCAATACTCATAATTTTTCCCGATTGCATTAAAGCTACCCTGCCGCACATTTCTGCTTCATCCATGTAAGGCGTTGAAACCAAAATGGTGATGCCCTGCTTTTTTAAGCCCTTCAGCATTTCCCAAAATTCTTTTCGGGATACGGCATCAACACCTGTAGTGGGTTCATCTAAAAATAAAACTGAAGGTTTATGTATCAGCGCACAACACAGGGCCAGCTTCTGTTTCATACCGCCGCTAAGTTTACCGGCACGACGTGTTTTAAAAGGCTCTATCTGTACATAAATTTCTTTTATCAAATCATAATTCGCTTCAATGCTGGTATTAAAAATGGTTGCAAAAAATTGAAGGTTTTCTTCTACTGTCAGGTCCTGATACAATGAAAATTTACCCGGCATATAGCCAACCCTTTTCCGTATCTCTTTGTAATCTTTAACAACGTCAAATCCAACAACGGTTGCTGTACCCTCATCTGCTAAAAGCAACGTGGTCAATATCCTGAACAAAGAAGTTTTACCGGCACCGTCAGGACCGATTATTCCGAATAACTCACCCTGTTCAACTTCAAAAGAAATATCATCCAGTGCTTTTACTATCTCTTTTTTCGAGCCGTAAGTTTTTACAATATTATGTACTGCAACTGCATTCATACTGATAGTTTTTAAAACACCACTTCGCCGTACATGCCAATTTTTAAATAGCCGTCGTTTTGCACATTTACCTTCATGGCATACACCAGGTTTGCACGCTCATCCTTTGTCTGTATTGTCTTAGGTGTAAACTCAGCTTTGTCTGATATCCAGGTTATCACGCCTTTCATTTCCTTATAACCGCTCTTTCCATCATCAACCAAAACCTTTACCTGTTGATTTAATTTTACCTGCGCCAGTTGATTTCCGGTTATATAAGCTCTCAATTTCATGGTACTTAAATCGGCAATTTTATATAGTGCTTTTCCGGTAGCTGTAAATTCGTTTTCATCAGCATATTTCGTAAGTACAGTTCCTGTTACTGGATTTGTAATCGTTGTTTTATTAAGCTGTTCCTGAATCTGCGCCACTTTTTTTTGCATCGGGTCTTTCTCACTAAGTATTCCCCGGTTTTGTATGGCAACCGTTTGGCGTTGTGCATTTATCTGGCTCTGCAAAACCTGCAATTGTGTTTTTGCAGCAGCAATCTGGTCTTCCAGAACGTTTACCTGTCCATTAATATCATCAAGTTGTTTTGCCGGTACAGCATCTGCTGCAACTAATTTTTGATAACGAAGTTGTTCCTTCTTCAAAACTTTTAATTGCTCTTCATTTACAGCAACCTGTTTGTTTTGCAGCAACAATTGCGATTGCAAAACAGCAACCTGCGGCGATGCATTATTTGTCTTCTGTTGTAGTGCTTCTACCGAAGAAGATGCCTGCTCCTTCTGCAATTCAATAGCTGTCGGGTCAATTTTACCTACAACAGAATCTTTTGCTAGTGTAGTACCTTCCTCTACATTAAACTGCAGAATTTTACCATTTGCTTCTGATGAAACTATAATTTCATCAGCCTCAAAAGTGCCGGTTGCATCAAACTTATTGCTGCTATTGCTGCAGCTTGTAAAACCTGCAAGGGCTAAGGGCAACAGCATTTTTTTAAAAATTGATTTCATATTATTTTGTTTGAATTAGTCTTATTTATTTCCCGAGAATAAGTTCATAATTATATTGAGATTGCAGCAATTGTATTTCATGCAGCTTTTGATTAAGCATGGCCTGGTTTTCATTATTCAACTCCGTTAAATAATCTGTTGAAGTGATGATGCCGTTTGCCAGTTTAAAGGATGCATTCTCTTTAATTTTTGTGCGCAGGTTTACAATTTCCGCGTCAGTTGCTACCAGTTGTTGGTATTTTTCAACTTCGTTTTTTTGCTGAACCAGCAACTGGCGGTTGTTGCTTAAAAAATTTTCTTTTTGCTTATCAACAATCTGCTGCTGAATTTTAATAACGTTCTTTTCGCTTTGTTTTGTAAACTGCCCGGTAATAGGAATAGTTAATTTGGCTCCACCGATATAAAACCACTGAAATTCATTTTTTAATTGGTTGAGGCCCGGCCTGCCATAACCACCATTTGCAAAAAGGGAAAACTTAGGGTTTGATTTAGCATTGATTAATTTACTTTGCTGTTGAAACTGTTGCCGTTGAAAATCGAATAATTTCAATTCTGGCCGGAGAAAATTTACTTCACTTGCCGATACCACCGCCGAAGATGGCTTTACAAAAAAGATATTTTCTGCAATAGGAGTACCGGTAAGTATTTCCAGCATTTGAATAGCAGCTTTCCTTGTCGCTTTAAATTCAATTACTTTTTGTGCAGCTTTTAATTGTTCGGCTTTTAATACATCTACATTGCTTTTAGTTGCAATGCCGTTTTCTGCCTGCGCCGATACTCTTTTCATGTTATTATCAATGTCTGTCTCAACAAATTTCATCAACTTAATGTTTTCATCCATCAATAAGATTGTGAAAAAGTAATTGTTAACCCTGGCCCGCAATTGATACAAATCAACTTCTACTTTCTGGCTTTCAATATTTGTGTTTATGCTCTGCAATTTTTTCTGACCTGTAATAATGCCTCCATCATAAACGGGCTGAACAATTTCAAGCGTGCCTTTGTATTGGTCTTTACTCAATTCATCAACATTTACTCCGGGCAATTTTACAGGAAAAGAAGTTACTTCCGACTGGTAGGTTGCCTGCCCGTTGAGGTTGATATCCGGCAGCCATTTCAGGTTTAGATTTTTTTCGGCCATGTTACCGGCAGTAATAGTTAGTGCTTTCTGCTGCGCCAGCGGCGAGCTGGTTGATGCAAAATTATAACACTGTTCCAGCGTAAGCTGTGAGCCACTCTGCGCCATCATGGCATTGCCTGTGAGCAGCAAACAGAAAATAATCAGTTTAATAATCTTCATAAAATTTTCATTTACCTATTTCAATTATAATTTTATTGCGCTGATGATGAAAGCTGCTACTTCCGTTTTTCTCTGCTTAATCATAGCCTGGTAGGCTTTTTCATCCATTTGCATCAATCCTTTAATCATCGGGCGGGAAATAAAAGGAAAAATACAAAGCGATTGAATATTTATCAGCAACTGCTGCGCACTTATCTTCTTAATAATGCCTTTCTTAACTTCGCTGTTAATCTGCTTCTGAAAACTGCCAAGAATCAGCCCGACAGGTATCTTTTTCATGCGTTTCATTATGGCTTCCGGATTCTGGCTCATTTCATTCAGCATAAAATTTGGAAGGCCGGGGAACTGGGTAAGGCGCTCAATATCCAGCAAAACAATTTTTTCAATTTTTTCAAACAACGGTAGTTCTGCCATAAGTATACCAGCCAGATGCGAAAAAAAATCTCCAAATTCCTGCTCAAAAACAATATCAAATAATTTATTTTTTGAAGTAAAGTAATAATGCAGTAATGCTTTGTTGAACCCGGCCTTGTCGGCAATATCCTGCATACGGGCACCGGCAAGGCCCTTTTCTATAAAAACAGAACGGGCTGTTTGCAAAATAAGCGCTTCCGTATTTTTATCTTTTTGTTTCATTTCGATTTTTAACCATTTGGTTAATTATGCAAACCTATAATAGAAAAATTGATCTGGCAAATTACTTTTAACCAAATGGTTAAAAACTCCCTGGTTTGCATTTATTTTCTGTTGTTTGGGGTATTTCGAGTTTTCGGGCTGTTCCACAACCGCCGTCAGGGCTTACAGCTGCTGACGGGGTTCTGAAAAAAGAGTTATCTTGTGTATAACACTTATTAATATGGAAATACAAGACACCCGGCTGGCTGTTTTAATTGATGCTGATAACGTACCCTACAGTAATGTACGCGGTATGATGGAGGAAATTGCCAAATACGGCACGCCAACCTTTCGCCGCATTTATGGTGACTGGACTAAGCCAACCGTAAGTGGCTGGAAAGGAGTGCTTCTTGAAAATGCGATTACACCTATTCAGCAATACAGTTATACCAGCGGAAAAAATTCAAGTGACAGCGCTTTGATTATTGACGCCATGGATATTTTGTACTCTGGCAAGGTTGATGGCTTCTGTATAATAAGCAGCGACAGCGATTTTACAAGATTAGCAACAAGGCTTAGAGAAGCCGGTATGAAAGTGTTTGGTATTGGCCAAAAGAAAACGCCTAATCCGTTTATTGTTGCCTGCGATAAATTCATTTACATGGAGATCATCCCGGTTTTTGGTGCAGAAACCGAAGAAGTAAATACGGCGAAAACAAAATCCAGCAAACCTGCCCCCAAACCTTCGGTTGATAAACTCAATAAGGAAACACTTAAATTAATTGCACATACTATTAATGACCTTGCTGATGAGAACGGCTGGGCATTCCTCGGCGATGTTGGAAATCTTATCCTGAAAAAACAACCCAACTTTGACCCAAGGAATTATGGTTTTCAAAAATTAACTCCGCTAATAAAATCTTTACCTCAATTTGAAATTGATAAAAGAGAAACAGATAAGGCAGGGATAAAGTTGGTTTATATCAGGAATAAAGAATAGTAAAAAAGCCTTGTTCATTATTGCTTAACAAAAAATAATGCTTAGTAAATTTTACATTTCCTTATTGATGTTGATGGGACTAAGCTTTTGTAGTCCTGGTGTAAATGATATTTCAAAGCAAAATCCGAAAAGTAATAGTATTTTAAAAATTGAAATGAATTTAAATGCTTTCGGTGTTGAATCCGATAACTTCCCATCGATTGATGCTTACATAAATTTTCAAAAAGACTCAAGCAATTGCATAAAATCATTTTATGATCCAGCTAATAAAGACTCTTCATATCAATTAAGCAAAACTGAAATTAAAAAAATTATAAAGCTTTTGCAGGATGTGAATTTCAGAGAGCTAAAAAAAGAATATACCGTTGGATTCACCGACCAACCTACTTCTACAACAATGATATATACAATTGACAGTCTATATTCGATAAAAGATTATGGGTTACAAGGAGACTATCCTTTGCAAGAACTCTATAAAATAGTTTACAAACTTTAAGCTATTTTTCTCTACTTCCACTATACAACTCATACTCAAACAACCTGCAATCAATTTTACTTGTATAAAACTCAATCCGGCGGCTTGGCTTTAAACCTATCTTTTTACCAAGCTCCAGGTTGCCAGTAAAAATATAACCAAAGTAACCTTTGCATTTTTTCTTTAAAAAATCGCCCATACGTTTGTAGGTAATTTCAAGTTCGGCTTCCACACCAAGCCTGTCGCCATATTCGGGATTAAAATAAACAACCCCATTTTCTTCTTCGGGGATATTTGTTTCTTCAAAATCGCAAACGGCAAATTCAATAAATTCTTCCACGCCTGCAATGCCGGCATTTATTGTTGAGATGTTTACAGCATCTTCACTTATGTCTGTAGCAATAATTTTTAGTCCCGGCACATCAATAACCTGTTGCTCCAGTTTTCTAAATTCAGCATTGTACATGTCTTCTGAATAACCTACCAGGTGCATAAAAGCATAATTAAAACGCAGCAATCCCGGTTTGCGGTTGGTAGCCAGTAATGCGGCTTCAATAGCTACGGTTCCCGAACCACACATAGGATTTATGAATACAGATGTACGATCCCATTTGGTTGCCAGCAAAGTTGCTGCGGCCAAAGATTCCAGCATTGGTGCCTTGCCGGGTATTTTTCTATATCCATGTTTGGATAAGGTTTCGCCGGAGGTATCAATAAAAATTTCGGCAACAGATTCTTTCCAGTATAAATGAATAACGGTTTTGTCAAGTTCGGGACCGGAGTTTGGGCGTTCGCCGGTTTTATTTCTAAAGCGATCAACAATAGCATCTTTAACTTTTACATTGGCAAATAAAGAATTGTTGATTGTATCGTTACTTACATTACTGCTGATGGAAAAATAGCCACCTACCGTCAGCACATCTTCCCAGGCAAAATCGAGGAGTGTTTTATACAGATCATCTGCATTATCAGCATTAAATTCCTGTAAAGAAAATAATACCTGGCTGGCGCAGCGCAAATTCAAATTCAGCTTTATACAATCTTGCAAAGTTCCTTTAAGTTCAACCCCGGTTTTAAAAATACGTTCGGGTTTAAAACCCAATGCCGCCACTTCTAACTGAAGCCAGGGCGATAAGCGGTTACTGCAGGTAATAATGATGCGGCTGGTTGTTTCAAAAATTTGCATGGGGCAAAGGTACATGTTGAAAGCTGAGGAAAGTAGGCTAAGAGGAGAAAAGAGAAAATGAGTTGAATGAGTTACGGTGTTTTTTCCTCCTTTTCTCTTTCGGTCTCTTAGCCAAAAAACTTATAACTTTGCCACATGCCAACAATCAGTAACCGCGGCTTACAAATGCCTGCATCTCCCATCAGAAAATTAGTACCGTTTGCAGAAGCTGCAAAAAAGAGAGGTACCAAAGTATACCATTTAAATATTGGCCAGCCCGATATTGAAACACCACCGCAATGCCTGGATGCTGTGCGTCATTCTGATTTTAAAGTATTGGAGTATAGCCATAGTGCCGGCAATGAAAGTTACCGCAGAAAATTAGTGCAGTATTATAAAACAGTTGGTATTGATGTAACGCATGACCAGATCATCATTACAACCGGTGGCAGCGAAGCCATCATTTTTGGTTTTATGGCCTGTATGGATGCCGGTGACGAAGTAATTATCCCTGAACCATTTTATGCCAACTACAATGGCTTTGCTGTTGAAGCGGGTGTTATTGTAAAACCAATCACTTCATCCATTGAAACAGGTTTTGCATTACCGCCCATTGAAGAATTTGAAAAAGCCATCACAACCAAAACAAAAGCAATCGTTATCTGTAACCCCAATAATCCAACCGGTTATTTGTACAGCGCATCTGAAATGGAAATTTTAAAACAGCTTATTACCAAATACAACCTGTATTTATTTGCTGATGAAGCCTACCGTGAATTTTGTTACGAGGGTACACATACCAGTGCCATGCATTTAACAGGTGTTGATGATAATGTTGTTTTAATGGACACCATCAGCAAGCGTTACAGCGCCTGCGGTGGCCGCATCGGTGCATTTGTTACAAAAAATAAAGTACTGCTTGATGCAACAATGAAATTTGCACAGGCAAGATTAAGTCCTCCATCTTTTGCACAAATTCTGGGCGAAGCCGCCGTTGACCTGCCTGCAGATTATTTTGATACCACCAGGGCAGAATATAAATTACGCAGGGATACGATCGTAAAAAGATTAAATGCTATACCGGGCGTTTTTTGTCCCAACCCCGGTGGTGCATTTTACGCTATGGCTAAATTGCCGATTGATGATTCGGATACATTTTGCCAGTGGTTGCTTGAATCTTTTAATTACAATAACCAAACCGTTATGCTGGCGCCTGCAACAGGTTTTTACAGCACACCTGGACTTGGTAAACAGGAAGTGCGCCTGGCTTATGTAATTAATGTAGATGCTATTAATGCCGCGATGGATTGTTTGGAGAAAGCCTTAGAAGCATATCCCGGAAAAGTTCAATCCTGATCTATGAATGAAGAAAGAGACAAATCGCCGCATATTTTAAATGCATCTTCCAATCTGTTAGGTCTTTGCTTTGTAGTACTCACATCGCTTAAGCTCCTTAATATTTCGGGTAAAACTATTATTGATGAGTTAACCACGGTTGCTATCATACTATTTATGGCAAGCTGTATCCTGTCCTTTTTATCTATAAGGGGTTCTATTAAAAAAAGCGGCAGGCTCGAAAATCTTGCAGATATATTTTTCCTGGCGGGATTATCATTATTATTTGTAACAACCTTGCTTTTTTCTTTCAACGTCATTACTTAATAACTTTTCGGATTTAGTGTAAATGATTTTAGTGCTTTTTCTTCTTCGCTTTGGGGGTGATCTTATTTTTATTTTGTATTGGATCCAGTATAATGCTTAAGGCTAAAAATTGCCCTGCCATTTGTAGCTTCCTGTCTTTATAGCCTTTACAAGTTATCAGCAACGAATCATCGGCTGAGACCAGGATAACCCCATTCCCACTCTCACTGGTAACCATAACTTTACCGGTTGACATGATTTTTACAGAAGCTCCTGCAATCGCATTGCCGGTTTTTGAATCGGTTACCATAACGGCATAGTTCTTTTGCGCATGTAACAAAAAACTGCTTAATACAAAACCTATCAACATGGTAAGTTTTCTCATATCAAATTTCAATTTCCAAAATTGAGCATGCATATCATTATTTATCTTAAATGAGCTTTAAAAAAAACAACCGCCTTATTCATGGCATCGTCTGTGTTGGTATTATTAAATCCATGCCCATCCAGGTATTCGTAATATTCGTGTGGCACACCTAAAGTGGCCAGGCGGCCATTCAGCCATTGGCTTTGATAAAGCGGCACAATAACATCAATAGTGCCGTGAAAAATAATGGTTGGCTTTGATTGTGCCGTGGCTGTTGAGTAAGGGCTGTTTGAATCATACAAAGCAACATCCCAGGGCGCTCCATTGTATTTGATCAGGATGTCGCTGATGGCCTGTCCTAAAAAAATGTTGTAGGTATTATACCAGCTCCAGTCGCTTAATTTGGCCGGACCAAAAAAATCGGCAACTGCCCGTACATAACCATTTGTATTATGTGCGTAGGTATATAGCATTGCGAGATGTGCTCCTGCGCTTGCCCCCACCATCATCAGTGTATCTGAAACAACAAAGCTGCTTTTATTACTGGTCATCATGTTCACAGCGGCCGTTATATCACTCATGATCTGGGCATGATGAATATTGTTGGCGTTGCTGGCCACCCTGTAATTGATATTGGCAATGGCGGCTTCGGGCCATTTTGCTCTAAGGAGATTTTTATAATAATTCATATCGCCCTTATCACCGGCTTCCCAGGCACCACCATGTATGAGCACAATAACCTTTGTAGCTGTTGTACGATTGGCAGGTAAATAAATATCCATTTTTTGTTGAGGGTCAGGTCCAAATGCCGTGTCCATGATTATCCTTTCTGCAAGCGTGCCTGTACCACCCCCACCAGTTCCGCCGCCGCCAACCGGGTCTTTAACACAGGAGCTGAATACAATAACAAAAATTGAAACTATAGTAAGCGAGCCGGTAAGACTACAGAAGAAAGAAAATGCAGACCGTCTTTTTAAACTGGTATTAGTTCTCATATTATTTTTTTAGTGATAAATATCTTTATAACCCGTGAAGCAGGGATCAAGATAAAATATTAAACCAAAATAAAAATTTATTATTGCCAGATAAGCAGATTCTAAGCTATAACCTCATTTTTATTTAACAAGAATTTTGAATTTTACGAAGCTGTAGTGCTGACCTCAACTATACGATCATTACTACTGTACACTTTATGCACTGCAGAAAAATTGTCTATGTTCACTACAAATGGTATTTCCATAAACTGGTAAACAGTTAATATATTCTCGCAACGTGAATTGAACAGATCATTTAATACTATTGCTACCTTGCTCCCGGCGGGCAATGCGCTTTTAAATAAGTGGTATACAAAGTTGATAAATGCGCCCTTGTACCCTCGCCTTCTGAAATACTGTGTGTTCTGTTGGGATATGGCATGTATTGAAACTGCTTATTGTATTTCACCAGTTCATTCACCAATAACTCTGCATTACTGAAGTGTACATTATCATCACCGGTGCCGTGTATGTATAATAAATTCCCTTTCAAATTTTTAGCATAAGTAACCGGTGAACCTTTAATAAAATCTTCCCTGTTTTCCTGTGGCAGTCCCATGTAACGTTCCTGGTAAATATTGTCGTAAAACAATTGGTTTGCTACTGCTGCAATGGCAATACCGGTTTGAAACAATTCGGGATACCTGAACAGCAGGTGCAGTGTGGATGATCCACCACCACTCCAGCCCCATACGGCAACGCGGTCTTTATCAAAGTAAGGACTCATTTCCATCAGCCTTTTAAAACCCTGGGCCATATCTTCAATGTTGATGGTGCCTATATTACGATAAATAGATTTTCTCCATGGTGCTCCTTTTAACATGGGTGTACCCCTGTTATCTATGGCTACCTGAACATAACCGTCGGCCCTCATATCTCCATTGTATAAAAAATTACTATGGTTGCCATAGCTATCCTGCACGGTTGAAGCAGCGGGTTCACCATACACATAAAGTACAACCGGATATTTTTTTTCAGGATCAAAATTTTTCGGTTTGTTTATCCATGCATCTAAAATGATACCACCTGCTGTAACTACCTTTGTATACTCAACATCATTATCGTTATCCGTTTTAATGTTGGCGGCAATGCTCTTTGCTTCATTAAGCGGTTTGTTATCCGGCAAACTGATCCATTCACTTACCGGGAATGTATTGTGATTCGAAAATGAATGAAATGCATATTTACCGGTTGGAGAAATATCATAGTTGTGGGTGCCAACCAGGTTTTTAGCACTTAGCAGTTCAGGCAGATCATCAGCATCGGTTTTTTTGTCAAAAACTTTCTGTACGGCATTTAATACCTGCTTAACAACAGTAGTGCTCTTATTCATACTAACCCGGTACAAATATTTTTGTGTTGCATTATCGGGCGATGCGGTAAAATAAATATATTTTCCAGCTTCGTCAATACATTTGATATCCTCAATATCATAATTACCTTTCGTTAACAGTGTTTCCGTTCTTCCATCACGGCTTATTTTATAGATATGCCGCCAGCCATCTTTTTCACTTACCCATAAAAATTCTGTTCCCTTATTTATCCAGTTCCAGCCAGCAGGGTCATCCGCATTCAGGTCAACCCAGGTACTGCTGCTCTCAGCCCAAAAGGTTCTGCTTCTACCGTCGCTGGCATTACAATACATTAATTTACTTTCCTGTTGTTTACGGTTTAGTTGCTGAACAACCAGTTCATTTGGTCCAGCCCATTCCATACGAGGCAGGTAGTTTTGTTGCGGATCTCCTTCTATATCCATCCAGCGGGTAGATCTATTGCTGATGTTAACAACAGCGATCCTAACAGGCGAAGGAGATTCGCCAACTTTCGGATACTCAACCGGAATAACAGTGGAATAATTACTGTCGGTGGTATTCAACATATAATAATCACGGATCTTTGAAGCATCAACCTGCCAGAACGCGATCCTGGTTCCATCCGGGCTCCACCTGAATCCATCGCGGCAACCAAACTCTTCTTCATATACCCAGTCAAAAGTTCCGTTGATCAGTTTCCGGTTTCCATCTCTTGTAAGTTTAGTAATAACACCCGAGCTTATATCTTCGGCATAAATATTATGTTCACTAACATAAGCGACTTTTTTACCGTCGGGCGAAAATTTGGCAAACATTAATGACTGAGCCGGAAGTCCTTTTCCTAATTTCTGGATCTTATTGGCAATAACATCAAACAGCCAATAGTCGCCACGGGTTTTGTAGCGCCAAACTTTTACAGTATTGGTAAAAATTAAAACCCGGGTATAGTTTCCGTTAAACTCGTAAGATTGAGGCACCAATTTTTTTTGAGTTTCCGGATCAGTGAGCTCTGCTTTTTTTACAACAACTGTTTCTTCATTAGTTCCGGGTTCTATGTTAACTATATTCCCGTCTTTTAGTTTTGTATAAGAATTACCATCAGCGGTCCAATTGATCCCCCTGTTCTGGGCCAGTGATAACTGTGCAACGCAGATGAATACTAAGAGAAACCTGATTTTAAAGAATGTCATAGCAAGTATTTTATAAATTAAAATTACGCAATTACGCTAACCTATAAGCAGGTTTGCCCAAAAACCATTTATTTTTGCTTTGATGGAAAAAGAAAAGCTCAGGCTGGATAAATATTTATGGGCCATTAGGTTATTTAAAACCCGCAGCCAGGCAGGCGATGCCTGCGATAACGGGAAGGTTAAATTTAATAAAGACAATACCAAGGCAAGCCGTGGGGTGCAGGTGGGCGATGAGTACGAAGTAAAGACCGAAAGCAAACGCTGGCTGATAAAGGTTACCGGTTTATTATTTAACAGGGTGCAATACAGTGAAGCGATAAATTATTACATGGATATTACACCTGCCGAAGAGTTGGACCGCATTAAATTCCAGGCAGCCACATTTCATACCGGCAAGCGAATGAGCAAACAGGGACGGCCAACCAAAAAAGATAAAAGGGACCTGGAAGGCTTTATGGATTTCTAATTTCCCGATTCGAAATTCCTTGTTCCTTGTTCATTATTCGTTTCCTTTGTACAATGAAGATTGATATCATTTCCGTTGTTCCGGATTTATTAGGTAGCCCCTTTGCACATTCCATTATGAAACGGGCAAGAGATAAAGGTTTGCTGGAAGTGAACGTTATTAATTTAAGAGATCATACCACGTATGCCCGTGCACAGGTTGATGATTATGCTTTTGGCGGCGGCGCCGGTATGGTGATGATGATAGAGCCGCTGGTAAATGCCATTGAAAGTTTACAGAAAAAAACTACCTATGATGAAACTATTTTTTTAACCCCCGATGGCGAAACTTTTAACCAGCAAATGGCCAACCGCTATTCTTTACAAAATAATTTATTGCTTATTTGCGGACATTATAAGGGAATAGATCAACGTTTCCGGGATCATTTTGTAACCAAAGAAATTTCTATCGGCGATTATGTATTAAGTGGCGGTGAACTGGCTGCTGCTGTTTTGGTTGATGCCATTGGCAGGCTGATACCCGGCGTGCTGAATGATGAGACCTCTGCATTAACAGATTCTTTCCAGGATAATTTATTAGCCCCACCGGTTTATACCAGGCCCGAAGAATTTCGCGGCTGGAAAGTGCCAGAAATTTTAATGAGCGGCAATCATAAATTAATTGATGAATGGCGGCATGAGCAGGCGGTGAAGCGGACATCAGAAAGAAGGCCGGATTTGTTGGATTAGTTTTTGGTTTGTTGTTTTGGTTTGTAGTTATCACATTATGCTTATGAAGGAACCAAATGATTTTGCCAACAAAACTCCCCAGCCACAAACCACAAACTCATAACTTCCTCGCCCACACAAACTCTGCAAAACCCAATACGTCCCAAAAAATATTACCATTCATTTTTTTAAAACTTACCCAGGTTTTAATGATCCTGAAAGGCATGGCTATCATGAACCATATATTTCTGCGCAGGCCTGCTTTTAAAACCTTACAACCATTTGCTTCAAGTAAAGCTGTTAATTCATTTACCGAATATACCCTTACATGTGTAGGATCATCTTTAAAATTTAAAGTGCCATACATACTGGGTAAACGGGTACTTTTTTCGCCGGGATATTCCAGGTAAATATAGCCACCGCTTTTAAGTTTGGGTAGTAATCCTTGTATCACTTCATCGCCGTTATACAAATGTTCAATCACATGTGCGATCTGAATAGCATCAAAATAATTATCAGGTATTATTTTAAAATCAAGTTTAGTAAGGTCCATTTCATAAAAAGCATCCATCAGCTTAAAATCGGATTCGCTGTTGTTATAGTTTGCCATATCCACACCATGATAATAACAATTTGGAAAAACAGTTTTGGCTTTTGTGGCAGAGTGATTACCGGCGCCGATATCCAGCAGGCAAAATGGCTTGTTGCCAAATGCGTTTTTTAAAAAACTGAATTTGGTAATAAAAGAAGAAGTGAATGCTTTTAAATTCATGCGCAAAGATAATGAGATACCAGATACTGGATAATAGATGCCGATTCCTGTTAAATAATAAAAGGCACTTTAATGTATAAAGCTATTTCCAGAATTAAGTGCCAGGTATCAAGCTTCAATCTTTCTTCACCCCAATAACAGGCAATGCCTTTTCCCTAATCAGGTTGTTGAACTTAACCAGGTCATCATCCATGATCTTTTTTAGTGTATTCAATTGCAGATCTGCCTGTGCCGATAATTCAGCAAAAGCTTCTTTTACCTGTTTTGCCGGGGCTGTATTACCGCTTACCGCAAAATCGTAAAGTCCCGATATTTTATCATCGAGGCGGATAGGGTAGTTCAATACATCCTGCCCGCTCTTAGCTTTAGTTTGATGTAATGCTTCTTCAACTACCGTCATTTGTTTGTTAATGGTATCGGCCTGCTGTTTAATTTCCTTTGGCACATCTTTTCCCTGTTTGTCCATAAAATCGTTGATCTGTTTGCGGATGTCGCGGATATTTTTTCCGGCCTTTTGTATGTCACTGAATTTATCACGTACAGAAACTAAAAAATTAAACTGGTCTTCATAATCGGTTTGCGAAAGATTATACACCGGATTTGCCTTAATATTAAAGGTTCCTTCAACTGAATCTTTTTCTGCCTTTATTTTGTAAAAGTATTGTCCCGGTGCAGCTTTAGGCCCTCCCACTACACCATGCCATAATATTAAGCCTTCAGTTTTTTCTGCCTGGGGATAATACATATCCCACACAAACTGGTTCATGCCGGCACTTACATCGAGCTTATCTTCTTTCTCTTTTGCTTTAGTTGAAAAGTTTTTGATGAGTTTTTTATTTTTATCAAGTATGTCAATACTAACATTGGCTGAGTCTGACATATTTTTTAGATAGTAGTTTATCACCGATCCATTCGGTGGGTTCATCCCCGCATTTTTTGGATTGGGATTTTGATAGCCATCAAACCGGTAAGCATCATTTACTGTAAAGGCAAACAAATTTTTATCCAGGATACTATTGTCTTTTTGTTGCACCGGCGTCAGATCATCCAATACCCAAAATGCTCTTCCCTGTGTTGCCACTATCAGATCATTTTCTTTAATAGTCAAATCAGTTATGGGCACCATCGGCAAATTTAATTGGAAAGGTTTCCAGTTGGCACCATCATCGTAACTGATGTACACGCCATACTCAGTTCCGCAATATAAAAGGCCCGGCCTTTTATGATCTGTTCTTAAACACCTGGCAAAATGCATGGCCGGAATTCCATTCGTGATCTTTGTCCAGCTTTTACCATAATCTTCGGTCTTAAAAATGTAAGGCGTAAAATCATCGCTCTTATATTTTGTACCAACAAAATATGCTTTGCCTTTTTTAAACGGATCTGTTTCTACGCAGTTCCACATCATCCACTGGCCTGCTTCTTTTGGTGTAACATTTTCCCAGGTTTTACCACCGTCTTTACTTACATGAATCAAACCATCATCGCTGCCGGTCCATAACAGGTCTTTTTCCAAGGCAGATTCTGTAGCAGTAAAAATGGTACAGTAAACTTCCACTCCGGTGTTATCTTTTGTAATAGGTCCGCCACTTGAAGCCTGGCGTTTTTTATCATTGGTTGTCAGGTCTCCGCCCAATACTGTCCAGGATGCGCCTTCATTTTCTGAAGCAAATAAATGATTGCCGCCTGCGTATAATTTTTTGGGATTATGCGGCGAAAAGAAGATGGGGAAGTTCCATTGAAAACGATATTTGGCAACGTCTATGCCGCCGCCTAAAGGATCATCGGGCCAAACACTTACCGCACGGTTCTCTCCTGTTTTATGATCGAGCCTTGATAAATAACCACTATAATTGCCGCCATAAATAATATCCGGATTCAAGGGATCCGCAACCACATAACCACTCTCAGCTCCTGCAGTTGGTTGCCAGTCGTCTGTTGTAATTTGTCCGCCATTACTGCGTGATAATATCCGCACTGTTGAATTATCCTGCTGCGCTCCCAGTATCCTGTACGGAAAATGATTGTCTGTGCTAACGCGGTAAAACTGTGCGGTAGGCTGGTTTTCATAAGTGCTCCAGTTATCGCCGCCATCAAAACTTATTTGTACACCGCCATCATCTGCAATGATCATACGGTTACCATCTGCCGGATCTATCCACAGGTCGTGATGATCGCCGTGCGGTGTTCTTATATTTTTAAACGTCTTTCCGCCATCTGTACTTTTTAAAAAATTCACATTCAATACATACACATTGTTTTCGTTTTTAGGATCAACAAAAACTTTTGTATAGTACCATGCACGCTGGCGGATATTATTATCGCTGCTTTGCAGCATCCAGGTTTCACCGCCATCGCTGCTTACAAATAAACCGCCAGCAGCATTTTCTATTAATGCATAAATTTTATCTGTATTAGAAGGACAAACTGTTACTGCAACAATACCCCATAAACCTTTGGGTAAACCTTTGGCAGTTGATATATTTTTCCAGGTTTCGCCCCCGTCAATACTTTTCCAGATGCCACCGCCATCGCCACCACTTTCCATACTGTATGCCGTACGTTGTATACGCCAGGTGCCGGCATATAATACAGCAGGATTTCCCGGTTCCATGATCAGGTCGCTACAGCCTGTTTTATCATTTACATATAAAACTTTCTTCCAGGTTTTACCGCCATCGGTGGTTTTAAAAATACCGCGCTCTTCATTAGGGCCAAATAAATGACCGATAGCTGCTACCCAAACGATATCAGGATTTTTTGGATGGATGATAATGCGGATGATATGCCGGGTATCTTTTAGCCCGAGATTTCTCCAGCTACGTCCGCCATCATCTGTACGCCAGATACCAAAGCCTTCACTTACGTTACCTCTTAATGTACCCTCACCTTCACCTACATATAAGATAGTGGGGTCACTTGGTGCTACTGCTACACAACCAATACTGCCACCAAAATATTTATCGCTTATATTTTTCCAGTTGCTGCCGCCATCAATGGTTTTCCATACGCCGCCACCGGTAGCGCCAAAATAAAAAGTGTTTTTTTTATTAAAGTCACCTACAGCAGCTCCACTTCTGCCGCCACGGTATGGGCCAATGGAACGATACTTTACTTTACTGTATAAAACGCTGTCGTTGTTACTAACCGGCGTAAGTTGTTTTTTTTGAGAGAATATATTTGGTGACAGCGCAGCAATGCCAACAAGCAGCAATAGTTTTTTCATATAATAAAATTAGTGTTTGAAGTTACAAAAAAAAAGTGTTCCGGGTATTCCGGAACACTTTTAAAGATTATCTGCCTGTATTTTATTGTACTTTAAAGATATTTACGTCAACCGGTACATTGGTTTCAATTTTATCGTAATGGGTTTGTCCACGTGGATTAACATTGCTGTAAGCAAACCAGAAACCATGCTCATTCTGTTTATAGTCGCTGTAGGTTGTTACTATATCTTCCATTGCTCCAAACTGAAACATTTTAGTGCTTGCTTTTACAATAAAGAAAGTTTTACTATCAATGCTGTACACTGTTACATTGGTATTGGGTGAAGTTACCTTCAGCTTATAACATACCGTGCCATTCACTGTGTCTTTGCCTGCAAGCTGCACCTTATTACCTTTTTCAGCGTAATCTATAAGCGGGCTTTGAATATCTAACAATACCTGCCCGGCCTTAAACTGGTCTTCCAGCAATGGCCGTGGTTCCTTATCGCCCTGGACAGGCGTAAATATCCAGCCATTTTTTTGGGTGATGACCTGGTAATTATTTTTCCCTTCTACTTCAATATCAATTCTTGAACCTACCATATGCTTTTTGGTCGTAATGATATTAATGGGTGCGGAACCCGCCGTCGTAAAAGTGCCTGTCATCTTAACGCTGAAGAGGGTTATGATCTTTTGTCTGCCACCCATGGCTGTAATATTTCTGCTAACGATCTCATCTACCGTTTGTGCCTGAACAAACTGCACAAACAGTAATAACAAAACAAAAATTCCTGAAACGCTTAATTTTTTCATCACATTATTTTATAAAAACCAAATTTACAATAAAAGAGTGGCTACGTTCTATTGATTCGGATTTTTCTTTATGACCGGCTTATCCAGTTTATCAATTTTTTCTTTGATCAGTTCATTTTTCAGATTTTCATCATACTGTTTATTGATGGCTATATTTAATTTTTCTGCATCTCCCAATTGTTGCAGCAATACACCCGATCTTTCTTTCTGAAGCAAAGATGGCTTTGTTTCCTGGTTACAAACAGCGGCATACACTTCGGTAATATCCTCTCTTAATTTTTTCTCATCAACAAATTGTGATTTTTGTTTAGTGGCCAGTAATTTACTACGCAGGTCTTCCAGCTTATCATAATACGCCTGTACCAGTTTTTTTGTCTTTGCATTTTTCACATTAATTAAATTTGCCTGCAACATTTTTTCTCTGGTACTTATGCTGTCAACTAGTTTGCCCAGGCGCTCGTGCATATTGTATAACTGCATGGCTGTATTGTATTGGTCTTCCATATCTGCCAGGGTCATATCACTATTGGGGTCACGCTGCATGATGATTTTATTCTCATAAAATTTATCGCCTACTTTAAGTTTCACCGTGTATTCACCTGGTAAAACCATTGGCGCAACAAAGCCTCCATAATCTATCTTAACCCCGCCACTGGCCACTTTGGGAGGCGTGGCCCGCATGTTCCAGCTCACAATGTTTATCCCCCTGCGTTTGCTACCAGGTATGCTTTGCACAAGCTTTCCGCTCTTATCGTAAATATCAACTTTTACCTCGCCACTGTTAATCCTGTCGCGGAAATAATATTCTATTGATGCCTGCTGCGAAGAGTTGCTACCGATATAACCGTCGCCACTGCCGGAACCAACATAATATTTACCCATACTAAGATCCATGGGCTTTGAATCGAAGATGACCACTTCTTTTGCAGCCACTTCTTTGGTCATGTTGCGCATGGGTGTAATATTGTCTACGATCATAATGCCGCGGCCATGAGTTGCCAGAATTAAGTCGTTCGTAACCGGGTTAATCTGTATATCTCTAACCAGGGCTTTCCAGGGGATATTATTTTTCATGCGGAACCAGTTATCGCCATTATCAAGCGACGCAAACAATCCCATTTCAGTGCCGGCAAATAACAGGTCTTTATTTACATTGTCTTCTTTTATTTTATGTGCAAAGCCGGTAAATTCATCACTCTTCATCATGGTCCAGGTTTTACCCATATCGTTTGATTTAGCCAGGTAGGTTTTTGTATCGCCATACATATGGTTATCAAAACTTGCATACACCGTATTCTTATCAAACTTCGACGGCTCAATACTGCTTACCCATGTTTGTATCGGAATGCCTGCCGCAGCATAATTAGCAGCAACATTGGTCCAGGTTTTACCCCCATTCGTTGTATATTGTAAATTACCATCATCGGTGCCCACCCAAATTAAATTTTCATCCAGTGATGATTCCGCCATGGTAAAAATGGTACAATGGTTTTCGGCAGATGTATTATCAGCGCTAAGCCCGCCTGATTCTTCCTGCTTTTGCTTTTCTTTATTATTGGTAGTTAAGTCGGGCGAAATTTTTACCCAGTTCTTTCCTTCATCAACCGACCTGTATAAATATTGCGAAGCAATGTAGAGGTTACGTTTATTTTTTTGCCCGATAACGATTGGTGTGTTCCAGTTAAACCGCAGCTTCTCATCATTTAAAGCCTGCTGTGGTTTTATGCCGAATGCTTTTCCCTGTTTCAGGTTGGAATGAATGATCTCTCCACCCTGCGATTCTGAATAAACAATGTCGGGGTTCATCCCATCTACCTGTACCCAAAAACCATCGCCTCCACCAATGTTTTTCCAGTCGCTGTTTTCAATACCACCCGCACTTTGTGATGGTGCGTACCAGCTCTGGTTATCCTGCAAACCACCATACACATTATAGGGTTCCTTTGCATCGTACGTAACATGGTAGAACTGTGATACCGGCAGGAAAGGCAACATCATCCAGTTGGCTCCCCGGTCATTGCTCATATACAATCCACCATCGGTGCCCAAATACATCTGGTTGGTATAATTTGGATTTATCCATAAGGCATGGTGATCGGAATGCACATTGCCGCCGCCATCTGCAAATGAATAACCACCATCATCACTATAGCTGAAGCCAAAGCCAGGGCGGTAAACTCTTTTTGGATCTTTGGGATCAATAACCAGGCAGGAAAAATAGAAAGGCCTTGATACTACATTCACGGTAGAGCTTTGTTGTTTCCAGGTTTCGCCGCCATCGGCAGAAATATACAAACCTGTTTTTTCTGCCTCCACAATGGCAATTAAATTATCGGGTGCACTTGGCGCCAATGCAATGGCAGTGCGGCCAAATGGTTTTGGCGGAAGACCATTCACCAGATCTTTCCACGTTTTTCCACCATCAATACTTTTATAAATACCGCTGCCTTTTCCGCCCGAATTAAAAGAATAAGGTTTGCGCCTGAACTCCCAGGTAGTTGCATATACAATGGATGCATTGGTGGGATTTACTGCAATATCTGCCACACCGGTCTGCTCATTAATATAAAGAATTTTTTCAAATGTTTTTCCGCCATCGGTTGATTTGTATAAACCACGGTGCCTGCTGTTGCTCCACAAAGGCCCTGGCACGGCCACATAAATATTGTTTGAATTATTTGGATCAATGATGATGCGGCTGATATGCTCGGTACTGTCGAAGCCGTTAATTTTTGTCCAGTTTTCTCCTTCATCTGTTGATCTGTATAAACCATCGCCAACAGAAACCGTGTTGCGCATATTACTTTCGCCGGTACCCACAAAAACCACTTTGGGATTTTTTTGATCAACAGCCAATGCACCGATGCTCTGGCAATACTTATCAAAAACGGATTTAAAACTAACACCGGCGTTGGTTGTTTTCCAAACGCCGCCACCAGCCGAACCGATATAGATGGTACGGGGTTCGTTGTTAACACCTTCAATAGCCGTTAAGCGGCCACCCATGGTTGCGGGCCCTATCTGCCGGGCTTCCATCATACCAAAAGTAGCTGAGCTGATCTGTGCATTTGCAGAAAAAGTAAAAAATAAACCCGCAAAAAAAAGGAATGTATTTCTCATAATAATTATTGCTTTGGTTATTAGATCAGGGAAAAAGTATCAGTAAAGTACAAATAAAATATCATCATTTATTGTCTTTAATAAGATAACCCGGCTTTTACAGGCCGGGTTATCTTATTAACTTCTTTATTTTACATATCGTGTTTGTAAGCGCTATCAGGTATTGTTTGATTTACTTTAATATTTGAAAATAAAACGGTACCAAACTGTTGTGTGATGCTATAAGGCATTTTAACGCCTTCCACTTCCTTATAATCAGAAAAATCTGTCTGCAGTTCTGTATCCTGGCCATTAAATTTTCTTGTTTCTTTTGTCCTGATGATCATGCTTGAAGCAGGGTCTATAAAAAAAGTCAGTTCTTTGCCGGCGGCAAGGGTTAATTTTATTTTATAACACTCTGTACCTTCCACATCTTCTTTTCCCAACAGTTCTGCTTTATGTCCTTTTGCAGCATAATCAACCAACGGGCCTGCAACATCGAGGTCGCTCTGGCTTTTCTTCACCTCGTCCTCTGTTTTTGGTTCGGGCTTTTGCATACCCTGGAAAGGCATGTACTGCCATCCCTCTTTATCGGTCATCATATCAAAACCATGCATACCCATGGCGGTAATATCCTGGCGGTTTAATTTATTATTTACCTGTGTTACCGTTAAAGAAATTTCGGTGCCTTGTACAGAAAGGCTGCCTTCCATAACCACATTCTGAATCTTGTTTAATTTTTCTTTACCACCCAGCGCCGTTACATGTTTGTTGATGACCTCATCCACTGTTTGTGCCTGTGCAAACTGGGCTACAACGAGTGCAATAATAAATAAACCGAAGATGATTAAATTTTTCATTTTATATTTTTTAGGCTGTAAATATATGCTAAATAAATGCGGTAATTCTTTTTTTGGTTTCCATTTATCAACTACCTTAACCCTTTGATAACATACTATAAAAGCAGCCATAAAAACAAATGAACAGTTTTACAATAAGGGGCAATATTGTTGATATTTTAGCCCGGCATATTTTTTATGGAGAAGTGAGCGTAGCAAATGGTAAGATCATTGCCATAACCCAACTCCCAACTGATAATCCGCAGGAGCCCGAGGCAGAGCAACAGGCAACAGGCAACTTTATTCTTCCCGGTTTTATCGACAGCCATGTACACATCGAAAGTTCCATGCTGGTACCCTCCGAATTTGCAAAACTGGCTGTAGTGCATGGTACAGTAGGCACCATTAGTGATCCGCACGAAATTGCCAATGTGTGTGGAATTAAAGGCATTGAATTTATGATCGCCAACGGCAAAACGGTGCCGTTTAAATTTCACTTTGGCGCACCCAGTTGTGTGCCTGCTACTATTTTTGAAACTGCCGGCGCTGCATTGCATGCTGCAGATGTAGATGCTTTACTGAAACATGACGACATTTTTTATTTAAGTGAGATGATGAACTTCCCCGGTGTATTAGCTGGTGACGATGAAGTATATAAAAAAATAACATCTGCAAAAAAATATGCTAAACCTATTGATGGCCATGCACCTGGATTAAGAGGCGATGACGCAAAAAAATATATTGAGGCAGGCATTAGTACAGACCATGAATGTTTTACTGCAGATGAAGCCCTGGACAAATTAAAATACGGCATGAAGATTTTGATACGTGAAGGAAGTGCCGCCAAAAATTTTGAAGCATTGGTTAACCTGGCGCATGAACATTTTGCCATGATGATGTTTTGCAGTGATGATAAACACCCGGACAGTTTAGCCGATGGACATATCAACCAGCTTTGCGCCCGGGCAGTTGCCAAAGGTATTAATGTGTTTAAAGTTTTGCAGGCGGCCTGTATAAACCCGGTGCAGCATTATAAAATGAACATTGGTTTATTAAAGGCAGGTGATGCTGCAGATTTTATTGTGGTAGAAGACCTGGTTAATTTTAAAGTTGTAAAAACATATATTGATGGAGCGTTGGTTGCGGAGAAAGGAAAGTCATTTGTAGATAGTCATTCATCGGAGTTGCTGAATAATTTTAATTGCAGTGAAAAAAATATTTCAGATTTCAGGTTTCCGATCTCAGATTTTGCATCACCGGTGTATGCCATTGAAGCTTTGGATGGACAACTGATAACCAATAAGATCATTTGCGATCCCATTGTAAAAAATGGATTTTATGAAAGTGATACAGCCAATGATATTTTAAAAATTGTAGTTGTTAACCGCTACAAAAATGCACCTGTTGCCAAAGCATTTATTAAAAATTTTGGATTGAAGCAGGGTGCTATAGCCTCATCAGTTGCACACGATAGCCATAATATTGTTGCCGTAGGTGTTGATGATGAAAGTATTTGCAGGGCTGTGAACCTGGTCATCAAACAAAGCGGTGGTGTTAGCGCTGTGAGCCATCAAAAAGAATTATTGCTTGCTTTACCGGTTGCCGGTTTAATGAGTAACGATGACGGATATAAAGTAGCATCGGCTTATACCGCCATTGATAAGATGGTTAAAGAAGAAATGGGATCCACGCTGTCGGCACCTTTTATGACCTTATCCTTTATGGCATTGTTGGTAATACCACATATAAAACTCAGTGACCTCGGTTTGTTTGACGGGGATGGTTTTACTTTTATATAATTGAATTTTTTTAATTCAGCTTTGCCCCCACAACTTTCATGGCCACACTATCTGTACCTTTTGGTGCGAAATATTTTGTTTTAAAATTAGTGCTGCTGCCCGGTGCTACGGTTTCATAAATAACTTCATGGTCTTTCTCCAGCAGGGCACCGGTTGCGCTGTAAAACGAAAGCTCAACATCTACATCCTTAAAACTGGCGACTGATGCCTTATTGTTTATAGTGCCTTTAATTACCCTTTGCCCGATCAGGTTTTTTCTGTCGTGGCCCTCAACGGTTAAAAAACGTGTGGGACTTTTCTTTTCGCTTTGTTCAAGCGTTTCTTTGGTTTGCTGGTATTTATCTTTTGCATCCGCCGATTTATCGTTGCCGCTGCAGGCCGCAAAAACAGCGCTCAGTAATATTAATGCCGGAATTATCTTTTTCATTGGTTCTAATTTGAGTACAATAAAAATACATTTTTGTGAAATAGTATGTTAAAAGATTTTAGTTACATGGTCTGACGTCCCGTCTGACCATGATTTTGCCACAGAGGCACGTGCGCAGCATCCTGCGGAGAAGCACAGAGAAGTAATTATTTGAGCGCAGAAAAAATTACAGATATGCATTTTTTTATTTTAGTTTTGTCCTGCTACGATAGCACCGAAAAAATTGCAGTAAAGTTATGTAGTACAAGAGTGCGACGCCCATGAAGATAGGCCTTGTACTGCTGCCGGTAATCAAAAACAAAAACACCAAACCACAAATATGGTAATCAATCTCAGCGACGAACATTCTTTGGTAAGTAATTGGGTAAGCGAATTAAGGGATAACGAAGTTCAAAAAGATCGCATGCGTTTCCGCCGCAACCTGGAGCGTATTGCCGAAGTAATTGGTTATGAGATCAGCAAAAAAATGGCCTGGGAGGAAAAAGAAATTACCACACCCCATGGCATCAGCAATTGTAAGGTGCTGGCCGAGCAGCCGGTGCTTGCCACTATTTTACGTGCAGGCTTGGGTATGCACAGTGGCTTACTCAGTTATTTCGATAAGGGCGATAATGCTTTTATAAGCGCCTACCGCAAACATAATCCCGATGGCAGTTTTGACATTCATATGGAATATATGAGTTGCCCCGAAATTGAAGACCGAACGATCATTATCAGCGACCCTATGATCGCAACAGGGGCATCATTGGTAAAGTCTATTGAATTCTTAAAAAACGAAGGAACTATTAAAGAATTGCACATCGTTTGTGCTATTGCCTGCACAGTAGGTATTGAATATGTAACAAGGGCATTCCCAAAAGCCACTATCTGGTGTGGCGATATTGATGATGAAATTACAGCAAAAGGTTATATAGTACCGGGACTTGGCGATGCGGGAGACCTCGCTTTTGGTGCTAAAATGCAGGGGTAAAAGCATGTTTTTTGAACAAAATTTGCCTGTGTGAAGCGTAAACAAAGTTAAAAATCCCAAACAGGAAATTATTCTACGCAGCTTTTTAGTGCAAATCCTTATCTTTAACGTTCTGAACATTCAATGAAAATGAGAAAATTATTAGTTTGTATTTGTGCCCTGTTTGCCAGCCAGATGGTAAAAGCTCAGGATCCGCATTTTTCGCAATTTTTTGCATCGCCTTTAACTTTGAATCCCGCATTTACCGGGAAGTTCAATGGATCCTGGCGTTTGGCCGCCAATCACCGCGATCAATGGCCTTCCATACCAAAGGCTTATGTAACCACAAGCGCTTCCCTCGATTTTCCGATCTTAAAAAGCAGGATACCTGAAAAGGATGTTTTTGGTGTGGGCGTTTCGGGTTTAACTGATGCCAGTGCCAATAATATTTTAAAATTAAATTACGGATCTGTATCCATGTCTTACCATAAGGCTTTGGATGAAAATGGCTACAGTACAATTGGTGCAGGTTTCCAGGCAACTTATTCAAGTCTTAACCTGGATATCAGCAAATTAACTTTCGAGGACATGCTTACCCAAAATGGGTTTACCGGCACCACTTCGGAAGTCATACAGAATGGAAAATATCAAAATTATTTTGATGTAAATGCCGGCTTATTGTATTCCGGTTCTACAAACGGGCAAAACAATTTTTACGTAGGCGCATCTATGTACCATATTAACCGGCCTAAGGTTGGTTTCCAGGATAAGAACTGGTATTTAAGCGGTCGCATTTCTGCGCATGCGGGTGGTTCATTTCCCGTGTCTGATGTAATAACGATTCATGCATCGGCAATTTACCAGACACAGAACAAAGCCAGTGAAACCACGATAGGTGCAGCTATTGCAGCCAATTTAGGCCAGGACCCGGATAAACCAAGTGCCGTTTATATAGGAAGCTGGGTGCGTTTAAATGATGCTATCATTCCATATATCGGACTTGAATTTGGCGGTTTACGCATTGGTGCCAGTTATGATTTTAATATATCCAATTTAAAAGCAGCAACTGCATCACGTGGCGGTTCCGAATTTTCAATAATCTTTATTAAAAGGCCACCGGATTATCACGGTATTCCATGTCCCAAATTCTAATAATCAACTTATTCTGATCATAACAAAAGAGTCCACCTGCTGGCTTTTGGCTCAGTGTTTACTATATTGTATTGAGTGAGGCTAATGGAAATAAGATTAAAACAGGTGAGGTTATTGTAAGATAATTTGAGCCTGATCTATAAAATTTATCCGCCAGGAAATTATTCTGGCGGGATTTTTTTTCCATTTATTTTGAACCTGAATTTTGCAGTTGAAATCGTAGCGAGGGTTTCAAATACAAAACAGATAAGAGTTTCAGGTTATTTTTTGGATGAAAAAATAGTGAACTATTTTGAATTCAAAAAATGTTCTGAAATGTTTAGCTGTGAAGGATTTGGAAACCGCAGTCGATTTCAACTGCAAAATCCGGGTTGAAACTATTTATTTGGATAACTGCTTACAAAACGATTCCCTTTTATATAAAACCGGTAAGGTAACGAAACTGCATCGCCGGTATTTTCAATACCAATACGTTTGCTTATTCCGAGCAAATTTTCATCAATCGCAAAACCGTCATCTGCAATATGAATAAGTCCCTGCAACAGGTTTATTCCCGAATTTCGTTTACCTATACCCAATGCTTTTGCAGCATTACCCGGCCCTTTGGTTAAGCTGCTGTCGAATTTTATTTTACCGGTTCGCTGTAACATAATATCAATACCGGTTATTGGTTCAACTGCTCTTATTAAAACGGCATCCGGAATTTCTTTTGCATTGGTTACCACATTGAATAAATGATGCATGCCATAACAAATATATACATAGGCTGTACCTGCAGTGGCATACATATGTTCATTGCGTGCTGTACGTTTACCAGCAAATGCATGAGAGGCTTTATCATTAAAGCCTGTATAGGCTTCTGTTTCTACGATCCTTCCTGATGTAACGAGGCCATCAAAATTTGTAACAATTATTTTTCCAATTAATTCCCTGGCAATTAAAACAACATCAGATCGCTTATAAAAATGAATGGGCAACTTCTTCATTATAGTATTAACTTTAAAGCTAAAATACAATTTACAGCCAATAGCCAACTGAAATAATACATGCTGAAGGATATCATCATCTCTATACAGGCTTATTACCATACGCACCGCTTTATTATTAAGCACAGGCTGTGGAAATGGATACTTATACCCGGCTTGATTTATACCATACTTTTTTGCCTGGGCATCTATTTGTTTGTTGTATCCAGCAACAGCGCTATTGATTTTATGTTACAAAAATCGGGTGTGGCAGAATGGATGGAAAAAATGCAAAACAGTTGGCTTAGTTTCTTACTGATATTTGGCCAACTAATCCTTAACCTGATATTGCTGCTTTTTTATTTTTCATTATTCAAATACCTGTTCCTGATAATTGGCTCACCTTTATTTGCTTACCTGAGTGAGAAAACAGAATCCATTATAGAAGGCAAAGATTATCCCTTCAATTTTAAACAATTGATGAAGGATATTGCACGTGGCATACGGTTAGCCCTGCGAAACATGCTCTGGCAAACAGTTTATACCGTATCCATTTTAATTTTATCTTTTATTCCTGTAATTGGCTGGGTAACCCCTTTACTGGCGTTATTGGTAGAGTGTTATTACCTGGGTTTCTCTATGTTGGATTACAGTTGTGAAAGAAATAAATTATCAACTACACAAAGTATTACATTTATAGGGCGGCACAAAGGACTGGCTATTGGCAATGGTATCATTTTTTACCTCATGCACTTCATCCCGCTTTTTGGCTGGTTATTAGCACCCAGTTATGCTGTAATTGCAGCAACTATCAGTTTGCATAAAGCCAAAACCGAAGGGTTAATACATGTTACTGACAAGATCAATTTATAATTATGAATGCACTTATCTATTTAATTCCAACGGTATTGGAAGAATCGGCCACACAAACTATTCCGGTATATATTATTGATGCAGTAAAAGATTGCCAGGTCATATTTGCAGAGAATGAAAGAACAGCACGGCGTTTTTTAAAAAGCATTTGTAAAGAAATTGTGATCGATGATTACGAATGGTTTACCATCCACAAGGCAGAAACCGAACTGATCAATACCTTTAAACAAAAGATTACTGCGGGAAAAAATATTGCCATAATCAGTGAGGCTGGCTGTCCGGGTATTGCAGATCCGGGACAAATACTAATTGCCGCTGCACAGGAAATGAATGCAGTTATAAAACCATTGGTGGGCCCGAGTTCTATCCTGCTCGCTTTAATGGCAAGCGGCATGAATGGCCAGCAGTTTGAATTTGTAGGTTACCTGCCTATAGACAACCTGGAAAGAAGTAAAGCAATTGCCGCTTTGGAGATTGCCTCTCAAAAGAAAAACAGTACACAAATTTTTATTGAAACGCCTTACCGGAATAACCAACTATTGGAACATTTATTGAAAGTCTGTAAACCAACTGCCAAACTGTGTATTGCGGCAGAACTGACAGGCCCCAATGAATTTATCAAAACAAAAACGGTGGCAGACTGGAAGAAAGAAAAAAACGATTTTCATAAAAAACCGGTTATATTTTTATTGTATGCCGGTGTTTAATTAATGAGCAACAACTTTCATACTGAGTATCTTATCTACTACAAACGGGCTAAATCCTCTCCAGGGTATAGCCGACTTATATTCTCTATAATGCAGATCGAAATAATTACCGCTGTTATTCATCAATATGTTTGCAATACTATCATCGGCTACAGAAAATTCAAATTCATATGAATTAATGGTACCAGCCCCCTGGGACCGAAACCCGGCCTGTATAAGCTTTCCCTCGTATGTTTTAAAAACATTTCCTTTCTTAACCACATAATTTAGCTCTCCGGATTTAACACCTTCTCCAAAAACAAAATAATATTTCCACCAGAAACCAATTGCGCCTGTAAGCAGTATAATAAAAACAAACCATCTCAAAAATTTACGAAAACCACTTTTCTTTTTGGGTTGTTCTTTTGCTGTTTCATTAAATTTTACATCTTCCATAAAACTGATTTTTATAATAAATTAAAGGCCGTACTTATCAACCAGGTAAACGAATGCAGCCATATTTACGGCGCCCAAATGTAATTCTCTTTTACTTACAGCTTCAAAAGTATCGGTAGCTGCATGATGCAGGTCAAAATAGCGCTGGCTATCCGGACTAAGCCCTGCCAGGGCTGCGCCAAGCTGTTTTAGGGGCCCTACGTCTGAGCCACTGCCGCCGGCAGACAGATCATACACACCATAATCATAAAACAAATTTCCCCAACTTTTTACTTTAGCTATTTTTTCATTGCTCATATCCAAACCAAAACCACGTGGCGTAAATCCGCCGGCATCACTTTCCAGCGCAAAAATATGTTGCTCCTTTTTTGCTTTGGCAATTTCAAGATATTTTTCTGAACCCCGTCCGCCGTTCTCTTCATTCATAAACATAACGGCCCTTATGGTTCGTTTTGGTTTTATAACAATGGTTTTTATAGCTCTCAACACTTCAATGCTTTGTACTGCCCCTGCTCCATCATCCTGTGCGCCTTCTGCCAGGTCCCAGCTATCCAAATGCCCGCCAACAGTGATAATTTCATTTGGAAATACGGAACCACGGATTTCTCCTACCACATTAAAAGAAGGCGCATCCGGTAACATGGTACTTGTATTTCTCATATAGGCTGATATGACCGAATTGTTCTTCAACTGCTTACTCAGCCATTCGGCATCATTGGTACTGATGGCAATGGCTGGTATTTTCGGAAACGAATCATTGTAAATGGTTACACCTGTATGTGGAAAATCATCGGGATTGCTGGCCAATGAACGTACCATAACGCCCACTGCACCATACTTTGCTGCTCTTGCCGGTCCTCTTGTTCTGTATGCCCCGCTTTCGCTATAGGCCATAAAAGTCCGAATATAAGTTGGGTTCATCGGAAAATTAAAGAATACAATTTTCCCTTTTATTCCTTCAGTTCCCAGGCGATCCAGCTCATCAAAATTCCTGATTTCAATTACAGGTGCGGTAAGTCCTTTCTTTCCTGTGCCTTCCGAATTACCCAACGCACATATATGAAGCTGGTAAGTTGTACCGTCTGCTAATTTAATAGTAGCTTTTTCTTTTTCACCTCTTACCCAATGCGGTACCATGCAGGGCTGCAAATAAACAGTATCCGCACCGGCATCTTTCAGCATCTTGTAAGTTGCCTCCACGGCTTTTTGTGCCTGTGCCGAACCACTTAAACGGGGACCAACCTGCTTACATAAATAACGCAGGTTTTCATAAGCAGTACCGTTGGAAAGTACCTCGTTAGAAATTTTGCGAATAGTTACCGAATCATCTGTTTGTGCGGCAACAAGCCCCGATAAAAGAACAGCAATACACGTTAATGGGAATAGTTTTTTATTCATATTGAAGGTTAAGAAAACAAACTTACCGATTTAATATCAATCCATGAATGGAAACTATTGTGAATAGATATTTCGGTAAATTGCGGTATTAAAGCATTTTACTAAAACAGCTTGTTATGAATATAGGTATTGTGTGTTACCCTACTTTTGGCGGTAGTGGTGTGTTGGCAACAGAACTTGGAAAAGCATTGGCAGATAAAGGGCATAATATACATTTCATAACTTACCAGCAACCTGTCCGGCTCAGTGGTTTTCATGCCAATATATTTTACCATGAGGTAAGGGTGCCTACTTACCCGCTTTTTGATTACCCGCCTTACGAAACCGCATTAGCCAGCACCATGGTTGATGTGATACTTAATAATAATGTTGAACTCCTGCATGTACATTACGCCATTCCACATGCAGCTGCAGCTTATATGGCAAAGCAAATTTTAGCCAAGCAGGGAATAAAAATTCCTTTTATAACCACCTTGCATGGTACAGATATTACGCTAGTAGGTAAGGATAAAACCTATAGCCCTGTTGTAACTTTTTCAATGAATGAAAGTGATGCGCTCACTGCCGTTTCGGAAAACCTGAAAGAAGAAACCTATAAAAATTTTAAAATAGAAAAAGAGATTGAAGTGATCCACAACTTTGTAGATGTAAAACGTTTTCACAGGCAACCGGTTGATGCATTCCGCAAACTGATCTCTCCCAATGGTGAAAAAATAATTGTTCATGCTTCCAATTTCAGAAAAGTAAAAAGAGTGGAAGATGTGGTTGCTACATTTTTGCTTATACAGGAAAAAATGCCCGCTACCTTATTATTGCTGGGAGACGGGCCAGAAAGATCGCATATTGAAGCCAGCGCCCGAGAATGTGAGTCGCATAACAGTATAAAATTTTTAGGAAAGCAGGAGCAGATGGAAGATATTTTGCCGATTGCAGACCTGTTTTTGCTGACCAGCGAATACGAAAGTTTTGGATTGGCAGCTTTAGAAGCGATGGCTGCTGAAGTGCCTGTAATATCTACCAATGCCGGTGGTTTACCCGAAATAAATATTAATGGTTTCTGCGGTTTTATGAGTGATGTGGGTGATGTTGAAGATATGAGTAAAAATGCATTGTACATTTTACAGGATGATGCAACACTGAAGCAATTTAAAGCAAATGCATTGACTCAGGCAAAAAAATTCGATATTGAAAATATTGTTCCCTTGTATGAAGCACTATATCAACGGGTGATATAGGTTTATCTTCTTAACCATTTTTCAGGATCAATATTATTCCCTTTTTCATCACTAAGGTACAGATCGATCGCACCTATACCATCAAGATTTGCTGCAGCTTTACCCAATATCTGTCCTGTTTTTATATTTTGACCAGACTTAACAGAAACACTACCAAGGTTACTATAAGTTGTAAAATATTTTCCATGTTGAACTATTACCATCTCCATATCTTCTATATAGGCAATAGTTGAAACTACGCCATCAAAAACAGCTTTTACATTAGTGCCAATATCAGTGGCTATTGTTACACATGCAATATCTATAACGCTGCCGCTTGGTAAGTGGTTCTTACCAAAATGCAATATGGCCCCCCCTTTGTCTACAGGCCATGGCAGCATGCCTTTATTTTTGATGAAATTTTCATTTAATACTCTATTCTCGGCATTTAGTAACGTTACCTCCGGAGCTTTAACCGGTTCTGTATTCTTAACCCGTGGTATTACTTTTTCCACATTGGAATTTGTAGTATTATTATTTTTTAAAGCAGCGATCCGGCTTGCTTCATCTTCATTGGATTTTTTAGCTGCTGCTTTTTTTGCTTCATTCATTGCTTTTTTAATAGCAGCTGTAATTGCCCGCTCAACTTTTTCATTTTGCTTTTTATAAGCGGTAAGCTGGTTATTCAATTGTTTGCCTTCTTTCTTCAGTTCATTCACGATCCTGTCTTTTTCCCCTTTTTGTGTTTCCAGTGCACTCATCTCTTTATCTTTAATCTCCAGCACTTCATTTTTCTTTTCTTTGATACTTCCAAGTTCATTAACACGCTGCTTGCGCAGTTCCTGTGTTCTTAAAATATTTTCACCTTGTTTTTCTCTATAAGTTCTGTAATATTTTAAATAGGCAATGCGTTTTATAGCGTCATTAAAACTGGCTGCTGAAAAAATAAAGCTTAAAAAATTATAATTATTCCTGTTTTTATAAGCATAGGTCATGCTTTTTGCATATTCCTCTTTTAAAGTATCAAGCAGTTTATTATAGCGGGTAATTTCCCGTTGATTAGTATAAATATTCTTGTCAAGTATGTTGATGTCTTTACCGATGTTATCAATAAGCCGGTTTTGCAGGTTTACCTTATCATTGATCAGCTTCCATTGCACCAGGTTCTCTTTTGTTTTTGTTTTATTGCTGTTCAGCATTTTTTGAGTTTGCTCCATTTCTTTTCTTAACTGGTTACGTTGTTTCTCCAGCTCTTCACGTGTTTCCTGCGCATGCACCGATAAACTAAAAAAAGAAAAAAGGGCAATATTCAAAATGAATCTAATCATGCTGCTAATTTGATTTGTGCAAAAATACTATCCTAAAAATAACTTAGCAGGTTTAAAACCCACAGCGTGTGAATAATTACAAATAACGCTTACTTCTTAGTATAATTTTTGGGGATGTTGAAGGAAACAGATAAATCTTTGTTAAACTCATATTGTTTGAAATCGAGTTGTATATCCAGTTTCTTTTTTTCTGAGACAGTTATCTCCCGGTAAGTGGAAAAATTAAAGCCTGTTTTATTTTCATAACCGGCATACGTTATATCAGCAGTACGGTTTCTGGCCAAATCTACATCATCCAGTTTACTATGGGTTAAAAAATAATTATCGGAAGATAGAGTTAGCAAGTTTTTAAAATAACTACCAACCATGGAAAACAGTATTTGATTATCTGTTTTTTTATAGTAAACAATATTGCTGTCAATAAATACCGGGTTACCAACTAATAAATCCTGCAGGGTTTTATAATCAAAAGGTATTTCTGTTACTTCTTGTAAATAATCGAGTGACCGGTACTGTACTTCCTTATCCAGCTTATTTAAAAGTATAACACTGTCTTTGGTTATAAGTGCCCGGTATGCTTCAATACTTAAAAAAGATGCAGTAAGTGAGATCCAGATGGCGCTGTCTTTTATGATCCGCACAATGGCTGTTACATCCTGATTCTTTCCTTTGCTATCCTGGTAATGAACTTTTATTTTAGCATTAAAAGTTTTAAAGTCAATATAATTACGGTTCAGGTTTTCAATGGTTTTTTGGATCATGAACAATGAATCGGCCTTTGTTTTATCAAACATGATAACAGCCGTTGTATCTTTTGGCGCAATAGCCTTGTTAATTTTCTTTACTGTTTTACAACTGAATATCGAAAAGATCAATACAGTTAAAATGCAACCGTTAATTATATGTTTCATTACTTATTTTGCTTGGTTTAATTATTTTATTTGATACCGGTATGTCCAAACCCACCCTCTCCTCTTACTGATTCATTCAATTGCTGTACCAAAATCAACCCTGCCTTTTCAGTTTTAGCAATAACCATTTGGGCAATCCTGTCTCCATGCTGTATGTACTGTATAGTATTACTTAGATTGATCAGTATCACTTTCAATTCTCCTCTGTAATCAGCATCCACAGTACCGGGCGAATTTAGACAGGTAATTCCCTGCTTTATAGCCAATCCGCTTCTGGGCCTGATCTGTGCCTCATAAGCTTCCGGCAATTCAATAAACAAACCGGTAGGTATTAATTTGCGCTCAAGTGGCTCTAAAGTTATAGTATCGGTAAGATTTGCTCTTATATCCATACCGGCAGAGCCGGCCGTTGCATAATCAGGCAAAGGGTTAGGCGATGTGTTTACTATATTAACCAATACTGTATGCATGAGGACAAAGTTAACAATGTATGCATGAAATTCCGCAGCAACAGGTTTTTATGAAATATTTTAACGAATAAGCATAACAGTGCCCTGCTCATATATCTTCCTTCCTTTGCGGTTAACATAAGTCAGCATCCACAAATAAGCACCATTTGGCATGTTCTTTCCTTTATACGTTCCATCCCATTTTTGTAAAATATCATTGCTGCTGAAAATCATCTGACCCCATTTATTAAATATCTGCATCGAAAAATATTGCACGGCAAATTCTGTTATTACACCAAAGCGTTCATTTTTACTATCATTGTTTGGTGTAAAGGCAGAAGGGATAAAGACTTCGCAATCTCCTGCTGCTACAATCACTGTATCTGATGCGATGCAGTTATTTTCTTTTAGTGTAACATAATAAGTTCCGGTTTTGTTGATAGATATGGAATTTGATGTTTCGCCGGTATTCCATAAATAACTGGTTGCAGAAATATTCCCGGCACTCAAAACAATTTGTTTGTAAGCACAGATTGTTGTGTCGGGACCAATGTTTATCACGGGCGGATTCCTGGGTAATACATTAATCGTGTCACGTATGGTACAGCCATTCAATTCAATCTCCATCCAGTATCCGCCGGTGGCCGAACTGCTGATCTCATTAGATATTGCACCGGTATTCCATAAATAATTCGCACCTGGTATATTGCTAATGCCCAGTTGTATCGGTATTGAGCCACATGTTGAAGTATCAAGGCCAAGAAAATCTGATTTGTTTGTAACCCAGATCACGTGATTAATAGTATCATTCAACCCGGAGCAATCAACTTTGTAAACGATGAGCATTACATTATAAAAGCCGGGGTTTATATAAAAATTTATGGGAGACTGTGCCTGAGACTGGTTTCCATCACCAAAGTCCCACTTTACAGAATCAATTGCAGTTAGTTTGTTAATGGTAAATGCAACATTATGATCAGAACATTTTCCTGTCCTTGAAAAATCATATGGATTGGCCAAGGGATCAAAATAACTTTGTATAAAATTTGGCAGGCCAAATTTAAGCGGTGTTGTAACATTTTGTCCGAATGAGATTTTATTATACCTGAAGTTACATCCTGCACCGTAAATGTTAGGATCATCAATTACTGATATTGATGTATCACCTAACATAGCCATGTAAATTTTATGATCAGGGCCGGCTTGTAAAGCACCCAAAAACCATGGTTCGGGACTTGCAATAATTTGTTTTGAAGCAAGGATAGTTACTGGGTTGTGAGAACTGATATCAAACTGGTAAACAATACCTGACAAATCTGCTGAATAATTATCAGATGTGTACAATAAATTGCCATCAGGCGAAAATTCGGCACCATACAATCCAGTCAATCCAGGAGGTATTCTTACCAGGTCCGGACCAAACCGTATAGGGTTTGTAAGCATCCCGTTTGTGTTATCAAAATTCATTAGCTCCAACACATTATTTTCATAAGAATGAACGGCTACAAGATTTTTACCATTACTGGAAAATTTTAAGGTTCCTACTGCATTATCTTCCAGGCCCGTAATAAAAAAGCCTGTATGGCTTGATACCGGTGTTGTATTTACCCCGGCTGATGTAACCAGGTAGGCCAGATATTCGTCAGAATCCCATTTATGAATCACGATCCATACATCTTTATTATTACAATGCCTGATAGCCGCAAGTTTTTCAAAGGCCTGTGGTTCGATACTGATATTTTTATTGATAACTTCTCCAAAGCCTGTATCCGCTTTTATATTGATAACATTATACCTGAATCCTTTGCCAGGCTGACTTGCAGCACCAATTGTAAAGAGGTAATAAATACTGTCATTACCTGGTGAAGGAACAATTACACAATTATCCGTACTGCTAAGATCCCCCATCAGGTTATTACCATTTTTCATCAATACATTTTTCCTGTTAATGATATTTACCCCATTCGTATAAAATAATAATTTCCCATTTGGGTCAGATATGGCTGAGCAGCCTTCATCAGATATCAATGCGCCACCTGTTAGGGACGCTGGAGGAGATTGGTTAAAATCAAGCCCAATTTTTTTTCCAAAATACCAAGTGTTAACCTGCTTTTGAGCAGTTGCAAAGAGGCTTGCCGCAATGATGCAATATAGTAAGACAATCTTTTTCATTTTTTTTTAACCGAGGCTTTTATTCAAGAGAACTGTTGCATAAGCAACTAATCCCTCCTCCCTTCCAACAAAACCCATTTGTTCTGTTGTTGTTGCTTTTATTGAAACGGCATCGGTTTCAATATTCAATATCGAAGCTATCGTTTCCTGCATTTTTGAAATATATGATTTTATTTTAGGGGTCTGCAAACAAAGCGTGCTGTCAATATTAACAACGATATACCCTTTTTGGGAAATCATACTGGCAGTTTTTGCGAGTAATATTTTACTATCAATATCTTTTAATGCAGGGTCTGTGTCCGGGAAATGAACACCTATATCGCCAAGTGCCAATGCACCGAGCATGGCATCACAAATAGCATGTAACAGTACATCGGCATCGCTGTGGCCAAGTGAGCCTTTGCTGTGAGGTATTTTAACCCCTCCTATCCATAAATCTCTTCCTACTGTTAACTGGTGATAATCTACACCAGAACCAATTCTGTATGACATTAGTTATTTTAAGTTGTAAATATCCGCATTTTGCCTGATACAGCATACAAAAAAAGCGTCCGGCCGGGGCCTGACGCTTTTTTTACATGAAAAAACATTAATTATTTTTTGTTCATCAGATCAAATACTAAACCAAAACGATAAGTATTAGATAGAGGAATACGTGTTGTACCACTTCCTGTAGGGAAAACATAAGAGAAGTTTAAAGCTGCAACACTGTATTTAACAGTTGCTCCAACAGTAAAGTATTTCCTGTTTCCTTTGTTTGGATTTTCGTAGAAGTAACCAGCTCTGAAACCGAATTGGTTGTTGTAAAAGTATTCAGCTCCTACTGCAACAGTAACTTCTTTAAGTTCTTCGCTTATTCCATCACTACCATCTCCACCAAATGAATTAACCCAGCTACTAACAACGCTGCGGTTGCGGTATTTAGTCAATTCAACCTGATTTGAAGAATCAGTGCCATTTAAAATTGGAGGTGTTGGAACTAATAATTTATTTAAATCCAATGCAAATGTGATTTTATTTGATTCGTCAAATACTTTAGTATAAGCCAAACCTACACCTAAGTTTGCAGGAATATAATCTTTTTGAGTTGCATCACTTGAGTATGATATCTTAGAACCAAGGTTACTCAGGGTAATCCCCCAGTTTAAGCCCTGTCCGTTTTCTTTAACTCCATGGTGATAGAAATGTAAATCACCAGCAACTGAACTTCCAGCTTTATAATTAATACTTCCGTAAGTACCTTTGGCCAGGTTAGAATTAATGTACCTGATGGCAATACCTAAAGCGAATTTCTTTGATAATTTCCTGGAATAACCCAAATCAATTGCGAATTCTTTTGGATTATATTCATTAAGGTCATTACCTAATGCATCAGTAAACTGAATGCTTCCCAGTTTAAAATATCTTAATGAAGCAGAAATAGCCTGCTGGTCATCAATTTTATAATATCCTGCTAAAGATGCTAAGAAAACATCATTTACGGATAGATCTCTTAACCATGGTGTATAGTTAATAGCTACACCTACTTTACTTGTGGCGAAAGGAGTTCTGGCTATGTTAGCGAAAGCTGCGTTTGCGTCTGGTGTAGTTGCGATACCTACATCTCCCATACCACCACTACGGGCATCAGGTGAAATACGTAAAAACGGAACAGCAGATGTTACAACGTTTATTCTGTTCTGGGCTTGAGATACAGTTATTGTTCCTCCCAGTAACATAACTAAGGCAGTTAGTTTCAAAGTTACTTTTTTCATGCGTTTTGATTTTGTCTTGGTTAGGTAGACTTACCTCTATAAGCGTTAAGTTTAATGGTTGTATTATGTTGTAAAAATAATAGTTTTATTCAAATGAACAACTAAATTATAAAATCTTGTTAAAAAAAACTAAAAAAGAATTTTTCCAAAGATAATAGCTTTTTTAATCAGAACAATACCGCAAACTGGGAATATTTGGTATTTAACCGGTTTTGGTATTCAAACTAACGATTTTCAGTTGCCTTTCTTACCTTATAACGGGGTGATATGTTGTTTATTGCAAACAAATTCATTTCACTGGCCTTTAACAATAACAAAAACAACCCTTTTCATTAATTTTATCAAGGTACAAATTCCGTATTATCTATTTCAATTTCAAAAGAAATTAACAATTCAATATGTAATAATCGTTTATTCTTTATTGTATGCAAGATTAAAACTCTTGTTTATATTAACCAAAAAAACAAAGACATTTTTTTTATTAAAATTATGCCGTACTTAAAAAGAGTAAAACAAAGAGTGGTCGGTTAGTTGTTATGAATCAACTCCTGTATTTTCAGCCATGATGCTTAAAGTCCGGCCAGCACTTACTTTGATTAGCCGGCATCAATGCATTGCCGCCTAATTTAAAATCCTGGGACAGGGCCGTTAATCCTGGTTGTGATATCGTCAGAAAACAGGATTACACAGTCGTGAATTTTATCTTTGCCGGTGACCAAAACACTAATCAGCTTAGTTTCCTTTTTAATATTTGGAGGGGGTCCTGACAAAATTCAGCTGCAGGACATTTAACTTAAAAAAAAGGCCGGGAAATATTTCAAATTCACCTAAAGTCTTTATATTCGCAGCCAGTACAACCTCATATACAATAATTAAGAAAACCTTTCGTTAAACAATACGATAAACGAATGAACATGATTAAACTAATTTCTGGTAAAAATGCCCTGATCCTTGTAATTGCAGCACTTTCTTTAAGTGCCTGTAAAAAAGGTGGTCTTTTCGGCAAAAAACAAAGTAAGTCATCGGCAACGGGATGGAACTATGATGACAAGAACATGGGTAATTTTCATGTTGCTAAAGTAAAGTACCCCAAAGCAGGGCCAGGTTTGGTTTTTGTTCAGGGTGGTTCATTTGTAATGGGTGCCAAGGATGAGGATGTAATGGGAGACTGGAACAATGTTCCCCGTCGTATTACTGTTCCTTCATTCTTTATTGATGAAACAGAAGTAGCCAATGTTCATTATCGTGAATATCTTTATTGGCTTGAAAATACATTTTCGGGCGATACCAATATACTCAACAAAGCACTTCCGGACACATTGGTTTGGCGTGAAGAGTTAGCATATAACGAGCCTTATGTTGAATATTATTTCCGGTTTCCTTCTTATAATTATTACCCGGTAGTTGGTGTAAACTGGCGTCAGGCACATGATTTCTGCATTTGGAGAACAGACAGGGTTAATGAATTAACCTTACAGAAAACCGGCTACCTTAAGAAAGATGCTATTAAAAAAGAAATGAAAGGGTCTGGTGGAGACGGGTCATTTAATACAGAAACATACCTGATGGCTCCCGATATGATCCAGGGTAAAGGAAAGCCTAAATCAAAAAGTGCTCCTAAAGATGTGAACGGTAAACCAAGGGCAACTTTGCGCATGGAAGATGGAATTCTGAATATGGGGTACAGGCTTCCAACTGAAGCTGAATGGGAATATGCAGCTTATGGCATGCTTGCTCAAAACCCAAACCCACGTAAGAGTGAGAAAAAAAGTGGTGAGGAATTATTCTCAAACCAACAGATATATTCCTGGAGTAATAATCCAAACGGATTGCGTGATAACCGTCGTGGTAGCTGGCAAGGTAAATTCTTAGCTAACTTTAAACGTGGCAGTGGTGATAATATGGGTATTGCTGGTGGTTTAAATGACCGTGCTGCCATACCGGGTGATGTGAAATCTTTTTATCCAAATGCTTTTGGTTTATATAATATGAGTGGAAATGTGAGTGAGTGGGTTGGTGATGTGTACAGGCCAATGACATCTCAAGATGCTGAAGATTTTAACTACTTCCGTGGTAATAAATTTCAAAAATATTATAAGAACTCCGGCGGTGAATATGAAAGAGACAGCATGGGGCACTTGAAGAAAGTTGATATTTCTGACGATGAAGTTAAGAACCGTTCAAACTACCAAAAGAATGATGTTATCAACTACCTTGATGGTGATTCATCAAGCGGTGTTTATTATGGTTATGGTATTACTTCATTGATCAATGATTCATCAAGAGTTATTAAAGGTGGAAGCTGGAATGACAGGCCTTATTGGTTATCTCCCGGAACCCGCAGGTTTATGCAGGAAACCCAGGCAGCAAGCACTGTAGGCTTCCGTTGTGCACAAACATATTTAGGCCCGCCCGAAGGACCAGGATTTAAAGAGGGTAATATTTTTGGTAAGCGCAAACAAAATTCACGTAAGAAAAAGAAATAAACTTTTATAGTAAACTATTAAAAAACCTCCCCCGATGAATCGTGGGAGGTTTTTTAATAGTCATATTTAACTGTTCTCCATTAATTTTGGAATATGCAAATAAGCGAACTATATAAAATTTACCTGCAGTTTCCTTCTATTCAAACTGACACCAGAAAGATAAAGGAAGGAGATCTTTTTTTTGCGTTGAAAGGCCCTAATTTCAATGGCAACCAGTTTGCAAAACAGGCCATAGCTGCAGGAGCTGCCTATGCCGTTGTTGATGAAGAAATTGATGAGCTTGGCGAAAGGATCATACCTGTAAATGATGTATTAAAAACGTTACAGGAACTGGCACATCAGCATCGCAGGCAATTTCTTTTATCAAATGCAGATAAGCCAATACCTTTTATAGCCATTACAGGCAGCAATGGTAAAACCACATCAAAAGAATTAATTCATGCAGTTTTGTCCTCCACATTTAAAACATATACCACCAAAGGAAATCTTAATAACCACATCGGCATACCATTGACCATTCTTAAGATTAAACCCGATGCTGAGATCGCAGTTATTGAAATGGGCGCCAATCATCAAAACGAAATAGCAGGGTATTGTTTATACACTATGCCAACTCATGGCGTCATTACAAACTGTGGTAAAGCTCATTTAGAAGGCTTTGGTGGCGAGGAAGGGATACGTAAAGGCAAAGGCGAATTATTTGATTATTTAAGGCTGCATCGGGGTACAGCGTTCATCATGCAAGACTATGATTATTTAAAAGAGATGAGCCATGGAATAGCAAATATTATTTCTTATGGTACCCATGGTGCCCTTGTAACAGGTATGGCTACAAACAGTTCGGACCTGTTAGAAGTTACAATAACCACAGGTGCTGCTATAGGTTTGATAAAAACAAACCTGGTGGGAGAATATAACCTGCCAAACATTTTGCTGGCCGTAACCATTGGCAAATATTTTAATGTGCCGGATGAAAAAATAAAATCTGCATTGGAAAATTATATGCCTTCAAACAGCAGGTCACAATTAATAGAAAAAGATGGTAATAAAATTATTTTAGATGCCTACAATGCAAACCCTACCAGTATGAAAGCTGCCATTGAAAATTTTGCAAAAATGAATGGCAACGATAAAGTATTGATTCTTGGTGCTATGATGGAATTAGGCTCAGAAAGCCTGCATGAACACCAGGCTTTAATTGATCTTATTAATAGCTTCGACTGGAAAAATGTAATTTTGGTTGGCGGCGATTTTAACAAAACAAAGCACCCTTATTTATATTTCGAAAGTTCAGAGCTGGCAAAAGAATGGTTCAAAGCACAGAATTTTAATCTTACTAATTTTTTGATAAAGGGATCACGAAGTACGCAGATGGAAAAGGTACTGGAATAATAAAATCTTTTGCCGAATCAAAGGATCTTCTTCGCTAAACTTCAAAAGCAAATTGAAGCTCTTTGCAAAAGAAAAACCCTCCGTCGCTAAACCGCCAAACGGCAGACAAGACTCGGGAAGGTAAAGCGGAGACTGAGGGATTCGAACCCTCGGTAGAGTTACCCCTACACACGCTTTCCAAGCGTGCTCCTTCAGCCACTCGGACAAGTCTCCAGTTTTTTATTCTATCCAACCTTTTAACACGATTTCTCCCGAATGCTTTCGGGACTCCTTCAGCCACCTGGACAAATCTCCTTTTTAATGGGTGGCAAAAATACAGTTTCAATATTTATAAGCCGAATATTTTTTCAGCATTCGCTGTTGTAACGGAAGCTATTTCTTCGACCGGTACATTTTTTATGAGCGACAATTTTTCTACAACATATTTTAAATAACTACTTTCATTACGTTTCCCCCGGAAAGGCACCGGTGTTAAATAAGGAGCATCTGTTTCAAGTACCAAATGTTCCAGGTCTATTTTTTCCAGCACTTCTGCCAGCCCGGATTTTTTGTACGTAAGCACACCGCCTATCCCCAGGTAAAAACCTGCATCAATTATTTCCTTCGCATTTTCAACTGTTCCACCAAAGCAATGAAAAATGCCTTTGATGCCTTTTGATCTGTACGCTTTCACCACTTCAATGGTTTCCTGCATTGCATTCCTGGTATGGATAACAATGGGCAGTTTATATTGCAACGATAATTCGATCTGCATCCTGAAAGCCTCGTATTGCTGTGCTGCAAAGCTTTTATCCCAATAAAAATCCAATCCTATTTCGCCCACTGCTGCAAATTTTCTTTTAGCAAGCCAGTCCTCAACTATAGCCATTTCTTTCAGGTAGTTTTCTTTAACAGAGCAGGGATGCAGGCCCATCATAGCTATGCATTTACCGGGGAATTTCTCTTCAAGCAAAAATATATTTTCAATTTCAGCACTGTCAATACCCGGCAGATAAAACTTATTTACCCCTTCAGCTTCTGCCCTTTCCATTACTTCCTTTATATCTGCTTTAAATTCATCCAGGTATAAATGACAATGTGTATCTACGATCATAATTAAATTTGAATTGCAAAAATGCTGAAAAATAATTTAACGATGCATTCATCGCACAATCATAACCATTTAGCCATCTTATATCAGAAAATTTACATGCCCACAGTTAGTTTGAGGAAAGCTAAGTTTGAAAAGATGTGTAGGAATCGAATTACCGGATCATGGAACTGGCGGATGTGATTACCAGGCAGTGATTTATACCAACGGAATACCTCAGTTCATTACCCGTTTACAACTGTTAAAAAAATTGTTGCTAATTTAACAACAACAATGTATTTTTAACACAGTTTTCATAGGGTACGGATTAAAAACGGGCCAGGGTTTCTACCCCGGCCCAATTTTTTTAAAGCAACTTATACTATGCTCCTGCTACAATCCCGGATCGATCTTTTCAAATATATACCCCTTTTCAGAAAAATATTTTAATACGACAGGCAAAGCATAACGTAGTCTTTCATTTGCTTTTTCACTATCATGAAATACAACAACAGAGCCACTTTTAGCATTCTTTACTACATTTTCAACGCATTGCTCTGCCGTAATACTAACATCAAAATCGCCACTTAATACACTCCACATAACCACTTTAAAAGGTTTGCTTAACAGTGTTAAATGCCTGTGTTGCCTTCTGGTTATCCTGCCATACGGAGGCCTGAACAAATCAGAGTCAATATATTTTCCTGCGTACAAAATATTTTGTACATATTCCGCATTTGCAGTTTTCCAGCCATCCAGGTGATCGTGTGTATGGTTTCCTATGGCATGCCCCGCTTCTTTGATCTGGTTAAATACCAATGGATTTTCCAACACATTCTTACCTATACAGAAAAAAGTTGCCCTGGCATTGTATTTTCTCAGTTCATCTAAAATAAATGGAGTTATTACAGGATGGGGTCCATCATCAAAAGTGAGGTATATCGATTTTAAAGTCCCGGCTATCTCCCAAATACTACCGCTAAAAAATCTCTTAATCCAGTTTGGCGTTTTTGCAATATAAAACATGGTTTAAAAGTAAATATAAATGTCAGTAACACAATTTTATACAACAGCTTTCTTCATTGCTTAAAAACAAACCGAATCTTCGGCCGGTATATGTATGGCGAATCTAAAATTTAATCAGGGCAATTTTTAACCTGCAAAATAAAGGCCATCTCAAAAGAGATGGCCTTTATTAATAAAATTATTTGTTCTTAGTAAGGTCTGATATAAGTGCGTACTACATTGTTTATGTTTGTCCACACTATTTTCATATAAAATACACCGCTCGGGCAGGTTACCGGGTTTCCTGCAGCATCCAGACCAAATGTAACTACTACGGTAGCCAGCAACCTGCTATGGGTTACCTGGCCGCTTACAAGCCTCCAGTCGCAATCCTGACGTATAACCATCGGTTGAGAAATAGTAGTTATAAAATCATTACCGAAACGATTGGTTCCCCACTCAGATATTCCGGTAACACTACCTTCTGTATGAGTTCCGATAGTTGTAATTACAATCCCATTGTTGTAAGTAAATGTTCTTTGTTTAGCTATTTGCCATGTACGCTGGGTGTTGTTATCGAATGTTACACTTATTCCGCTGCTTGTTATGGAATGGACAATTGTTCCCAGACTTGACAAATCCCTTAAGCGGCCACCAGATACATTAGTAGCCAAAATGGTACCATTAACTGTGATACTTTTGCCATCGCTTATCCTTGTGATTTTCAGACTTTGCACGTTTATAGTTACAACTGCACCAGCATCTTTCCAATGTTGGGTTAAAGGCATGGTAAGCAATATAACACCAACACGGGTGCGGGTATTAGTGCAATTAGCGCCACTGAAAGTAAGGGTGATCCTTCTCAATCCATTGGCCGAATCCATAACTGCGGTTGTATTGCAGGGAAGGCCGGTAATACCATCGGCAGAACCTACAAAGCCATTAAAAGCATTGTAGTTGTCAATGGTGGTGTTAACATCATTGGCAATGTCATCAGTACCAGTGACAACCGTAGACTGGTCGTCAGAATGAGTTACAAGATCCATGCTGGTATCTGTACCAGATGTATCGGCTTTTTTGCAGCTTAAAAAGCTAACTGACAGCGCTAAAGCAGCTATCAGTATAAATTGAATTTTAATTTTCATGTTTTTTGATTTTAATGTTTTTTTAACTTTTTTGGGTGGAATGATGGATATAGATTGTAAATAATAAGGAAGGTTTAATCTGTGCGCATTTTTTTTATTAAGCTGAAACAATAATGTTCAACTTAAACGCATTTTAAGTTTGCAAATTGTGATTTACATATAGTAGATAAATAAACAATAAGACTATATGCCTATCCCTACTAAACTTATATTTGCATACATATGAGTAAAGTAAGAGTTCGATTTGCCCCCAGTCCAACGGGTGGCCTGCATTTAGGCGGTGTACGTACCGTTTTATATAATTACCTATTTGCCAAAAAAAATGGCGGAGATTTTATTGTACGGATCGAGGATACCGACCAAACCCGGTTTGTAGCAGGTGCAGAACAATATATTTTTGATTGCCTGAAATGGTGTGGAATGAAGCCTGATGAAAGCCCTTTAACCGGCGGACCTTTTGCCTCATACCGGCAAAGTGAAAGGAAAGAAAGCTATAGAACGTATGCTGAACAGTTAATAAAAGATGGCTTTGCTTATTATGCTTTTGATACAGCAGAAGAACTGGAAAAAATGAGGAATGATTTTAAAACTGCCAAAAACCCATCACCTCAATATGATGGTAAAATAAGAATGCAGATGAAAAATTCATTAAGCTTATCGGCTGATGAAGTAAAAAAATTGCTGGATGAAAATACCCGCCATGTAGTACGCATAAAAATGCCAGCTGGAGAAACGATATCTTTTACCGATATGATCCATCATGAAGTAAGTTTTGATTCATCGCTTGTGGATGACAAGGTTTTACTGAAAGCAGATGGTATGCCTACCTATCACCTGGCTGTTGTGGTAGATGATTATTTAATGCAGATTACCCATGCTTTTCGGGGAGAAGAGTGGTTAAGCAGTACCCCTGTACATGTTTTGCTTTGGAAGTATCTTTTTGGTCTGGATAAAATGCCGCAATGGGCGCATCTGCCACTGATATTGGGGCCCAGCGGAAAATTAAGCAAACGTGATGGAGCCAAATATGGTTTCCCGGTATTTGCTATGAACTGGCCACAGGCTCCTGCGGGAACCGACCCAAAAACAAATGAACTTACCGAAGGATTTAAAGAAAGAGGATTTTTACCTGAAGCCTTTATCAACCTGCTGGCCGTACTTGGCTGGAATGATGGTACCGAGCAGGAATTATACAGCATGGATGAATTGATCAGCAGTTTTAGTATGGACAGGGTGCATATCGCAGGTGCAAAATTTGATTTTGAAAAAGCAAAATGGTTCAACCAGGAATGGATAAAGAAATTGCCTGTTGCAGATTACCTTGATAGAGTAAAAGCAATTTTTGAAGCAAAAGGTATTGTAATAACAGATGAAGCTCATTTTGCTAAAATACTGGAGCTGGTAAAAGAACGTTGTACTTTACTACCTGATTTTTTTGATCAGGCATTTTTCTTTTATCAAACACCTGTAACTTATGATGAAGCATCGGTTAAACCTAAATGGGATGAAGCCAGGCAGGATTTTTTTACAGCATTAATATCCAGATACAATGTACTTTCTGATTGGAGCATAAATTCAATAGAAACTGAGTTTAAGAACCTGGCGACAGAAAAAAATATTAAAGTAGGCGAATTGCAAATGATATTTAGGGTGATGCTTGTGGGTAGTAAAATGGGCCCAGGCGTTTTTGTTATAGCAGAAACCATTGGCAAAGAAGAAACAACAAACAGGATAGAAAAAGCGTTGATTAATTTTTCTCAACTTTAAACTTATACGGGCAAAAAAGTCTACTGTAAAATTTATACCATGAAACAACTGCTTTCGGCCATTGTAATACTTAGTTTTATTGCCTGTAATAAATCATCTACCGATACCTTAACTCCAATTCTTCCCCCAGTGGATAGCTTTACAGTATCAGTAAATAATGGTTATGGAGCAGGTAAATATAAAATTGGCGACACAGTAGATATTTTCAGCGTTGCATACGGGGATAATCAGCAATTTGATAAATGGAGCGGCGATGTTTCTCTTTTACAGACATTTGAAGAATGGCATACCTGGTTTATTATGCCTAACCGAAATGTTTCTTTTGCCGGTAGCTTCAAAACCATTACCCCTGTTACACTAAATTTTGAAATGATCAGGGGCCGTGACAGGATGAAACCTGTATATTCTTATTTCCCTGCAGGGCATAAAGGATTTGTGTACCTGCTGCATGGCACCGGTGGCACCGCACAAAATACAGCCACCAGTTTCGAATTTAAACAACTGATAAAAGACCTTGTTACTGATAATTTTGGCATCATCATTACCGAATGTGAAGAAGCTACTACCGGTATTGATGCAAATGCCGATGGTAAGTTAAGGTGGCTTGTATCTCCTGCCGATTCTGTCAGGAATATTGATTATGCCAACATCAAGATCATCACTGATACTTTTTATAACCGGGGTGTTACCAACCGCAGTAAACTCCGTTATTCGGCCGGCATGAGTAATGGTGGTAATTATTCTGCATTCTTATCTGCATATTATAAGTACAAAGCTGCCATTAGTTATTGTGCGCAGGCAGGGGTTGTTGCACTAACTACAACTACGCCATTACAGTTTTGCATGGCCCGGTATGATAATAATGAAAATGTTGGGCCAGCCGGCAATGCAGCGGCTTTATCCAATTCACAAACAATTAGTGGCCGCGGGATTTGCAGTAAATATTTTATTAAAGAGCATGCGCCTTTATACGCTGAACGTTTTGCAAGAAGGGGCGACATTACAATTGCTAAATCTACTACCGTATTTAATGAGATGAAGGCCAAGGGTTATCTTACCAACCGCAATTATTTCATTGGTTTTTCAGATGTACTGGTGTATGCATACAATGCAAATCCCACATCATTTCCCGAACTGAACAGTTTAACTATTTTACAAAAACTATTTGTTATTGAGCAGATAGACCTTTCAGTTTCCGACCACCAGATGTACAGCGATTATGATAAGGCAACACTTAAATTTTTAAATACCCAGTGCCTGTAATAACAACTACTCCTCCGGAGCCGAATACCATTTACGATATAGTTTTATAAACAAGGGTTGAATTAAAATTACCAGGATCAACGAGCCTGCAATTTCTGCAATCAGGTAATAAAGTGCCGTTTGTTCAGTGTCTCTAACCTCGTAGTTATTAAGTTCATAAGTATAACGTTTTGTCTCGTTAAGTGCAACAAATATCAAAGGGATAAATGGTGTAACAAATAAGAACAGGTTTAATCCAATACCCTGTATCGCCCTGCGAATATTTGTTTTAAAGATAGACAGTGCCAATGCTGCAAATACCGCATAATAAAGTATCATGAAAGAATATATTGAAACCTCTTCGCCACGGGTAACTACCATTACCAAACCTGAAATAATTATTAACAGTACTGCCGCCAATACAGACAGAAAGAATGTTTTTGCAGTACTGTGCCTGAAAATAAAAACCAACATACATAGCAGCAAAGTGATGTAGTAAAATATACGAATATAGATCGGCCAGTCATTTATCCAGGCCTGTTTTTTTCTAACAGCATTGTCGATACCATTGCTTATTCTTCCTAAATCGTATTTCCTGCTGATCTTCACATCATAGCTGGCATTGGGATCTGTACTATTATAATCCGCATAGTTATATGTGCTGTTTACGGCGTACTTGGTTTTAAGTTCCTGCATACGTTTCAACAAACTGGTCCTGTCGGGTTTTTGATAATTTTTTATAGCACTGTTATAGATCCTGGCTGAGCTTAATATCTTTACTGCAGAATAATCATCTGCATTGTAAGAACTTATAAACCTGTAATTTGGACATTCATAAAATACGTACAGCGAATCATTTATTTTTAAAAGGCTGTCGGCACTTTCCAGTTTGTTTCTCAGCTCTGCTGTATCCAGGTAGGTGTACGCATATGCGGCCTTTTCTATGGGTTCTGTCTTCTCCCCACTTTTAACAATAACCGTATCTATTGTTGCTTCCATAGCAACATCCGGAGATGGTGGCTGAACCTCAATTGCCATTTCTTTTTTATCTACAATTTTACAGCTATCAACCCGCCATTCAAGTGGTAGTAAATTATACTCCAGTTTGCAGGCATTAATATTTAATTCATTAATATCTTTCACAATTTCTTCGTTGCCAAACTGCTGGTTGGCCCGCATGGTTTCAACAGCCGATGGTATAAAGCAAACAGCTACCATAGCTGCAATGCTGATAAAATACAAAGCAAAATCCCGCAACCCATCCATCACCGACCAGTTGCCATAACGTTTAAAAACATTAAAGCGCAGCAAAAAGATCAACCAGAAAATAAATCCAATAAAAACAACCAGGCCAATAAATACATTCCAGCTTGTTATACTGCTGTACTGCCTTGCATCAAAAAAAACAAAATAGCAAAATACAAATAACAGCAATGCAAATGCTGCAGCAAAATAAATTACCAGGTGTGCTCTCGATGCCCAGGTACCGGGTTTATTGCGAAGCAGTTTGTCATCTATGTTTTGTAAAAACGATGGAACGAATGGCCTTTTACTCATGTAGCTGTTATTGCTGGTTTAAAAAAAACGTTTGGTGCTGTACGTAATATCACGGAAATAAGTGACCGAAATTTTTGCATCGATCATCTTTGCAATAATTTCCTGCGATGATAACGCCGCAGAAATAATGGTATAAAATCCGCCATTAAACTGCAGTTCAATATTTGTTTCTCCAAATAAACTGATGATACTGTCCCTGTCTGCTTTGGTTTCAAACTCCACCGCATTGCTGGTAATTTTTCCTTCGTCATCATTACTTTTATAAATACAATTGCCTTGCTTAATAAAAATTACGGAGTCTGCAACTTTTTCCACCTCATGTAATTGCTGCGAGCTGAGGATGATGCCCATAGGATTGTGAGCGCCCTTGGCCATAAAAATAAGATCGGTTAAAATAGTTTGTTGTGCATTAATATCCAGGTTGGCCAATGGCTCATCTAAAATTAATAAACGTGGCTTTTGTAAAAGTATGCGGGCTATTTCAAACCGGGTGCGGTAGCCGCTGCTTATCTGGTCCCAGGTTAACTGTGCATAGCTGCCCAGGTTTAGCCGCTCCAGCATAAAGTTAACCATCAGATCATTCTTATCGCCGCTGATACCCGCAATGGCAGCGCTGAAATGCAGGTTATCTTTAAGCATGCCGTACCATTTGGGAATACGCTGCGGAATAAAAGCAATATGGTTTTTAATGGCATATGCATCGGGATTTTTCAGCAGATGGTACTTGATAACACCGTTGTTTAATCCCAGTTGTCCCGCCAGGCAACGCAGCAAAGTTGTTTTACCATTTCCGTTCTCACCAACCACACCTAAAACATGCCCCGTGTTAACAGAAAGGTTGATAGGTTTCAGGCTAAAACTACCGTTGTTATATTTCTTAGAGATATTTTCGGCACTGATCAATTGCTTATCCTGATCGTTACTACCGCTACCAATTGCCGAAGCCTGCTGCAAAATATTTTCAGCTTCTTCCATAAAATTGGCTGGTAATATTTTTTCCGGATCCGCTTTTTCAGTTTCATGGTATCTCCTGCTCCAACTGATCGCTTTTTCAATCAGGGGGTCATTACCCGAATCAAGACAAAGATCAAGTGTTCGCCTTACGGCGACAGAATAGTCGCCATGTTTCAAATAAGATGAGATCTCAGCAGCAGATGTATTCATACAATTGTAAGTTGGATATGTATACCGAAAATAGTGAAGTATTACAGATATTTATTGAATAGCGTTACTTTTACAAAAGTTTTATACAATTTACTATGGAGAAAAACAGGCCGGTAAGAGTTTTAGTTGCCAAAGTAGGACTGGACGGCCACGACCGTGGCGCCAAAGTAATTGCTACGGCTTTGCGTGATGCCGGTATGGAAGTGATATATACCGGTTTGCGCCAGACTCCCGAAATGGTTGTTAATGCTGCTTTACAGGAAGATGTGGATGCCATTGGTGTTAGTATTCTCAGCGGTGCACATAATACTGTATTCCCAAAGATCATTGCCCTGATGAAGGCCAAAGAAATGAATGATGTATTGCTTACCGGTGGTGGCATCATTCCCGAAGAAGATATGGCCGAACTGAATAAGTTGGGCGTTGGAAAACTTTTTGCCCCGGGTGCCACCACATCCGAAATTGCAGAGTACATAAAAGAATGGGTGAAAGTGAACAGAAATTTTTAATATTGTACCAGCGGTTGCTTAAATCTAGATATATTGATTGCCCCAAAAACGAAAATAAAAAATGTTTTTTTAGCACGATACTTTGCTTGGGTTATTCTGAAAATGAATTTAAAAATATTCAACATAAAGATTTTACCACTTACTTTTTGTGTACACTCGGAGCCAGACCCAATGTAATAGATGTACTAACCATTCTACATAATGCACTGAATTTTGATGATGCAGAAAAAAATATGACAGTACATAAGATAAATAATGATTTAGAATTAAAGCTGGTCTCTTATGATGTTTTAAAAGATACTTAACTAAGCTCCCGCCGACCAAAAGATTTCGAAGACATATCAAAACTTGAACAATTACGAAACAATAAATAATAAAATGAGTTACTCAACATTGCTTACGTCGTTAGAAAACGGGATATTTACCATTACAATCAACCGCCCCGATAAATTAAATGCACTCAATAAGGATGTGATCATGGAATTATCAGCAGCCATGGATGAAGTGTATAACAATACAGAGATCAAATCGGCCATTATTACCGGTGCCGGACCAAAAGCTTTTGTAGCCGGGGCCGATATAACTGAATTTTTAACCCTTGATGCGGCTGGTGGAAAGGCCCTGGCACAAAAAGGGCAGGATATGGTTTTTACAAAAATTGAAAATGCACCCAAGCCCGTTATTGCTGCCGTAAATGGTTTTGCTTTAGGTGGTGGATGCGAACTGGCCATGGCCTGTCACTTTAGATTGGCAAGTGAAAATGCAAAATTTGGCCAGCCCGAAGTTAATCTGGGATTAATACCTGGTTATGGCGGTACACAACGTTTAACACAATTAATTGGTAAAGGCCGGGCTATGGAAATGCTGATGAGTGCAAATATGATCGATGCAAACACCGCTTTGCAATATGGGCTTGTAAATTATGTTGTACCTGCTGAAGAGCTATTGAATAAAACAAAAACCATTTTAGATCTAATAAATGCCAAAGCGCCGCTGGCAGTTGCAGCCTGTATTAAAGCAGCAAACGCTGTTTTTGATGAAACCAAAAACGGTTACCAAACCGAGATTGATGCTTTTGGCGAATGCTTTGCAACAGCAGATATGAAAGAAGGAACTGCCGCCTTCCTGGAAAAAAGAAAAGCAAATTTTACCGGAAAATAAATATACCCACTGATGGGTATATAGGGTATATGTAAATACATCACTTTTGTGAAAACATTTTAACCAAAAAATTATCATGAAAACATTTACAACCCTTGTCCTTTTCGTTTGTGTATTTGCATCTTGTAAAAAAGATGACAATTCTTCCAACAACAGCAGTACTGCACCCCGTTCATTTACCTGCACCATTAACGGTACAGCATTTGTTGCCGACTCTGCCTGGTACAATAATTTTAACGTTGGAGCCACCAATATTTTTGCAGTGAAAGGCAGTGGCGCTTCTGTACAGTACTTTGAGATAAACCTAAACGCACAAACAGCAACTACGTATGTTATACCTGCCAATGCCTTTACTTATTTAACCAGCAGTACAACTTATATTGGTACAGCCGGTTCATTATCTATTGGCACTTACGATATGACGAACAGGAAAATATCCGGAACCTTTACTTCTGTCAGTGCAGGAGCAGTAACTATTTCTGGTGGCTCGTTTACTAATCTTCCCTATAAATAAAATCGAACTGGTTTTAATAAAGCCGTTTCGCCTGTGGCGGAACGGCTTTATTTGTTATTACCTGATTCTCTTAGCCAAAGGAAATTATTTTTCAATCAATTTTTCATCGATTAAATAGGCCTCTATTTCACTGATACCGGTTGAATCATTTTGTTGTTCGATAGTTAATTCTATAGTATTGATTTCAACTGCAGGGAATGTGATCATTCTTTTTTTACCAATGGTAGTTCCATACATCTCTTTCACCAGTTCATCTTTACTGTTGAAAAGCAGCAATTTAAATTTGCTGCAATGCTGCCCTTTCGAAATATCTTCATGCAGAACAATACAATTCACCAGCTTATTCTGTTTCAACTTCAATTCAACACCCACCGACTGCTGAACAGCTTCTGTAACCGGCTCAACCGTTTTATAATTTCCGTCGCATAACACAGGTGCAGCTTTTAATATACCATGGAACAGGTGATACGTGTTCGCTTTTTTAAACAGGTTATTAGTAAGGTTTTGCAGCCGCAGTTTCTTAAATCCCACCAGCGCCGCAGAGTCATATCCGGTTATCAATCCTCTCCCATCAGGTGGTACATTCAACAATAAGTTAGCACCCCTGCCAACACTTTTTAAATATAACTCAAACAACTGTTCCGGCGTTTTTACTTTGCTGTCTTCTGCTTTATGGTAAAACCATCCCGGCCTTATACTTACATCACATTCTGCCGGTATCCAGTTTTTGCCGTTTATGTTGCCGGCATTTAAAGTATCCTGTTTTGGAGCTCCTGCGCCTCTTGTAAAACCTGCTGTATCCAATGTGTTCCAGTTTGTTGTTCCGGCAATACCTTCTTCATTGCCGCACCAGCGAATATCCGGGCCAATATCACTAAACACAACCGTGTTGGGAGAAAGCTCACGAACAGTCTTTTCAAATCTTTTCCAATCATATACCTGCCGCTTTCCGTTTGGCCCTTCACCATTTGCACCATCCCACCAAAGCTCCCAAACAGGTGCATAGTTAGTCAGTATTTCCTTCATCATATTTACAAAAACATCATTGTATTTTTCTGTTCCATAATCGGGGTGGTTACGGTCCCAGGGAGAAATATATACACCGAATTTCAGGCCATATTTTTTGCAGGCTGCAGATAATTCCTTCAGCACGTCGCCTTTGCCAGCCTTCCACATACTTTCTCTAACGGTGTGCTTACTAAATTTACTTGGCCACAAACAAAACCCATCGTGGTGTTTTGCGGTTATGATGATTCCTTTTGCACCGGCAGCTTTGGCAACACGGCACCATTGTTCACAATCTAAATTTATTGGGTTAAATACTTCTTCTTTTTCATTTCCTTTTCCCCATTCCAGGTCGGTAAAAGTATTGGGGCCAAAATGCATGAAAAGGTAAAACTCCATATCATGCCAGGCCAGTTGTTGCGCTGTTGGCTTAGGCAAATTAGTTTGAGCATTAGCCATGCTCAACAGTATCAAATAAAAAAGACTAATAGTAATTCGCTTCATGTTTAATTAATGTTCTTCAAATGTAAATAAAAAGAGGCTGCAATAATGCAACCTCTTTTTTATCAATAATCGCAACATTTATTTTGCCACAATGATCCTGGCAACTTCGATCTTATCACCGGTTTGTACTTTTATAAAATACATACCTGCCGCAAGTTTGCTTACATCTAATTTTTTAATGTTAGTTCCCGGGTTTACAATTACCTGTTGTGAAAGCACCGTTGCTCCTGCCTGGTTGATAATTGTTATTGTTGCATTGCCATTAGCTGCAGCTTTAAATGCTACATTAGCCGTTACTGCAACCGGGTTTGGCGAAACTGAAATTTTATCAGAAACAAACAGTTCTTCACCAGCATTTTTACTGGCGGTACCTAGCTGCACTCTTAAAGTATAGCAGTTGGTTGCATTAAATGCACCATTGTATCCATACACCTTTACATAATAAGTACCGGCTGTATAAGTACGGGTAATGGTTTCGCTGGTAGTACCACCATTTTGCGAAATAGCCAATTGAGTGGTACCATTGCTCTTGTATAAACGGATATCATAATCTCCGGGCAAGGTAGTTAGTGTAATAGTTGCAGTACCGCCGGTTGTGATAATAAATTTATAATAATCACTCTCGCCTGTTGGGTTTATTAATCCTTTAATATCTGTGTTAAATGGAACCAGGGCGGCACCACTTGCTGTACCATTGGTGCTTACATCATAAATACCGGGACAGGTGCTTACAGCCGCAGTTGTAAATTGTGCCTGTGTATATGCACTGCTGCCGGCAGCACAATTCGTTCTAACCCTCCAATCGTATAATGAAGCTGCTGTTAATCCGCTGATGGTTCTTGATGTAGATGCGGTTCCGGTAACAGAATTTATCCAGGTTCCTGAGCCTGCTGATTTATAATCCACATCATAACTAATTGCTCCACTTACAGCAGTCCAGCTTACAGTGGCCGCTGATGAAGTTATACCAGATGAACTTAAACCTGCCGGTGCATTACATACAAAAGGAGCAGTTGTTGTAAACTGTGCTGCTACAAAATTTCCGGTTCCAGAAGCACAGGTTACTTTTACTCTCCAGTCGTATAAAGAGCCCTGAGTTAACCCGGTAAGATTTGCAGATGTACCGGCTTGTGCGGTTGCAAAACTTGTCCAGGTACCAGTTGAATTCAATTTATAATCTACTGCATAGCTTATTGCATTCGCAACAGCATTCCAGCTAACAGTAGCCGTATTATCGCCAATGGCGGAAGCTGTTAATCCTGTTGCATCGCCGCAGGCAATTGCACCTCCAATAGTAAAGTTGGTATTGCTGATATCAAAGAAGATATTCCCTACGGCTTCTACTTTTATTCTTGCTGTTGTAGATGCACCAACCGGTATCACCAGGTTTTCTGAACCATCATTGGGTGTACTTGCAGCCAATACCGTTGGAAAAGTTTGCCCGCCATCGGTACTTAATGAAATTTTTACATTGGCGCAGCTAACCGGTGCTGCAGTGGTATTATTTACATTCCAGGTAATATTTTGAGCAGAGCCACCAGCCCATGTTACAGCGGTGTTAGGCGATGTAACAGCAAACGGGCCAGATGTATTACTAACGGTAACTACTACATCTGTAAAAGCTGTTTGACCAACTGCAACAGGAGCAGATGAACTGAAAGCATGATTATCTCTTACTGTTAACCGGAAGTTTAAAGTTCTGGAAACTGAACTTAAAGCTTCAATGTTTGTACCTGCATCTCCGCCAGGTAAAACAGGCGTTACATTTAAACCCGCAAGTATAGTTGACAGTTTTGGAAATAACCTGGTGCCTGATGCAGTAGGACTAAATGATAACCAGTTTGGACCGGTTGCTTTTGTTGGTGATGCAACACTGCTTGCGCCTGTTTGTGATGAAGATGCATTATCATTTTGCTCCCAGCAATACGTGAGTGCATCGCCATTGGCATCTGTTGCAGAACCAGTAAGTGCAAATGGAGTACTAATAGGAATGGTATAATTGCTGACTGCCGCAATAACCGGCGCAACATTATTAGCAGTAATGTTTGTACTTACCGGGCAGGTTTTGGTAGCCAGGTTAGCTTGTATCTGGGCAATGGTTGCTTCGTGATAAATATCAATTGAATGAGGTGCTACATCCTGGCTTGTAATGCCTGCATAACCCATAATTGTAATACCGGAACCAATCTCTTTATTTACACCAGAACCTTCATTTGACATGGAGAAAGTATGATTACCTCCCAACTGATGCCCCACTTCATGCACCACATAATCTATATCAAAATTATCTCCCTGCGGAATTCCATCTGCAGGAGAAGTGATACCACTTCCTTTTGAACCATTCACACAAACACAACCAATACAACCTGCATTTCCTCCGCCGCCAGATGCTCCAAACATGTGGCCAATATCATAATTAGCTTCTCCTATAACCGAAGTTAAAGTTGATTGCAACTGGGCATTCCACTGACTCAATGTAGTTGAATAAGGATCTGTTGACGGATTATAATAAATAACGGAAGTTGTATTTGCAATTAGATTAAGATGTAAGGCAAGGTCTTTTTCATAAACCCCGTTACAACGGGTAAGTGTTGCATTAAAAGCTGCCAATACAAGTCCAACCTGCGAAGCACTTGTTGCACCAAAATAATTTGAATACTCTCCATTGCATGACTGCGCCAAACGCATGGTTTTTAACTGACCTGTTGAGCTTCCTGTTGCGCTGCTTGTGTTTTCAATTTTTGATTTGATATCAATAAAGGAATTTTTTTCATCAGTGCTGCATGTCCATGCCAGTTTTCCTTTATCTCTTTGCGATTTAAATACAGCATAAACAGTATGGTCTTTTGAATAAGGCTCAATAAATTCGTTTTCCTTATCTGTCCTGAAAACCATGGTTTGTATGCCCTGCGGGGAAATACTCAATTTTAAAGTAGCATACTTATCGGTAATACCTTTACCGGAATAAGCCCTTATCTCCGGGAACTTAGCCTGCAGCTCCGGTTCAAAATTGGAAGCTTCAAATACTTCAAACTGTTCCAGTTCTCCATTAGCATTGGGTAAAGAAATTACCGTGGAATGATTTGCAGCATTGCTGCCAACAACGGTAAATAACTCCTTTCTTAAAGAAGTTGTGTTTAAATTAAATAATTTAAAGTTTGTAGGAAAAGACAGTCTTGCAACAGCCTTATCCGTAATGATGTTGTTGCGGCTTTCTTTATTACCAGACCAGAAATTGTCTGTTTGCGAAAACCCTAAAGTACTGATCATTGCTAACACGAATGTTAGGGGTAAACCTTTTTTCATTGTTTGTAGATTTGGTTAATGATAAAATATCTGTTTTTGCAAGGCTGGGGGTAAAGGGAGAAATCGTTATTTAAAGTAAAGGAAAATAAACCAGCACAAAAAAAATATTCTTAATAATATTTTTGATATCCTTTTCGTGCTATGCTATTCTTAAAAACAATTTCTTTAAATGGTAAATCTAATCTGAATAATAACAAATTACAATAGTAATATTACTGTAGTAAAAATCCTTCAGGCCCTTATCTAACAGAATGAGGTGCTTTGTCACAGATCCGTCAGTAAAAATTAATTAATGATAGAGTATGGATGCAGAAAGCTCGGATTTTATATCATTCCCGGTCTGCATCAACACTTTCAATTCATTCCCGCCGCCACTGTCAAAATATTTTACCCCAATTTTATGATAGCCTTTTTTTAAAGCAACCTTTCCGCTTTTTTCAACTGATCCATGATCGCCATCATTGTCAACTACTTCCTCATCGTCAATAAATAATTTACTCCCATCATCAGAAAGCGTATAAAAAGTATATATGCCATCTTTGGCGATCTTGATATAACCACTAAATTCAAAAGCAAATTTATCTGTGCGTTGTTTCCTTGCAACAGAAATAACATCAGCAACACCAGCGCTAATTAAACCGGTTTTAAATGATGTGATCATGTTGATATTTTTTTCCGGCTGATAATAAGTATACTCAATGCCAGGTTGCGGTTTTGCCGTTTTTATGGCAGGTTTCCATTCGTAGGTTTTTACCCTTTCAGAAATGGTACTGCTTGATAAACTTCCTGCCAGGTAAGCTTTTGCTTTAATAACACTTGTTATATCAATAGTAAACGGTTTTGTATACAAGCTTGATTGAGTGCCTGGTTCAGTGCCATCTGTTGTATAGCGAACAGTTTCAACTCCGGGCACTGCAAAACTGATAACCGGTTTGGTTGCAGCATTTTCATATTGTACGCTGATTGCCGGCTTGGCAGAGAACATTCCATAATTATCAATTTTCACCACAAAAGCATAAGGCGATCTTATTTTATTTGGATTATAATCGGGCAGATCGATTACCAGATCATCACCCTGCTGATGCCAGCTTAGTTTTTCTTTTGTTGATAAAAAGCTGATACTTGTTCCCGGAACAGGATGATTATTTTTCAAAACCAGTTTTTTGTCATCCGGGTACCTGGGAAAAATAGCATACAATGAATTTGTATTGGCATTGTAGGTATAAAAAATTTCCTTTACTGCATAACCCGGATCCGGATCGATGGTTATTTTCAACAACATATCTCCGCTCCTGTCTTTGTATTCCCGGTTACCTTCGCTCCATTGCGAGTTTTCCTTCCAGCGTGTTGTGTTATAAATAGCTTCACCATTTATTTTTAACCAGTCACCGATCTGCAACAAACGTTCCTGCATGATGGGTGGAATTTTTCCATGTTCATCGGGGCCAATATCCAATAAAAAATTTCCGCCCCTGCTTACCTTATCAATCAACTGCAATACCAGTGATTGGGCAGAATTATAATCCCAGGCATCTTCTTCGCGGTTATAACCATAGCTGTAACCCATGCCCCTGCTCTCTTCCCAGTAATGGTCTTCAAAATCAAGATCGGGTTGATACTCGGGTGTATAAATGCCGGCATGCTTAAACCGCACACCAGAACCCCACCGGTCGTTAACTACAATTTTTTCTTTCACCGGACTTTCATTGTACAACCAGGCTAAAAACTCCTGGCTCTTCCAGGTTTCTGCCGGCGCTTCCCAGTCACCATCCGTCCAGAAAACATCGGGCTGGTAATTATTGATAAGGTCTTTCATTTGTGGCCAGGTATGTTCTGCTACAAATTTATTTTTATCTTTTAACCACAATGGATTAAACCATTCATACAAAGAATAATACATACCTGCGTGCACAGATGTTTTACGAACCGCTTTAAAAAGATCGCCAATTAAATCCCGCTTAGGGCCTACATCAACTGCATTCCATGTAAAGCCCCAGTCCTTATCTGCTTCTTTGCTTGGCCATAAAGTAAAACCATCATGATGCTTGGAAGTTAGTACAATATATTTTGCACCTGATGCTTCAAACAATTTTGCCCACTCATCGGGATTAAATAATTCGGCTTTAAAATCATTGGCCAAATCGTAATAAGTACGGTCGCCAAATTTTGCCTTATGAAAACGCTGACGTGCAGTATCCGTTGTTTGCAATCCCTGTTGGTACCATTCGGCATAATTACCTTTACTACTCCAGCCCGGAACCGAGTAAACACCCCAGTGAATAAATATACCGAATTTAGAATCTTTGAACCATTGCGGCACGGGCCTGCTATCCAGGCTTTGCCAGTTGGGTTGATATTGTTGTGCAAATAAGCCATTTTCAAAAAATATAAAAAGGATCAAAGCAATAAATTTTTTCATAACAGCTTATTTTAGATCTGTTTTACAGACCGGTAATTTTAAACACCCAGGCATTTTTTGATGGCGGGTTATTCCTGATCTTTTCAGGAACATTAATATTAAAGCCGCCAGCATTATTCACAGCAATAGTCATTGGTTTGTTGTATCCCAATAAATAAATTTTTGTTGGCATTTTTTTTGAGAAACTATTTACCGGAATTATTTCAGGTATTTTTAATTCGTTCTCGTCAGCCAGGTAAATAGCATAAACCGCATCGGCTTTTTTTGTAAAAACCATTTTTCCTTCTTTGTATGGTTTTATAAATGTTGTGCCGTAAATGGCTTCATCATTCACTTTCATCCAACTGCCAATTTCTTTTAAACGTGAATAGGAAGAATCGTCCCAGTCGCCATCAGGACCAGGCGCTACATTCAATAAAAAATTTCCGCCTTTACTTACTGCATTACACAACATATGAATTAATGTATTAGCCGATTTATTGGCAGCATTGGGCACATAAGACCAGGAGGAAGACATGGGCATACAGCTCTCCCAGGGTATGGGATTTGTTTCATTGGGTATCAGTGCCTCCGGCGTAAGATAATTTTCATATTCGCCGGCAACGGTTCTGTCAACGATCAGCATGCCCGGTTGTTTACGGCGTGCCATGGCCGCTATTCTGGGCATATCAATATCCTGATCGTAAGGAATGGTTCTTTGCCAACTTACCGAACTGTCGATACTGCTGAAAGGCCGCACCCAGCCACCATCCAGCCAAAGCAGGTCTACTTTACCATAATCACTCATCAGTTCTTCAAACTGTGTGTAGGTAAAATCTTTAAAGCGTTGCCATATTTCGGGATACCTTTTGGTATCGTAGGTTGGGTTCCTGTCCTTTGGCGGAAAATAACTCCACCAATAGTCAGGTGCATGCCAATCGGGTTTCGAAAAATAGATGCCCGGCATCATGCCTTCATTCCTGAAAGCATTCAATATTTCTTTGGTTACATTAGCCCTGGGATCTTTGGAGAAAGGCGTTTTAGCATCAGTAATTTTATAGTCAGTTGTCTTTGTATCAAACATACAAAAACCATCGTGGTGCTTAGCCATGGCCAGTACATATTTCATTCCGGCATCTTTGGCTGCTGCCGCCCATTTTCCGGGATTAAATTTTACCGGGTTAAATGTAGTTTGTAAATTTTCATAGGCCTTTTTGTATTCATACCAGTTGTCTTTGTATGGGCCTGTACGCTGGCACCAGCCTTCATCTTCGGGGCAAAGACTCCAGCTTTCCACCACGCCCCATTGGCTGTATGGCCCCCAGGTTATCATTAAGCCGAATTTCATATCGCCCCATTCTTTTAGTTTTTGCTGCACTAAAATATCAGCGGGCACTTTATATCCAAATTTATCCTGTGTTCTTACTATTGTTGAAGTGAGTACTAAGCTGAGAAGAAAAAAGAAACGATATAGTTTTTGTTTTTTCATAAGCATGTTTACTGCAATATAAAAAGAAAACCGAAGCATTACTATTTTATCGCTGAGCCGTACCTTTGCATTGAAAATTCAAAAGCCAAAATAAAATAATATGGAATACAGGATAGAAAAAGACACCATGGGCGAAGTAAAAGTACCGGCAGATGCCTATTATGGTGCACAAACCCAGCGCAGCATTGATAATTTTAAAATTGCGCAGGATATTAATAAAATGCCCAAAGAGATCATCAGGGCATTTGCTTATTTAAAACATGCTGCTGCCATAACTAATCATGAGGCCGGTGTTTTAACAAAGAAAAAAGCCGACCTGATCGGTAAGGTTTGTAAAGAGATACTGGAAGGCAAACTGGATGATTATTTTCCGCTGGTTGTTTGGCAAACCGGTAGCGGCACCCAAAGCAATATGAATGTGAATGAAGTGGTGGCTTACCGTGGCCATGTTTTAAATGGTGGTAAATTAAGCGATAAAGAAAAATACCTGCATCCCAATGATGATGTAAATAAAAGCCAAAGCAGTAATGATACTTTTCCAACTGCCATGCATATTGCAGCGTATAAAATTTTAATGGAGACAACCATACCCGGCATTACCAAACTGCACAATACCCTCGATAAAAAAGCAAAGGCATTTAAAAAAGTAGTAAAGATCGGCCGTACTCATTTTATGGATGCAACACCATTAACGGTGGGACAGGAATTCAGCGGTTATGTTTCGCAGCTTGACCATGGATTAAGAGCCATTAAAAATACATTGGCGCATTTAAGCGAGCTGGCCCTGGGTGGCACTGCTGTTGGTACCGGTATCAATACGCCTCCAAAATATGATGTGAACGTGGCTAAACATATTGCCAAACTCACCAAACTTCCTTTTAAAACTGCTGATAATAAATTTGAAGCGCTGGCTGCACACGATGCTATTGTGGAAACACATGCTGCCTTAAAAGTTGTAGCGGTTAGCTTAATGAAGATCGCCAACGATATCCGTATGTTATCTTCGGGACCTAGGTGTGGTATTGGCGAAATTTTTATTCCCGATAACGAACCCGGTTCTTCTATCATGCCCGGCAAAGTAAACCCAACACAGTGCGAAGCATTAACGATGATAGCCGCACAGGTAATGGGTAATGATGTTACTATTGGTATTGGCGGCAGTAACGGCCATTTTGAACTCAATGTTTTTAAACCCGTGATGATATTTAATTTTTTACACAGTGCCCGCCTGATCGGCGATGGCTGTGTTTCTTTTAATGATAAATGTGCCGTGGGTATTGAACCAATAAAAGAAAATATTAAAAAGCACCTGGACAATTCATTGATGCTGGTAACTGCATTGAATACAAAGATCGGTTATTATAAATCGGCCGAGATAGCCCAAAAAGCACATAAAGAAGGAACCACTTTAAAACAGATGGCCGTTAAACTGGGCTATGTTACTGAAAAGGAATTTGACCAATGGGTGATCCCTGCCAACATGGTAGGAAAAATTTAATTCCCTTAAAATATAATTACACAGGTATAAAATAACATTGCATTTTATACCTGTGTACTTTACTACATCCGGATATTCTTTTTACGCCCTTCCTCCGGGCAACCAAACGTAGTTTTTCAATTTGCCTAAGTAAAAAAACTTCAGCCTAAACTATTATTACGCTATTCATGTTAATGCCTCTTTATTATAAAACAATACAGCAAACAAGGCGTTGTTAATGTAGTTGTAAGATTCTCCTTAAACCGGAAAAGCCATTTCATTCACATTCATAATAAATTGGCCATACAGCTTTTTTGTGCTTTTGGGAATCTTATTATTCATGTGCTTGCGGTAACCAATAATAACAAGGTTAGAAATAAGATTTCTATAATAAGCTTAAGCACTATTTAGAGTGTTTGATTACAAAAAAGCCTTCTGATTCTTCAGAAGGCTTTGCTTTTATGAAAAGGAGTTATTTGCAATGGTAGGAAAAACTCAGCTTACCTGCCAATGCCGGAATGCTTGGCTGGGCAACACTATCCATCTGTACACTTAAAATATAATTATCCTTGCTTACAATATAATTACTGAATTTAGAAACTGCAGAATCACGGACTACATTTCCCGGATCATAATTTCTTACCGTCATCTTTTTCACAGCATTATAATTCTTTGCACCAAAATTAAAGAACTGGGTATAATCGGCATACCCATTTTCATCGGGAAAAAGGTAGATAAACCTCCTGGGAATGATATTAGTGTAATAAGTAAGATCTGCATCAACATCCAGATCGCCGGTAGCGAGATTGGTACGTGCCATACGGGTAAGATTTCCACCGGAATAAGTATAATCTACCTGGTAAACCTGGGTGGCTGGAAAGCTGGTTAAAAAATAATTTTTTGCAACCAGGTAGCCTGCGGTATTATAAATATAAAACTGGTCAAACTGTAAAGAAAAAGGATCGGTAGGGTCTGTTAGTCCGTGCAACTTACTAATTCGTTTATTTACATCTACCATAAAATATTCATCGGGATTAATATAAACCGTATCATTTATGTAAGTGGGCGTGCCAATAAATTCAATGGTATTAGACAGGCTATCAAACCTGGTAACCGTGGGGGTAAGGATATCGAAGCTGTTAATATCAGCAGCTATTGAACCCAATCCGGTACCAATGCCGGCTGTATCTGTGTAAACAATTTTATTGATGCGGCAGTTTAAGCCAACTATAAGTGGATCATTTGGGTTGATGTTTTCTGTACTGTATTCCTTTTCGCATGAAAAAAGTGTAAATACAATTGCCGCAAATAACAGAGGACGTAATTTATTCATTGATAGTTTTTTGACATTTCACCCAAAGGGTACGCTGGTAAAGTTCCGTATTTTTTTTGAAAAGGCCATTTAAGCCAAAATCATTAACATTTTTAATTGCAGACCACGGCAATATTACAGATATTGCCGCCGCCGCTAACCGGCAACATAAAATTACCGGCTGATGTTGGCGTACCGGTTCCGGTTAAAATGATCTGTTGCAGGCCGGTAATATTAAAGGTGCCGCTGGCAGAAAATCCAATCCCATTTACAGTATTTGTTGCAATACTGTAAACGCCCGGCGAAAGTACATTTACATAAACCTGTGCAGTATTCAATGCTATTAACGCTGTACCTGCAGTATAGGTACCGCTTATAACAGCACCCGTACAATTATTAGGCGACCCGCTCAGGCCAAAAGTTGCATTGGTAATACTGGTAGTATAAGTAAGTGGGAAACTGCAGGTGGTTGTACTGTTGGTAACCGGGTAACTAAAAAGGCCGGCAGTTGTGGGTGTGCCGGAGGCTTTTAAAATAATACTTTGCAGGCCTGGGTTAATAAATGCCCCACTGGCATTAAAAGAAACACCGTTAATAATTATGCCGGTTATGATATAAGTTCCAATGCCCGTTACATTAACCGTTGTTTGTACCGTATTAGCAGCCGTCATAGCCTGCCCGGTAATATAGTTTCCATTAATTGACGTTACAGAACAATTACCCGGAGAACCTCCCAAAGTATATAGGGCTGTTCCTACACCCGAATTAAATACGGTGATGTTGAAACTACTGCTGCTTACACCGTAACTGATATGAAATGTATTTGTACCAGTGGCTATGGGCTTTCCGCTGGCATATAAGCGAATAGTATTTAAGCCTGTACCCACCGTTCCTGATTTTTTAAATGAATAGCCGTTTACGGAATCTGATTTAATATCAAAATGCCCGCCGAAGCGCACATCTACCAGAACATCCACATAATTATCAGCATTTAAAGAACTGTCAACCCTGAAAATACCATTTATGGTGGCTGAATCTTTTAATATGCCCTCAGAATCACCGGTAGGGTCAGTATTTTTAGTGCATGCAGTAAAAAAAATGGCAGCTATAAAAACGGCTATGCCCAACTTACTCAATTTTATAAACGGAGAGATTTTCATGCTTTAAAGATATGTAATTTATGAAACCTGGGATTCATCATTAACCAATGCGTCAGTTTCTACAAGAGGATGCTTTTCTTTATTGTTATGCTGCTTAAAAAAGCGTTTTTGAAAAACTAAAATACTGATCACCCCGGTTGTGATAGATGCGTCGGCAATATTAAAGATAGGACGGAAAAATTCAAAATCATCTCCTCCCCAAAACGGAAACCAGGATGGAAAATGCCCTTTAATAACCGGAAAGTATAACATATCCACCACATTGCCATGTAAGAAAGAGGCATAGCCTTTTGAAGATAATTGTGCCAATCCGCTATAACCAACATATTCTTTCATGATCGGGTCAACCGTCATTCCTTTATCAAATATCAATCCGTAAAAAGAAGAATCAATGAGGTTACCCAGGGCGCCGGCATAAACCAGCGCAGCACAAAAAATAAACCCTTTGTGTTGTTTTTCTTTAATGAGCTTACCCAGGTACCAGGTTCCAAAAATAACAGCCACCATTCTAAAAATAGTCAGGGCCATTTTTCCCCAGTTACCGCCAAATTTCCAACCATAGGCCATACCTGGATTTTCAACAAAATATAGTTGAAATCCACTGCCAATAATTTGGTGTGATGTATTAAGCTGATAATGCGTTTTGATCCAAAGCTTAAGCACCTGGTCTGCAATTATTATCAATAAGATGATGAATGTTACGTGTCTTGCTTTCATAATATATTTCAAAGATAAGTGTTTAGCGTTATGAGTTTAGGGTTTAGGCATTTAGGGTTTAGGAAAGTGCTTCATGTTTAAAATCTTCTAACTAAACATCTAAACTCATTCTTCAAAATAAACCCTTTTTACCCGTTGCGATATACCTGTTAAAATTTCATAAGGAATACTTTGTGCCAATGCTGCCAGTTCACTTACCGGCAGGGCTGTCCCAAATACGATCACATCATCGCCTTCGGCAACAGCAACACCCGTTATATCCAGCATAGTCATATCCATACATACATTACCAATTACCGGCACCAGTTTGCCATTGATCCACATCTTTCCTGTACCATTACTTAGTAAACGTGGGTATCCATCTGCATAGCCGATCCGTACAGTTGCAATAACAGAATCTTTTGTTGCAATACCCTTGCGACTATAGCCCACGCTCTCGCCTGCCTTAACTTTTTTTATCTGCGATACAGTTGTTTTTAAAGTAGTTACATTTTTTAGTTGTTGCTGCATCACCGGGTCTGCATCCACACCATACAAACCGATCCCCAAACGCACCATATCAAGCTGCAGGTTTTTATGCCGGTGAATGGCAGATGTGTTGGCAATATGCCGGATAAAAGTATACCCTGTAATTTGTTGTATCTCCGCACATCCTGCTAAAAAAGCATTGGCCTGTGCATGTGTAAACTCATTGTGCAGATCAGCATCGCTTGCTGCCAGGTGAGAGAATACCGATTGGATCTTAAATACAGTTGTTGCCATTAACCTGTCGCACAATTCGGGTAGATCTTTTTGTTCAAAACCCAAACGCCGCATACCAGTATCCAGTTTAATATGTACCGGGTAATAATTTATACCTGCCTGCTTTAAATAGTTTTCGAAAGTAGTCAGTATAACAAAAGAAAATAATTCCGGTTCCAGGTTATACTGTACCAAGACATCGTAGGTAATTTCCTCTGCATTCATGACCATGATGGGTAAAGTAATACCGGCTTTACGCAACTCCACCCCTTCATCGGCATAGGCCACGGCCAGGTAATCTACCTGGTGAAACTGTAACAGGTTTGCAATTTCAAAACCACCGCTGCCATAGCTGAAAGCCTTTACCATAGCCATTATTTTAACGCCGGGATTCAGCAGGCGCTGGTAGGTATTTAAATTATGAGTAACAGCATTCAGGTTTATTTCCAATACTGTCTGGTGAATTTTTTCTTCCAGCAAATGACTGATCTGTTCAAACTCAAAGAACCTGGCACCCTTTAATAAGATCGTCTCATTGTGAAAATGCTGACTGTAAAACTGTTCTTTAAATTCGGCTGTGGAAGAAAAGAAAACAGTTTCTTCAATATTTTTAAAAGCGTTCTTTTGTTTACTGATCTCGGAGCCAATACCAATAAACCTGTTTATTTTTTTTTGTTCCAGTATGGCAGCTACATCTGTATATAATTCACCACCACTTTTCCCGGATTGTAAAATATCGATTAAGATCAAGGTACGCTTGCTGTGTTGCTGTTGCTGTTGTAAAAAATCAAGGGCAATCGTAAGCGAATTTATATCGGCGCTGTAACTGTCGTTTATTACAGAGCAGTTGTTGATACCCTGCTTTAGTTCAAGGCGCATTTCCACAGGCTTTAGTTGCAACATGCGCTCTGTAACTACGCTGCTGTCAATACCAAGGTATAATAATACACAGCAGCAGCTAATGGCATTTTCAACAGAAGCAACATCTGTAAATGGAATTTTAAAATCAACGGGATTATTTTTCCATAAAGCCGAAACAGTTGTTTGGGCATTACCGGTTTCGGTAGCAATGATTTGCAGTGTAGCTGACTCTTTTTTACTCCAGCTAAAAAGTTCAAATGAATCACCGGTACGTACATTATTCTTAAATGCATTCACCGCCTCATTCATATCGGGATCATCAGCACAATAAACCAGCACATCGCTATTAACAAACAGTTTAAGTTTTTCATTTATTTTCTGCCGGATATTTAAAAACCCTTCGCCATGTGCTTCGCCGATAGTAGTAAAAACGCCGATGGTGGGTGCAATGATCTTTGCCAGTTTCTGCATTTCATCAGGCTGCGAAATACCGGCTTCAAAAATGCCTAGTGTATAATCAGCATTCATCTGCCACATACTTAAGGGTACACCGATCTGCGAATTATAACTCTTAGGGCTGCGAACAATATTAAAATCATTTTGCAGTAACTGGTATAGCCATTCCTTTACGATGGTTTTGCCATTGCTGCCGGTGATGCCAATAACAGGAATGGAAAATTGCTGCCGGTGAAAGGCTGTAAGCAGTTGCAAGGCCTGCAATACATCGGTAACCTGCAGGAATGAAGCATCTGTAAATTGCTGCATGTACCCACCGCTAAAACTTTCATCAACTACAAAACAACGTACTCCTTTACCATATAAGTCGTCAATAAATAAGTCACCATTTCTTCGCAGGCCGGGTAATGCAAAGAATACAGATGTTGCAGGAAATAATAATTTACGGCTGTCTAATAAAATATGCTCAACGGTAACAGCAACATTTTCAGAAAATGTTTTAGCTTTTATTACAGATGCTATTTCAGAAATATTATACAATAGAAATTAATTAAACTTGTTAATCGCCGTCTTGCGGCGCACCTTTACGCTGGTGATACATAGAATATAAAATGGAACCTGAAATACAAACCACAATTACCAGCAGCGACACCCAAACCGGGATATGCACCCATTTTGTTATGAGCATTTTTGCACCGATGAATAATAATACCAGCGCAATACCCTGTTGCAGGTAATCGAACTTACTGGCTGCACCTCTTAATAAAAAGAAAAGACTGCGCAAACCAAGTACTGCAAAAATATTGGAAGAGTAGATCAGCAGTTTTTTAGCCGGGTCTGGTATAATAGAAAAGACTGCCGGGATCGAGTCAACGGCAAAAACAATATCAATTAAACCCAGCATGATAACCACCACAGAAAGATTGGTAAAGTAAGCTTTATTGTGATGTATGATGATAAACCGCCCCTTTGCTTCAACATGTGTAATACGCATGAATTTTTTCATGGCCCGGTAGGCCCAGTTTTCTTCAGGATTAAATTCCTGCTCATGCTTACTGAAATACATTTTAATACCGGTATATAAAAGAAAGCCACCAAAAATATACATTACCCAATCAAACCTTGCCACCAACTGGCTGCCAAGGGCTATAAAAACAATACGGAACACGATAGCCATTAAAATACCCAACAGTAAAACCCGTGAGTAGTTTTCGGGTTTCACCTTAAAGAAGGAAAAGATGATGATGAAAACAAAAATATTATCAATAGAGAGCGACCACTCCAGCAAGTATGCGGATATATAAGACACAGCATCAACCCTGCCATTGCCATTTGCATTCTCAAAAAAAATAAAAGCACAAAAAGCAAGCGAAAGTAAAACCCAGAAAATAGTTTGTACCAATGCTGCTTTTAAACTTACCACCTGGTTCTTTTTGCTGAGCAGCCCCAGGTCAAAAACCAATGCAAGTACGATCACTGCACTAAAGACGATGTATATGACCTGTGTTTTATCCATTTTACACTACGGTGTATTTTCTTCTTCTTATAAATTGATATACCAATGCAAATAAAATGATCAATACAACAGGTGCCAGGATATTGACAAGCTGCCAGGTGCTTTTTTCAGATTCAACTTTCTTTTTGTCAAGCAGTCGTAAAGTATAATCCTTTGCTTTTGCTTCAGAGAGGTTGGAACTGTTGACCAGGTAATCTAGACAATTTTGCAGGAAATCCTTGTTGGCAAATGCAAACTCACGTTGCGATCCAAAAGTAAAAGGGTTCATCCCCATGGGTATTGACTGGTTACCTTTAACCACTGAATTTAAGACAATATCGCCATCAGCTACAACGATCATTTTATTATCTGCCAAACATTCCGGCATAAAGACGGCACCAATATTCTGCAAAGAATCGTTCATGGCCTGTGATAACCGATTGGAAAAAAGTGATCGGAATTTCCCTTCGAGTAAAACTGCTACAGGAATATTTGATTTTTTAAATTTTTCATTTTCGGGAGCGTTAACATTTTCCCGGGCGCTTATCAATGCAGGTGTTGCAATGGTACGGGAATTTGGAGATGAGCTTAATAAAACAGTTTTTTTAATGCCTGCTGCCTCAACTGTATCAATAGAGTTCACAAACCTGCCACTTACAAAACCCAGGTTCTTATTGATGATGTGGTTTGATTTGGATTCAAAGACGGGGAAATAATTCCAGGGCAATAACTCAAACTGGTCGTTGCCATTTACATCAAAGGGTAAGAAGTCGCATTGCAGGTCCATCACCAGGTCAGGATTTATTCGTACCCCGTATTTAAATAACATATCATTTAGTTCCAATCCACGGTCATAAGCTACAACCTCGCCTTTTTTACTTTTAAGACTGTCCAGTTCAGCATTCAGTTTATCCAGGAAGAAAATGATCTTACCACCGTTCATTACATACTGATCCAGTTTGAATTTCGTTTCTTCAGAAAAAGGTTCCGTTGGTTTAATAACGAATAACACTTTAAATTCCTTGGGAATGGCCGGTTGTTTATTTGGGTCAATGGTATAAAATTTATATTCCTGTTGCAATGTATTTCTCACCAGGTCCTCAACCGTATAACCGGTTGGTTGGCCATTGCCAACTGTGTAAGCCACTACCGGCTTTTCTTTTTGCATAAGTTTATCAATAACACTTATGAAATTAAATTCCATCATAGCTTCAGCGCTGTTGATCTCGGGATAGGTAATGGCTTTTGTTTTACCCTGGTAAAGCATTACGGGCAATACATTTTCTTTATAATGAACAAATGCAACGGGGTAAATATTCTGTTGCTGCTGCCCTTCTTTTATCTGTGATGTAAGATTGATCGGGTAGAAACCCAATGCGCCCAAAGTATCGGCCCACGAAACATTCGAACCTTCCACTTTTTCATCGGGACTGATAAACCGGTATTGCAGTTTTTTACCGGCCAGTTCTTTAAATTCCTGTAAAACTTCACCTGTACTATTAGCCAGTTTTTTAAAACCGCTGGGGAAATCCCCTTTTAAAAAAACATCTATCTCCACTACGTCGTCCAGTTTTTGCAAAACCTTTTTTGTTGCGGTTGAAAGTGTAAATCTTTTTTCGTTGGTAAAATCAATACGGGTATGGTACATGGATGCCAGCCAGTTAATGGCAACCAGGGCCACAATGGTTATCAATAACCAAAACCTGCTTTTCCATATTTTTTTAAATACGCTCATTTATTTTTTATAGAGATTTTTTACAGTTGCCAGTAAGAAAATAAAAATTACACTGATAAAATAAACCAGGTCGCGGCTGTCGAGCACACCCCTGCTGATACTCCGGTAATGAAAATCAATACCCAGCATTTCAATATAATAATCGATACCATTTACAAAAAAAGGTAATTTACTCAGTGCATTAAATCCAAAATATAAAATAAGACAGCAGAATGCACTAATTAAAAAAGCCACAACCGCATTGCTGGTAAAGCCACTGCAACACAAACTAATAGCCGCAAAAACAGCAGCCAGTAAAATTAATCCCAGGTAACTTCCGGTAATACCACCACTATCAATACCACCCTGTGCACTCAATGTTTTAATAGTTATAATATAAATAATGGAAGGTAGGATGGCCAGCAATAACACAACCAGGATGGAGAAATATTTACCCAATACAATTTGCCAGGATGAAAGCGGCTTTGTCTTGAGTATTTCAAATGTACCGGCCTTAAATTCATCAGCTAAAGAACGCATACTAATGGCGGGCACCAGGAACATCAGGATCCAGGGCGCCAGTTCAAAAAATTTATCGAGTGATGCATAGCCAAATTCAAAAATGCTGCTATCCGGCAGTATGAACAGAAATACCCCATTGATCAATAAAAAAAGAATAATGGCTATATAACCTGTAAGATTACTGAAAAACTGGTTGAGTTCTTTTTTAAATATACTCCACATGAATTTTTAGAATTGCTGCAATTTACTATATATCAGGTTAATATAAACTTAATAGCTGGCATTCAAATTACAGTTGATGCAGCATTTTTTATAATTGGCTTGTCTTTTATGCAGAATGAAGGATTTAGCCTTTATTTTAATTAGTTACTGCTTCCGAAATCATTATTTTTCTTAGCTCAATATACCAAACAGGCAAAATTTGTTGATTACCAATACCAAGTGCAAAAAGCCCTGTCATTTTAATGATAGGGCTTTATAATTTGAGTTTTTGCTTCGAAATCAAAAAATTCAAATTTCTGGCACGGCTTTTATATGTATAGTTATTAAAACACTAAATATGAAAAAGATTATTGTAATACTGTCGATCCTGTTTGTTGGTTTACAGTCTAATGCTCAAAAGGTACCTATTGTGGTTCCGCCACCACCACCTGGAGCACCCGTACCCCCGCCACCGCCGGGCACTAAGTTTGTAGTTGTAAAACCCGGGGCACACCCAACTCATCATCATTACCGACGCGGTTACTATTACAAACACGGGAGGTATTATAGAATAAAGAAACATTAGGCAAAGCATAATTATAAAGAAAAATTTCATAAAAAAGCGAGGATTAATTTCCCCGCTTTTTTATTAGTCAAAAGCTAAATATTTATTTATGGAATAGTTATATATCCGCATCTTAACAAAAATTATAATTATGAAAAAAATATTCATCCTGCTGTTTGTATGCTCGTTTTCAATGCATATAATGGCACAAAAAAACAAAACCGGTAAGGCTCCTGCGCCTTCCTCACTTTCATCAACAAATGATGTGACACCACCAACACCACCGCCACCGCCGCCTGCTCCTCCTAAAGCACCACCTCCGCCACCAGCCCCACCAATGCCGCCACCACCACCTCCTCCTCCCGCTGAAGAAGTAACTGAAGTAAAATTCACTCCTCCGGTAATTGTTAAGGATAATGCATACCAGGTATCTGTTTATAATAACAATGGAAAGGCTATAGTGTATGTTAAGAAAGGTGCAAATACAGAAAAGATTCCGATGGAAAAGTGGAGTGCTAACCAATCTTATTATGAAAAGAAATACGGCAAATTGCCTCCTCCACCACCACCGCCTGCGCCACCTGCAGACGTTCAATAAAATTAAGTGACTAGTCCTAAAAAGGCGATACAAGATTAATAAAGAATAAAAGTACAATTTTCATGCAGTAGTAAGTTCCCTCTTACTACTGTTTTTTGTTTTATAAGTCCTCATTTGTATTTTACATTGCTTGTGCATTTGTTCAGG
>JBBRQF010000006.1:0-141731 GCA_038226715.1 Chitinophagales bacterium
ATTATTGGTTAATAAATAGAAAGGGTGATACCAGCAAAATCTTATTCTGTTTTATGGCAGCTATAGTTGTTGTAAACTCTTTCCAATTATTCCCACACATTCAATCACCTGTTCTTTATTAATTATAAGTGGAGGAGCAAACCGTATCTTATCACCATGCGTTGGTTTAGCCAGCAAACCATTTTCTTTTAGCAGCAAACATAACTCCCACGCAGCATCTGGATTGGAATGTTTAATAACTATCGCATTTAATAAACCCATGCCTCTAACAATGGAAATAAAAGGGGAGTTTAATTTTTCTAATTCACTTCTTAATAATTTACCCATTGCTTCTGCATTGACTGCCATATCCTCATCTTTTAAAACCTGCAACGCCGTTATGGCAACTGCGCATGCCAATGGGTTACCACCATAAGTGCTGCCATGTTCTCCTGGTTTAATAGTCATCATAATTTCATCATCACATAATACGGCACTAACCGGTAATACGCCACCACTCATTGCCTTGCCCAAAATTAAAATATCCGGACGTACATTTTCATGATCGCATGCCAGCATTTTCCCGGTACGTGCAAGCCCGGTCTGTATCTCATCGGCCACCATTAAAACATTATACTCATTGCACAAATCACGAACGCCTTTAAAATAACCGGCATCAGGTACTACAACGCCTGCTTCGCCCTGTATGGGTTCAAATAAAAAGGCAGCTACGTTTTCATCCTGCAATGCTTTTTCCAAAGCGGGCAGATCATTATGCGGAATTGATTCGTAACCACTAATAAAAGGGCCATAATTATTTTTTGCAGTAGGGTCACTGCTGAAAGAAATTACATTAATGGTTCTGCCATGAAAATTACCATCGCATACAATGATCTTTGCATTGCCTGCTGTAATTCCTTTTATTTCATAAGCCCATTTACGGCAAAGTTTTATCGCAGTTTCAACAGCTTCCACACCCGAGTTCATAGGTAATACTTTATCGTATCCAAAATAGGCAGTAATGTATTTTTCATATTCGCCCAGCACATTACTGTGAAATGCACGGGAGGTTAGTGTTAATTTTTGTGCCTGCTCAATTAATGCAGCAATAATTTTTGGATGGCAATGCCCCTGGTTAACGGCAGAGTAACCACTTAAAAAATCGTAGTAACGGTTACCATCTACATCGTATAAAAAAACGCCTTCGCCGCGGTTTAATACAACAGGTAAGGGATGATAATTGTGGGCGCCATATTTTTCTTCCAGGTCTAAATAATGTTGCGCATTGGCTGTAACAGCAATTGTTGAGTTCATGATCAGTAAAATAAAATTTGTAAAGGGAATAAACTTAAAGACACGGAGTCTTATCCTTTCCGCCAAATGGCGGAGAGGGTAGGTGGGGCCTTAACCTCGATGATTGAGCAGGTCGAGATTGCTATAGAGAAAAGACGATATGTTTAACAGCGTATTTATGATAATTGATTTGCGTGCAAGATAGGCTAATTTATTATTTTGATAAAATAGTTCTTGTTTTTGAATGAAGTGGTATCCGGCTTTGTATCAAAAATTCCAAATAAAGTACTGCCACTGCCACTCATGGCTGCATAAAGAGCACCCTGGTTATACAATGAATCTTTGATTGCTTTGATCTCGGGGTGCGCTTCAAAAACCGGAACTTCAAAATCATTGCAAAGTTCAGACTCCCATGTTTCAACAGGCTGGGTAATAATTTCTTTAATTGATTTTTTAGAAGAAGCAGGTTTAATATTTGAAAATGCCCAGCCGGTATTGATGTGAATGCCGGGATTGATTAATATCATTTTGTACGAAGAAAGATCAACCGCAATATCTTCCAGTATTTCACCACGGCCCGTTGCATAGCAGGGTTTATTCTTTATAAAAAAAGGGCAGTCGCTGCCAAGCTGTAATCCATAGTCCAGGAGTGTAGGAGTTGAGATGTTTAGTTTGAATTTTTCATTGAGCAATGTCAACACAAAAGCTCCATCGGCAGAGCCGCCGCCCAGTCCGGCACCCATGGGAATGGTTTTGTGCAGGTGAACTTTTACAGCAGGTAATCGCGGGAAATCTTTCTGTAATAAATAGTAGGCTTTTACACAAAGATTATCTGCAGCCTTGCCATCAACAAGTAAACCCGTTCCTGTAAATTCAATACCGGTATTGTTAGTGGTATCGGTAATTAATTCAAGCGCATCTTTAAAAGCAACAGGATAAAATACAGTCTCCAGGTTATGAAAACCATCATCTCTTTTACTAAGAATTTGTAAGCCGAGATTTATTTTACAGTTGGGAAAAACTATCATGAATAATAAATGGTATTAATTTTTTGCATCAGGATCGTAGTTATAAGGCAGTAAGTTAGCCGCTTTTTCATAAACCCAGTAACCGGTAAATAAAACACTTAACGGATTTAATAAAACCCCGTTCTTATCAATTATAAAACTCCCTGTATTTGATACCAGGTAAGAACGAAAACCGGTTGGTAAAGAACTGCTGAGCGCCACATGCATGTTAAGGTAAGCTTTTGAAGCAGGGTTTCGGTTGTACTGCACCATTATTTTATTCTTGCAGGTAACAATATAATTGCCATTACCGCTGCTGTCTGGTTTCAGTATTTGTGCTGCGGTTACCGGTTCGGCCATTTCCATCCTGTTTTTTGAGCCATTTACCCTGCTGAGTGAATCTTCTTTTACGATATATATGTTATAAAATTCCTCGTCGAGTTTGTCATTGATGAGCGACCTGAAAAAATGCATGGTACTTCCATAGTATGCTTTTCTCCTGTTTTTAATCCATCGCTTTTTATCACCCAATTCTTCGTAGCGGGTGAATCCATAAAAAGATGTGATGCCCGAATTTTGATTGAAATAAAATTCCTGGAGTTGAAAATAAACTTTATAGCCCAGTTTTTTATTGATGATGATAAGTGGTGTATCGCTGTAGGCATTAAAGCTGTTTAATTCTGTTCCTGGTTTTGTAAAATAAATAGCAGACTGGTTCTGAATGTTGCTCAGGCTGGCTTCTTCGGTAACACCCAGAAAATTGTCTTTAAAAATGTTAAGGTATTTTCTCCTGGTTTCGTCGGCCAGTATCAGGATATCCTGCATCAGGGCTTCCTTTTTCTTAAGTTTAAAAAGATAGGTATGCATATTTTCCTCGCCAGGTATTACCCGGTAAACTATTGTCTCAAAACCTACTGAGGAAACGATCAGTTCGGGGTTGGATAAAGCCGGAACAGGAATGTCAAATTCGCCCGATGAATTGGTACTTGTACCAATGGAGGTGTTGTTGAAATATATGCTGGCAGCATTTACCGGTTCATTTGATCCTTCTGCTACCACTTTACCACGAAAACGAATTTGTGAAAAAGCAACAGAAGAAAAAAGAGTAAAATAAATAATATAGGAATAGAATTTATACAATTTATTTGCCTTTGCCCCTGCTTTTTATCTCATCGCGTATGGCAATAGCCCTGATATAATCTTCGTGATCGAGTACTTCGGCCAGTAAGCCTTCCAGTTCTTCCAGCGATAAAGATTTCAGATCATCGCTGCCGCCGGTCTCTGTAGTTACGGAAGTAGCAGTTTTTGTTTTGCCATCGTCTTCCATCAATATGCCTGCCTGGTCTAAAATGGTATCGTAGGTAAATATGGGACAACCAAAGCGAACGGCCAATGCCAGCGCATCGGAGGTTCGGGAATCAATTTCAACGGTATCATTAGCCGAACTGCAAACCAGTTTGCTGTAAAAAATACCTTCCTGCAGATCGTTGATCACCACTTCATGCAGTTCTACATTAAAAGCCATCATAAAGTTTTTCATGAGGTCGTGGGTGAGGGGCCTGCTGGGACTCATACGTTCCAACGCCACAGCAATAGCCTGCGCTTCAAAGCCACCAATAACGATGGGAAGGCGGCGTAAGCCATTTATCTCTCCCAACACAACCGCGTAAGAATGGGTTTGCGTAATGCTGTGCGATAAAGCCACTATTTCCAGTTCTATTTTTTTCATACCGGTTCCTCAGTTACAAATTTTGTTCCATTAGTAAAGAGCAAATATAAAATAAAAGCCTTTCAAAACTAAGTTGAAAGGCTTAAATATAAAATGGGTTTATTTTTATGATAATTATGCCTGCTTTAACTTCCTCACTGCTTCAATAATCTTTGGCATTACTTCAAAAGCATCGCCCACTATACCATAATCGGCTGCTTTAAAGAATGGTGCTTCGGGATCTTTATTGATAACTACAATTACCTTACTCCTGTTTACACCAGCAAGATGCTGTATAGCGCCGGAAATACCAATGGCAATGTATAAGTTGGGTGCAATGGCAAGGCCGGTTTGTCCTACGTGCTCATGATGCGGGCGCCAGCCGCTATCAGCAACCGGGCGACTGCAGGCAGTAGCGGCTCCTAATAATTTTGCAAGGTCGGTCACTAAAGCCCAGTTTTCAGGCCCTTTTAAACCACGGCCACCGCTCACTACGATCTCAGCTTCACTTAATGGAATTTCGCCAATTACTTTATCTGTTGCAGTAACCTGCACTTTTGCAGTATCAACTGTTGCTGCAAATTCAACAACTTCGGCAACGGCTGTAGTAGTTACAACCGTGTATGAATTTGGATTAAGCGCAATGATCTTTATATCGGTAGTAACCGTAATATTCGCAAATGCCTTACCGCTGAAAACGTTTTTCTTAACGGTAAATCCGTTACTGGTATCGGGAAGTGCAACTGCACCGGAAACCAGCCCGGCTTTAAGCCGTACGCTTAAGCGTGGTGCAATGGCTTTACCATTAAAGTTATTAGAGAAGATGATTACTTTAGCATCAATGGCTTTAGCGGCATCGGCAATTATTTTGGTAAATACCTGTGCATCTACATGATCAAGTGCCGCATTTTTTACGGTATGCACTTTTTTAATGCCGTACTTTCCCAGGCTTGCCAGATCATCTGCAACATTGCCCAGCACAATAGCTTCGGCAGTAGTGCCTAAAAGTTCTGCAACTTTAGCACCGTAGCTTGCTGCTTCAAAAGATGATTTTTTGATTTGGCCTTCGGATTGATCAAGAAATATTAGTACACTCATAAAATTTATTTAACCTCACCCCAACCCCTCTCCAAAGGAGAGGGAACTGGAAGTTGGCAGTTTATTATTTAATTACTTTTTTTATTCTTCGCTGATTTCTTTACACTAATCTTCCCCGCGTTCAGTTCCCCATTCTGAACCGCAGGGGTTATTATATCGCTTTCGCCTCCTCATGTAACAACCGTACCAATTCCTCAGGATTATCAGGTGAAACTAATTTTACTCCAGCTTTAGCAGGAGGTAATTCAAAAGATGCAACACTTGTTAATGCATCAACTGCAACCGGTTCAACTGCATTTAATGGTTTGCTCCTCGCACCCATAATACCTTTCATATTTGGTATGCGTTGTTCGGCCATTCCTTTCTGGCAACTTACAACAACCGGTAGTGCCACTTTATTGGTTTCTTCTCCGCCTTCAATTTCACGAATAATTATTGCATTAGTTCCTTCCAACGTAAATTTTGTAGCTAAAGAAACATAAGGAAGATTAAGTAATTCAGCTACCATACCGCCAATAGAAGAACCGTTGTAATCAATGGTTTCTTTACCGGTGAAAACTAAATCGTAACTGCCTTTTTTGGCAACTTCTGCAATTTGCGAAGCAATATAAAAACTATCGTGGCTATCGGCATTAACACGAATAGCTTCATCGCCACCCAGTGCCAGTGCTTTGCGGATGATGGGATCGCAATCTGCGCCGCCAACAGTAATTAAATGTATAACCGTTGACGGGTCTGCTTCCTTCAACTCAATGGCCCTCACCAGGGCATACCATTCGTCGTATGGATTGATGATCCACTGCACGCCATCAGCAGCGAATTTCGTATTGTTATCTGTGAAGGCTATTTTTGCCGTGGTATCAGGTGTTTTACTGATACAAACTAAGATCTTCATGTAGTAAATTTTAAAAATCCTGAAATAAGTTGTTTATGCAACTAATACAAAGATAAGCGTTGCGAAGATAAATTGATTAAAAAACGTAAAAAATTATTGTTTAATGAGCAGGATAGAAAAATTATTAGAGTATATGAAAACATCCGGCAAGGATAGTTTTCTGCAACATGCGCTGGCGCTGGAATATATTAAGATAGGCGATGATGAGGCAGCCCGGAAACTGTTCAATGAAATTTTATTGCGGGAACCAACCTATATTGGTTCTTACTATCACCTGGGTAAATTATTAGAGCGGGTGGGGGATTTTGATAAAGCTATAAGAATATATAAGCGGGGGATAGAAGAAGCACAAAAGGCAAACGATCATCATACAAGAATGGAATTACAGGGAGCGTTGGAGGATATAGAGGAGTAACAGCCTAACCCCAACCCCTCTCCCAAGGAGAGGGAACTGGAAGATGAAAACGAAGATTGTGTTTTTTAGTCTCTTTTTTGTCCTGGCATTCGATCTTTATTCAGCTTCATTGGCAGTTTATCCTGAGCTTAGCCGAAGGACACGCTTGTGCTTTTTTAGCTTTAAGGAACGCTTTTAAACCCAATCTGTATTAGTCAGTAAATAGTAACTGAAAATCGCTAGAGAACTTAAGATGATTGAAATAATTCTTTTTTGAAAAAAATAAAAACATAAAGAAATGATAAGCAATATGGCAGCGGGTAAACTTGCATAAATTGAATGCTTTGCAATTAGATACACTGTTGATACCGGAATAAGCGGGGATACTAATTGATAATCAGTTTGCAAAAAAAAAACATAACCCAAAAAAGCAAATAAACAATTAATTAAAAGTAAAATTCTGCAGGGCCATTCTAATTTATGCATAGTATGAAATTACTGAAAAAATTTACAGACTTTATCAGACAACAAAATCTTTTTCAACCCAAAGATAAGTTGCTGCTTGCCGTAAGCGGCGGCGTGGACTCTGTTGTGCTTTGTGAGCTTTGTAAACAAGCAGGGTATGAATTTATTATTGTGCATTGCAATTTTCAATTACGCGGAGAAGAAAGCGAACGTGATGAAATGTTTGTAAAACGGCTTGGCGAAAAGTATGGAGTTGAAGTGCTTGTTAAAAAATTCGATACAGAAAAATACGCAGCAGAAAATAAATTGAGTATTCAAGTAGCTGCAAGAGAATTGCGTTATGCATGGTTCAATGGACTTTTATATAAAATTAAAAACGATTTGGAGCCGGGAGATTGCAACGGTCAACTAACAACGGTCAACTGGCTTTTAACTGCTCATCATGCCAACGATAATATTGAAACCCTGCTGATGAATTTTTTTAAGGGAACCGGCATCAACGGCTTGCACGGCATTTTGCCAAAGCAGGGTAATGTGATACGACCTTTACTCTTTGCAAAAAAAAATACACTCAGTGAATTCGCACTGGCAAATAATCTGAATTTTGTTGAAGATTCATCCAATGCCTTGGATAAATATACCCGCAATTATTTTCGTAACCAGTTGATCCCCGGTTTACAAAAAGTATTTCCGCAGGTTGAGGATAACCTGGTAAATAATATGGAACGTTTTCGTGAAATTGAAATGCTGTACAGGCAATCCGTGGATAACATAAAGAAAAAACTTATAGAGCCTAAAGGGAACGAAATACATATCCCGGTTTTAAAACTTCAGCAAACGGTGCCTTTAAACACTATTGTTCATGAAGTGATCAAAGATTATGGCTTTGCAACACAGCAAACGGAAGAAGTGATCGCCTTGCTAAAAAGTGAAACAGGAAAGTATATTCAATCAGCAACACACCGGATACTTAAAAACCGTAACTGGCTTATTATAGCGCCAAATCAACATACTGAATCTCAGCATATTCTTGTAGAGGAGGAGGGAAGTCTGCATTTTGCGGCCGGCGTTTTACAGGTAAAGAAAATGATCAACAATCATCAATCTTCAATAATTCATGACCTACTGGTAGCTAAAGTACATGCCGATGAAATTAAATTTCCCTTGCTTTTACGTAAATGGAAAACGGGCGATTACTTTTATCCACTGGGTATGCAAAAAAAGAAAAAGCTGAGCCGTTTCTTTATCGATCAGAAACTATCGCTTATTCAAAAAGAAAAAACCTGGGTGCTGGAGATGGATAAAAAGATCATTTGGGTTGTTGGTTTGCGTATTGATGACCGGTTTAAAATTACAGCCAATACAAAAAATATATTGCAGCTTACTTTATCAGTTGCCAAATAAACTGGGGTGTTTCAGTTGTTCAATAATGTTGGTAAACAATTCTGGCCGCATAACGGCAATTAAGATCAACGTAAATGCCAGGCCAAATAATGAACCCCAAAGGTGGGCATCATGATTTACATTATCGCCGTTTTTTTTGCCCATATACACACAGTAAAAAATATACAGTACTGCATAAACCGTCGCCGAAATTTTAAGTGCACCGTAAATATAAATACTACTCCACGGGCTAAAAATGATCGTTGCAAAAATAACCGCTGATACAGCACCTGAAGCCCCCAGCGACCGGTAATTATAATCATCTTTGTGTTTTATATAACTGGGTATATCAGAAACGATCAATCCTAAAAAATAAAGTACCAGGTAAGAAATATTGCCGCCAAGGCCAAGCATATTAAAATACAGCTCAAGATTACGGCCAAAAAAGAAAAGGGTAAACATGTTGAAGATGAGGTGCATATAATCGGCATGTAAAAAACCCGAAGTAATAAAACGGATATATTGATTTTCACGTGCAACCCGGTACGGCCACATAATGGTTTTATCAACCATGGCTGCATTTGAAAAACCAATTAAAGAGAAGATCACATTAGCGATAATTAGACCAATGGTTATAGGGTAATCCTGCAAATTCATATTGTTTTTTTTATCCCGTTAACTACCGGGAGTTCAAATTTAAACCATTCTGATTTGCCAGCTATTAATTTTAATAGTGTTAGCTTTTTTAAGTAATTATTTAGAATTAGAAAACCTTTTAATCACTAATGTCGCACGTCTGGCGTAAGAATTACTAAATAAACAAATACTTGAAATTACTTCGTATTTATACTAATAAACCAAAAAGTACGTTATTGTCGATAAGGTTTTACAATTTTTAGAAGAGAATGCTGAAACTGTTTGTTTGCCGACTGATTAAAAGCATCAAATAGGTTTTAAAATTATCAATATCCAGTATAATGAAGCCAAACTTACACAAGTTAACAGGTACGCTGCATCCCTTGCATGAAAAAATATTGCCAGGAATATCTAATTATTTTACTCATTTAAAATTGTTTTTATAAATCTAAATCTATAGTCATAGTATCCTATTGTTGTCCAAAAAAAAACAAAATGAATCCAATATTCACTAACTGGCTTAAAAAGCCGTCTGTAACCCTGTTAACCGGGTTATTGATACTTATAATAAATGTTGCTGCTACTGCACAATTAGGCACCTATTCCTTTACAGGTCCCGGAAACTGTCCAAATCCAAATGCCGCCATAAACAGCCAGCCAGCCAATGCGGTATTTAGCAATTATAACAGTGTAAATACAAGTTGCCAGGGAGTGAGTAATGTTTTTCAAACAAAATCCTGGAATCAGAACAGTACAATTGATTTAACACAGTATAATGAATTCTCCATTACACCAAATGTGGGTTTAACCTTAACACTTAACAGCATTATTTTTAATGAATATCTTGACCAGACTCCCGGGCAAGCAACCAACTGGCACCTGCGTTCAAGCCAGGATGGATATGCTGCAGATATAACAACCGGGACTGCTACCGGAACATTACAAACAATAACAGTAACATTACCACCTGCCGGTTTTACAAATACCGGTGCTGTTACCTTTCGTTTTTATATAACTGATATAGAAAATAATGGCCGAAAATGGACAAATGATGAAGTTACCATAACCGGTACCGTCAATAGTTCGGGACCTGCCAATCCGGGGAACCCAACATCAAACTCGCCACAATGTAATCCACCGGGAGTTACCTTAAATTTTACAGGCACTGCACCCGTAGGTGAGACCTGGTATTGGCAAACAACTGCAATAGGTACAAGTACGGCAAATCCGGCTTCTCCTTATACAGTTACCAGTTCTGGAACTTATTATGTAAGATCACAGGACAATACAACATTGGCATGGAGCAGTGGAGCTGGTAGCCTTTCTGTAATTGTAACTGCAAATGTGGGCACACCTGTGTTTTCACTGGGGGCAACATCTACAAGATGTAAAACTTCCTCTACCGTTATTTACACAGCTACAGCAACAAACAATACGGGATTAACCTATAGCCTGGATGCAGCAAGCATGGCAGGCGGTAATACAATAAACAGCACAACAGGCGCAGTAACCTATGATGCAGCCTGGACAGGTGTATCAACTATAACAGTGACGGCAAACGGCTGCAATGGCCCTGCAAATGCCAATCATGTAGTTACAACCAATGATAATGTAACTACGCCTGTATTTACTTTGGGAACAACCAGTACCCGTTGCCAGGGCGCATCAACTATAACATATACTGCTACTGCTTTAAATGCTACAGGTATTACTTATAGCCTTGATGCAGTGTCAAATTTATTTCCCGGTAACTCAATTAATGCAATAACCGGTGTGGTAACGTATGCTGCTCTTTGGTTTGGTACTTCTGTTATTACAGCAACTGCCAACGGTTGTAGTGGCCCAACAACAGCTACGCATGCTGTTACCATTGCAGCATCTGTAGGTACACCTGTATTTACTTTAGGAACAACAAGTACCCGTTGCCAGGGTGCCGGGAATGTTACTTATGCTGCGACGGCTTCAAATAATACGGGGTTAACTTATAGTTTAGATGCTGCAAATACAACAGCCGGTAATACTATTAATAGTGCTACAGGTGAGGTTACATTTGCTGCTACATGGAGCGGAACTTCTACTATCACGGCTACAGCTACAGGTTGCAACGGGCCTAAATCAGCTAATCATACGGTTACAACTAATGCCTATGTAGGTACACCTGTGTTTACATTGGGTGCAACCAGTAACCGTTGCCAGGGAGCTGCTGTTATTACTTATACGGCAACAGCTTCAGCATCAACCTCTATAACTTATGCTTTGGATGCTGCTACTAATGCATTCCCAGGAAATTCTATTAATACTTCAACGGGTGCAATTACATATGGATCGGGCTGGAGTGGTACTTCTGTTATAACTGCTACTGCAGCAGGTTGCAGCGGCCCAACTACTGCAACACATACCATAACAATAACCCCAACAGTGGGTACACCGGTGTTCACACTTGGTGCCAGTTCAACACGTTGCCAGGGAGCCGGAGTTGTTAATTATGCTTCCAGCGCAACTAATACAACCGGTATAACCTATACACTTAATGCGGCCAGTATTACGGCAGGTAATTCAATCAATAGTGCAACCGGGGATGTAAACTATATTGCTACATGGAACGGTACTTCAACAATTACAGCTAGTGCAGCGGGCTGTAATGGTCCTAAAACTGCTACACATACAGTAACCATAACACCAACAGTAGGTAACCCGGCTTTTAGCCTGGGTGCAACAACTACCCGTTGCCAGGGTGGCAATACAGTAACTTATACAGCTACAGCTACAAATTCAGTTCTTTCCTATTCATTAGATGCTGCCAGCATTACAGGAGGCAATACTATTAATTCATCTACAGGTGCCGTTGCCTATGCTTCAACCTGGAATGGAACTTCTGTTATTACAGTTACAGCATCAGGGTGCAATGGGCCTAAAACTGCAAACCACACAGTAACGATCATCCCAACTGTTGGTGTGCCTGTGTTTGCATTGGGTGCAACATCAACACGTTGCCAGGGCGGGGGCCTGGTTGCTTATAGTGCTACAGCTACCAATTCAACAAGTATAAGCTATACCCTGGATGCAGCCAGTACCACGGGGGGTAATTCAATAAATTCAATAACAGGTACAGTAGCATATACCGCTGCGTGGACGGGAACTTCCGTAATAACAGCTTCTGCAGCAGGTTGCAACGGACCATTAACCAGCACACATACAGTAACCATTACGCCAACAGTAGGTACACCCGTATTTAGCGGTGGTGCAACATCTGTAAAATGCCAGGGAGCCGGCACGGTAACCTATACTGCAACAGCAACAAATACAACAGGCATCACATACAGCATTGATGCTTCAAGTATTTCGGGGGGTAATACCATCAATTCTTCTACCGGTGATGTTAATTATATTGCCGCATGGAGTGGCACTACAACAATTACAGCATCAGCTGCAGGATGTAACGGGCCCAAAACTACAACACATATTGTAACTATTACCAGCACGGTGGGTGCCCCTGTATTTGCAATGGGTGCCCAGTCCACCCGTACACAAGCCTCAGGTACAGTTATCTATACAGCCACAGCCTCTCAAAGCACAGGTATTTCTTATGTGCTGGATGCAGCCAGTGTAGCTGGTGGTAATACCATTAATGCTGCAACAGGTGCAGTAACCTGGACTTCCGGCTGGAACGGCACTTCCATGATAACTGCTACTGCAACAGGTTGTAACGGGCCTACAACGGCCGGGCATATTGTAACCATCAATCCTGCTATTGTGCAGGCACCGCTTTATCTTTCGGGCCCCGGCCAGTTTTTAGACAGGATAGATCCGGTATCAACAAATATTATAACAACACTTCAAACCGGAGACATGTCTTCGGCAGCTATTACAAATATTACTTTTACGCAGGTGCCGGCATTATGCGCCAATCTTGTTATTAAAGCGCAAAACATATCCGTACTTACCTATGTGAGTATCACCAGTGGTACCATGCCTGCCAACCCTAATATTACAGCGCAGTTAAAATACGGCGCAACCAATATTATTACCTTAACCAATCCAATTTACAATTCATCAACCCAGTTATTAACCTGGACTGCTGTATTAGGTGCTGATGTTACGGTGCCCAGCGGGCAGGCCATTGCTTTGAAAATTACTACAGCCCAGGCCGGAGTAATATTTAAAATATTATATCATAGTCTAAGCAAACCTTCCAGGATAAGTCTTTTCCCTGTTTCTACTTTTATTGATATTACTTCATTCAATGTTTATAACGGAGTTTATCCCGGTGGCAGCATCCGTACAAGCGGCAACCCCGGAAATACCATGTACGCAAGGGCAGTAGTAACAACGCCTTTTGGTTATACAGATATTACAAAACTTACCATCAATTTTAATCCTCCCGGTTCAATAGTTAATGCTACCTGCGTAGATTCAACTTCCTGCACCCGGACTTATCAATATGTATGGACAATCCCTGCAGGATTTGGTAATATTGCCATTCTGGCAACTGCTTATGAGGGTTTTGAAAACATTATCAAAAACTCAGAGGTTGTTAACTTTTCTACCTGCCTGGTTTGTGCACCTGTTGCAGTACCCGACTCGGCGACAGGAGCAGGTGGTGCACCTATTACCGTAGATGTCTTGGCCAATGATTATGACCCTAATAATAATATTAAACCCAGCACACTCTCAATATTTACCCAACCAAATAATGGTTCGGGATATATCACAAACGGTAAAATTGTTTACCTGCCAAACGGAACTTATGCCGGGCTTGATACATTAACTTACCAGATCTGCGACAGTTCAGCACTCTGCAGCACAGGGCAGGTTTACTTTTCCATCAATCCTTTGTTTATTGATCTTTGTTCGGATGCAACAAAAACGCATACGTATTACATACCATATCCCGAAGACCAGGCTTATATGGCATTAGTAGCTTCGACAAATAATGGAGCAGCAATACCCAGCAGTAATATACGTACGATAATCAGCCTTAAAATGCCTTACCCGGGAATGACCATTGTATGGGATGAGTGGGAAGATGGTTATGAGGTAAATGCACTAAATCCTGTACAGGCTACTACCAAGGTTTGGGGAGATGGTAACCCTTATAATGGTATAGCACCAGGATATAACAATGATATCATTCCTGCAGGCGGAAGTATTGTATTGGATAATACTATGCCGGCAAATCCAAGGGTACCATCCAATATTTTTTATGATGGAAGGGATAAGATCACTTCAAGCGGACAGGTATCTATAACCCAGGTTTCTGCAGAACCTACCTGGGCACCTGTACAGTCCATCAAAACAAATGTTACATCTGTATTTGATTTTGGACAATCCTTTACAATTCCGTTAGGGCAAAATTTCCCTGACCAGGATTTTAAATATACCGCACTTTTTATAAGAGCTTCTCAAAACAATACAGTAATCAATATAGATAAAGATAATAATGGATCTTTTGAAACCACCGCTACTTTAAATGAGGGGCAATCACTGTTAGTAAATGGAGGAGTAATGGGTGGTGCTACTGTTGCAAGTGATAAACCTGTGGGTGTTGAATTAAACAGTGGCGGCGTAGATCAATATTCAATTCGTAATGCACCCATTTACCCGGCAACATGGTATTCCAATATTTATTATACACCTGTTCCAACTTCAGATAATGCAGCTGATAATCCAAAAGATACGTCTGCCGTGATGTTGTATAATAGTTTAAGCAGACCGATTACTATCAACTGGTCATCAGGTGCTCCCGCAAGTGGAACAATCAACCTGCCTGCTAAAGGCGTGGTAAGGTTCCCGCTGGCTTATTCAACAACAGCGGCATATAAATTTGTAAACCCAACGGGCGAAGCCTTCACAGCAATTGAAATTGTTGATTCCTATACACCCGGTGGTGGTGGAAATGATGGTACCACCTATGACTGGGCCTTTAATCTTATTGCCGAAGCAAGGTTAACCGACTTTGCAACAGTAGCCTGGGCTCCCGGCGGGTTGGATCTTGTAGCTCCCCCTGGGCCGGATGTTAATGGTAATCCTATTTGGGTAACACCATCAGCAAATACAACTGTTTATGTAAAGTATGATGGTAATGTGAGTGGTACTGTAGGTTTAACAAGCCCATGTGGTTTGAAATACGATATTTCCTACAGCCTGAATGCGCTTAATTACCTGAAGATACGTGACCCGAATGATAATGACCAAAGTGGCATAGCTCTTTACACCTGTAATGGTGCAAAACTGGCAGCAATTTATGGGGAAGATCCTCAGGGATCCAGTACAGGTATTGGTGTTGCCTACTGGGATGTGGGCACAACCATTCAGCCTTTCTGTAAGCAAAAACTGATTTTTGCAAACGATGATTATGCCCGTACACTAATCAATCAGCCGGTAACCATTCCGGTATTGCTGAACGACTTTGGCTTCCTGGCTGTAGTTGACCCTACTTCAGTTAACAATGCAGGTTTACTTATGGCCCGACACGGTACCATATCCATAAATGCCAATGGTACCATTATTTACACACCTAATGCAGGCTATGTAGGTAAAGATACTTTTGAATACAGCGTATGTTCAACACCATCACCCATTGTTTGTGATAATGCCAAAGTGTATATAGATATAGCAGTTTGCCCGGCACCATTCAATCAGAATGTAATAATCGGTCAAGCATTTCTGGATAAGAATGAAGATGGCCTGAATAATGACGGAGGTACAGGTTTTGCCGGTGTAAAAATTTATTTATATATAGATGGAAACTGTAACTCAACTATAGATGCCAATGAACTTAAAGACTCGGTAATTGTTGATTCATCAGGTACATACCAGTTCATCACCTATCCTGAAAAATTTGTGGCTGATGATTTTGATGGCGCGGGAGGAACAAATACCTGTGCATCAGGATCAGACGGAAATGCAGCATGGTTAAGTAATTGGACGGATATTGGCGACCCGTCAGTCGGTTTCTGTAATAACACCCAAACCCCTGCCAATACAGATGTGGAAATAAAAATGGATAATGCTTTCGGCTATGCACTAAGGTTAAAAGATAACAACGTTTCGGCCACCCGTACCGTAAACCTCAGTGGTGCTTCGTATGCATTCCTGACATTTTCGTACAGGCGCAAAAGCGCCACATTAACCGCAGGTAAAAATGTTACCGTGCAGGCATCTAAAGACGGAACAACCTTTGGTACCGTATTTACCATAGCGGGTGATGGCAACACCGATGCTAATTATGTAACTATTTACAACCAGGATATTACACAGTATGCAGCGGCAACTACTTACCTGAGGTTCCTCACAAATAATGCCATGGGTGATGCTGATACCGTGTATATCGATAATATTAAGATCCAGTATCTGCGGTATCCGCAATGTTATATCACCAGGCTTGATCCTGCAAGTGTACCTGCATTCCATCATACAACAACGATTTTGCAGCACAATTTTACAGCCACAAGCGTACAAACCTGCCTGTCACCCTATGATTTTGGCATTGCAAAAAACAAGATAGCAGTGAGCGGTTCCATGTTCAATGATGCCAATGGCCTTATGGATAATCTTGTTAATGGTACAGGAATGGGAGTAGTAACCGGAATGAATGTGTATGCATACCTTATTGATGCATCCGGAAAAGTGGCATACCGTGCAACTTTAGCAGCCGGTGGTACTTTCTCTTTTCCTGCGGTGGACATACTTACTAATTTTACATTGAGGTTATCTACCACCAGTTTAAATATAGGCGATAACGCTCTTCCTGGTGCAGCCCTGCCAACCGGGTGGATACCAACCGGGGATTGCTACGGTGTCAATAATAATGCAGGTACCGGTAACAGTGCCCTTGCTCCAATTGTTGGTATTGCTGTTAATACCGGATCAGTAAATATAACCGGGGTAAATTTTGGTATCGAAAGATTACCTGACTCAGATGATAAGAGTAAGAATTATACCGTTAATGTTCCGGGAATGCAATATGCAATTCCGTCACTCACCGGCTCTGATCCGGAAGATGGTATTCTTGGTGCTGGTAAAACATATAAGATAACCAGTGTGCCCAATAATGCTGTACTATTTTACAATGGTGGATTGGTATCAGTCAATATGGTTATTACTTCTTTTGATCCGGCGTTGCTGGTTATTGATCCAAGTGATAATGCCTTGATATGTACCTTCACTTATGCATCCAGGGATGCCGCAGGGTTATACGATCCCACACCTGCGACAGTAACGGTACAATGGGCACAGATACTACCCGTTAAACTCATTAGTTTCAGTGGCCGTTTAAATAGTACCAAAGTAGATCTGAACTGGGTAACAGCTACTGAGTTAAATACCAAACAGTTTGAAGTAGAGCGCAGTGCCAATGGACAGAGTTATACTAAAATAGCAACGGTTGCAGCAAAAGGCAACAGCAGTAATGTAACCAGTTACGACCTCGTTGATCCAACACCGCTGCAGGGATTAAATTATTACCGCTTAAAGACAGTTGACAATGACGGAAGTTTTGAATACAGTAATATCGTCATCATCCGTATCGAAAATAATATTCAGTTGGTAACTAAAATTGCACCAAATCCGTTTACCGGTAAGGTAGATGTGTACTTAACACTTACACACAATACCATGGTCGATTTCAGGTTTATCGATATTAATGGTAAGGTCATCTTTATCAAATCGGTAAAAGGCTTAAAGGGCTTTAACTGGTTTACCATTAACGGCCTGGAAAAGCTGCCTTCGGCACCATACATGCTGAATATTAAAACAGATGATGCAGTGATCGTGGAGAAACTGATAAAGCAGTAAAAGAAATATTTTTATAAACATAAAGCCCCGGATTTTTTTTTGGGGCTTTATTAATTTAACTATGATGATATTTTTCATTCCGGTTAATACTAATTCGCAGCAACGTCTCTCCCCGGTTTTTGTGAGTGGGCCGGGGACGTTGCGTATAAAGCATTAATAATTTCCAATTAGTTCAATAAAAATTTTAATTTTAAGTATGCCGGTAAAGCGTACGATACCATATACCTGAGTAACGAAACGTCCTCGCCTTATCCACGGGGCTTTGTGAGAGACGTTGCTGCGAAGGAAAGCTGAAAAAATTATAATTGCCGCAAAAAAAATTAATTTAAGTTTCGAATCTTATTTATAAGTTTTTTATTTTCTGTTCCTACACAAGGTCAGATATTTAACCATAAGTATTTTGAATCTAAAACATGGGCTTCTGATAATAAGGATAGTTCATTTTTTACCTTGGATACAATCAGATTAATAGATATAACAATACCTAGGACTAATCCACCTAAACCGACAATAAATGATCCCGATTTTTTAAATGGACATGATTATGTCAGTTTATCATTTAATAAGAATTTTAACCTCCAATTTTTAAGCTATAATATTAAACAATGGACTAATACAAGAACTAAAGGAAAATACAACTGGAATTTTGATGAGAAAAAGCAAATATTAAATTTATATTTTAAGAATCGCATAATAGGTTCCTTCAAACCGATCTTTGAAAATATAGCCGAGATTCAGGACGCTTATAAAAGAAAACCTCCCAGAAAAACAAAAGAAGTTATTTTAGTTCGTAGCAACGTCTCTCCCCGGTTTTTGTGAGTGGGCCGAGGACGTTGCGTATAAAGCGTTAATAATTTCCAATTAGTTCAATAAAAATTTTAATTTTAAGTATGCCGGTAAAGCGACGATACCATATACCTGAGTAACGCAACGTCCTCGCCTTATCCACCGGGCCTTGTGAGAGACGTTGCTGCGAAGGAAAATTTTCAAAATAAAAAAATATAGAAACTAATTAAGCACTTTATAATTTAAGAGTAAAGATCAAATGTCCAAGCCACAGTAGCACCAAAGCTCAGGAAAGCTGCTTCCGACAAAGGGGATGTAGTCCTTTGTCGGGCTCCTTTTTTGTTTCTTTTTTGGAGAAGCAAAAAAGAAAATGCTAAAACCAAAAAATCATTATGAAAGGCTGAGTATAATTCGCAGCAACGTCTCTCCCCGGTTTTTGTGAGTGGGCCGAGGACGTTGCGTATAAAGCATTAATAATTTCCAATTAGTTCAATAAAAATTTTAATTTTAAGTATGCCGGTAAAGCGTACGATACCATATACCTGAGTAACGCAACGTCCTCGGCTTACCCACCGGGCTTTGTGAGAGACGTTGCTGCGAAGAGAATCTTCTGTTCCTGAAATCAATTACTTCTATTTTGTAAAGGTTGATACAACCAGCCCGGTAATTATGTCGATATAAAAAATTAACAGGGCAAGATTAGCTCTTTTTTGCCTTCTTTTTTCCACTATGTCATTTGATGTTTGTCTTTGAATAACTGGTAATAAAAAGGCTAACGAAAAGTATTTATTTAAAAAAAACAAAACTTTATGTTTGGGGTTCATATTTTTTTTATTTAAATGGTATTGAATTTTATACCAGAGTGAAATACCAGCTATTATAATAAAGACAAACATAAAATAATTAGAAAAATTCATTATTTAAGATTTTGGTGGTTGAACTATTTTGAAGTGTTATGAGAAGCATTTTCCCAAATAGGGCTTGGCTTGGCGCTTTATTATTCATATTTAAACTTAGTGAAACATCAACATCATAATAGAAATCTCCTTTGAATTCGAAATTTCCCAACCTGGTCCTCTTCTCTGAGGACGCAATGGTAAAGAGTTTTCAACTCCCTTACAACAACTTACTAACTATGATGATATTTTTCATTCCGGTTAATACTGCATGCCCGGTAAACCTGCTCGGCCAATATCAACCGCACCAACTGGTGTGGAAAAACAAGTTTAGATAAACTCCATTGGTAATTCGCTCTTTGCTTAACCGCTTCACTAACACCATAAGCGCCACCAATTAAAAAAACAATATTCTTTATACTTTCATTGGCTCTTAATTGTATAAAGCCCGCCAGTTCTTCGCTACTCAATTGTTTGCCACTTTCATCCAGCAATACCAGGTAATCATCTTTTTGTAACAGCCCTGTTAGTATGTCTCCCTCTTTTTTTTTCAGATCTGTTTCGCTCAGGCTTGCTGCATTTTTTGCCGTGGCAATAATATTCCATTCAACAGGGTAGTAGTTGGAGATTCTTTTTGTAAAGAGTTCAATGCCTTCTTTTACATAAGGTTCATGATTTTTTCCGATGGTCCAGAATAGAATTTTCATGCTGTAAAAATAGGAAACCTTATCATTGCAGATGAAAATTATAATGCAGCATAAATAATAAAGGAAATATTTAAAAACTAATGAGCAGCACTGCCAATATTGCTAACTTAAAAAAAATAACTGAAGCAATAATTTCTCCACAACAGGAAGACAAAAACCTGGATGAGTTGTGCCATTCACTCCAGGATTTATTTTATAAAGTTAGTGGAATGGCAGATGCTAAAACAATGGAGACCACTGGTATAAAAACTCCTAACGGCTTAGCCCTGGGAACTGTAGATGCCGCTGCCTGCATTATAGATGCAGTAAGAACCCAGGTTTTTCTCAAATCTTTAAAACAAGCAATTGAAGATAAACTGCGTGATTGCCCCGAAAAGCCCTTAAATATATTGTATGCCGGTACAGGCCCTTTTGCAACATTGCTTACGCCGCTTACAACTGTGTTTACCTCTATGCAATTGCAAATGTTTTTAATAGAAATTAATCCACAAAGCATTTCTTACCTGAAAACTACTATCAACCAATTAAAAATTGAAGATTATGTTACTGATATTATTGAGGCTGATGCATCAGATTACCGGTTACCATCCGGGTATGCACCTGATATTATTGTTTCTGAAACCATGCTGCAGGCATTAAGAACAGAACCACAGGTAATGATTTTTGCCAACCTTATAAATCAATGCAGCAAAAAAGTTTTGCTGATTCCACAGATGATACAGGTAAGTGCAGCCTTAATAAATATTGATGGTGGTAATGAACAGGAATCGAAAACGATAAAAGTATTGCTGGAATACGATGCGCAAACTGCTTTACTGGTAAAGCAAAATAAAAAGGGAATACCAATATTTGCAGATGCTGCGGAAGTCATTATATCTGAACAGCATAAGCAATACTCACATGTAGCATTGCTTACCAATATCCAGGTTTATAAAAAGAATTGGATTTTATACGGACAGAGCGGTCTTACGATGCCATACCTGGTGATGGATTTGAACTCAATTAAAAAATGGCCTGCAAAATTCAAGGCTACCTATAATTTGGGAACTGATCCTGGTTTTGAATTTTCGATGTAGAAAACTACAAACCATAGATAATAGCTTGTTTGTTTTATTCTGAAATTTCAGATCGCAATTCAGCTTCCAGTTTATCGGCCAGTTTATTAGCTGTTTCTGTATTCATTTCCCTGAAACAGTCAATCATCATTTTTTTTGTTGCTGCATCGGGCTGGTTAATCGTGTCTTCAATTTCTTTTTTTAAAATGATATCAGCGCTTAAAAAAATAGTTTTAACCCAGTCATTTACTTTTGCATCAATTACAAGATGTATGCGGTCAACTTTACTTTTGTTGTTTATGTTGTGCGGCAAATTAAAATTCATGTACCAGCACTCACCTTCTTTTAAATTCAATCTTTCACCATCAAGATAAAACTCAACAGCCTCATCTGTTACTACAGGAATATGCAGCCTTATTTCTCCTTTTTCAAAATTCAATTCTATGTCACGATGTTCCTTAATAACTGCGCCTGCATTTAATTTGAGTAAGCGGACTGTTTGCAACGGGCATTTAAAATTATTCAGAACAGCTTTAAGGTATAGGCATTGCTGTAGAAAAATGGTATCGTTATATTCAACGCCTTGAACAGGTGAAACGATAATATTGTCTGCGCTGCCATTAACACTTCGCAATGGAATTGCACTCCAGTCGCCTTCATAATGAAGCTTTTGATAGTGGAGTTTCCACATACTACTGTCCAGTTGCCGTATTTCTTCCTGCATTAATTTCGCATCAAACTGATACGGCAGTTGAATGTATTTAATCATGAAGCTTGTTTAAATGATAACAAGTCGTTGCCGCGATTGTGTTTTTTTCTGGAGATATCCTCTTTTTCAATGGCTACAATTATCTTCCCGTCTTTAATCCGCAAGAAGAACTATTGTGACTGAAACCGCTACCCGAAACATAAACAGGCTAATTCATTTTCGCTGAAATGCAAAACTGTTTTATCCGTTTGCGGGTAAGCGTTGCAGCAGGTTGTTGAAATCTATTGAATGTTTTTTATAATTCCTGTCGAAAGAAACTTCAATGTTAGCGAGCCCAAAACCGTTCTCAGATGCGGAATGGATAATTACTTCAGCATTGCTGCTGTTATGTGTAATAACAGGAATGTTTTTAAAATTAACTGGATGCCCGCCAATGATGATATCAAGATGGGTAGATTTTTTGGCTAATTGTAAATCGTCAGTTGTATTGCTGTTTTTATATCCCAGGTTAGAAAGACAAACAACTAATTGACAGCTTTTTTCTTCCTTTAGCCATTTGCTTAAGATATTTACACTGCCACTGATATCATGCTGAATGAACGCAGTTTTAATGATGCCGATTTTAATATTGCCTTTATGTATTATTTGGTAAGCATCATTAAATGTGGCAACACTTTTTTTGTTCTGCATAGCAACATCATGTATTACACCAGAAGATAATAATTTGCCCGTATCTCCGGCGTGTATAAGCAGCATATTATCAGCCTTTTTCTTAACTGCAGAAATTTGAGTGATGGTATGGTTCAGATATTTACTATTAGTATCCGACGTATGTAAAAGAACGATTTTTTTGTTGTTAAAAGGAAATCCGGTAAGCGGAGAAGTTGTGTTGGCAAGACTTTTAAAAGAGTTGCCCAATGTAACAGCAGCAGTAGCTAAGGTACCCTGCAATAAAAATTTTCTTCTTGTATTCATGAAACAGTTATTTGAGGTTAAGGTTTTAAAGATACAATGTACAATTTGTAAAATAATAATGCAAATAAAAGTACGGCTGGGTAAACACCTCGTAACTTATACAGCGACGGGTAGCGGGGCAGGCAGTGTAAATGCAGTTGTGGATAATGTGCCTGCTGCAGACGCTACTGCAAAAGCAAGCATAACGGTAACGCCTACCAATACCATTGCAGCAGGCGTAAACCGCACTACATGTATAAACACAGCGATAACAAGTATTACCTTGGCTACCACCGGCGCCACAGGGGCAAATTTTGGCGGTTTACCGGCAGGTGTAACGGGTTCATGGGCAGGAAACGTAGTAACGATAAGCGGTACACCCACAGCCAGTGGTACCTTTAATTATACAGTTACTACTATAGGTGGTTGCCCGCCTGCCACTGCAACCGGGACCATAACGGTAAACGCTTTAAACACAATTACCTTAACCTCTGTTGCAGGTACCGATAATCAGAGTGTTCCTGTAAATACACCTATTACAAATATAACCTATGGCACTACCGGTGCCACTGGTGCAACCTTTACAGGTTTACCTGCGGGTGTAAGCGGCAGTTGGGCTGGCAATATAGTAACCATTACCGGTTCACCATCAACAATAGTGGGTTCACCATTTAGTTATACGGTTTCCTTAACGGGTGGTTGTGGTTCAGTAACTGCAACAGGCACAATAACGGTAACTTCTTGTGGAGCTACTTTAACTTCTGCTGCAGGTACCAATGCGCAGTTGGCTTGTATTAATAACCCGATTACTAACATTGTTTACTCTACCACCAGTGCTACGGGAGCAACCTTTGCAGGTTTACCTGCAGGCATAACAGGAACCTGGTCAGCCAGTGTTATTACAATAAGTGGAACACCAACTACAACAGTTGGTTCACCATTTAATTATACCATTACATTAACCGGTGGTACTTGCGCCGGCGAAACGGTAACCGGAACAATAACTGTAAATGCCCTGCCAATAGTGAGCATAACTGGTCCAAACTCCATTTGTGCAGCTTGTTCGGCAGGTCCTGGCACAACAATATATACAGCTATACTAAATGGCCCGGCAGAAAGCCCTTCAAATGCTTCACCAGGTACAGGTACTGCTACCATAACAGTTAATACAGTTACAAATACAATGCGGGTGCAATGTACTTTTAGTGGTTTAACCGGTTCAACAACTGCTTCCCATATACATTCTGCTACGGCAGTTGCCAATACGGGTACAGCAGGCGTTGCCACCACTACGCCAACATTTGCCGGATTCCCGATAGGCGTAACATCTGGTACTTATGATAACACATTGGATATGACCTTGGCGAGCAGTTACAATCCTGCGTATGTTACTGCAAATGGAGGAACAACAGCCAGTGCATTTGCGGCTCTACAGGCAGGTCTATCTGCTAACCAGGCTTATTATAATATTCACAGCGCCACTTTTCCTGGCGGTGAAATACGTGGTTTCTTAAGTGTTTTCTGCAGCAGTGCAAATTCTTCAACAACTTTATCGCCTACATCAGGAGGCACGTGGATAAGCAGCAATCCTGCGGTTGCTACTGTTACGAATGCTGGCGTTGTAAATGGTGTTTCTACAGGAACTGCTACTTTTACTTTCACAAATACAGGAACAAGCTGTTCTGCAACAACCTTAGCCGTGACGGTTAATCCTTCAAATACTGTTACAGCAGCATCATCTACACCAACTGTGTGTATCAATACGCCTTTAATCAATATTACACATACAACAACCGGCGCTACAGGAATTGGTACAGCATTAGGTTTGCCTGCCGGCGTTACAGCAGCATGGGCTTCCAATACTATTACAATAAGTGGTACACCTACAGTTTCGGGGGTATTTAATTATACAATTCCTTTAACCGGTGGTTGTGGTGGTATTTCGGCAACAGGAACAATAACTGTATCAACGAACAATACAGCAGGTGCGGCTTCTTCTTCCCCAACAGTTTGTATCAATACAGTAATGCCAGGTATTACCCATACCACAACAGGTGCTACAGGCATTGGCGCCCCTTCAAATTTACCAGCCGGAGTTACTGCATCTTTTGGAAGCAATACCATTACCATCAGTGGTACTCCAACAGCATCCGGCACATTTAACTACAGCATTCCATTAACAGGAGGTTGCGGTACTGTAAATGCTACCGGTACAATAACCGTATCGTCAAACAATATTATAACGCTTACCTCAGGTGCGGGTACCAATGTTCAAACAATAGTTCTCAACCAGGCTATGACAACGCCTATTACCTACAGCACTACAGGGGCAACAGGAGCTACTTTCATTGGCCTTCCTCCGGGAGTAACTGGCTCATGGGCAGCGAATGTGGTAACGATAAGCGGTACACCAACTTCTATGGTTGGTTCACCATTTAACTACACAGTAACATTAACCGGCGGATGCGGAACAGTAACTGCAACCGGAACTTTAACGGTAGTAACCTGTAGCATTACCTTAACTTCTGCTGCCGGTACCAATGCACAGACCGTTTGTAACAATGCGCCGATTACGAATATTATCTACACCACCACTACCGCTACCGGTGCAACCTTTGCAGGATTGCCAGCAGGTATAACCGGAGCGTGGGCAGCCAACGTGGTTACCATCAGTGGTTCTTCAGCAGCATCCGGAACCTTTACTTATACAGTTACCGCAACCGGTGGCGGGTGCGTAGGGGTAACTGCAACCGGTACTATTACAATTAACCCGGTACCTGATGTTAGCCAGCCAGCCAACCAGGTGGTATGTAATAATACAGCAACTGCGGCTGTTAATTTTACCGGTTCGGTACTGGGCACGATATTTAACTGGACAAATAATCAGGCTTCTATTGGTCTTACAGCCAGTGGTACAGGTAATATAGCCAGCTTTATAGCAACTAATGGAACGACTGCTCCAGTAATTGCAACGGTAACAGTAACACCATCTACAGGTGGTGGCAACGGAATTATTAACGGAGATTTTGAAACCGGTTCTTTTGCACCCTGGACACTATTAGGTAATGTGCCTCCACCGTTAGTGAATAATCTTTCGCCACATACTGGAACATATGCTGCCTTCCTTGGAACGCCAGGAGGGGGAGAGCCTTTAGGCGATGCTTCTTTTTACCAGCAGTTTACGGTGCCGGCAGGTGGAGGAACACTTAGCTATTGGTATAAAGGTTTTACAACTGATGATATCACCTTCGACTGGCAGGATGCCTATATCACCAATACCAGTAACACGGTCTTGGCTACAATCATGCATGTGTGTGTAACCACAGGGGGCTATGTGAATGTAACTTATAATATGGCAGCTTTTGCAGGCCAAACAGTGCGCCTTCAATTCCTGGTACACCAGGATGGTTTTGGGGATCAGACCGATATGTACATAGATGATGTAACACTGCCGGGTGGAATAACCTGCATTGGCACTCCTACAACATTTACTTACACAGTTAATCCAACCCCAACAGTAAATGCAGTATCTAACCAGGCAGTATGTAATGGAACTTTAATTAATGCAGTCAATTTTAGTGGAGCAGTGCCAGGTACGGTCTTTAACTGGAACAATAATACGCCATCCATTGGGCTTGCAGGTAGTGGTAGTGGTAATATGGGAGCGTTTATAGCGACCAATGCAACCAATGCTCCAGTAGTGGCAACCATAACAGTAACGCCTTCTTATACCAATGCAGGCACAACCTGTACAGGTACGCCAATAACATTTACTATAACAGTTAACCCAACACCTGATGTTGCACAACCTGCTAACCAGGTGGTATGTAATGGAGCACCAACAGCACCTGTAGTATTTACGGGTTCGGTGGCCGGTACTATATTTAACTGGACAAACAACACAACATCAATCGGTCTTGCGGCAAGTGGAACAGGGAATATTGCCAGCTTTACTGCAACTAATGCCAGCAATGCGCCGATAGTTGCAACTATAACTGTTACTCCAACTACTTCGAATGTTGACCAAAGCCAGACAGTTAATACAACCTGCATGGCTTACTTTAGTCAAACTAACCTGGCGCAGTCCTTTAAGCCTGCTGCCAATGCTTTGTGCGGAGCCAGAGTTTATATAGAGAGTGGTGCTGGTACCGGAAATATTACTATTCAGCTTTATAGTAACCTTCCTAATGCAGGTGGCGTGTTGTTAGCACAGGGAACGGCCACGGGTATTGCTGCCGGCCAGTGGGCTTCGGTAGCATGGCCTTCTGTAGCTGTTACACCTGGCAGCACTTATTATCTTGTATTTACTTCTACAAATGGAGCCCTGTGCGTGGGTGGAGATATCGGTAATCCTTATGCAAACGGGCAGGTTTATGCGAATGCGGGTTATCAGCCTTTCACTACGTTTGATTATACATTTGAAACATTTACCTGCCAGATGGTGGCTTGTCCTGGTACAGCAAAAACATTTACCATAACGGCCAATCCAACCCCAATAGTAAATGCAGTAGCTAACCAGGTAGTATGTAATAATTCGCCAACTGTAGCGGTAGTTTTCACAACACCAACAACAGGCGGTACAGTAACTTACAGCTGGACAAATAATACCACAAGCATTGGTTTAGCCGCTAGTGGAACTGGAAACATTGCAAGCTTTACAGCAACCAATGCTACAGCTGCGCCATTAGTTGCTACAATTACGGTAACACCATCTTATACCAATGGCGGTACAACCTGTACCGGATCAGCAATAACATTTACGATAACGGTCAATCCCACAGCCACCGTTAACCCGGTACCTAACCAGGTATTGTGTAATGGAGCTAACAGTAATCCTGTGAACTTCAGCAGCCCTACAACTGGGGGCACGATCGTATACAACTGGACTAACAATCAGCCAAGTATTGGTTTAGGTTCATCAGGCATAGGTAATATACCAACCTTTGTAGCGGTTAACGTAACGAATGTTCCTGTAGTAGCGACTATAACCGTAACCCCGACTTATACAAACGGATCGGTAAGTTGTGTTGGAACGCCAATAACCTTTACGATCACGGTAAATCCACCACCGATAGTAAATCCTGTAGCGAACCAGGTAGTTTGTACTAATAGTTCCACGGCAGCAGTGATCTTCAGTACACCAACAACTGGTGGTGTGGCTGTGTATAACTGGACCAACAACAATACGAGCATTGGACTTGGTGCCAGCGGTACTGGTAATATTCCAAGCTTTACAGGATTAAATCCGGGCACTGGACCTAATGTGGCAACTATAACAGTTATTATGACTTATATAAGTGGCGGTATCAGTTGTGTAAGCTTACCTGTAACCTTTACCATAACTGTGAATCCGGTACCTGTAGTAAATCCTGTAGCCAACCAAAGGGTATGTAACGGATCTCCAACAGCAGCGGTAAACTTTACGAGCCCCAATACAGGCGGCACGGTAGTATATAACTGGACTAATACGGGTGCCTTTATCGGCCTTGGCCCTAATGGGGTAGGTAATATACCAAGCTTCATAGCCACTAACCCGGGCACTGTGCCATTAACGGCAACTATAATGGTAACTCCAACTTATACCGGCAGCGGCGTAAGCTGTACAGGCCCATCAATAACGTTTACGATAACAGTAAATCCCAGCCCGACAGTGAATCAGCCTGCTAACCAGGTATTATGTAATGGTTCGCCAACGGCTCCTGTTATCTTCACGGGCAGTATATCAGGTACGATCTACAGTTGGGTCAATAACAATACCAGTATCGGTCTTGGAGGAGGTGCAGATGGTAATATTGCGAGTTTTATAGCTATCAACACCGGGACAACCGTGCAGGTAGCAACCATAACGGTAACACCAAGCTATACAAATGGCGGAGTAACCTGCAGCGGCACACCCGTAACCTTTACGATTACCGTAAACCCAATCCCTGTAGTTAATGCTGTAGCTAACCAGACAGTATGTGCCGGAACAATAACAACAGCAAACTTTACAGGTCCTGTTGCCGGAACAGTGTATAGCTGGACGAACAGCAATATAGGAATAGGCCTGGGCTCCACAGGTACTGGTAATATAAACTTTGTTGCCACCAATACGACCGGTGCACCAATTACAGGTACAATAACAGTAACGCCAGTATTTACCAATGGCGGCGTAAGCTGCTCAGGTACGTCAATAACATTTACCATTACGGTAAATCCTGTACCGGTAGTAAACCCTGTAGCGAGTCAGACATTGTGTAACAGTTCACCAACAGCAGCAGTAACCTTTACAGGCCCTGTAGCGGGAACTGTATATACCTGGACCAACAACAATACGACGATCGGCCTTGGTGCATCAGGTACTGGTAATATAGCGAGCTTCATAGCTACCAATGCTACCAATGCAGCAGTAACAGCAACGATAACAGTAACACCAAGCTTTACCAGTGGCAACACAACCTGTACAGGCACACCGGTAACCTTTACGATCACGGTCAATCCAACGCCATCAGTAAATGCAATAGCGAACCAGGTGGTATGTAACGGAAGCAGTACCACAACAGTAACTATAACTGGTACTGTTGCAGGTACGGTATATAGCTGGACCAACAATAATACCAGCATTGGCCTTGTTGGCGCTGGTACAGGTAACATAGCAGCTTTTGTAGGGCTAAATAATACTAACGTGCCTGTAGTTGCAACCATTACGGTAACACCAACATATACCAATGGGGGCGTAAGTTGTTCAGGAGCTTCCATAACATTCACTATTACTGTAAATCCTTCGCCAAATGTAAATAGGCCGGCTAATCAAATACTGTGTAATGGCTCAGCAACAACAGCTATCAACTTTACCGGCACAGTAGCAGGAACGGTTTACAACTGGACCAATACTAATACAAGCATTGGTTTGGCGGCATCGGGCACGGGTAATATAGCCAGCTTCATAGCCACCAATATTACCAATACAGTACAAACGGCTACGATCACAGTAACGCCATCAGCAGCAGGTTGTGTGGGAGTACCGGTGAGCTTTACCATCACGGTGAATCCAACGCCAAAAGTAACACAGCCGGCTAACCAGACAGTATGTGCAGGGAATACAACTGCTCCGGTGAACTTCACAGGATCAATACCGGGTACAGTATTTACCTGGACGAACAACAATACCACAATCGGGCTGGGAGAATCGGGCACAGGAAATATTCCAGCCTTTATAACGATCAATCCAACCATCAACGCAGTAATTGCAACGATAACGGTAACGCCAACCTATACTAATGGCACGGTAAGTTGTTCGGGCACACCGGTAACGTTTACGATCACGGTAGTTCCGCAGCCCAATATCATCTTTACCAATATGCCGCCGAGTGTATGTTTAACAGATACGTTGGTAAACCTGGCAACCAAGGCAACACCGGCAGGTGGAACATGGTCAGGCCCTGGCGTAACAGGCAATACGTTCTCGGCTGCAGCAACGGGTGTTGGTGTTAAAACCCTTAGCTATACATTTACCAATAGTAATGGCTGTACGGCGATTTCTTATGTAAATGTTGTGGTAAATGATTGTAAAGAACGTCACAATATATTTGCTACAGCTATACGCATCTATCCAAACCCCAGCAGTGGACTGTTCAACATCAGGTTCCTGAGTGATATTTATACAGAGTTCAATGTAAGTGTGGTAACAGCCGATGGCAAGGAATTACGCAATTATCATTTTGATAATCTTCGTTATGGCAGTGTTATCCCGATGGATCTGCGGATCTTACCAGGCGGCACGTATTTTCTGCAGATCTACAATGCATCCGAGCGGGCATACTTCCCGTTTGTGATCGTGCGGTAAGGATGTTTTATTAAGAAGTGATACGCAGAGAATAGTAAAGCGTAAATAAGCATTTAAGATCAAAGTCCTCCCGATATACCGGGGGGACTTTGATTTAATCATAAAATCTTATCAGCTTCAAATCCTCATCAACTTTTTAAAAGATCAGTTTCCAGGTTCTGTGCCGGTAAATAGCCGAGTTCTTTCTGCTACAGCATCTTTGTAAGGGCTTCCATTTTGAGTGATGGATATTTTTATTTTATGCTGTAGCAGTCTTGCTACATAATGTTGGCTGCAGGCGTTTACATTGAATTGATTAATTTTTTCTTTTTTTGATCAATGACGAAATTCTTTCTATCAATAAAGCATAGAATATACAGTTTAGGAATAAACCGCTATAAAAAATGAATGCGCCATTACTACTAAAGAAATGCCAGAAAAGCTGATGTGCAGGAAAGCGGAAAATAAAATACAGGCTTGCAAGTAGATTAGTGATAAATCCTTCTCCTCCGGTTCCTTTTTCCAGTGCTGCCATGGCCATCGACGTAATGGCAGCAAGAAGCAAAAAGAGAAAAAGCCAGGTAAAGAATACTTTTTTATTAAAATTATTAGATTTCATAGCCGCTATATATTTTTAGCCAATACGTTAACAGCGATGTGACGGTATTTAAAAATTGTTAGCCCGTAACCGAAGGTAAATTTATAAATAAAAATTCATTATATATCCTATCGCCCTGTGTTATTCGTAGGCTGAAACTAAACCCGAATAGTGAAAAAAAATGAGAATGTATTCGTAGCTACGCCATATTGCCAAGCCGTTACAGGTTCTTCTCCTCCTTCTCGTTCGTCTAACTGTCAATGTTAAATAAAAGTTTCGTTTTTCTTAAGTCTATTAATTTGTCTTGCAAAATTTCTATAAAAAATTTTGTCTGCCACTGCTGCGTTTTTTTCGCTTGCTTATTTATTGTCGGGTCCCAACTTGGATAAACTCTAATTCCACGCTTCCCGTCTCTTGTTTTGTCCGATAGGATTTTTTTGTCGTACAAAACAGATTTCGGAAAAATAAAAACCCCAAATTCATTTTGTTTTCTTGCCGCAATTATATAAAAGTCAATGTCGTCCAAAATGTCAAAAGGTTGCGTTATTCCTTTTTTGTTCCGTTTCCAAAGGGTTACGAACTGCCCAGTTTTTGTGGGTGTAATTTTCGCTGACCTAAATTTCACATTTTGGCTGTTAAGCTGAAAATTGCAGGCAGCATAATCCTGGCTCTCTAATTCAGTTTCAAAATTTGAAAAGTCAAGTTCGCAAGGTTTAAAAACTAATTTCTCGATCAGGTCAAGGTCAGGATAAATATGTCTGAAAGTTTTCAATGTGTTTTAAAATCGTTATTGCGTTTGTCGCCTTATTTTATTGTCACACTTTAAATAAACGGAATGTTGTATTAGAATGACCGCTTAACGTTACGGCTTGACGATCTGATGTTATTTTAAAATCGTCCAAAAAATTAGCACAAAAGATCATTAGAATTTCTACTGATGAATTATGCACGCCAGCCCTTCTTTTGGCAATACCTGTTTAGGGATTTGTTTTTTACCCTTCCGTGAACTCAAGTTAGATTTTACTTTTGGTAATAGTGCCCCACTTCTATCATCATGTTGTCAAAGGTGAAGTAAAAACCAAAACTATCTCTTATTTTTTTCGGTTCCTGTGCAACCGTAATGCCCCCATTTTTCAAAATGTCATAAGTTTTTATCACTTCTTCTTCACTGTCCAACATAAAACCGATATGAAATGCCTCCGGGTATATTGCTTGTCCATTCTTGTTTGTCATAATAACAAGCGTAAAATCATTTGAGCCTTTTAAAATTGCCACAACATTGTCGCCTTTAATGTCTGTGCATTTAAAGTTGAAATATGTTTCAAATAAGTTTATAGCTTCTGCAACATCTAAAACCACTAGATTGATATGATTAAGTTTCATTGTCTGTCGCCTGGTTGTTGGTTTTTATTTTTTATTTTCTATCATTTTTTGTAAGGTCGAAATTGTCGTTACTATTAATGTTAATTTAGTTATCATCCCTTAGGACATTGAAGGGCCTCACAATGACCGCCAACGTAAGTTTGTGAAAAAACTCTCGTCTTACTCAAATATACACACCAATGTTAATAGAGACAAGAGCTGCATAAAATTTGCTTAAAATTGGCATAGCTTATATAAGGAACCTACCGCAACCAAACCTGCTATAAGTAGCAGGATAAAATATTAAAAACAAATTTTCAATTGAACAAGGGAATCTTCTCTTTTTTTATGTTTTTTTTCCTTTTCTAATAATTCAAAACCTTCTTACTATTGTTTCTGATAAAACCTAAAGAATTTATTATTGAAACAATCACCCATGCCACTTCGTGTTATTTTATAGGTAGGGATAGATTATAAACATAAAGTTTTATCAGCTTAATATGAGCCTTAAAAAATTTTCAAAAGCCAGACAAATTACCGGTTTAACCCGTTTTTTTAAACTGATACTATTATTATTAGTGTCTCTACAAACGATAGCGCAGCGGGATAGCATCATTCAAAGAGTTACAGATTTTCCTGAAAAATATATTTCAAAGGTCTCAGACAAAGTCGATGAAGTAGATAAGAAACTATCTAAACAAACTTTGAGGCTTTTGAAAAAGTTTGAAAACGAAGAAGCCAGGCTTTTAAAAATACTTGGACGAAAAGATTCAACACAATCCAATGATGTTTTAACGTACAGCGCCCAAAGGATTGAGCAACTACAGGATGAGTTTGTGAATATGCCTGACAAAGCCATCACTAAATTTAAAGGAGCGTATAATGCATATATAGATACCTTAAAAACATCCTTTAAGTTTTTGCAGGAAAAAGGTGAAACCCTTGTGGGGAAGTCTAAAGTAGTTACAGATAAACTTAAAGAGGCAACCAGTAAGATAAATGTATTGGATGGAAAATTGCAGAAGTCCGAAGAAATAAAAAAATACCTACGTGAACGAAAAGATTACCTGCGTCAGCAATTAGAAAAATATGGGATGGTTAAAGAACTTCGGAAAATAGAAAAAGTCACTTATTATTATGGGGAGTATATTAAGGAGTATAAAGAAATACTGAGCGACAGAAAAAAATTAGAGTGTAAGGCAATGGCATTATTATACTCCACGCCCATTTTCAAGAAATTTGTAAGTGAAAATTCCCTGTTGGCCGGGTTGTTTAAACTACCGGGCAGCAGTGCTGGTAATAATGCTGATCTTCCTTCTTTAGCAGGCATTCAAACAAGAGCAAATGTTACTAATTTAATGCAGGAATCTATTGCCCCGGGAGGGCCCAATGCAATTACGCTGGTAAAGCAACAAATTCAGACAGGGCAGGCAGCATTAAGTTTACTAAAAGATAAGATAGCCAAATATGGCTCTGCTGATACAGACATACCTTCCTTTAAACCCAACAGCCAAAAAACGAAAAGTTTTTTAAAAAGGCTCGAGTATGGTGCCAATGTACAGTTTGGTAAATCAAACCAGTTTATGCCTACTACCAGCGATATTGCTGTATCACTCGGCTATAAAATAAATGATAAAAGCTCAGCCGGTATAGGCGTTTCATACAAGATGGGCCTGGGAACCGGGTGGGATAATATACAGCTAACCAGTCAGGGGATTGGATTACGAGGTTATATTGACTGGAAAATAAAAGGCAATTTTTTTCTGAGTGGCGGTTATGAGCAGAATTATAACAGCCAGTTTAAATATATCAGCCAGCTAAATCAATATGCTTCCTGGCAATCAACGGGTCTTATAGGGCTCAGTAAAAAATTAAAACTAAAAGGCGGCAAGAGTACAAAAATATCGGTTATGTACGATTTTTTGAGTAACACACATATACCGGTTACACAACCATTTGTTTTTAGAACAGGATTTAATTTAAAATAAAATTTATCAAATTGAATACTATGCAAAAGATAATCTTAACCCTAATATCAGGAATTTTATTTTTAAGTACAAAGGCCCAGGTAAATATGCCATCAGGAACTATGAATTTCGCTATACCTATTCATAGTTACGCAGATAATTTAAGTAAATTATCTTTTAAAGCAGCATTTTTATACAATTCTGGAAATGGACTTGAAGTGGATAACGTATCAAATAGCATTGGCACAAAATGGGCTATAACCGGTATTCCTGTAGTTACAAGAAATATTAAAGGTTTGCCTGATGATCAAATAGAAAGACCAGGGAATGTTTTTGATTTAACAAAATATCCTCCCGGATATCTATATAACAATAAATCAATTGATCTAGGCTGCCCCACCGCCTTGTCTAAGTATCCAATATTTGAAGATCAGGGTGTATGGTCAGGTAATGATAATGTTACTGAAAGCGACAGAGAATTAGATGAATTTTATTTTATGTTAAATGAAACATCGGGCTCTTTTGTTATTGATAAAAATTTTAATGCAGTTCAATTAAATGACAGCCGGAATAAAATTGAAATATTTATTGCCGATCAAACTGTTTCTAAAAATATCCGGACTTCTATAGTAGCATTTCATATAACTGATGAAAATGGAATAAAATATATTTTTTCAGAACAGGAGACAAATAAAGTATTTAGAATCAGCGAACTTAACCCCGATGGAAGTTGGACTCCGGCTTCGTTTTTTTCAAAATCTTATGAAATTCCTTTAAGCGAAAATCCATATATCACCACTGGCTGGTATGTATCAAAAATAATAGATACAAAAACAAATAGAGAGATATCCTTTTTTTATAACACAACAACAAATGTATATGAATATAAAGGGCAGTTACAAACTCAATTAAGGCTTAATTATCCAGATGTACCAGTATCATGTGTTTCCTTTCAGGTTACAACTCCAACGAATCAAACATATACAGTAGGGGTATGCAATACCAAGGGTGCGATAATAAAGAAGGAACTTAAAAAAAAGGAGATCAGTTTAATAAGTTTCCCCGATTATACGCAACTCAGCTTTAATTATTTGACTGACCGGAAAGACCTTGGCGGAACAAAAATGCTTGATAAAATAGAATATTTAAATGCACAACAAAGTATATTAACAAGATATGAACTTAACCATAGCTATTTTATCAAAAATGAAATAAGAGATCCTGTTAATACAGAAGAAGAAAAGTGGGCAAGGCTTTGTCTTAAGGAAATTAAAAAAACAGGAACAAATAGTGAGTTTTCTGAGAATCCATGGAAGTTTGAATATTATACAGGATCTAATGCTATTGAAGATTTTGTACCACCTTATTTTTTTCATGCAAAAGATCCATGGGGCTTCTATAACGGTAATTACGCTGGTGTTACTACTACTAACTTCTTAAATGAAAATGATGAAATTTCCTGGGCAAAAGTATGCCTATACAATCAGGGACATGGCTACCCTGGGGGGATTGATATTTCCTATAACTCCAAAGCTGGGTATGCAAAAAACGGATTGATAAAGACAATAGTCAACCCTTTTGGAGGTAAAATTGAATACCAATTTGAGCAAAACTATTTTAATGGAGGTACTTATTTATTCTCCTGGGATACAAATGCAAGTGGTATTGCAGTTGGAGGAGTACATATTTCAAAAACTATTGAAAAATCTGATAATAATCCTGCTAACGATCTGCATACTGAATATAGTTATAATGATGAACAGGGATTCTCTACGCTTTGGGGTGAAGAAATGTTAACATTCCAGGCAAATCATGCATCTTTTTGGTATGCTGATGGCAAATATTTTACCGGAACTGTTTGTAAATACAGGTATAAATATCCTGGAAAAGTTTTTACTACTAACCAGGCCACAGATGATTTTAAAAAATTTCTAAGCCTGGTTCATAAAGGATACAATACAATTAACACTATTAATAAACTTGCTTCCCTCCCTAAATTGGGAATATCTCAGGCTGCTGCAACCAGCATTGTAATTAATACAGCAATAAATCTGGTACTTCAATATGTTTTAGGTATTGTAATATCATGTGAAACTCCCGCAAAATTATTTGGTGACATTACATTCTATAATAATAATGTAAATACAAATTTATTGCCAAGGTTATATAAAACAGTTACAAAAAAGCAATACACAACTGGTGGATTATTATCTGGGAAAACTGTTTTTGAATTTACATCTCCGCTTGATTTTCCGCTTATCCTGCCAAATGTATCATCAAGCTTTGATCAAAAGGCAAGAAGTTATTCATGGATGTATGGCTTATCCAAATCTGTGAAATTATACGATAATGCTGATAGGATTATTAAATCTACAGAGAATGAATATGAATTAAAAAAGCAAGATGTACAGGATTTAAAAACACGCTCCTGTAATTGTGAAACATTTTGGCAACAATCCTTGCGTGCTGATCAATGGAATTCGTCTTCAACCTTCAATGAATTTACAGACATTAATACATCAAATACTTATGGCATTAGGCAAAAAGTTGATTTTTATAATATTGTTAAGGGGCATTCGGAATTAAAAAGGACAACAGAAAAATTATATGATCATGCAAATACTCCCCTTACTTCTACAGTAAATTATTATTATAACCCGGTTAATTTCCAATTATCATCACAGGTTTCTACTAACAGTAAGAATGCAACAATTGAAACTAAAAATTTCTACATAGAAAATTATAATTTAAATAATCCTTCTAATACAATATTAAATCAAATGAAGAATGATAATATTCTTAATATTCCTGTTTCTACAGAAACATGGCAAACAAAACCTGGTGGAACTCCGGAAATGCTCTCAACTTCAGTAACAGAATTTGGAACAGCACCTAACGGCGATTATAAACCTGTAAAAACATATGGATTGGAAACAGACAGGCCTGTACCTCAAAGTGCAATCGGCGTTTTTAATCCCAATCAATTAATAAGAGACGCTAATTTAATTAAGCAGCAAACTGAACTTTACTATGATGCATTTGGAAACCAGGTGTCAGCCAAAGATGTTAAAGGCAATAGAATTGGTTGCACTTTATTTGGATACGGCAATATGGTACCTGTAGTCTCAGTGAATAATGCGTCTGTTAATGAAATTGCATTTACTTCTTTTGAAAGTAATGATGCATATAATAACCCTTACTCATGGAATTGGGGAAATGGGGGTATTGGAGCTATTGCAGAAGATGATTTAGGAGCACCTACAGGTAATCGGCGGGGAACGGGTAGCAACAGTTTTTTCACTTCCATACCCATGACCAAAGATTATATTCTGAGTTTTTGGAGCGAACCCAATAAATATACGCTCAATTATCCTGGTCTAAATCCAAAAATTTCGGGGCCTACAATCAATGGCTGGACATATTATGAATATCATATTCCGGCAGGTTATTATTCACCCCGGATAGATGGATCGGGGAAAATTGATGAGATCCGCTTATATCCGAAAAATGCCAGCATGCTCAGTACAACCTATAACCCGGATTACGGTAAAACTTCTGAATGTGATATCAATAACCGGATAACCTATTATGAATATGATGGCCTTGGCCGAATGAGTAAGGTGCTGGATGAACGACACAATATCATTAAAACATACGAATATCATTTTAAAAATTAACAGCTAAAATAATTTTGCCATGATAAAAAAAATTATTCTGTCAGCTATTATTTTAGCCAGCAGTTATATTGGCTTTTCGCAATCATTTTCATTTACGATTACAGGGCCTACAGATGTTACCGAGGGATTTACAGTTGACTACACCGTTAATTACTTTAACCATCCGCCTACAGGTGCCAATTTTAAAGTAACTGTTGTAAACGGCACCCTGATACCAACTTCCCAACTCCCGCCGTATCAGTTTATAAGGGTAAAGTGGAATTGCCAGGCCGCAAGCGGCAGTATTACATTAACCGAAACCACAACCCCTTACTCTTTTACTTTTAACACTACTGTGCTATCTTACCTAAGCAGCACAACTTACTGCAGCACTGCTTATCCGGAAAAACAAAATAATAATTACGGGCAATTCCCCAATCAATTAGATGTTGTTTATTGCAGCCCTTATTGTGCTTCAACTTATACCTATCAATGGGAGGTAGGCGATGTACCAATAGGTGTTTTTCCACAAGTACCGACAAACTGGACTAAGATAACGGGTGCAATGTCAGCTACATATCAACCTCCTGTTTACAACAACGATTGTATAAAAGCCTATCGAAGAAGAACTACTTATTCGGATGTGTTGGGAATTGGCATTACAAAAATTTCTACCATAGCAGTTATCAGTACTTTTGATTTTCTTAATCCAGGTACTATAAGCTGGAATAATATTATTAATAACGGAGTGCCCGTGATCGCACAATCACCTGCAACAGGCGGTTTGTGCGATGGGTATAATTATCAATATACCTGGGAACTATCTGTAGATGGAATAAATTATACAAGTTTTGGTGTAGTGGGAACAAATAACCCTAATTATCCTACAGGTGTACAAATACCGGGCAGTTGTTATATACGTCGCAGGGTAGATTGTGGAATTCAAACTTTATACAGCAATGTTATTCATGTCATAGTACAGCCATTGCTACCGGGTACAATTAGTGGCGGTGGCACTTATGCTTTTAATACTATTCCAAATGTTACACAAACACCTGCTTCGGGTGGCGTATGCAATAGCCTCGATTATTTGTACACCTGGGAACGCGCTGTAAATAACGGCCCTTGGGTAACGTTTGGAACAGGTATTAATTATCCTGCAAATGCAGGTGTAATTGCTACCTGCCAGGTAAGACGAAAAGTACATTGTGTGTATGAAGATGCATACACAGCTATTATAACATTTACAATGCTGCCCTATACATCGTCTAATGTAGAAAACCTGAATTATGTAAGGGTAAATGATATAGTGAAACCGGCAGTACAATCATGGGAGCAGGCTGATGCTTTGCCAACCGGCGATAAATTACAAACCACTAATTATTTGGATGGATTTGGAAGGATAATACAAACGGTAGTAAAACAGGGCAGCCTTAAACAAACTTCAACAAACCTTGACCCGGATAATATAAATAACTACCAGGATATAGTAAACCATATTCAATATGATGGTTTGGGCAGGGCCGATAAAGGATTTTTGCCTTATGCTACCACAACTAATTTAGGTTTTTATAAAACCAATGCAGCTACAGAACAGCAGAGTTTTACCAATGCAAAATATGGTGAACCTGCGGGAAGTCCTTACACCTATTCACAAACAACGTATGATGGCTCTCCATTAAACCGGGTTATCAATCAGAAGCTACCAGGTTACTATTGGAATAATGCTGCTGTATATAATGGTATATCTAGTGAGTATGAAATTTATAAAGCTGTAGAAAATGTCCGCATCTGGAACATAGGGTTTAATAGCGGAGATAAACCAATTGATGCAGGCCCTTATTCGGATAACAAACTAATAAAGAGCATAACAAAAGACGAAAAAGATAAGCTCATTATTGAGTACAAAGATTTTTCAGGAAATACAGTTCTTAAAAAAGTACAGGAAAAAGAAGTGGGTGGCGGCCTTGATTTAAATGGTTACGCAGGCTGGTTATGCACTTATTATGTGTATGATGATTTTGGCTGGTTGCGTTACACAATTACGCCAAAAGCAGTTGTACAAATAATGTCTACGAATCCTGATCCGAATACATGGATAATTGATGATAATACTAAAAATGGTCTTTGTTTTTATCAGGAATATGATAAGCGGGGAAGGGTGAGTGTAAAACATTCGCCCGATGGAGGAGAGGTTTGGTTAGTATATGATAACAGGGATAGGCTGGTATTTTCGCAGGATGCAAACCAACGCAGCCGCTATCTGATCCCATCTAAACAAAACCAATGGTCGTTTTCTTTGTATGATGAAAACGACAGGTCGGTTGTAACGGGATTGATAAATGATCCTGTTCAAAGAAGTATTAACGTAATGCAGAACATCGTTGAATCCTTTAATGCCAGCGCCCAAAACAGGCAAATAGATGTTTATACGGGAAGCACGGAAAAGATAACGGCATATAATCCTGTTGTTGGTAATTTTTCCGGAAATCCTTTCTCAAGTTTTTTTACTAATTCAGTTATTTACTATGATGAGTATAACACTTCAGGCATAGTATTTATCCCATTTTCAAATAATGATTTTCCTCCTGCAGCAGGTAACCAGTATGTTGATCAACCTGTGAAATCACTAAGGACAAAAGGGATGGTTACCGGTACTAAGATAAGGGTGCTTGATGAAAATTATGATGATGGACAAATAAGTAATGATAAGTTTCTCAGTTCAATTTCTTACATAGATGAGCGGGGCAGGATAATACAAAGCCATGCGGAAAATATATTAGGAGGAATTGATGTTGCTTCAGTACAATATGATTTTGCGGGTAAAGTACTGTGTACAAAAGCTAAACACAATGCCCCTGGAAACGTGTTTAATGACCTCTTTATCGCAACAAGAAGTGATTATGACTTGTTAGGAAGAGCAAAGAATTTATTTAAATTATACACCAAGACAAATGCTGACATTCAAAATGCAAATTTATACAAGAAGCTAAGCATAGTTACTGTAGATGAATTTGGAAGAGCAAAATCTAAAGCGATCGGAGCAGATCCGGACCAGGTGAATAATCCCGGTAAATCAATGGAAATTCTTGATTATAACTATAATATTCAGGGTAATCTTACAGGCATAAACAAGGACTATGCTTTAGGAACGGGTGCTGGTAGCGCACAATTTGGTTATCGCCGGTTTGGAATGTATGTAGGGTACGAAAATAGCGATGGTAAATTTATAGCCGCACAATTGAATGGAAATATTACCGGTGTGATCTGGCGAAGCCAGGGAGATAATACGCCCCGTAAATATAATTACGAATACGATAATATTAACCGGTTTACGGCAGCTAATTTTTTGCAGAAAGAAAAACCATCTGACCCCGATAATACATGGAGCATCAATAAAGTTGATCTCTCGGCTTATGTAACTTACAAAGATGCAAATGGTAATATTGGAACTATGAAGCAAACAGGTATTATACCCGGTACCGCTGGGGGCGTGTTAATTGATGATCTTAGTTATGATTACTACGATAAGAGCAATAAACTAAAAACAATTATTGATGTTGCGTTTGGCGGAAGTAATGTACAAAATGGCAAGCAGGGAGATTTTATGAATTTCACTCCATCCGGTCTGCAGGATTATGAATATGATAAAAATGGGAATCTTAAAAATGATAAAAATAAAAATATAATTGCAGGCACCGGAGGCGTTGATGGGATCATCAGTAATTTCCTGGATCTTCCTCAACAAATTACAATTAATGGTAAGAGTAGAACTGAATATACTTATGACGCCGCAGGCAATAAACTTGCAAAAAAAGTTACGCCACTAACAACCGGAGCCCCACCACCCAAGACTACTTATTATGTGGGTGGATTTGTATATGAAGCAGCTACCGGCCAACCAACTGAATTACAATATATATTGAATGAGGAGGGAAAGCTAAGGATAATGCAGCCAGTAGCAGCCTGGAGTGGACCGAGCTTGCAGGTTAATTATTTAGAAACAAGAGGCAATGTAGAAATAGCAAATACGGGAGGTACTGGTAACCCCAATAAATGGGGTGTATGGGATTATTTTATTAAAGATAATTTAAGTAATAACCGTATGGTATTAACAGAGGAATACCAACAACAGCAGATGCTTTGCAGTATGGAATTGACACCCCAGGTACGCAAGGATGAAGAAGAAGCAACTTTTAGCAATACGCCTAATAATAACGAGTTGGCCAATACCCGACAAGACAAACCAGGAGGGTGGAGCAATAACAGCTCAATTAAAGTATCCAAATTACTGAATATTGGCAATACATCTATTGGCCCCAATGCCATTTTAAAAGTAATGGCAGGCGATGAAATACAAGGTAAGTTTAGTTATTATTATGTGGCGGGCGGCACAAGCCAAAATGGTAATTTATTAAGTAACATTGTCAATAGCCTTTTACTGGCATTGGGAGGCTCGTCTAATACCACATCGGGTGTAAAAGATAATATTGCACAACCGTATCTGTCTTCAATAAATGGCCCGGTAAATAGTTTTTTAAATCAGAACAATCAACAATCCGGAAATAGCCAGACACCAAAGGCTTTTCTAAACTATATTTTCTTTGATGAACAATTCAGGTATGTTGATGATGTTCAATCAAGTGGAGCAATAAGGGTTCAAGATATACCCACCGGTAGTAATAGTATTCAAAAAACATTGCCATTTAATACAAAAGCTGTCAAAAACGGCTACGTATATATTTATTTAAGCAACCAAAGTCAGAACATACCAGTATATTTTGATGACCTGCAAATAATACATAATCGTGGGGCTATGTTAGAAGATAATGCCTATTACCCATATGGATTGAAGATACAGGGTATTAGTGCTAAAGCCGCTTTAAAGCCTAAAACCAAAGCGGGCTACCAGGGCGATTACAGCGAACATGATGAGGAGACTGGTTATAATGAATTTGTCTTGCGCAGTTTCGACCCACAGATAGGGAGATGGATACAGGTGGATCCGTATGATGTTGAGCCAGGGATGTATAATGGGATGGGGAATAATCCAGTGAACTCAGTTGATCCATCAGGTGGTTATGATTGGTTTGCGGGTTTAGTTAATGGTGTTAGAACAGTCATTCAGGATAGAGGGAATCATAGTGCAACAATGCTTGAACAAGGAGCGACATTGACAAATATAGGTTCCGATGATGCCTCATTTAGTGAAGTAGAATTTGCTGCAAGCTTAAAATTTGGAGGGTTGCCTCAAACTATTGTTAGTTTGTCACAAGAAGTGGTAGTTCAGAGTTTACCTAGCCTTGAAGGCAGTTGGGTAGAAAATTACTTAGGTGGCAATAAATCAAGTTTTGATGCCAATGGTAACGCTAAAATTTTTGAATATGACCCAGGTGATAATGCCTTTTGGAAGGCAACAACCTTTATAGGAAATGTTGGTAGTAATATAATTAATAGTGTTAAGTACACAGCTACAACTTCACCAGGACAACAAACTTTAGATGCAAGTATCGGGCTATGGAATACTGCTAAGTATTGCTTTACAACTCCTGACTACCAAAAAGGGATAGATTTGTTTGACGCCGCTCGTGACCCCCATACCTATGAGAAAGCGGTAGCTATTGTTACAATGGCGTATGCAACAAAAAGTATGGTTGCTTCGGATGAGGCAATTTTAGCTGGAAAAGGCAGAGCATTTCACTCAGGGCCAGGAACACAAGAAATAGCAATAGAAAATGGTTATCAGACATTAGGGCAAACAAGAGCAGGGAAAAATTTACAAAATCTAATTACTAGTAAAAATATTCCTTGGGAAGGAGCAGGGGGGTCGCAATCTATGTGGCGGAGATTATCGGCTGTTTGGGCAAAAGGTGTTCCTGATGGGAGTTCTGTCCCTGTTTTTTTGAATAATTCTAAAATAGGATCTATCTGGTTAACAACAGAGCTTCCAATATTACAATTAAAAGCTGTTAATTTACTTTATCAATAAGTTTTAAATAAATATGAAAATGTTAATTAATAAAATTATCCCACCAAGCGACTATGAACATAGGAATGGATTTAATAATATTCCTATAATAGAGAAATTAACCGGGAATGAGATACAATTGTTGGAAAAGGAGCTTATAAATAGACTAGTCGCAGAAATCGGAAATAAATTTCCCGATACTTTAATTGTAGAAACATTAGCGTATTTAAAATCTAATGCTGCGTTGCCAATATTAAAGAGATTATTAGAGAATTGTAATGATTTCAATGTAAAATTAAGAATAGCTACTTCTATATTTGAAATTAATCAAGATGTTGAAATGATTGATATCGCGATAAATTCAGTGCGAAAAATGGATAATAAAGAGGATGCCTATCATGTATATAATTTGTCAACTGCATTTTATTACTTAGCGAAATTTAAGAAAGAAAAGACCGAGGAGTTTATTAAAGAATATACATTGCACCCCGAATATTTAGTATCATATAATGCAAAAGCAAGCCTTAATAAAATGTAATGTTTAATACAAAGTTGAAATGTAGAATATCTTTTATTGTAAAAAAAACATCAAATATAATATTGTAAAATAAAAGATGATTAAAACTCAGAAGATAAAAATATTTTTAAAGTACAATAGAGATATTGATAGTTGGGCTAGAGATGGTTCAAAAAAGGAACATGATATTATGGTTTATGCTGACTGGTATCTTATAGATTCCCTTTTGCAGGACTTGTTTTTAACTATCAAGAAAGTGGTTTCTGAAGAATTTTCGGTTAATCTTAAACAAAAATTGAAAGAAAGCTGCGACAGTTCCGATACAATAAATATGCTTCACAAAATTGCAGGTAAAGCTTAAATATCTGTAAAATTTTTAAAGTTTCTGGTTTCCTTAAAGACTGAATATTTAACTCTATTTATTAAGATGACATTTGCTTATGTATTTTTTAGTTGTTTCTTTTGTACTCAGCTTTTTGGAGCTGATAAGACTACTAATGTTATCAATCATCCAATAACAATCACTCTTTCAATTACCCCCATAAATACCACCTGCCAAAAAGCGAATGGTAAAATTATTGCGCAGGCCAGTGGCGGTGTTGCTCCATATGATTACACAATTTCCGGTCCTTTTGCCCCTCAGCCCAGTGGCGTTTTTTTTAATCTGCCGGCGGGTACTTATACTGTAACGGCAACTGATGCCTTGCTTGCTACAGCCAGCCAAACAGTTACACTTACCAATACATTTGCTTTACCCATACCTTCGATTGTCAGCGGTGCCAGGCCAAGCGGCTGCAATACGCATGATGGCGTATTGGTTATAGCCGGTTCTGGTGGGCTTGCACCTTATACCTACAGCCTCGATAATATTAATTACCAATCCAGTAATACTTTTTCCAATCTTACAGCCGGTAATTATGAGTATGCGGTAAAAGATGCTAACGGCTGTACATCAGTAACACCTAATACTTTTATTAACAATTCTCAAAGGCTACAGGGCAACTGCGTAATAACGTCCCCCAGTTTTAGTGCGGGCTACTCCTGCGATCCTTTTACTGTTAGTACTGTGCAAATAAATGGCCCTACTGGTGGGACACTCCCTTATACATATTCAAGAGATGGAATAAATTACCAAACCAGTAACACCCTTACTAATTTACCTGACGGAATAATAACAATCTGGATTAAAGATGCAACAGGATTGATTTTTTTGTTTTCCCTTTCTTTTATGGACGATTGCGATGTTCCTTTTTTGATTAGCAGTATAACACAACAGGCTCAATGTGGTATAAATGGTGCAATTACAGTAACTGCCAACAGTGGTGCATCACCTTACTTATATTCAATAGATGGTGTTACTTTTCAGACAAGTAATCAATTTACAGGTTTGGTGCCAGGCCTGTACACTGTAACGGTAAAAGACTTTTATAACCTTATAGTCAGAAAGCTTGTAAATGTGGCAAACAATTGCGCAAAAGTAATTGCTAATACAACCAATAGTACTTGCGGTAATAATAATGGTAAAATTGTTGCCCAGGCTTCCAATGGTACAGCGCCTTATCAATTTTCGTTAGACGGTATTACTTATTCAGCAAACAATACATTTACGAACTTGGCTGCAGGTAATTACATAGTATATACAAAAGATGCAACAGGAGGTATTGGTACAGCAAATGTTGTGATTAGTAACATTGCAGGACCACATTTTTTTTCGGTTAATACTATGCCTTCCGGATGTGATAATCAATCCGGAACAATAAACGCAGTAATTACTAATGGAACAGCACCGTTTCAATACAGTATTGATGGTACATTATTTCAGAGTAACCCTTTATTTACGGGCGTAGCACCTGGAAATTATACGATCACAGTAAAGGATGCCAATAGATGCATAGATACAAAACCTGCATTGGTAGCTGCAAGTACTAATTTCCCAATTGTACATCTTGGCAATGACACTACTTTATGTAATGGACAGACTTTATTGCTAAACGCAACAAATACCAATGCTACGTATCTATGGCAGGATGGAAGTACACAATCCACATTCTCTGTAAAACAAAAAGGAAATTACAATGTAAAAGTTGATATAGCAGGATGCATTAAGAAAGATTCTATTACTGTGGATTATTTATTAACACCACAATTTACGCTGGGGGAGGATAAATTATTATGCCAGGGAAACAGCTTAATTTTAAAACCAACATTCAGCAATGCGGTTCAATTACAAAGTTTAAATTACTTATGGCAGGATGGGTCGGTAAATTCGACTTATATAGCAAATCAAAATGGATTATATCGACTTAAGCTAAGTAACGCCTGTGGCTTTACATCTGATGAGATAAATATAACCAAGGGTATTTGTGAGTTGTATTTACCAAACGCTTTTACACCAGATGGAAATAGTAAGAACGATATTTTTAAAGTTGGTTATGGCGATAATATAGTTGAATTTCAAATGCAGATTTTCAACCGTTACGGGCAACTTGTTTTCAAAACCAATGATAAAAATAAAGGCTGGGATGGAAAGCTAAATGGAAAAACACAACAGGCCGGAACATATGCATGGTTAATACGTTACAAAATAACTACCAGTTCTTTTTGGCAGGATATGCAAGGAACAGTAATACTCTTAAGATAATCCATGTATTTAAAAAGCTTTCACAATTAATTTATCAGCGGCTTTTTGATAAGTAAAAATGATTTTTGAACACTAAATATAATAGTCATTTTCAATTTAACTCATTAGAGAGAATTTGCTGCATTCATAGCACTGTTATATTTAAAACCGGTTACTGCATTTTTTTGTGCGAAGGGTTATAATCAGTTGCGATCAGCATCTTTTTTATAATATTTTTTTAGTGATTTAAATTTTAGTCACCTGTTGGAATAATAAGCAGTATTTTATTCGAATGCCGTAACAAATGTGCTGCCACATCGGTTCCAAAAATTCTTTTAAGCCCTTTATGACTGTGAGATCCTATTATGATCATATCTGTTTTACGGCTTTTACAGTATTTTAATATAGAGCTCTCTACATCATCGCCTGCCAAAACTTTGGTTTTGATATCAGCATCGCCTAAGTGCCTGGCAGAAGCAGCTAAAAAATCCCTGGCTTGTTTTTTTATGTCTTTATAAATCGATATTGTACCTTCTGTGTAGCCTCCTGAATAGCCCATGATAGGGGAGTAATCCATGGCATAATACGCAGGTTCGGTTATTACATGCACCAAAGTAAGTTCGGCCTGTAGTGCTTTGGCTATCTCATAACCAGCTTCTGCTACTTTTTCAGCAGAAGGATTATAGTCTATTGCGATAATTATTTTTTTCATAATTGATAGATTAAGCGTAATTAAATTATTAAGATCTTTACACTGCAAAGTTATAGATTCTTTACACTGCAAAGTATATAATGCTTTGTGGATCATAAAAGCAGGAGTCGTTGAACAGGCAGATACAATAGCCTGGGGAGATAAATATATTCTCCCTGTATTAAAAAGACTTTAGTTTGAGAAAATGAAAAATCAGGTAAAAATGCGTACCCTGAAGCTTTTTTAATATTCACGTTAACATGCTGAAATTGAACCAGGTTTCAATTTGCAAAAATAGAAAGTTGGTTCAGTTTTTGCTTAAAATCAGGTTTTTAAAGCCCAAAGTTTACTGTGAAAAATAAAACAAATTCATTATATTGTATTCTCATTATTAACAACTAAAACATTTTTTATGTCATTTAAAGCAACAGCAAAAATCGGAAGCAAAGAATTTGATGTTATCTCCTGCAGCTATTCTCTTCACAGAGAAGTAGATGGAAAAGGGAGACCGGCATCTGTAGTTTATGGCGGAACCATTGACCTGGTAGTTGAATCTACAGATGATACATCAATTATAGAATCAATGGTTAATAACCAACACAAGCCACTTGACGGTACAATTACTTTTAAAAAGAGTGATGAAGATGCCAAACTTAAGGAGCTTTCTTTTGAAAAAGGTTATATAGTGCGTTTTAGTGAAAATTTCGATACAATAGGTTCTCAGCCAATGTTAATCAGTTTTACAGTTTCTGCACAAACATTAAAGGTTGGAGGAGCAGAACATAAAAACGATTGGCCTAATAAGTAAATTACATAATTTACTTTTCTAAAGCCCGGTAAAGCTCCTGTTTATGCCAGTGCAGGAATAATTATTATTCATTTATTGGTTATGTAATGTTTTAATTATTCTTTTTGCCGCCGTGTTTCTATGCATGTTCATTAAAATAAGATTATGGAATATCTAGTAGCCGCAGAAATTGAAATTGATGGAAATAAGATTGAGCATTTTACCAATATCACGCTCAGGCAAAAATTTAATGCACATCACGAGTTTACCATTCGGATTAGCCATGATGTGCTGGAAACATCAGGTTCTTTTAGCCTGGAAAATGCTCAGAAGCAAATAGGCAAGGCTGCACTTATTCGCCTTAAAAAGCAACATCTCAGCCTGGAAGATGTTTTTGAATTCAGGGGTATTATTTGTGAAGTAAGAGTAGAGCAATCGGGTAAATCTGATGCCGACCTCGTACTGATTGGCTACAGTCCTACCATCTTGCTTGAAAACGGGCAACATCTTGCTTCTTTTTACAAGAGTGATCTGAAAAAGATAGTTCAACAGGTTACAAAACCACTGAGCCAGGTTAACTGTAACGTAAATATTAAAAACCAATACAGTAAACAGTTAACTTATACCTGTCAGTATAATGAAAGTAGCTTTCATTTTCTCAACCGCTTATCGTCCAATTACAGCGAATTTTTTTACTATGATGGCAAAGATCTGAATTTTGGTAAGCCCTCTTCTTCCAAAACGGTTGATATTACTTATGGCGAAGATATAAGCAGCATGCAGATGAAATTGCAGGCGCAACATATGAAATTTAGTAACTATGCTTATATTTCAAAAGAAGATAAGGTTGAAAAATACGATGCCCCTTCTAATATTAGCGGTATGGGCCAATATGCCAGCTATGTTTTAAAAGAATCGGATAATCTTTTTTCTGAACCGGTTAACCAGCCGGTAAGGCAGCGGATTGAAAATAAATCTGACCTTGAAAATTTTGTAAAAAAACAAAAAGCTGCCATTGCTGCAAGCCTGGAAGTGTTAACGGGTACATGCTTTAATCCGGCTGTATCACTTGGTTGCATAATAAATGTAAAGGTTTCAAAGCTGCAGGATTCGTCTTTTGTAAAGGAAGATTATGGAAAATTTCTTGTAATCGGTATTGAGCATCATCTTAACGAAAACGGAAAATATTACAACACGTTTGAAGCGATACCTTCAAGTGTAGAGGTTTTGCCGGTATTTCCTGTAGAAACCCCGGTTGCTGAACCCCAGATTGCGATAGTAAAGGATAACAAAGACCCCGATAATATGGGCCGTGTACGTGTGCAGATGCTTTGGCAAAAGGGAAGTGAAATGACAGATTGGATACGGGTAATGACACCCGATGCCGGTAGTGGAAAAGGTGGTTCAAAAAACAGGGGATTTGTTGTTATTCCGGAAGAAGGGGATCAGGTATTGGTTTGTTTTCATTATAACGACCCCGACAAGCCTTTTGTTATGGGAAGTTTATTTCATGGCAAAAGCGGCGGCGGTGGCGGCGGTGGTAATAATAATAAAACTATAATTCACAAGTCGGGAAGTGTAATTAACTTGTTTGATATAAGCATTTTTTTAATTGACGCAGGAGGTAATTCTATAAAATTTGATGGTGCAGGCAACATTAATATCGAATGCACGACAGAATTTAAAGTAAAAGTTGGAGGTTCTGAATTGACAATAACACCAAGTGGCATTAACCTGAAAGCAGAACACATTTTTATACAGGGTACTGCAGACGTTAATATGTGTTCGGCTGCTTCCACTCAGGTTTGGATAGCAGGCACAAATATAGATGTGAACGGAACTAATGCAAAAGTGCATGGAACAAGCAATGCCGAAATTATTGGTGATACGAAAGCAAAATTAACAGGGGCGGCAGTAGAAGTAAATGCAAGCGGCATAACAGAAGTAAAAGGAATGGTTGTTAATATAAATGGATAATGATGATAAAAACAAAACAACAGGAAACAGTTTTTTTTGATACTGATAACGCAAGCAATTCACTGGTAACGTTTTCATTAGGCAATACATTAAAGGTTGATAAAGCCAATAATGAATTACAATTATGGAATATTAACCAGGAGTTACAGTTATCTATAAAAATTACCAATGAAGGATTGATATTAAATATCAATGCCAAAGAATTAAATATAAATGCAGGCGAACAGCTTAATTTATTTTCTAAAAAAATAAATATAAATGCAAGCGAACAGATTAATATAAAAACAGCCGGCAATTTGGTGCAGGAAGTAAAAAAAGACTTACTTACTGAAGTAGGTGGCACTAATAAACAGATAGCCCAGGTTCAAAAAATAACAGCCACTTTAGGAAATGCTGAAATTAAAGCAAATGACTATGTAAAGTTAGACGGGGAATCTGTTTTATTAAACTGCGAGGAATAAATCATGGAATTAATAAACCATACTCCATACCCTGCCCTTATGTTTAAAACGGGGTTGGATGATGATAAATTTGCAATGTCGGTTGCAGTTAGAATTACCTATGATATTGCCGAAAACGGTAACGCTGCTGTAAGCAACAAGCAGGAGTGGACACTTAGTCGCCAACTTTGGCAAAGTGAATATGGCTCAATAGAATCAGATGATGTCTTCAGGCGTGGTGGTGTAGATGTATTAATATTAGGTAGTGCAAAAGCCCCCAATGCTGTTCCTGTAAATTCAATGGAGGTGGCAGTAAAACATAATAATAAAACCATTAATAAAATTATTGTTTTTGGAGATAGATTTTGGAAAAAAACTATGTTAGGGATGGAGATAACCACTCCCAAACCATTTACAGTAATGCCGGTTACCTTGGCAAATGCGTATGGAGGGCAAGCCGATTGGGACGGCGTAAAAATACCTTTTGGAAACAATCCTGAAGGAAAAGGCTACCACTATGCAAAGGAAGATTATGTGGGCAAGGCATTACCGAATGTTGAAGATCCTGACAGATTAATCAGAAAATATACCGACCAGCCAGACCCTACAGGAGTTGCCTGTTTGCCCCAGCTTTGTGAAATTCACATGCGGAATAATGTATTTTTTGATAAAGAAGGACAAATAGAAAAGTTAGATCCGAAATTTTTTAACACAGCATTCCCTTCAATGATTATTGATGAAATAAAAGATGGTGATAGTATTACAGTAATAGGTATGTCTGATAAACCATTGCTATTAAAAGTGCCCACTCAGAAAATATTAATGAAAACAACTTTGGGAGAAAAGGAAATGTTGAATGAGATGTATATAGAACAAATTGGTATAATTACAGACAAAAACCAGGCATTTATTACATATCGCTGCCCCATTAATTATACCTTAATACCATTAGAAATAAGAAAATGTGAAATATCAATTTAAAATTACTTTATTATGCCTTGTGCTGTTATAAACGTGCTGCATTTAATGGTTGGGGTAGATATACACGCAGAATTAACACCGACAGTACCTCCACTTCCTTTCCCTTTTGTGCCTCATGCTGTTGGCGCACCATTGGGTAATGTACCAGGAGCTTTAATGGGTACAGTAAAGAGAACTGATACCAGCCAGGGAAAAAAGGCTGTCTTAGTGAATTTTATTAAAATGCCTATAATTATACAGGGATCGGATATTGGACCAATAATACCACATGTACCATTAGTCCCTTGTAATCCTATTCCTAATTTACCACTTATTATTTTGGGTAGCGGTTCTGCATCCGAATTTTTTGCATTTTCGGTAAAAGCACATGGTAAAGCTATAGCAAATGCTCCTGGTATATTTGTAGCAGTGAATATGAATTGCGGATTTCCACCAACACCAGGTATTGTTCTTGCCCCATCATTGGTTTTTACAGGATTTAGGATAGGAGATTTTATTGCAGGCTGTGTGGGATTTATGATGGATGCGGCACTTTCTGCTGCAATTAGTATAGCATTTGGTGGATTAAGCGGATCGGGTGGATTAATGGGTTTAATTAAAGGTGAGTTGGGAGGACCTATCATTAAAACTTTTATTACCAGTCTTATACCCTTTGTTGTAGGTTCTGTTGGGGGTTTAGGCAGCCCTTTAGGGTATTCAAATGAGAACACTACATTATTGGGAGGGGGATTTGGAGGGCATGCTGGAAGTGGGTGGGGATCTTTTAAAGAAAATACACAAAATGCAATTGCTGGATATTTCACAGCACCTGATTAAATAACTAAACTCAGTATTAATAATGAAATATGTTGCAATATCAATACTTATTATTGGCTTGCTTCTCTTATTTTTTGGAGCAAAATTTTTATTTTACACATTTCAGGTTAAAAAAAATGCTATCAAAACAATTGGAACTGTTATTGAAGTTAAAACTTCTACCGGCAGAACTACCAGCATTACTTACAGCCCCGTAATTGAATTTGCTACCCTGGACGGTGAAAAACATATTTATGATGTATCAAGATTTAATTATACCAAATATAAAGTGGGCGATAAAATAAATATTGTTTATTCAAAAAAAGACCCTGCCGATGTAAGTGTGGATAAATTCTATAACATTTTTATTCCTCCATTAGTAGTGATGTCATTAAGCATATTATGTTTGATTTCAGCATTGGTGATTTATTTCAAATACCGGCCTTGATATTTTGCCTGATTACGAATTCTAAAAACAAATATTTTAAAAAATAGAGGATGGAGAATTATACAGCTAAACAGGTGTCAGGGAATGACGGGAAGTTAAAACCTGTATTAGCTTTAATTGTAAAACAAACATACACTATTGAAAAGGATGGTAAATGCACTTTAGCAGCAGAACAAATGCCGTTGGTGGAAGATGTGCTAATGTATCCCCATAACAATGCAATATTACAAGCCGACTTAGATGTATATGTACAAAAAAATTATACAGATATAGTGGTAAAAGGATCTGCAAAAAATTATGATAATGCCCCCCAATTTGCAGCTGAAATAATTGTAGGTAAAATAAGGTATGCCATTGCAGTACAAGGCAATCAAAAAGTATATTTAGATGATAGAAACAAAATAAAATTTGGCGAAATTGAAAAGGTAGAAACAGTTCCATTACAGTATGATTTTGCGTATGGGGGAAAAGATACAGAAGCTGAAAAGGGAATGCAGATGCCACCGGCAGAACTTTTAACCTCAATGCCGGATATAAATTTGTATGCAGACAGTCCCTTTCGCTATCCACGTAATCCGGAAGGTAAAGGTTATTTAGTTGAAAAATCGAAAGCTATGATTGAGCAATTAGAAATACCCAATTTGCAGGATCCAGGCCATTTACTGACACCAGAAAATATTTTAGTTGGTGATTATAAAAGATGGATTGAAATGCCGATACCTTATGCAACTGATTGGGTAAATCCAGCATGGGTGCCCCGGATTATTTATACAGGGCTCGTAGAATATCCACATACAAAAACAGCAGGATTAAAGGAGATGGAAAAAAGATGGGTAGCATTGGACCTGTATGAGAAAAAAAATCCTGCTAAAGATTTTAATTACAGATTTTTTAATGGTGGTCATTATGCTTTGCAAACTCCGTTGGATAATCCTGTACGGGAGTGTACGCTTATAAACATACATCCTGAAAATAAAAAATTTACCATAAAATTACCTGATATAACGCCGAAAATATGGGTAGATGGCCGCAAGGGTACATTAAAAGAAACCATACCGGTAATGCACAGCATTATTATTGAAGCAGACGAAAACCGGTTAACTATTGTATGGTGTGGAAGAGCCCCTGCTCTACGACCATATTTTCATGAAGAATTAAAAACAATGCCATTTAAAGTCGAATGGAGGTAGCAGTTATTCCCATGCAGGAAGCCTGATTATTATTTTCTTAATTTTTTTTTAAAAATAATGTACCGAAAAATATTTGGCATTATAGAAAATGTCACAGGTAAGTACTCAACCCAACGGCTGAATTATAATGGCTTTCCTTATCTGCAAGCCGCATACTTTTTTCCGTTTCATACAATTCAAAACAGGTAGTAATGTCAACATGAACCGGCAGCAGGTAATCACTCAACATTTCCAGTAGCTTACTCTTTTTAGCACCGGGCATAAATTGTTTTAAGTCTTTATTACTGATTGGCCCAACAGTTACAACAATCTCATCTTCTCCTCCATCATAAACTGCATTGCCGGTGGTAAAATTAATCCCGAGTTGCGTTTCGTTTAAACTGGAGAAAACGGGATTAGCATATTTTACCATTCCCTGCACACGGCCGGTAATTTTTACCGGAAGCGATAACAGTAATTCAAAAACAAAAGCAGCGGCTTCGTAATCATCCCGTATATCATGTATGAGCGGCAGCACCTGTAAAAAAATATCAGACTGGGCAGTATCAAGATATTTAAATATTCCCCAGTGATTTTTAAATAAGTTAACCAGTTCATCGTGATGAGCCCCTTTATCAAGCCGGCTTTCAAACAAAGCTATTTGAATACGCAAATGATTTATTGCAGCCTCAAAAGGTAAAAACAAACGCCTTGCATTTTTTTCTTCGGTACGGTGTTTCTTAATATTGTCAATTATATCCTGCTGACTATTAGCCTTTTTGGGTAAGGTTGGGGAATGAAATAGACCCTGCGGCAGCATATCGTAAATACCTTCTTTATGCGTTGTTATAAGGGTATATTCTTTATTGTTGTAATCAGAAACCTCTTCGGTTACAGCATCCACATCTTTACGAAAAGCTCTTTTCCTGGACCCGAGCATCAATATCATGATCTGCTCTGCAGGCACATTATTATCAATCATTTCTGCAGCAATAACTTCGGCTTTCAAGTCTGCTTCAAAAGAATCAGCCAATATATTTGATAAATGCGGAACTTTCATGAAGCGGTTTTATGCATTGTTTAAAAAAAGCCTGTAATGATTACTCATACCTGACCTGCTTTTTAATTTGGCTTTCACATGATCTAATAAAAATTCCCATGTTTCCGCATTTAATTTTTCAGATCCTGTAGCTGTAATGGTAACATCAATGGTGCGTAAAAAACTTTGTTTAGGGCTTGCCGGCATTTCAAAACCACGCTCTACATCAACTTTACTTGCCCGGTTACCTAATTCATAAAAACATAAATTCCGAATATCTTCTTTTGTAACAATCCTGTTCCTGGTCATAAGTCCATAGCGAAAAGCTTTTACCCTTTCTTCCGGCTTTAATCTGTTTTTTCCGCCGCCCGAAGTGCTAATTAAAAAAAGCGAACCGGATCTTATTTTAGAACCATCATATTCCTGCAACCTGCTGCCCGAGCGTAACAGGTTTGCAGTTTCCGCATTGGTTGTCCAGTATTCCACATACATCATATCGCAACCTTCGTAAGGCTTTGCAATTATATAGTGAGGAACTTCTGAAGTAATGTTGGCGACAGATTTTGTTTTTTGCTCCATCAATGCAATGCGCTGATCCATTTCACGAAGTGTGGAAGCAATAAAGTCGTTACCATGTGCCGAAAAAGCCGCAGATTCACTCCGTAATAACTCCAACAGGTAACTGATAAACTCTTTTGCATTACGTCCGTCAAATCTTTCCAAACCACCGCTACGTAAAGTGTAAGTGCCAGTTTCCTCCTCCTCCATTTTTCTGAAAGGCGTAGAGGTATATGAGTGCATTTCATCTGACAGTGACCGTACAGACAGGAATTGTTCAAGCCCTTCTATTTTCAACGGAATAATATTACTTCCTTTCTTCAGCCGGAATTTCATTTCTTTTAACTGCCGGTTCATAACCGGGAATGAATTGCTGTAAACATAAATCTCATCAAGTGAACTTTGTTGCATTGCAGCCGGGAAAACAACTTTAACCCATAACAGTTTCCCGGTAAATTTCTGTAGATCAGCTTCTGAAAAAATTTTACTAAACGCAGGCGGGTAGTTTTGCGTTAGTATCTGTACGTTGGTTTGTTTATTATCTGAAATGGTAATAAACTTCCGGTCGTAATAATTAGTTATATCTTTTTCTATCAACGAAAGCAGATCATAATCAAACGACAGGTCTTTTTGTAAGGAGCCGTTGACTTGTTTTTTTTCGTATGGCAAACCTTCTGTAATTGCTATTTCCTCGTCATTTAAATACCACTTGCTCAATGGCAAAAGCTGGTAATTAAGGTTTGATAAACTATGTTCCAGGTTTTTCCAGTCAAAATAAAAAAACAGGTTATTTATATTCTCAATTTTTTCATCAAGGTGTATGCCCAACCAAAGTACATTATTTTCAATTCGGCTACCTGCAAGGGTTTGAGTAGCAATTTGTTTATTGTAATTAGTGTCAACTGTATATAAAGCATTACCGGTTGCCAGGTATGTTATACCTGCGTTAAATAACTTTAACCTGCCAACGGGTGTAAAAAATACATCAATGGTTTTATCAAGCGATTCATCCTGCTTGGACGAAATTTTCTTTTGTGTATAAACCTGGTCAGTCTCAGTCAGTATATCTTCAGGTTCAACAGGCATGGCATGCATAATAGCATGTGCCGGATTTGGGCAGGTTAAAAATTCAGGAGCCAGCAGGTTTGATATCTTTTCAAGTAATCTTACTTCTGAATCTTTTATTTCGTTACCCAGGTTATATAATTCAGTTGACAACGCTTCAAGTATAAGTTTCACAACGGGGTCAAGGTCTTCGGTATTCTTTATATTCCAGTAATTTAATGCATGTTTCAGCATCCTGTTCCTGATAATTTCCTTTGTATTTACTGTTCCTGAAAACATTCAAATTGGTTTAAATTAATCTACAGCCAACGGGCTTAAAAATAAACTGTTATCAAAAGTAAATGATTCACCTGTTTTGTGAATTGTTCCGGTAATATGTATGTCTACCCGTTTTTTAATTTCGGCATTTTGCTTTAATATATGAAATTTTTCAATTTCAGTTATTGCCACATTTAACTGCATGTCAGATAACCTGTTCTCATGTGTGGTAATTGATTTAAGCAGTGATTGCCGTAGTTTTTCTTCCCATTTATTTTCGCTAGCTATCAACTCAAAATCCAGGTCCCAGATTTCACAACCAAAACTGGGGTCATGGCGATGCTCACCAAAGCGGGTCATAATGATTAGTTCCAGTGTTTTTTTTATAGACTCTCTCAGATCAGTAGTTGGCAATTCATTACCTTCCAGCACGGCTGATACCTGGAGGGGTATTTTATGATAAATAATATTCATTGGCGGTGTTATAACACAAATTACAATCAGTTTTCCAAAAAGTACACATAAAATGTATTTTTCTATTTTAAAAAGCCCTAGTTTTTAGAGGGTAACACATCAGCGTGCAAAATTCTTTTCTAAATTAAATTTTAGTATCATTTACCATTTTCTTGCTTTTGAGCATTTTTATTATTAAATTGTAGATGATTATTAATCAACCGCTAACAAAATTTCACTATGCCCACACTATCATTGAATGAGTCTGTAAAAACGGCTATTGAAATTGCACAATCGCTTGCTAAAGAATATCATAATGAGTTTTTTTATCCCGCACATTTATTAAGGGCGATGTTGCATAAAGAAGTTGGCTTAAAAAACTTTCTCGATTCAATTGGTAAAGATTCGGGTTATATAATGGAATGGGCAGAAGTAAGAATGGATGATTACCCAAAAGTAGCACAGGCAAAAGATAAGATTACCGGCGATGATGCGGTTAAAATGGTGTTTGATGAGGCGGATAATGTACGTATAAAAATGGGGCTCGACCTGATATCCCCTATCTGCGTTTTATGTGCCATATCCAAGCCAGGTGTTGGTTTTACCAATGAGCAGTTAAAAACCTTCCCTGTAAAGGAAAAAGAAATACTGGAAGTTTATTTTAAAGAAGATGGTTTTCAACAGGCTGTTCAACCCGAAGCCAATGGAAACGGCACTGCACCTGCCGGAGCTTTGTACAAATATTGTGTTGAACGTACTGCTTTGGCTAGAGAAAATAAAACAGATCCTATCATAGGCCGGGATAAAGAAACCCGTATGATGATGGAAATACTTTGCCGCAGAACCAAGCCCAACGTAATAATTACCGGCGAGGCCGGTGTAGGTAAAACAGCACTTATAGACGGTTTGGCAATGGATATTGTAAATAAGAAAGTGCCTGCTCAACTGCAGGATTCTTTATTATTTGAACTTGACCTGGGGGCACTTATTGCGGGTGCATCCTACAAAGGTGAGATTGAAGACCGGTTGAAAAATATAATTAAAGAGGTTAAGCAATACTCCAAAGCTATCATTTTTATTGATGAAATTCATATACTGCTGGATAGTAAAGGATCAATGGGTGGTGGTGCTGCCAATTTATTAAAACCCGAACTTGCCCGTGGGGAAATTACTGTTATTGGTGCTACAACCAACGATGAATACAGGAAAAATATTGAACCCGACCAGGCATTTACCCGTCGTTTTGAAGTATTGGCTGTACCTGAGCCAGATTCAGCATCAGCCACAAAAATGCTGCAATGCCTGGCTTCAAAATTTGAAGACCATCACAAGTTAAAAATTGAAAAAGATGCTGTGGCAGAATGTGTACGGTTAGCTAAAAGATATATTAAAGACAGAAGATTGCCAGATGCAGCCATTGACCTGCTTGATAGAACTATGGCGGCTATTAAACTGATGGTTGATACAAATAAAACTGAGTTGGAAGGTTTAACTGCTAATCTGAATACGCTTAAACAAAATGAAGCCCGGTTACCTGAACACGAACTTTTTAGTGAACATAAATGGCTTAATAGCCTGGTTAAAGCCAGGATAAGCCCTGTTTTACTTGGTAAGTTGGAAGATGCTTCGCAGGCAGATAAATTTGAAACATCGACAGAATTTGAAAGTTTTTTAACGGATAGTTTGGCAAAGCTTACCATTTTGGCCGACATACATAAAGAGGATGTAAATAAGGAAGATATTGCTTCGGTGATCTCTCATAAAACCGGCATACCGCTTGGCAAAATTCAGGCCCAGGAAAAAGAGCGGTTGCTTAACATGGAAAGCTATCTTAAAAAGCGTGTGGTAGGCCAGGATCATGCAGTAAAGGCACTTTCAGAAGCTATTTTAGAATCAAGAAGCGGATTAAACAAAAAGGGACAACCAATAGGTTCCTTCTTTTTACTGGGCCCAACCGGCACGGGTAAAACAGAGCTGGCAAAATCGCTTGCCGAGTTTCTGTTTAATGATGAAAAGGCAATGATACGCTTTGACATGTCTGAATTTAAAGAAGAACATTCTGCCGCCCTGCTATACGGTGCTCCTCCTGGCTATGTCGGTTACGAAGAAGGCGGCGTGCTGGTAAATAAGATCAGGCAAAAACCGTATTCAGTTTTGCTGTTTGATGAAATTGAAAAAGCGCACCCATCTGTTTTTGATACTTTTTTACAAATACTTGATGAAGGCCACATGCACGACAGGCTTGGCAAAGAAGGTGATTTTTCCAATGCACTGATAATCTTTACGTCAAATATTGGCAGCGAATGGATTGCAGAGCAGTTTGCCAAAAACGAAATGCCCGGTTCCAACAAGTTGATGGAAATAATGACAAAATATTTCCGCCCGGAATTTTTAGCAAGGCTTACCGAAATAGTTCCTTTTGCACCAATAACCGAAAGCAGTATTGTTCGCATTTTTGATATACAGATGAAAGGGTTGCTGGAAATACTGGATAAGCAGGGAATTAGTTTTTCCATATCTGAAGAAGCAAAAAAATACCTTGCTTTGAACGGGTTTACGCCAAAATATGGTGCCAGGCAAATTTCGAGCGTGATACGTATGCAGATACGAAGGCCGATATCAAAATATATTATATCGGGCGAGTTAAAAAAGGGTAGTACCATCAACGCCGATATAAAAAATGAAGAGATAGTTTGGAAAATTGATTAAAAAAACAGGTAGAACAACTGTTAGTAATACAATTAAAAAACAGATATTTGATAATCAAAAACTAAATAAAATATGCCACAAGTTAAACCTGGTATTGCTACCACCATTTTGGCCCCCGATCCGGTGGGAGAAGGTTTTGTTGAAATTTCACCAAACAAAACACTTTTTATTCAAAAATTAACCTACGACGACCCTATTAAGCCGGATATTGTTGAAGATCTTCAGACTGTTGAAGATGTTTTTGCCCATTTTAAACCAGCTGTTGATGTTGAACTGGACAAAGAAGATGGCTCAACCACAAAAGAGAATTTTCAATTTGGCGGTTTGGGAGATTTCGATGTCAAAAATCTTACTAACCAAAGTTCATATTTAAAGAATCTTGATATTGAGTACGGAGCATATTTAAAGATAATCAAACAGTTAAAAAGTAACAAGTCGCTTGCCAATGTTATTCAGAATGCTGAAACTAAGGCTGCTTTTATCAATGCTTTAAAGTCGCTGGTTGCGGAACTTGATGAAAAATAGCGGGGTTTTTATTTTAAATACTTTCAACTAAAAAACGATAAACTTATTAATATGGCAAACGAAGAAATAAAAAAAGAAGAATCCGCAGCTTCATTTAAGGAAGACTCAAAGCAACAGGGTGCCCTTGCGCCTATGGAAGAATCGTTGAATACATTGGCTAAATCAGGCGGGTTCGATTTTCTGGAAGCTATTGTGGATGGTGTAGATAACCTGAATCCTGCCCGTAAAGCAAAGAAGAATATTTTTCTTACCGATAGTAATAAAAAAGCCCAGCGGGCCGAACTGAAAAAGAAAATAAACCTATGGCTGGATCTTTTAAATAGCTCTGAAAACGTGTCTGCAATGGTTGATCAAAGTTCTGAGAAATCGGATATTGCAGAGAAGCTTTTAAAAGGCAATTTGAAAAAAGTGCTGGAAACAACCAAAGATCTTGAACAGGCTTATCGTTCGGTTCATTTGTTTTACAAAAACACCGAATCATCTAAACTTAAAAACGTGGCCCTTATGAATGCGGGCATGAACCAGATTACAGACCTGGACGAACCAAGATTTATTGAGCATGTTGCCGAGGAATTAAAGCAAAAATTCGACAGGCTTGATCTTCGCCAGAACTACTCTATGATGGTAATTCCGGGTTATTTGGGATCGAATAAAGTAGTGGACAAATGGGCAAAAATGGCTTATGCCAATAAAGTGATGCTGGTTACCGATTTTGAAAATGTAGAAACACCTGATGATGTGCTGGATATGTTTACAGATGCTAATTTAACCGGTGGTGATGCTCATAAGGCCAATGTATTAATGACCTGCAACTATATAGTTGGCCGGGGTAAAAATAAAGATGTTGGTGAAGAGGAAGATGTGTATGTTCCGGGTTCTGCAGCATTGGCCGGCAAATTATATTGCACTAAAATGTCGCAACCGGTTGCTGGTAAAACTTATGGCACTATTGATGAGGTGGATGCTGTACGTTTCGACATGAAAAAAGCCGATATTTCTGAACTTGAGAATGTAGGACTCGTGCCACTTGTAGGCGAATGGGGCAAAGTCATGCCATTTTCGGCTAAAACTTTATTTACAGGCGATAACCTGGGTATGCAAACCTATTCTGTGGTTCGTGTATTTGATTTTATTGCTAAAGTAATGTCTGACTTTTTAAACAGACGTGCTTTTGAACTTTGGAATACCAAGATGGAAGGTAATCTGCGTAAACAAATAGTGAAGTTTCTGGATGGCATACAAGGCCCTGATAAATTGATAGAAAAGTTTCAGATCTTGCGTTTTGAAAGGGATGAAGATCAAAAAGATCATATTTTCCTTGACGTTCACATTACCCCGTTCTTCCCTGCTAAAAGCTTCCTGGTTAAATTAGACGGCTACAAAGGGGATGATGGAGAAGAGTGGAAAGCAGAATTAAGTAAAGTAAATTAATAATTGCTTTTTTAGCAAAAACAAAATATCCATTTTAAACAACCCTTAACGTTGTATCAATTGGTATTAAATTTGATTACAGAAAAACTACTGCTTTTTTTCTTAGTTTTCTATAATTAATAAATTAAGCTTACTTATTATGGCTATTAAATATTTCTGGATATATATTGGTTCTTTCTTTGCAGGGGCATTTGTGTTATTTGCATCTGTACAAAGGTTTGCAAAAGCCTTTGTAGGTAAAGGGTTAAAGCCGGTACTTTATGGAATTTTAGCTGCTCTCGTTTTTGGCGGCCTTTCATTTCTTTCAACAATGGTGCCGGCTAACGAATACATTATTTTTTGGATCGCTGCACTTGTTTTCCTTGCATTTGGCATATTTCATATCCTGGTTTTTCACAAAAAATATTTTTACCCTGAACCACATTCCGGTGGCGGCGTGGTTATTGGAGAGATACTTTTTTCATTTGCATTACTGTTTTTTTGTGTTGTTATATTTTCAGCACTTATGTATTTTGTAGCAAATAATAAGTCATACCCCTTTTATCCAATGCTTACCTGCATGCTGGCATTTTTTGTTCCTGTTTCATTGTTTTATACTTTCCAGGCGGCATATAATATTCCAAATCCAGTTTTTGCTTCCTGGATGTATCCCGTGCAACAAATTGATCTTCCTGACGAAAAGCCAAATGAAAAACTGGTAGTAATTGCCTTTGAAATTGCTAAAAAAGAATCTTCCGAACTTAAGACGAACTTCAGGGCCAAAGGCCCCGAAAATATGAAGCTGGGAGATCTTTATTACCACTTTATAAATGATTATAACGAACTGCATAGCGAAACCACCATTGACTTTGCTGACAAACGTAATGAAAGTTATGAATGGTGGTTCAGGTTAAAACCCAAATGGTACCAATCAAATAAAATACTGGACCCCGAATTAACGGTGAAAGAAAATAAGATAAAAGAAAATTCAGTAATTATTTGTGAAAGGTTTGAAATAATATAATTGTAATTCAGGATATGAGAGATAATATAAAATACCTTCCGGTAAACTGGATTGATGGGATGAAGATTAATAAAAACCACTTTATTGATCAGGATAATGCAGTGCAAAGTATGCTGCAGGATCTATCAGCATTTCACGTATCTCCTGTCCGTTATGGCGTTTTACCTGCTTCAGTTTCTGGCGAAACAACTTTCAACATTAAAATATCGCTCGATAACCAGGAGTCTTTACGGGTGTCTGTTCTTTCCTGTAATGCAGTTACTTCGGGTGGTGTGCGTATCAATATCCCCGCTGTATCAGCATCCGGGCAAACAGAGACCGGAAACATTATCACGCAGACATTCCCATTTTCGGATTCGGCAAACGAATCATACTGGTGGATATTTTTAACGGTACATCCTTTTGAGAAACAACCGGTAGGTAGTCCTGATCTTTCAGAGAATCCACCACGGTTTCCTTTTGTGCTGCCAACTTATTGTTTGCAACTTATAAGCGAAAATAATTATCGGGAACTTGCGTGGCACCCCTATTCATTGGCAATAGGCAAAGTTGCTGTTAATGGCAGAACTATAAAAATCGAGAATGAATACATTCCGCCATGCTTTTCAATTAGTGCACATCCCGACCTGGTTTCTTTGCATGGAGAATTAGATAAATTCCTGGCAAATATCGAACTGTATTCCTCAAAGATTATTCAGAAGATATTTAAAAAGAATCAGCAGAACGAAATTTCTGAATTAGTGATGTTTCTCTGCGACAGGGTAATGCTTTACATTGGCCAGGCTATTACAACTATGCGCTGGACAATGCTTTATGAGCCACCTGCTGAAATGTTTGCAGCCATATCGAACCTGGCAAGGGTGATGAAGAACAGCATTGACATGAGAACCGGTTCTGGGAAAGATGAACTGATGAATTACCTTACTGAGTGGTGCGAACTTAAACAGGGTGAACTTGAAACCATGCTTGCCAATCTTTCAAATACAGATTTTGATAACAATGATGTAAATCAAACCATTGCTGATATTATTGCTTTTGTAAAAGTGACCTTACGGCTTTTTGAAACTTTGAGTAAACTTGAATTTATAGGCAAACGAAAAGAAGGTGGCATTTTTGTTAAGGAAGAAAAGACTACCATCCAGAACGAAGTGGTACAGCAACCTAAACAAAGAAGAAGGTTTTTTGACTAAAGCACCGTAAACGATAATTAATTTGATAAATGAAGATATTATGGAACCTAAAAATAAAACAGAAAGAAAAAAGACTTTTTACAGTTTTTTATTGCTTTTCTTTTTAAGTACAGCAATGATAGTGTTGCTTGCCTTTTCAAGTACTAGAGTGCCTGTAAAAGTTAACTCACTGTTGCAAAAGCAGGTTGAGGCATCAGATCATGAAAGGGAATTTTCTATCAATTTTCTATCACAGATGACCAATATTGTGTCACTGCTTGATACTGTTAATGCAACATCCGGCAATAATGTAGATTTAATAGACGGGCAGATATCAATGGGTGTACAAAAGTTAACGATATTAATAGATATGGATTCGGTGCGGAACAAAGACCTTTATAGAAGTGTGGTACTTAACCTAAGTGACCTGCAACGTGCTAAAAAACAATTGCGTAAATCAACTGAAGGTGACAGTGATATAAATTCTTTAAAAAGAGAAAATGAATTGCTGGATAATAAACTGGAAGATTGTAAAAGTAAAAACGATCAGCTACAGATACAGCTAATACAGGCATCAAAGCATTAATAAGCAATACTTTTTAAAAATTACAAGTATGAACAGCGAACGCATATTAACCCGTAAAACACTTGGCTTAGACCACAGGGTATGGCGTGTTATGATAGTTCTTTTTGTTCTTTCAATCGGCCTGTTTAGTTATACACTTATTGATAAACCAAAATGTACTCCTGTTGATTTTAAAATAAAAACAATTGATAATGATTCTGTTTACAACACAGATGAAATACTTTCTTTCAGTACACTCAGGTTTGAAAAAAATGTTACATGGGATTTTGGTGATAATTCACCGGCAGGAACCGGCACTTTTATAACCCATCGCTTTGCTACCGAAGGAAAATTCTTTATTAAAGTTACCGTGAACTCGGATTGCCAGTTTATAAAACCAATAACTGTAAGAAAAGCAGTTGTAGAAACTATAAGCAGCAAAGAACAAATTGACGGGCATCCTTCAACTTTTGTTGGGGCTGCAGAAACCTATACTTCCCTGTTAAATGCCGGCACTTACGAATGGAGTGTTGAAAACCATCCGGAATACGGCGTGCTGAATGGACAGCGTGTTAATTATAGATTTACTTCATCAGGCGATTTTACCATACAGCTTACTTTGGATAAGGATCGGTTTAAGATTTATAGAAAATCGGTTACAGTTGTAGAAAACGAAAACCCCAAACCAGTTGAAAAAATTGATAAACTGATTGATTATAATAAACTGGACAAATTAGATAAAGAAAATTCAGTTAAAACATCTATTTCAGAACAGACATTTAGTGAGTACCTGGAAAAAGTGATAGCAGGGGAATTTACCGCAAAAGATTTTGTTGATTATTTATGTATTGAAGGAAAAACGCCAACAATTATTAATGGCAAGGCTGATAAGCAGGTTACTTTTGAACAGGCATGCGCTGAACTTAACGGAAAAAGAAAAAGCAAATTTCTGGGACTTAGGAAAAAATCAATCCATATTAAGCGTGTCCGTTTAAACAAAAATAAAGACAACTGTATTACCTTAATTGAAATAAAATATGAATAATAACAGAGGTATTGAATATCAGAAAAGACTAGTATCAGTATAGTTTTGTAAGTTTGTGTATATGAAGACGAATAAACAATACATAGTTTTATTAAGTTTAGGTTTACTGCTTATTAACTCTGAAATAAAAGCGCAGGAAATTAATGGCGATACTATTTTTGTAGATTCCAAAACGGTAGTTGCTGTAAGGTTCCCATCATTACCGACAAATTTTTACACAAATCCCCCCGATGCCCCTTATAATTTAGTATCACTACCAACAGGCTTTACCATAATAGCAAAAAGGAAGAATACCCCTACGGCGGAGTTGTTTGTGATAGAAAATAAACGGACTCACAGGTTTATTATAGTAAATAAAAAAAAGGCAGATACAAAGGTTTTCGATTACGATTTTTCCACCGTAAAAAAGCTGAAAGAAAGGATAAACCAAATGGATGACCGGGAAAAGAGATATAATAATGCCATAACTGCGGCAGACAAACTATACAATGAAGAGAAATACGAGGAGGCTAAAATGTTTTATACTACTGCACTTGAGATTTATAAAAGGTCCTGGCCAAAAGATCAGATTTCGAAGATTAAAAAACAGTTGAAAAAACAAAAACGCAAAAAGAATTGACCTGCGATATTCCATATTCCAGCCATACCTTTAAACCAAAGGAAATAAAAAATGATTCATGAAGTTAAAAGCATTAATAATATCTTTTGGGTGTAGTTTTATCTTCATAATATCTTTACATGCATCTGCACATGAAGTTACTTTTTGTGGCGAAAAAATACCAGTTGCCGACCGTTTTGTTGCCGATAAATTAATGGACATCATTAAAAAACAAATGAACTACAGCATTGTTGCGCAACTACGGCAAAAAGAAAATGAATATATGAAAACGATAGAATACTACCTGATGAAAACCGGCTTACCCGAGGATATCAAGTACGTAGCTATTGTAGAAAGCGGCTTAAGAAATGTTGTATCACCTGTTGGCGCTGCAGGATTCTGGCAATTAATGAAACCAACGGCAGGCGATTTAAATTTAATAATAGATGGCGAAGTTGATGAACGCAACGATATTAACAAAGCTACGTACGCTGCCTGTAAATTATTTGCCAGTTATTACATTAAGATACGTAAGGATTTCCGTATTTCTTCCTGGGTGTTAACTACCGCTGCATATAATAATGGTATTGGAAATATAAGCAAGGCCATTAAGCACCAGGGTAAAAACTATTTTGAAATGAACCTGAACAAGGAAACAGCTGAATACGTTTATAAGATCATTGCAATAAAAGAACTGCTGGAATACCCTGAATTATATATGCAGGGTTTTGGGTACAATATTTTTACAGCAAAAAACGATGCTCCACCATCCAACACAAAATTAAATAGTAATATGGGAAGCCTTAATTTAGGAGAAATGACAGTGAAAGTTGATGAAACCGATGGAGTACACCCTGAAACCCTAAATAAAAAAATAACTGAAATTAAAGATGCCAATACCGGGAAAGAAAAATTTATTAATGCGGAGATAGCCGGAAAGTATAAAAAGTTCAAAGATGGGAATATTATATCTTTCAAACTGAATGAAGATCTGCAGGTAGCGAACCGTTTTACTTCCAAAGGCATGGTTATACAAGGCCGTGGGTGGATAATTGACAAAAGGGTGGTTGTAGATTTAGGTTATGACCATTATGTTGTTCTAATGGATAATAAAAAGGAAAAGGGAATTTCTTTAAGTTCGCTTAAAAATAAAGAGGACGTTCTTTTGAAAGTGATAAAAGAATAATTAAATAATTAAGGTGCAAAAATGCAAGAATGGTTATGATTCAGAAAATCATAACCATTGTTATTTTATACAAGCCAGGTACAATTTTTAAGTTTAATTGTTATTTCATCCCGAACCCTTCGTATATTTTTAATATACACCTAAATACTGCAAACTATTATCTAACATTATGGGTATACAAAAAAGCAGTTAGATAATTTATAAAAGAATTAAAAAGTAATTGATTGCGAAGCTTTAGAGATAATTGATATAAACACCTGAAAAAGTTTTTCCATTAAAAATGAGTCATTGCTATTACAAATTCTAAAACATGATAAAATATCCTGCAATTTGGGTAAATTATTCTGTATAAACTGCTTCATAAGCATCACATGTATTTTTTAAAAACAAAAGAGAAAATTCCTCCTGCTTTTTAAATGATGTATTCTATGATAGCCGAATACATTTGATAAGTTAAAGGTAAAATTGTTGTAAGCTCCCCCTTTTTAGTACAGTTTAAAAGTAGACTATTTTAATGTTTTAATCAAAGCTATTGGGCGCAGTGCAGCGAAGGCGTAGCCGAAGCGGAACGGAGCCCAATAGCTTTGATATTTTTTTCACGATATACCCGGGGCTGTAATCCCCCTAATGCATCATGCGGTCTTTCGTTATTATAATCATCTGCCCATACCTGTGTAGCCTCTCTTACCTCATCAATATTATCCTGACGCTTATTGAGTTTGCCCCTCAATACTTCGTTAACGATTTTTTCGTTTGAAGGCCTCTGTGTAGAATAATTGTTGGGTTCCCCGTCGGTTAGAGCTCTATTTTTTACTCATTTTCTGTCCTGTTTTTAGTTGACTTATCCACTTTTTTGGAGTCAACCTATTTCAGGACTATACAGGACTATACAAATTACTGCCAACGGTACGGCTTGGCGATGTGGCGGTATTTGAAAATCGTCAGCCCGTAACCGCAGCTAAATTTATAAATAAAAGTTCATTGTTTATCTATTGTCCGGCATTATTCGTCGGCTGGAACTGATTACGGCACCAACGGCAATGTTGTTACTTGCAATAATGTTTAAAAAGCATTCTGTGCATATTTCTAAAAAAAACTAAAGGATGAAAAGCGATTAGAAACATGGATTATTAAACCAGGTAGTTATGAAGAAAAAAGCGGTATAATTATCCCAACCAAAGCATAAGTGTTTTGGAGGTTGAAGGAAGGTGATTTTAGTTATGCAAATTAGCTGCATCTTTTCTTACAACATGGATTTTTTTGAAAAACGAGGGCATAAAAAAACTATTCAAAAAATGCTTAAGGTTAAACTTTTTTTTTGATCGATCAAAAAATGCTACCTTCATAACTGAAACGATTGTGATTAATAACAGCCATATACGCAGCTTACTTGATGAAATTGCTTTACTCAATTGTGAAAAAGCATACAAGATACTTTTCATGGAAATGCATGAAAGCCTGATTGATTTTGCCCGGTCCATATTAAAATCTTCAGAAGATGCGGAAGAAGTGGTTTCAGATTTTTTTATTTCGATATGGCAGCGGCGAACTTTACTTCGATCCATTGAAAACCCCAGGCTTTATTTTTTTGTTGGGGTTAAGAATGGGGCTTTAAGCAAATTGGTATCCAGAAAAAGGATTAAACTATTCCATGAATTGGAATGGCAAACTACCCTGAAAAGTGTATTTTTCAATCCCGAAGAATTGATGCTTTCCGCAGAGATTGTAAAAAAAGTAATGCAGGCGGTTAATGAGTTACCTCCCAGGTGTAAAATCATTTTTAAATTAGTTAAAGAAGAAGGTCTTAAATATGCCGAAGTAGCTAAGTTGCTTGAAATATCAATAAAAACAGTTGAAGCACAAATGGCGATAGCCTTACGCAGAATTAAAACCCACAGTGAGTTTAAAAACGAGTTCCCCGAGCTGCATTCCATCCTTACCAAAAATAAATAAAATTTCCTTTAGGGGTTTTTCATCAGTTTTATTGTCCTTATTGTTACCATCATCATTTTTTTTGAATGAAAGAAGAAAAGTACTGGATATTGTTGTCTAAAAAAATAGCAGGGGAAGCTACGCCTGAGGAATTGGAAGAATTACAGGCATTAATCAGCAGTAATCCTGAATGGAAAACGACCATGGAAAACCTCCGGGAACTTTGGAGTTCTAAACCGGTGATTATTGATACAGGCTCGAAACAAAAAATTGAAGACGCTTACCTGGTTCATATCAACAGGTTAAAAGAAAAGGGTGCTGATTTTAAAGAAAGTAACGGATTGGCTATACATGAAGTTGAAATTAATTCAACAGTGGTAAAAAAACCATTTTACAAAAGCTGGATAACCTATGCAGGAGCAGCCGTTTTTATTGTAGCAGCCTTATTCTTATATCCGCTTATTGCCGTTATTGGTAAAACCAATGAAGTAGCACCGCCGATAAGGCCCTTTAATGAAATAACCATTAACCCGGGATCAAGATCTAAAATTCAGTTACCCGATAGCTCGCAGGTTTGGATAAACTCGGGTACTAAACTTACTTATCAAAACTCGTTTAACGGAAGTACCCGTGACGTTCAACTTGATGGGGAAGCATATTTTGATGTTGTTAAAGATGCTGCTCATCCTTTTATAGTACATACATCTGGCATAGATATTAAAGTTTTGGGAACCGTTTTTAATATAAAAGCCTATAAAGCCGAGTCCTTTATTGAAGCAACCCTTATTCACGGATCGATTGAAGTTATAAATAAAAACCGGCCGGGAACACCCAAAGTGATGCTGAAGCCGTACGAAAAGTTAGTGTATAATAAATACCCGGGTGCCGATCCCAGGGATCAAAGGGCAGGTGTTGCTATAAATGCCGAGCCAGATGCCTATTCAATTACTATTAAACCTTTGAGTAAAAATATTGCAGACAGTGATATTGTGGAAACAGGCTGGGTGTACAATAAACTGACTTTTGAAGATGAGCGGATTGAAGACCTTGCACATAAAATGGAAAGGTGGTTCAATATAAAGATCAGTATTGACAATGAAAAACTGAAGAATCACCGTGTAAGCGGTTCGTTTATAAATGAAACGGCCGAAGAGGCATTAAAGGAACTGCAATTTTTAATTCCGTTCAGGTATTCAATTAAAAACAACGAGATACTAATTGTAAAGAAATAAAAACGGGAAATGCTGTAACATTTCCCGAAAAACTGTAACAAATAGATTCGGGGCTTTTGGGCCGGGATTTACTTGTATTTTTTAACAACAAAACCAAAAATATGCAAAAAAGTGTACTTCAGGGCCATAAAATTTGGTCAGGAACGCTTCTAAAAACACTGCTAGTTATGAAGCTTGCCATCATTATTATTTTAGCTACAACTTTTCAGGTAACTGCAACCCCAACCATGGGTCAGCGGGTGAACCTGGAGTTGAAACAAACCGAAATTAAAAAAGTTTTGAAAACCATAGAAAACGACGGTTACTATCGTTTTCTGTATAATTCAAAACTGAAGGCTCTGAAAAATAAACTTGATTTTTCTGCGCAGGATCTTCCGTTGACAGAATCACTTGCCAAATTATTTTCGGGAAGCAATTTAACCTATAAACTGCTTGAAAATAATGTAGTGGTTGTTTTCTCTACCAATGAAGAAGAAAATGATAAAATAAAAATTACCGGCCGGGTAACCGGGGCAAACGGCGAGGCCATTGCCGGTGCCTCTGTACTGCAAAAAGGAAGCAGTACCGGAACATCTACCGACAACAACGGTACCTATACCTTAACGGTTGACAACGATGCCACCCTGCTGATTACCAGTATTGGTTTTGAAGCACAGGAGGTAAAAGTAAATGGCCGTTCGGTGATAGATATCAGGTTGATGCCTGCTACCAAACAGTTTGAAGAAGTGGTGGTGGTAGGTTATGGTACCCAAAGAAAAATTGATGTAACCGGATCTGTTGCTCAGGTTAAAGGTGAAGAAATTGCAAAACAACCCGGTGTAAACCCGGTTAGTTCGCTGCAGGGCAAGGTTGCCGGCGTACAAATTACCAATTCAGGCGCTCCGGGATCGGGTCCGGAAATCCGTATCAGGGGCGTGGGAACTGTATATGGCAATGCCAATCCTTTATATGTAGTGGATGGAATCTGGTACGATGATATCAGTTTTTTAAACAGCAATGACATTGACAATATCAGTGTTTTGAAAGATGTTTCTTCCGAATCCATTTATGGTATCAGGGCTGCTAATGGCGTTATTCTTATCAGTACTAAAAAGGGAAGAAGAAACGCAGGTAAACCAACGATCAGCTATAACGGTTTTGCGGGTAACCAGGTTGTTACCAATCAGATCAAAATGGCAACCGGTCCCGAATACCAAACGATGATCAATGAACTTAATGTTATAAATGGTAAACCTGCGCAGTATAGTAACCCGACTGCTGTGGGAAATACTGATTGGTATCACCAGATTTTGAGAAACGCATTTGTTACCAATCAACAGGTGTCTGTTTTGGGGGGGGGTGAACGGTCATCATTCAATCTTTCTTTAGGGTATTTTAAGCAGGACGGTATTGTTAAAACAAATAATTACGAGCGGTATAATCTTCACCTTCAAAATGAGTATCAACTGGCCAAATTTTTAAAAGCCGGTGTTACCATGAATGGGAGCTTAAGTAACTCAAATGATATAGATGGGGGCATTTTTCATCAGTTATATGCTGCCGCACCCAATGTGCCGGTATATTATGCTGATGCAACTTATGGTGATCCAAATGATTTTCATGTGGGAAGTTCGAATCAATTTAATCCGCAGGTAACTGTTGATTTTTTCAATCAACATACAAGAACCTATAAATTAAACGGCAACGCATTTATTGACTTAAAGCTGGCTAAATATTTCACCCTCCATTCAAGCCTTGGCGGCGATTATGAGCAGGCTGAAGCGAATAATTATACGCCTGTTTACATTGCTACCATTGCCCAAAGAAATACGATAAGCAAATTAAATGTATCAAGAAATGAGAACAGGAACTGGATTGTTGAAAATACATTGACATTTGAACGCAAGTTTGGTAACCATGCCTTAAGGGTGCTGGCAGGACAAGGCTCGCAGGAATATAAATATTATGGAATAACGGGTTCTGTGCAAAATGTACCTCCCGGAAGCGGAAACCAATACCTTTCGTTGGGTACTGCAAGTACTGCCCTTGTTAGCGATGCAGGAGCACTGAGCAGGGTAAGTTCATACTTCGGAAGGCTGAATTACACTTTTAAAGACAAATATTTATTAACGGCCAGTATGAGGGCAGATGGCTCATCCAAATTCAGCCAGGAAAACCGATGGGGTTATTTCCCCTCTGTTGGTGTGGGTTGGGTAGTAACCAACGAAAAATTTATGCAGCATCAGAAATTGATTAATAACTTAAAACTGAGAGGAAGCTGGGGTAAAATAGGTAACGCGTCCGTTCCTGCTAACCTTTCCGTGTTAACCGTAACACAAACTCCCGGCTTTATTTATGTGGGCGGCAACGGAAGTACTTCCACCGGTGCCAGCATTAATACAGTTGTTCCCCCATCAACTTACTGGGAAAGAGGCGTTGGTACGGATATTGGTTTGGAAGCTTCACTGCTGAACAACAGGTTATTTGCAGAAATTGACTGGTACAATAAGAAAACAGAGAAAGCTATATTTGATATCCCTATCTTAGGCTCAATAGGTACCAGCAGTGGTTCCATCATTGGTAACCAGGCCACATTCCAAAACCAGGGATATGAATTTTTGGTAACCTGGAAAGACAGGGTTAAGAAAAACTGGAATTATTCAATAAGTGCCAATGCAGCTGTAAATAAAAATAAGGTTTTAGATGTATCAACCGGTGCCAATCCTATCTATCAGCAGGTTGGCCCTACAGGCTCTAATAATTTTAATACCCGTACTATTGTTGGCCAGCCGATCGGGCAATTTTTTGGTTACAAAGTTCTGGGAATATTTCAGTCTGCTGCTGATATAACCGGTTACAAATCAGGAACAGGAACGGTCATTCAACCAAATGCACAGGCAGGAGATTTTAAATACCAGGATGTAAACGGTGATGGCATTATAGATGCTAAAGATAAAGTAGTGCTGGGCAATCCCAATCCCAAGTTGGTGTACGGTATCAATACCAGTGTTGCTTATAAGCAGTTTGACCTGGCTGTTGATCTGCAGGGTGTTGCCGGCGTTGAAATTTATAATGCCAACCTTGGGTTAAGATATGGAACGGAAAACTTCACCGAAGATTTTTATAAAAACCGCTGGCATGGAGAAGGAACCAGTAACGTGTACCCTTCTGCCAATATTGGCGGCAGCACCAATTATCTTTCCAATTCATTTTCTGTAGAAGATGGAAGTTATTTCAGAATAAGAAATATTCAATTGGGATATACACTGGCTGCAAAATATTTCGGGCATTCAGGTATTTCGAGATTAAGAGTATATGGTAATGCTCAAAATCCTTTCAACTTTTTCCATTATCGTGGGTTCAGCCCCGAAGTTGGTGGTGCACCAACAAGAGCAGGGGTAGATGTTAACGTGTATCCTTTATATGCAACTTACAATGTTGGAGTAAACCTTACTTTTTAATTCTTTGAAAAAAAATTATTATGAAAAAAATATTTAAAAGTTCAGATTTAAAAAAAGCCTTCATCATACTGTTAATACCGGTAATGTCGGTTGTAACAGGATGTAAGAAAAGCTTTTTAGATGTGCCACCCCAGGCACAAACGCCCAGTCAGCAATTCTGGCAATCGCAGGATGATGCAACCAAGGCTGTAAATGCGATGTATGCCAACCTGAGAAGCTGGACGGAAGTAGCTTTTGCTCCCATTGCTGTTGAGAGCATGGGCTCAGATGATACAGAAAAGGGAAGCGATGCCGGCGACGCAACCTACATGAATGATTTTGACAATTTTACAGCAACTTCTACTGAAGGGCAATTAAGTGATTTTTGGAATGGACGATTCCAGGAGATCAATCTTTGTAACCAGGTACTGGACAATATTCCAAACATCAGCATGGATGCTGCTTTAAAAAGCAGGTATTTGATGGAGGCTAAATTTATACGTGCCTATTCATATTTCAGGTTGGTTCGTGCATTTGGAGATGTACCATTAAGACTACATGTGCCAAAAGATGCCACTGAATATAATATTCCAAGAAACCCCAAAGCCGCCGTATGGACAGCTATTGAGCAGGACTTGAATGATGCTGCGGCATTGCCTGCAACCTATTCCGGTGCCGATGTCGGGCGTGCTACAAAAGGAGCTGCGCTGGCTTTACACGCCAAGGTTGCCATGTACCAGGCTAAATGGGCAGATGTAAAAACGTACACTGACATGGTAATCAGTTCCGGCACTTATTCCCTGTTTCCGAATTTTGAAAAATTGTTCAGAACAGAAAATGAAAATTGTTCAGAATCGGTTTTTGAAATTCAATGTGCTTTAATTCCAGGAAATGCCGGAGCCTCCACTTCGCAATATTCCCAGGTGCAGGGTGTTAGAAGTGTTACTGGTGGTGGTTGGGGTTTCAATATTCCTACTCCAAACCTGGTAAGCGAATTTGAGCCCGGCGACCCACGATTAAATGGTACCATCATTTTCAGGGGATCTACCACAGTTGAAGGTGATGTAATTCCGTCAACGACGCCAAACCCCATGTACAATTACAAATCCTATGTTCCCTTCGCCATGTATGTAAGTGGCTTTAATGAAGGATGCCAGCAAAATATAAGGGTTATCCGTTACGCTGATGTATTGTTGATGAATGCTGAAGCAAATAATGAACTGGGAAACACGGCTCCGGCATTGACTTCTCTGAATTTAGTGAGAGCAAGAGCAAGGGCAGGAAATGCAGCTATTTTGCCTGCTGTTACCCTAACCGATAAAACAGCTTTAAGAAATGCCATCTGGCACGAACGCAGGGTGGAATTAGCCATGGAGTTTGACAGGTATTTCGATGTCATTCGCCAGGGCAGGGCAGCGGCTGTTTTTGGGCCAAAAGGATGGACAGCAAATAAAAATGAAGTATGGCCGGTTCCTCAAAGTGAAATTGATCTGGGTGTTGGTATCATAACTCAAAACCCTGGGTATTGATTTTTTAAAAATTTAAATTACAATTATGAAAAAATATTCAGTAAAAAAAGCCTTACCGTTACTTATAATTACCGGTACACTTTTAACATCTTGCTATAAAAAATTTGACGCTGGTTCTTACCAGCCTCCGTTTACTATAAATGGCTATACTTCTGTTGCCGAAATAGCACCAGGCAGTCTGGTGGGCTATTGGTCATTTGATGGTAATTACGTAGACAGTGTTTCAAATACCGCAGCAACCGGTATGGGTACCAGTTTTACGGCAGGCTTTAAAGGGAAAGCGTTACAGGGAGCAAATAATGGTTATGTAATATCCAGTTTACCAGCCGCAATAAAAAATGTAAGCAGTTTTACCATTGATTACTGGATCAACACACCTCAAAATACAACTGGTATTCTTGCTCCCGTTTGCATCACCCGCCCCGACCAGTTCTGGAGCGCATTCGATATGTTTTTTGAAAATGGAAGTACTGCCACCAGTGGAAACCTGAAAGTTCATTTTAACGGGCAAAGCGAAGTATGGTTTACAAATGGAATTGTTACTAACCCATGGAACTCCTGGCAGAATATTGCATTGACCTATAATGCTGCAACATCTACATTCACTTTAATGCAGGGCGGAACGGTAGTGGCTACGCAAACTGCCGCTGGTTTGGGTAACCTGGTCTTCCCGGCTAACGCAACCCAGATAGTTTTTGGAACAGAACAATTTCAATGCTCGCCAAGTATTGGCACTGCCGGGGGGCCGCAGGGTTGGGCAAGTTATCTTACCGGGCAAATGGATGAAGTAAGGGTGTACAATAAAGCGTTGACCCCTTTGGAAATACAATCAATGATCGTTCTGCAGGGAAAAGGAAAGTGAAATTTATTTTAAAATTTATTAATTATTAATCATGAAAAATAACATCTTTATTCTGGCAATCGCTTTACTGGGTTTTGCTGTATTGGGTTGCAAAAAAACAGGTGCGGATAGTGGTATAAACATTACCCCCGCTTCTGCAACAGTTACTACTGCAGATGCTACCAATATAACCGGTATCGGTGCAACCATCGGGGGCAATATTACCGGTGATGGCGGTTCAATAGTAATGGAGGCCGGCGTTTGTTACAGTACTGCACCTGGGGTAGATACTTCAAAAAATAAAACGCCGAAATACACGATATCCGGAAATTTTTCTGTTACATTAACCGGTTTGTCTTTGCTCACCACCTATTATTACCGTGCCTATGCTATCAATGAAAAAGGGTTGGTTTACGGGGCCGAAAAATCTTTTTTCGTTCCGGTAAATGGCTATAGCTCTTCGGCACAGGTTGCTGCTGCAAACCTGGCAGCATACTGGGCCTTTAACGGTGGTTATATTGATAGCGTTTCCCATGTGGCAGCTACAGCTAATCATGCGGCTTCTATAAGTTTTGTAACCGGAAAAATTGGCCAGGCAGTGCAGGTTGCCAGCCCCGGCTATATCAATTCAAACATCACCAGTACGGTTGCAGGGCTGGGAAGTTTTACGATTGTTTGCTGGATGCAACAACCAGCGAGTTTGAGTGGAGGGCCTACTACTTTCATACCCTTTTCACTGAATAAAGCAGGATACTCGTGGGAGCAAACAAAATTATTTATGTTATTTAACAATCCTGACAATGCCTCTAATTCTTATGGCAAAGTTTGTTTAATGGATCAATGGTTTGATGCAGGCCAGGTTTGGCCAAGGATGCTGGATGGAAACTGGCACCAGATGGTAAATACCTATGATGCGGTTAGCGGGGCTTTAAGAGTATATATAGATGGCACGCTGATATCGCAAAGCAGTACCACGGCGTTTGCACCGCAAACGAACTTTGGCGCTGCCGATAGCTTTACTTTAGGCGGGCCTGATGATAATACACATACCGCAAATGGCTGGATGAATTCATTGAGCGGGAATCTGGATGAGTTCAGGATATTTAACAAAGTACTGACTACGAATGAAATTCAATCTTTGTACGCTTTACAAAGCCACGGGCTTTAAAGGAATTTAAATAAAAATATTGATAAAGTAAGTGTAAGGGGTGTAAAATATTATTCTTGAATTAATAATAATTTTTACACCTTTTTTTATCTGAATTGTAATGTGTTTTAGTGCTTAATTCGGTTAAAGTATTTTTTAACTGCAATACGTAAATACAAATTAATTTGAAAAAAAATAAACTGGTACTTAACAAAATCCCGACGCTTTTATTGTTGATTGCAATTCCATTTACAGGATGTAAAAAAAGCTCGACTACGCCACCACCACCGCCACCTCCCCCTCAAACCATTTTTCAAACAATAAGCAATACTGTTAACGCTGTACCGTTTAATTCCACCGCAGCATTACGCGGCATCAATATCAGCCCCGTTATAAAAATATCTTTTTCGGATAAGGTGGACAGAACTACGATATTGCCTGCCGTATCGTACAATAATAAAACCCTGGGTTCAATAGTTGTGCCGTATATTATTTCCTATCAAAATGGCGACAGTGCAATTATTATATCCCCTTCCCTTGCTATAAATTATTTAAATGAATTTATTTTTTCAGTCAGCACGCTGTTAAAATCTGTTTCGGGCAATAGCTTAACAAACCGGATAGACCTGGACTTTTTTACGCAGATCGATTCCAGCAATAAATTTCCAACGATCAGTGACAACGCTTTATTGGATCTGGTACAGCAACAAACCTTTAAATATTTCTGGGATTTTGGTCACCCGGTCAGTGGTTTGGCAAGAGAAAGAAATACATCCGGGGAAACGGTAACTTCCGGCGGATCTGGCTTTGGTATTATGACAATACCGGTTGGCATAAACCGGAATTTTATTACCCGTGCGCAAGGCCTTGCACGCATGCAGACGATTGTTGGCTTTTTAAAAAATACGGCGGTAAAAGTTAAAGGTGCATTTCCGCATTGGTTAAATGGAACAACAGGTGCCATTATCCCTTTCACCGCAAATGATAATGGAGCAGATTTGGTGGAAACATCTTACTTAATGATGGGATTGCTAACAGCACGTCAGTATTTTAATGGTGTTGATGTGGCAGAAACAAATCTCCGAAAGAACATTGATACCTTGTACAACAATGTGGAATGGGATTGGTTTCGCCAGGGCGGACAAAATACTTTGTACTGGCATTACAGTCCGGATAAAGCATGGATAATGAACGTGCAGATAAGAGGCTGGAACGAGGCTTTGATAACCTACATCATGGCAGCATCATCAACAACGCACGGCATACCGGCAACGGTTTATACCAATGGCTGGAAGGGTGGCAGTGGATTTACAAATGGTAATACATACTACGGCTATCAACTTCCGTTAGGCCCGGCACAGGGAGGCCCGCTGTTTTTTGAGCACTACACATTTATGGGAGTTAATCCAACGGGGCTTAACGAAGGTTCTATAAACTACGCAACACAAACCAAAAATCATACACTGATCAATTACAATTATTGCAAAGCAAACCCCAATAACTTTTTTGGTTACAGCAACATGGTTTGGGGCTTAACCGCAAGCGACATACCGGGAGGTTATACCGCAAGTTCGCCAACAAATGATGTTTCGGTAATTGCACCAACTGCCGCCATTTCGTCTTTGCCTTACACGCCAACAGAATCATTGGCGGCATTAAAATTTGATTATTATGTATTAGGCGATAAAATCTGGAAGCAATATGGTTTTGTAGATGCTTTTTCGCTGCACAATATCTGGTATGCAGATTCATTTTTAGCCATTGACCAGGGCCCGGAAATTGTAATGATTGAAAATTACAGAACAGGATTATTATGGAATTTATTTACAAGTTGCCCCGAAGTAAAGGCAGGAATGCTAAGCCTTGGATTTACTGCACCATACCTGTAAAAGATATTTTCAAAATATAATCCGGCATGAAAAAAAATATGCTTTTCTTTTTTGCTTTTGCAGTGCTGCTGAATGGCAGTGCATGCAAATCAGGCAAAAAAATTTCTACCGTAAAGGAAGAAGTTAATGTAGAAAATGTAGCACTGACCGCAACTGACACCGGACTTTTCAGAACAGTGCAACAACAAACCTTTCAATATTTTTGGGATGGTGCCGAACCAGCCAGCGGCATGGGCAGAGAACGAATTAATGCTGATAATATTTATCCTGATAATGACAAGTCTGTTGTAACCAGCGGTGGTTCGGGCTTTGGAGTAATGGCTATACTGGTTGGTATTGAACGAGGTTTTGTAACCAAAGAAGCCGGAAGAAAACATTTGGAAAAGATAATTCACTTTTTGGAAACAGCCGATCGCTTTCATGGAGCCTGGCCGCATTGGTTTAATGGCGAGACAGGTAAGGTTGTTCCTTTTGGAAAAAAAGACAATGGCGGCGACCTGGTTGAAACATCTTTTATGGTGCAGTCACTGCTTTGCGTAAGGCAATATTATCAAAATGGAAATGCGGAAGAAAAAGCACTGGCTGCAAGAGTTAATAAGTTATGGAAGGAAGTGGACTTTGATTGGTATCGTGGGCCTATCCCCCCTTCGGGGGGACCAAGGGGGGCTGTTTTGTACTGGCACTGGAGCCCGACGTATGCATGGGATATGAATTTTCCGGTGCATGGATATAATGAATGCCTCATCATGTATGTGCTGGCAGCATCTTCGCCCACACATGGCGTGCCTGCCATTGTATATAATGAGGGTTGGGCAGAGAACGGAAAGATAAATGATGTAAATAAATCCGATGGCATTGCTTCAAGCTATCGGTACAAATTACAAATGAAACACCAGGGCGATGCATGGAATGGCGGGCCTTTGTTTTGGGCGCATTACAGTTATCTTGGGTTAGACCCTCATGGCCTGAAAGATAAATATGCCAATTACTGGAAAGAGAATACCACGCAGGCATTGATTAATTACCAGTGGTGTGCAGATAATCCAAATCATTTTAAAGGTTATGGTCCTGATAGCTGGGGGCTCACTTCCAGTTATTCTGTAAAAGGTTATGCCGGTCATGCACCAACAACAGAGAGAGACCGTGGCGTTATTTCTCCAACAGCAGCGTTGTCATCTTTTCCTTATACTCCCAAACAATCCATGGCAGCTATGAAGCATTGGTACAATGACATGCAAGGGAAAATTTGGGGACCTTTTGGTTTTTACGATGCCTTCAGCGAAACAGACAATTGGTACCCAACAAAATACCTGGCTATAGACCAGGGGCCAATTGTGGTGATGATGGAAAATTACAGAAGTGGTTTACTCTGGAAATTATTTATGAGTTGCCCGGAAATAAAAGATGGGTTGAAGAAATTAAGTTTCCAAAGTCCGTGGTTGAAAAACTAAGTTGGTAAAACGAAAATTTAGCTATATGCTTTTAAAAAAAATATTGATATTTTTTGCGGTTCAGATTTTATCCTTTCATTTAATGGCGCAGAACAAAACATATTGTAATCCCGTAAATGTTGATTATGGATACACCCCGCATGAAAGTTTTACCGCATGGGGCAAACACCGTGCTACTGCCGATCCGGTGATCGTAAATTACAAAGGCGATTTTTATATGTTTACCACCAACCAGGGTGGTTATTGGTATAGCAACGATATGAGTAACTGGAAATTTAATACCCATAGTTTTTTACGCCCCTGGAACAATACCAAAGATGATTTATGTGCGCCTGCTGTTGGAATTATAGGCGATACCATGATTGTTTTCGGTTCTACCTACACAAAAAATTTCACACTGTGGGGCAGCACCAATCCCAAAGGCAACGAATGGTTTCCCATAGTTGATTCATTAGAGATCGGCGGCTGGGATCCTGCATTTTTTACAGATGATGATGGCAGGTTGTATATGTACAATGGAAGCAGTAATGTGTATCCGACTTATGGTGTAGAACTCAACCGAAAAACATTTAAACCGATAGGCACACGCATGCCGATGTATATGTTGCAGGACTGGCGTTACGGCTGGCAGCGCTTTGGCGAAAATATGGACAATACTTTCCTTGATCCCTTTATTGAAGGAGCCTGGATGACCAAGCACAATGGAAAATATTATTTTCAGTATGGTGCACCGGGTACTGAAATGAGTGGCTATGCAGATGGTGTTGTGATGAGTGATGTGCCTTTGTTCGATGGGCATCAAACTTTTCCCCAGAGCGACCCTTTCAGTTTTAAGCCAGGTGGTTTTTCAAAAGGTGCCGGTCATGGTGGAACATTCCAGGATAATCAGAATAATTACTGGCATATATCAACCAGTATTATCTGCGTAAAAAATACCTGGGAAAGAAGGATGGGCATCTGGCCTGCCGGATTTGATAAAGACGATGTAATGTGGTGCAATACTTCGTTTGGAGATTATCCGCACAGCCTCCCCAATCCCTCCAAAGGAGGGGCTTCAGACCCTGATCATTCAAAAAGTTTTTCAAAAGAATCAGGCTCCGGAAGTGCCGGAGCGTTTGCGGGATGGTATTTGCTGAATTATAAAAAGCCTGTTACGGTCTCTTCAACACTGGCTAACCATACAGCAAACAATGCCGTTGATGAAAATATCAAGAATTACTGGAGCGCTGTTTCGGCAGATAGGGGGGAATGGATTCAAACTGACCTTGGAAATGTTTCAACGGTAAATGCTGTGCAAATAAATTACGCCGACCAGGATGCGGAATTTATTGGAAGGCAGACAAATATTTATCATCAATACAAATTGTATTATTCTTTAGATGGGAAAAAATGGACCGTGTTAATTGATAAAAGCAATAACAAAACAGATGTGCCTCATGATTATGTTGAACTGTCAACAGCAGTGCAGGCAAGGTATATAAAGCTTGAGAATATACACATGCCAACTGGCAAATTTGCCATCAGCGGCCTGCGTGTTTTTGGTAATGGTGGCGGCTCAAAACCCAACGCTGTAAAAGACATGTATGTTTTAAGAACAGAAAAAGATAAAAGAAGCGCTTACATAAAATGGAACCCGGTTGATAATGCATTTGCCTACAACATCTATTACGGCACAGCACCGGATAAATTATACAGTTGCATTATGGTTCATGATTTTAATGAATACTGGTTTAAAGCCATGGACAGCAAAAAAGCTTATTACTTTACCATTGAGGCTATTAATGAGAATGGGGTTAGTGAAAAAATGAAAACTATTACAGTTGAATAATTTGTTTTGAGATATGAAGAAATTATTTTTTAATATTTGTCTGCTGATTGCAATCACCTGTTTTACAGTTATTGCAAAGGCAGAACCTTTTGCCGACGAAATAGCAAACTTTAAAAAGAAAGATTTGGCTTCATTTCCGTCGGCCAATGCTATTTTGTTTGTTGGCAGTTCTTCTTTCAGAAAATGGGAAGACGTTGCAAACTGCTTTCCAAACTACTCAATTATCAACCGGGGCTTTGGTGGCTCAACTTTGCCGGATATGATACGTTACGAGAAAGAAATCATCTTTCCGTATCACCCAAAACAAATTGTTATTTACTGCGGCGAAAATGATGTGACTTCTTCCGATACCGTTTCTTCACAAATTGTATTTCAACAGTTTAAAAAACTATACATAGATATCAGGGCTATGATGCCGGAGGTGCCTGTTTTATTTCTATCGCTTAAGCCAAGCCCATCACGCTGGCAAATGCGTGACAAGATGATGGGTGCCAACAAACTCATAAAAAAATACCTGAGGAAAAAAAGCAACGCAGCTTTTGTAAGTGTGTGGAATGATATGCTGGGCGCAGATGGAAAACCGATAACAGATATTTTTGTGAGCGATAACCTGCACATGAATGCATAAGGTTATGCCATCTGGCAAAAATCAATAGAACCTTATTTATTGAAATAATAAAAACTACAGCACATGAAATTATTACAAAGATTGATTGTTGTTTTGCTGATTGCGGTTTCTTACCAGGCAACGGCCCAGGATGAAAAAATGAAACCGTTCATTGATGCGTTGATGAAGAAAATGACATTGGAAGAAAAACTGGGACAGCTAAACCTGCCGGGATCGGGTGATATTGTTACGGGGCAGGCAGGTAATTCGGATATCGCCAAAAAAATTGAAGAGGGAAAAGTAGGCGGACTCTTCAACATTAAATCTGTTGCAAAGATCAAGGAAGTGCAGAAGCTGGCGGTTGAAAAAAGCCGCTTAAAAATTCCATTGCTCTTTGGTATGGATGTGATACATGGTTACGAAACCATTTTCCCTATTCCGCTTGGCCTGAGTTGCAGTTGGGATATGGACCTTATAAAACGCAGCGCACAAATTGCAGCCAGCGAAGCCAGTGCAGATGGTATTAACTGGACTTTTTCGCCGATGGTGGATATTAGTCGTGATCCACGCTGGGGGCGTATTGCAGAGGGTAGTGGCGAAGACCCTTATCTTGGTTCGCAAATTGCAAAAGCAATGGTTACCGGTTACCAGGGAAATGGTTATTCAAAGAATACAAGTATCATGAGCTGTGTAAAACATTATGCACTTTATGGCGCTGCAGAAGCCGGCCGTGATTACAACACTACCGACATGAGTCATCAACGCATGTACAACGATTATTTCCCACCGTACAAGGCGGCAGTTGATGCAGGTGTTGGTTCGGTAATGGCTTCTTTTAATGAAGTGGATGGCGTTCCCGCTACTGCAAATAAATGGTTAATGACAGATGTTCTTCGCAAGCAATGGGGCTTTAAAGGTTTTGTAGTTACCGATTATACCGGCATCAATGAAATGGTGGCACATGGTATTGGCGACCTGCAGACTGTTTCTGCACGGGCATTAATGGCAGGGATTGATATGGATATGGTAGGCGAAGGATTATTGACCACTACCGCAAAATCATTGAAGGAAGGGAAGGTAACGCAGGCGCAGATTGATGCGGCCTGCCGCAGGATACTGGAAGCAAAATATAAACTGGGACTGTTTGATAATCCCTATAAATATTGCGATGAGAACCGTGCTAAAACCGAAATATTCACCAGTGCCAACCGTGCCCAGGCGAGGGCTACTGCGGCGCAGAGTTTTGTGTTGCTGAAAAATGAACCCCTCCCTTTGGGAGGGGCAGGGGTGGGCCTTTTACCATTAAAGAAAAGCGGAACCATTGCAGTGATTGGTCCATTGGCAGATAACAAAGAAAATATGCCGGGCACCTGGAGTGTGGCGGCCAATTTTTCAAAAGCAACATCGCTGTTAACAGGATTAAAAGAAGTGGTTGGCAGCCAGGTAAAATTTTTACAGGCTCGTGGTGCTAATCTTGATGAAGACAGTTTGTTTGAAGACAGGGCTGGCATGTTTGGCAAATCTTTGCACAGAGATAGCCGTCCTGCCGAAGTGATTTTGCAGGAAGCACTGGACATTGCAAAACAATCGGATGTAATCATTGCAGCATTGGGAGAGTCTGCAGAAATGAGTGGCGAATCATCCAGCCGTAGCAATATTTCCATACCTAAATCGCAACAGGATCTGCTGAAAGCTTTGTTACAAACAGGCAGGCCTGTTGTGTTGGTTTTGTTTACCGGAAGGCCTCTTGCTTTAAAATGGGAAAACGATAACGTGCCTGCTATATTAAATGTTTGGTTTGGCGGCAGCGAAGCCGGTTATGCCATTGCCGATGTATTGTTTGGCGATGTGAATCCTTCAGGAAAACTGTCAACCACTTTTCCGCAGAACGTAGGCCAGATACCCATTTACTATGCCCATAAAAATACAGGACGCCCATTAGATGAAGGCAAATGGTTTGAGAAATTCCATTCTAATTATCTGGATGTATCCAATGATCCGGTATATCCGTTTGGGTATGGGTTGAGTTATACAACATTTAGTTATAGTGATATTAAACTTAGTAGCACTTCTTTAAAGGGCAACCAAACATTAACGGCAAGTGTAAATGTCAGCAACACCGGTAATTACACAGGAAAGGAAGTGGTGCAGTTGTACATCCATGATGTGGTGGGCTCTATAACCAGGCCTGTGAAAGAGCTGAAAGGATTTCAGAAAATAGAATTGAAGGCAGGCGAAACCAAAACAGTTGCGTTCAGTATAACTACCGATGATCTGAAGTTTTATAATTATGATCTGAAGTATGACTGGGAGCCGGGTGAGTTTGAAATTATAATCGGTGGGAATTCACGTGATGTAAAAAAAGCAAAACTGAACTGGGTGAAATAAAATTTTTGGTTGAAAAATGAAAAGAAAATTATTTTTTAACCGGTATTTATTGCTGTTGGCAACCGCACAGGTTTTTTTCTGTAATGCGCTTAAAAAAAAACATTGACCAGCAGGTGCATTCTGTATTAAAATTGATAACACTTGAAGAAAAGGTCGGGCAGCTAAATCAATACAACGATGACTGGAATGCGACCGGGCCTGTTACTATAGATAGTACAAAAAAAGAACAGGTACGCAAAGGACAGGTTCGTTCTTTTTTAAATTGTGTGGGAACACTTAGGACAAGAATCTGGGAGGTGAATTTCATGCAAGAGGAATAAAAAATATCTGCATTTAAAGGCCTTTCGATAATTTCTTTTGGTCCCTTCAGCCATCTGTGCATTTGGAGCTATAGCTTTGTTATAGTACTTGTCAACATAACTTTCTATCAAAGGACTTGGCTTTCCATCCAGTCCCATAATTAAGTTACGGATTGCTTTTGGATCGAATTCAGATAGTGTGGTAGCATTATGATATTTGAAATGCTCAAATTTTTGATCTAATTCATTCAAATAGGCGTTTGCTGTCATACTGCGGTCGGTAAATCGCATCATGGATAACTCCCATTTAAGCAGATCAGCTTCCGTTGCCTCAACATTGAGGCGCATTTCTGCCTTTTTACGGTTTAGCGTGATACGCATATACATAGGAATTTTCCCGGTTTTTGCGTTTGTTTTATCCCGGTTAGGATAAAAAAGAATAGATAACTTCATGGTTCATTTTTTAGTAGGTTCCAGGTCAGAACACCTTTTATTCGGTGAAACAAATTAGGCAACCGGTGAAACAATGGTGAACTATAAACCGACAAAAAGCGAGGGAGGCCCGGGGTAACCGAAAATGAAAACCCCTGTAACTATTGAGTTACAGGGGAAACGATTTTTTTCGAACCAAGCCTGGTGACCGCGTTAGGATTCAAACCTAAAACCTTCTGATCCGTAGTCAGATGCTCTATTCAGTTGAGCTACGCAGCCAGTATTTTTTCGGATGGCAAAGATAAGTATTTATTGCATCCAGCCAAACTACAATCCGCTTAAAAATTCAGTATGTATCAGATCCACCACATCTATCAGGCTTTTGGTTTCTTCAAATACCTTTAATTGCCTGTCGGCACCGGTGCCCTGTTCCAGCATTTTATGTACATGGCTGATAGCATGGCGGCTGCCCAGGTCGGGTAACACATCATCTACAAAATCGAGCAATTCATATATCAAAACCCTTGTATTTACTTCCATTTCCTTGCCAAAATCAATCATGCTGCCATCAATGCCGTACCGGCCGGCACGCCATTTATTTTCATTCAGCAATGCTCTTGAATACATCATGAAATTGAGGTTCTGGCTGCGCAGTTTATATAGTTTTGCGCAAATGGCCTGGAAGAGCGCTGCAATGGTAATCGTTTCCTGTACGGTCATCGGAACATCGCAGATCCTGAACTCAACGGTGTTAAAAAAAGGATGCACCCGAAGGTCCCACCATATTTTTTTAGCATTGTCTATGCAATTGGTCTTCACTAATAATTTCACATAATTATCGTAAGCTTCAATGCTATCGAAAAAATCAGGGATACCGGTACGTGGAAACTTATCAAATACTTTTGTGCGAAAAGATTTATACCCAGTAGTTCTGCCTTCCCAGAAAGGGGAGTTGGTACTTAAGGCATAAATATGCGGTAAAAAATAACGGGCCGAGTTGGCTATATGAATGGCCATCTCGCGGTTTTCCATACCCACATGTACATGAAGCCCGAAAATTAAATTGCTCCGGGCGGCTTCCTGCAATTCGTTTACAATTTCGCTGTAACGTGCGTGATCGGTGATCAGTTGCTTTTCCCAGTGACTGAATGGATGTGTGCCTGAGGCTCCAACCCAAAGCCCAAGATCATCAGCAATACCACTGATCGTTTTACGTAATGTAGCAACATCCATATAGGCTTCGTCAATATCCTGGCAAATATCTGTTCCAACTTCCACCACCGCCTGGTGCATTTCGGCCTTTACTTTGTCTTTGATCACTTTCTGTCCCTCATGTACAATTTTTTGCTCATGACTTTTCAGTTCCCTTGTTTCGGGATCAATAACCATGTATTCTTCTTCTACGCCAAGTGTAAAATGTTTGTAAGATAGGTTCCCCATATTTTTTATTTATACAATTTCTTTTTTGCAGCACTGTTTTTAATGTAATCGCCCCAGGTTAAATTATCGGCATTGTCTTTATGCTCCATAGCTTTTTCAATGGCATAGGTAGCGGCAGTTTCAACCACCCAATCAAAATTTTCCTGGCCTACACTTTTTACTTCTGCATCGGGTGCAGGATTACAAAAATCTATAGCATAAGGAACGCCATCTCTTATAGCTAATTCCACCGTGTTAAAATCATAACCCAGGTAATGGCAGATTCGCAATACAATATCTTCCATTAATTTATAGCGTTCAGCATCTGGTTTAAAATCGGCTACATAACGCAGGTGATGCGGGTTGCGAGGTTCATAAGGCATGATGCGTACATATTTGCCACCAATACAATAACACCGGTAATACTCATCAAATTTAATTTCTTCCTGCAGCATCATCACCAGTTGTTCGGTCTCGGCATGTTTTTCAAAGAACTCTTCCATGCTGTTTAACTGGTAAACACTTTTCCATCCGCCGCCCGAAAATGGTTTCATGTATGCAGGGAAACCGATATAATTAAAAATACCTTCCCAATCCATGGGATAAGCCAGGTTGCTGAATGACTCTTCACTGGTATCCGGTGGCAGATCTCTGGAAGGCAGAATAACCGTTTTAGGAACCGGCACATCTATTTTTGTAGCGAGACAATTATTAAAGAATTTTTCATCGGCACTCCACCAAAACGGGTTATTAATTACCGTGGTGCCACACAACGCAGCATTTTTTAAAAATGCCCGGTAAAAAGGTACATCCTGCGATATACGGTCAAAAATTACAGCATAGCCCGAAGGTTCGCCCTGCATAACCTTATCAATGCGAACAGCCTCAGCCATTACGCCATCAATCTTTTTACTGTTTACTCTTTCGATAAAAGCTTCCGGAAAACTTCTTTCTTTTCCAAATAATACGCCTATTTTCTTCATAGCTGTAGTTTTTGTTAGTTTTTAATTGTTGCGTGCGCAGATATTTTATCCTGTTCAAATATATTTTTATGTAGCCAATAAAACAAATTATGTTTTTGGGCCTGCACATAAAGTTTTAAACCGGCCATAATATTTCATTTGATGGTAACCAGCAAAATTTAATGGTATTTTCTTATTTTTGATGATATGTCAGCATTTAAGGCAGCCAATATTTTAGTTGAAAACCATATCATTTCTTCGTTATTCCTGGAGCGTGAGGTAAAAGTAGATTTTTATTTTCCGCCCCAAACAACCGATCCTTCCAACCTTAGCCTTTTATTAATTAATGATGGCCAGGACCTGGTTACCATGAAATTTGAAGATATACTGGATGAATTGTATGAGGCAGGATCCATCAACAATCTTTTTTGCGTGGGTATCCATTGTTCCAAAGACCGGAAAAATGAATATGGTACTGTAAAATTTCTTGATTACAAAGGCCGGGGTGCCAAAGCAGGTTTGTATAACAGGTTTGTACTGGAAGAACTGATCCCTTTTATCCGTAGCGCACTCTTTATTTATTCGTTTAAAGAAAAATGTTTTGCAGGCTTTTCGCTGGGCGGTTTGTGTGCACTTGATATTGTGTGGAACCATCCTTTGGAATTTAACAGGGTAGGGGTTTTCAGTGGTTCTTTATGGTGGCGGGATAAGGACCAGGATGATGAAGACTTTGATGAAGATATCAATCGCATCATGCACCACCAGGTGAGGGAAGACCCTAATTTTTATCCATGGCTCTCTTTCTTTTTTGAAGTGGGCACGCAGGATGAAGTTGCCGACAGGAACAGCAATGGTGTAATTGATTCTATTGATGATACCATTGCCTTTATTGATATCTTAAAAGAAAAAGGATACAATCCCGAAACCAATATTAAATACGTTGAATTAAAAGATGGCCGCCATGATGTGCCTACCTGGGCAAAAGCTTTTCCGGACTTTTTAAAATGGGGTTGGGGAGAGCGTGGGTAGAAAAGTAATAAGCAGAAAAGTAATCGGTAAATAAGAAAGTAATTTATAAAAGCATAAAAAAATCCTGGTCATTTGATCAGGATTTTTTTTACTATAAGCTTCGTTTATTAATTAAATCTAAACCTTAAACCAACCTGGCTTACCCACCTGTTGGCATAGCCAGGTGTAGCAGAGTTATTAAAGTTATAAGGTGTAGTAATGGTTGGGTTAAAACGATATTGCGGCGTTAAGTTGTTTGCAGCAACATAACCGGCAAAATTAATAAGGCCAAAATTATCGTTACTTGCAAAGTATTGTTTACCCCAATCCCTGTTCAGGAAATTGGTGAAGTTAGATACTTCCCATGTTAACTGTAACTGGTAGCTTTGGTTACCAACTTTGATTGTAAAGTCCTGTGCAATTTTCATATCCAGGTTATGGGTGAAAGGTAACCTTGCACCGTTTCTATCAGAAAATTTACCCCTGTTTTTGCTCAGGTATTTATCTTTAGAAATGTAGGCTTCCAACGCATCTTTTTGTTGTTGTGGTGTGTATGTCGTTGTTCCGATTGTATTATTTATGAATGTTTGTCCCTGCAGTTCGCTGGCAGTAGGAATGTAGATCAGGTCATTACCGCCCGCTGTTCCGTCATCACGTGTCATACTTCCACTTGCATAAACATAGCTTAAAGGAGAACCACTCTGGCCAATATAAGTGAAACCAATGGTAGTTGCCATTTTCCCTTTCAGGTAAGTGAATTTTTTGCTGAGTGTGCTTAATAACCTGTGTGACTGATCAAAATCAGAGATGCTTGTTCCGTTGCTGTTTCTTCCATTTACACTTTCAATAAAACGCCATTGACTTAAGTTAACAGAACTTGTAGCTTCGTTCCCAACAATTGAATTACCATAAGAATAAGAAGCGCTGAAATTAATTCCTTTCCTGCTTCTTTTTTCAATACCTACATTGAAGTTATAGGCAAACCCTTTTGGCGTGGTTGTATTATTAGAAACCAGGATAGCATTATCGTAAGGATTGGTACCTGTTCCGTTATTAGTTATAGGCACAACTGCAGTAGCTGTTCCATTTACGCCATAAACCGTACGTGAACCTGGTCCTACAGATACGCCGATAGGAGGAAGTATGTTGATATTGGTGTAATAGATCTCATTGATGTTTTTACTAACCAGGGTTTCAAAAGTACCTGTCCAGCCTTTGCCGAAATTCTTATCAAATGCTAAAGAAGTTCTCAACAGTTTAGGCATTTTAAATTCACTGGAGATCAGGTTAAGCGGGCCTTTTGTAAATCCTTGTCCCACCTGGCTTGTCTGCCATGTACTTCCAACGATATCAGCAGGATTCCACCTGAAACGTATAATATTTAAAGCGGCTGTATTGGCAGTATATCCACCTACATAATAACCATTGTTATTGTAAACACCACCAGGCCATACAAGTGGCATGCGGCCATTAAATAAACCAATACCACCACGTACTACAACTGCGTATTCAGGAACCTTATACGTAAATCCAAATCTTGGAGAAATGGCGATGGGGAATTTAGGTCTTTGACCAGAACGTGCACCTTTTAGATCGTAGTATTTTGAATATTGTGCGATTGCACTGTCATTGGTATATTTATCAGTGTATGGTGTTGTTGGGAAAGCCCATTTATCGGCCCTGATACCTAAGTTCAACGTTAAGTTATTACCTACTTTTATTTCATCATTGAGGTAGAAAGCCAATTTGGTTGCATTAAACCTTGCACCAGCACCTGTTCCATCATTAAGTTCCTTGTCGGTATTAGGGAAACCCAGGTTGTAACTGGTTGCGTTTACATTATTCGCTAAGAATTTTTGAACACCCGAAGTTGTTACATTATTAACTGTTGTAGATGAGTAGTTATAGTTACCGTAAGTATTCTGGATGAACACGTTGAATACTTTGAATTTTTCAAAGTCAACACCAAGTGATAATGAGTGATTTTTAATATTGATCTTCAGGTTATCTACAATACTCAGGTTCTTTTGTGTAAGGAGGTTTTGTGTAGAACTGTTTTCTCCACCAAAGGTAATGGTACCACTTCCATCGTTTAAAGAAACACGGGGAAAAGGATCGCCTACGATACTCCTGTCATCCAGTACATCAGAATAAGTAGCCAGCAATTTATTGCTGATATTCCTAGTTAAGCTACTTTTCAGCTCAGCCGTAAATGCTGTTGTTCTGTGCGGAAAATAAATACCGCCATTGGTGAAATTGATAGAAGTTGATGAACTTAAAGAAGTATTAGTAGATGCAGCTTTGGTGTATCGCCCTGTTACAGAAAACCTGTGCTTGGAGCTGATATTCCAGTCTATTTTACCAACGATCCTGTCGGCATCAAGTTTTTTTGCAGTAGTCTGCCAGTCGCCCATATCATAACCATAAGTAGATTTTACAAAAGTTTTGATGGCTTCTATACCGCCAACTGTATTGGTATTGCCTTTGTATGTTGAAAAATCATAAGGCTGTGGGGTTTCATCACGCTGCTGTTCAAAACTTCCGAAAAAGAATAATTTATTCTTAATGATCGGTCCGCCAACAGTAAAACCGTAAGTCTTGTTTTTAAAAGCCGGAAAACGTGCCGCAGTATCTTTACCCTGCAAAGGGTTTTTACCCGCTAATTTTTCGTTGCGGTAAAAATAGTAAACAGAACCCTGAATTTTATTAGTACCACTTTTTGTAACCGCATTGATGCTGCCACCGGTAAAGTTACCGTTAGATACATCGTATGGAGAGATCAATACCTGGAACTGGTCAATGGCATCAATTGAAATCGGTGCAGCACCAGTCTGTCCGCCATTGGTACCAGAGTTTGCCAAACCAAAAACATCGTTATTAATAGCGCCGTCAATATAAAAAGAGTTATACCTGTTGTTTTGTCCTGCAATAGTAATGGCACCTTCGTTACCATTTAATGTTTTTGCAAATGGAGTTACTTTAATATAATCCTGTATCTGCCTTCCCACTGCAGTGGTCAATTCTATTTTTTCGCGGCTTATAGATGAAGAAGTACCACCTTTAGCATCCAGGTTAAGCCTGCTTTTTGTAGCAACCGTAACTTCTGAAATTGTTTTCGAGTTTTGAGTTAAAGTAATGTCATTACGATAGATTTCTCCAAGTGATAAGTAGATATCTTCTTTTGTATCCTTATCGTGATTAACATAACTAACCTCAATTTTATAAGGCCCGCCATTATTCATGTTATTGATATCATACCTGCCATTAGCCCTGGTCTGAGTGGTATAAACTGTACCGGTAGGTACGTGTGTTGCAATAATGGTAGCGCCAACTAATGCTTCATTTTGAGCATTTTTAACGGTACCCGCCATACCACTTGTAGTTACCTGGGCATTTGCGGTATATTGAAATACCAATGCAGATAACAAAACGAATAGAATTTTTTTCATTCTCATAATAGTTTGTTTTACGGTGGCAAAGAAACTAAATAAAAGCCGAATTCAGCCAACTTTTATTAACAAATTATTAGGATGGCTTAAGTTGATATTTTTAGCAACCGGTATTACAAAACAGATAACCTTAAATTAACCTATAATTGTTTCCAAATAAGGGTTTTGAGAACAAAATAAAGTCAAAAATTTCGTTATGTTATAAAGCAAAAAACGGGTATTTATCTACCCATAAATAGAATGGCTTGAAAAATGGAATTCCTGGTAAAAAGATAAGGCCAGGTATTCATAAAACGGAACTGTTTTTTAATGGAAACCGGCCTTTATTGAACAGTATAAAGTTTTACCAATACCGAAAGTCCACTCACTTTAAATATAGCTAACTTTGCCGCATAATATTAAATATATGCTTGACAGTATTGAAAGTGCCATTGCCGATATAAAAAATGGAAAACTGATCATTGTAGTGGATGATGAGGACAGGGAAAATGAGGGTGATTTTATAACTGCTGCTGAGAATGCAACGCCCGAGATAATCAATTTTATGAGTACGCACGGGCGTGGGTTGATCTGTACACCTATAACCGAAGAACGTTGCCAGGAACTGAACCTGCAACCCATGGTGCTTGATAATACCTCGCTGCATGAAACTGCTTTTACTGTAAGTATCGACCTGCTTGGAGACGGTTGTACAACAGGCATTTCGGCACATGACCGTTCTAAAACAGTAAAGGCCCTGGTTAACCCAAATACCAAACCCGAAGACTTGGGAAGGCCCGGACATATTTTTCCGTTAAAGGCAAAAAAAGGTGGTGTTTTACGTCGTTCCGGACATACGGAAGCTACTATTGATATGTCGAGGTTGGCCGGGTTTGAACCTGCAGGTGTGCTTGTTGAAATTATGAATGAGGATGGCAGTATGGCCCGTTTACCGCAGCTTAAAGAAATAGCCAAAAAATTTGATCTGAAACTGATCTCCATTAAAGACCTGATTGAATACCGCCTGCAGCAGGAAACCTTAATTAAAGAAGAAGTACGGGTGCAGATGCCCACCAAATATGGCAGTTTTGAGCTGATCGCTTTTGAACAGGTTAATACCGGCGAAATTCACCTGGCACTTAAAAAGGGAGAATGGCGAAAAGACGAACCGGTATTGGTAAGGGTACATAGTAGCTGTATGACCGGGGATATTCTTGGCTCATTGCGTTGCGATTGCGGCGACCAGTTGCATCATGCCTTAAAGATGGTGGAACAGGCTGGCAAAGGTTTGGTGCTTTATATGAACCAGGAAGGCCGTGGTATTGGATTATTGAATAAACTTAAAGCCTATAAATTACAGGAACAGGGTATGGATACTGTGGAAGCCAACCTGGAACTTGGTTTTGACATGGATGGCAGGGATTATGGTGTTGGCGCACAAATATTGAGGCATCTTGGCGTAAGCAAAATGAAACTTATGAGCAATAACCCACGTAAACGTGCCGGGCTACTTGGTTATGGACTTGAAGTGGTTGAAAATGTGCAGATAGAAATAGCTTCCAATCCACATAATGAAAAATACTTACAGACTAAAAGAGATAAACTTGGTCACGAGATATTAAATGGACAAAAGGCGTGAGATGTGAGATGTGAGTTGTGAGACGTGAGTGGAAGTTTTTAAATATTATACTGCCTGCATTTTATTCACGACTCACCACTTACGATTCACGTTTGACGATTCACTACTGAGTTTTTGGTTTGAGTTTTTTCTTTTTACGTTCTTCCCGTTGCAGTATTCTTTCTGCTTTTGTTAGCTTATCAAAATCCCTGCTGTAACTGAGGCGTACACCCGTTCTGTTTCGTTGCCCGAGCGTTGCATCCACAACGGTTCTATTAAACCCTACGATCCTTAATTTCCCATCTTTGCTTAACAAATATTCAACCGTAATATCCGGTGTAAGCAAAACATTGGTATTGCGTGCCTGTAAAATATAAGGATTGTTGTAATCGATATTGCCACCCAACGATACCACTAATCTTCCGTTGATATATGATTTTGTAAATCCAAAATTTCCCGATGCTTCCAATGCATTGATGAGTTCGGTACTGGTTAAATTATAATTTGAATTGAAACTGATATAAGGCGTAATGGTTGGATCTTTAAATAGTTTTTGAAAAACCTTGGTTAACTGGTTATTTAAAAAGCCCGAAATTACCTGTCCTGCTGTGCCCGATAAAAACGATGCAGTAGAAGCACCAAAGCCGCCATTGTTATCATTGATGAATGTATTGAACAAAAGCAGGGAAGCCACCTGCCTGTTCTGTTCATTCTCATCCTTTGAGAATTTTTTCAGGTTCTCCAGTAATACCGGATCTTTTGAATAGTCTGTTTGTTTGTTCTGCGGAATCTCAAACTCAAAACTGATCTTCGGTGCTTTTAAGGTATTGGTAAGATGGGCAATAATGAGCAGATCTGATTTTTGCTGGTACTTTCCACGGCTGGTTGCCAGGCTGCTGAGATCTACATTGGGAGCCAGGTATTCAGCATCAATAACGATCTGTGCTTCATACGGATCACCGTTCCAGGTTATAGATGAACCATCAGTAATGCTGAAATATTTTTGCAGGAAAGTTTGAAAATTAAATTTGTATTCGCCATCTGTAATATCATAACGGCCCCTGATGGTGAGTGGCTCTTTGGTACCTACTGTAATTTTTAATAAACCATTACCGCGGCCTTTAATAATATCACCGGTTGTTTCATCAAGTATCACATCAATTTTACAGGCAGGGTTAGCCGTTAAATTCATATTCACCAAAAAATTGGATTCTTTCCTGCCTTTATAATCATCTTCCATCTTACTACCATACTGTATAAAATCAATGTAATCGATCTTGCCGTATTCTGTGCTGGTACTTGTAGGAATATAAATATGACTGCTGTCAACTGCTGATGGTTCGCCGGTTATATTCATTCTCATATCGGTAACCGGCCCGTTCAAAGTCATTAATGCTTTGCCAATAACAGTTCCATAAAACTGGCTGTTATCTTTTTTGGTTGTGTTTAATAAAAGCATTTTGCCGGTTTCGAAACGGATATTATCAAAACCAAAGTCTGTAAAAAATTTGTGTTGTAATTTACCACTGGCTGTACCGGTATTGTTTAACGTGTCTTTTAACTGCAGCAAACCAAAATCAATCTCATCAGGATTAAAAATGATGGTTTCATTGCTGAACCTGTATTTAACCTGTGTGTAAACCACTTTCAGTTCGCCTTCGGTTATATTAAGTGTGCCGGTAAGATACCGGTGATCGGGGCCGCCATACACTTTCAGGTCATCAGTATGTACATTTCCCTTCATGTTGCTGAAAATTCCGCCGAGGTAATTATTTAAAATACTGATGTCGAATTTTTCGGCATTAAATGCAAAATCCATTTGTTTGCTGGTAGTGTCTTTATAATTGAAACTACCATCAAAATTAAATTTATACAGTTTGCCATCGCCATTGATCTTCGCCGTTACCAGGCCAGTGGCCGTATTTACTTCGCCTTTTAATTTTACGGTTCCAATTTCATTATTATCCAGTCTGAATTCTTCTGCTGTTGCATCATATTCTACTATTTGCTTACCAAAAGGATCCCTTAATTTAAGCGTACCTGTTAGTATACCTTCCAGTCTTGGTTGCTTTAAAAACAGCGGCGTAAAATCATTGATATTTACCGTTTTCAATTTTGCTACCAGGTTGGTATGGTCGGTCAGTTCGTCGAGTTCGGTGGAGATAACGATCTCCTGGTTGCCCTGGGTAAAGCGCACATCTGTGGCTTCAATATACGATTTACGTAAAGTGATCTCACCGTCTTTGCCCAGGTTCCATTTTTTATCGTTTAAAATAAAGGAAGAAGGGAAGAGGTGGATCTTAACACCATCTGTAAAGGTTTGCACACTTGCATTTAATTGGGCATCGCTGATCGTTTTGCTGGCACTGGTTGATAACTGGATATTTGAAATGTCGTTTTTTGAGCTGAGTATTAATTTGGTATTTGGAAAATGCAGGCTGTCGGTAATGCCAATATCGCTTACCGATATTACGGTATTCAAACTATCGAGGTTACCAGCCGAGGCTAAATTAATATTTGAAAATGTTTTACCGTCATAACCAAATTGAGGGACTACCGCATTTAAATTAAATTCATTTTTCGCAAGTTTTAGATTACCTGAAAAAACGGAATTATCGAACCCGGATAATCTTTTATCAAACAACTTTACATAACCATCAACTTCTTTGGTTTTAATGTTGAAAGAAAAATCCTGGTCACCCAATGATACGGTGGGCTTTTTAAAATAAGATGGATAATACCGGTTAAGAAAAACTTTAAATGCGTCGGGTAACTGTAATATTTTAAAGCGCCCGGTTAATCTGGCGTCAATTTCATTTGACTGAAGCGTAAGTGTTTTGGCACTGTCTTCAATAAATGAATTTAAAGTAAGGTAATCGAAAGATAAGCGGCTGGTATCATGATTTAATGTAGCACTATACAATTTTGCTGTACCCAAAAAATCATCAATGGTATTCCCGGCAAAGTTAAAACTTAAAAGGCCCGATAGCGTGTAATTATCTGCAGTGATATTCAGTTTTTGCAAATTTGCTTTTTGCAGGTCGGCAGTAAAATTAAACCGGGTAGTATCTTCCAGCAGGCTGATGGAGCCGTTGAGGTTTTGGATGACCAGGTTGGGATCATCAATATCCAGGTGGCCGGTAAACAGGCTTTTAACAAAATTTCCGTTAACGGTTATATTTTGATAAGGGTACCCCGAAAATTCCAGTTTGTAGATCTTACCATCAAAATTCGCATTCAGGGTTTTTATATTAAATCCACTGCCTTTCACTTTTCCATCAAATGCAACCGATCCAAGTTTGGAATTATTAAAAAACCTGCCCAGGTTAAAGCCGGCCGAAGAAATTTTACCGGAATAAGATGGTGTTTTATTGGCAGGCAGTTTCATATTGATGTCTGCATTGAGGTTACCAAGACTTGTACTGATATTGCCATAAGCAACAAAGTCATTGGTAAACCCGGTGAAATTTCCTTTAAAACGCATGTTGCCCAACTGGCTTAACTGGGGTTTTTTAATAGACCTTAACGAAGGTACCAACGTAACAAGATCGTTGTAATTGGTTTGCAGGTTGTTTGATTTGATATCGATAAAAGTACTGTTAATATCGGGCAAGCCTTTTAAAGAAATGTCACCATCAAGGGTAGTATTGCCGCTCTTTATAATAATTTTTTTTCCGGAAAGGTTATCAATCGTGCCTTTTACATTTCCCTGCAAATAAAATATACGGTTCCAGCTTTTTAAGGAGGGTGCAAAATAAGCAATATCGTCACTATGTACATGGCTGTCTTTAAAATTCCCTTCCAGCAATACATTGTGAATAAAACTGCTAAGGTCATCATTAAAGTCCTTGTACCGCATAGCATAATAATCAGCGATCCTGCTTTTATCCGTTTCAATCAGCAGTTTGCTGAACTCCATGATATAGGGTGTGAATTTTACCTTAGCCTGCATGTTGGTAACCTCAAATCCACTTCGTTCTTTTGTCTTTAATTTCAGATCAGTAGTAAGGGTATCGTTAATAAAAGAAACGTTTTTAAGACTGCCTGTTATGGCATTAAACTGAATATGCTGCGGATCAAACCGGTCGGTAAATACGCCCCGTTCAGTTTCAATATCATATTTAAAGCTGGCATTATTAAGTTCAATATCCTTTATCTCGATTTTCCAACCGCCGGTATTCCATTGTAATGCAGATATTACCGGCATTTTGGGAACAAGGTCACGCAGGTTATCATTAGCGAGCTTTGGTTTGTTGCCTTTGTAAACATATTGGGTAAATGAAGTTGCATCCAGTAACAGGTTGGAGATGTAAACCTGTTTTTTGTTAAAGTTGATCGTGTCTGCCTTCAGGTCCAGTTTATGGATGGCAATCTTCATATCCTGCCCGACCCACTTATCTACTTTATTGAAAATCACATTTTCAAATTGCAATACCTTAAGGTCAAATTCAATTCCACCTGACGAAGCGGTATTCTTTTTTGGAGTAGAAAAATAATCCAGCAGGAACTGGTAATTCCAGACGGAATCGGTACGGTTTATATTTACAACAGCATCGGTTAGGCCAAAAAATTTAAGTGTTGCATTGTCTTTAAAGAAGAACCAATCTGTGATATTTACTTTGGCCGCACCGGCATAAACGAGGGTATCGTGTTTCTGGTCTTGTATCAGCAACCCTTCAAAAGCCAGCTTATCGAAAAAACTTAAATTAATATGGTTAACCGAAACTTTTGTTTTTAGATTTTTAGAAAGCACTGCTGTTACTTTTGAAAGCACCCAGTTTTGTACCGGGGTTACCTGTAAAAGGCCCCAGAGTGACAACACCAGCAATAAGAGTATTACAAAAAAAGATATCTTTTGCTTTGTTCTTTTATAAATAATACCCCATGCCAACGCCCATCCCAATAATAAAATAATAAAAAGTAGGGTAGAAGCGGGTTGCACATAAATGAATAAAAAGGCAAGCAGCAGCCAGAACAGCAGCGTAAGCAAAAACCATTTTAATATGTTGCGTACTTTTAGCAGGGTTAATTATTAGATGTAAAAATAGCTATTCGGCCTTGTACAGGCAAATTCAGTACCAAACTTTAAATATAATTAACAGGTGAAATATTTATAATAATCAACCTTTTGCACGCATTTGGTTGTTAAATGTTTCAGATTGCCCCTTTGCAACGGAAAGGGTTTGCCAATCTTCATTTTTAATGATCTTTGCCAGGTAAATAATTTGCCCAACATGATAAGGATAATGTGCCAATTGCCTGTTAATGGCATCAATCACTAATAGCCCTTCACTACGGATGTAAATTGTTTTCAGCAGGTCATCTTCGGTTAAGCCATTCAATGCAGCCAGGCAACAATCCCAGCCTTTTTGCCAAAAGGCTACCAGTTCCTGCTTAGTTTGTTTTTGATCCTCAAATTCTACATCGCGGTTACGCCAGTCCTTTTCGCCGTCGCTGGTTAAAAAATCTGTCCAGCGGCTAAGCATATTGCCGGCCATATGATGGATGATGATGGCGATGCTGTTACTTTCGGCGTTTGGCTGAAAATGAAAATCATTATCATAGAGTTGCTCAAATGTTTTATTGCCGAGTTCTTTGTAAGAACTAAATCTTTTAACAGTGCTTTTTAAAAATTCGGATCCCAAGTTCATTGTTATCTTTTTTACTTTTTACTCAATACTTTTTTACCTGATCAATATCCTTTTGCATCATCATCGCCTCTTTTATCACCTATAGCTATTATCTTCCTATGCAGCGTTGAAGAATTTTCTATTTGAATTAATTCTGTTCTTCCAATGGCAGCTCTTTCTTTTATGGTATATCCCATTTTTTGTAGTTGATCTTTTACATCCTCCGGAAAATTCTTTTCAACATCTAGCACATCCGGTAACCACTGGTGGTGAAATTTAGGTTTGTTAACTGCATCATCTGCATTCATGTTAAACTCCAACACATTTACCAGGGTTTGAAAAACACTGGTAGGTATGGTTGTGCCACCTGGCGTACCAACTACCAGGTATGGAGAGCCGTCTTTTAAAACAATGGTGGGCGTCATACTGCTGAGCATTCTTTTACCCGGGGCAATAGCATTATTAGCATTACCTACAGCGCCATACATATTAGGTACACCGGGCTTTACACTAAAATCATCCATTTCATTATTTAATAAAAATCCAGCACCACTAACCACCGTGCGGCTGCCGTAGCCACCATTTAAAGTTGTTGTTACCGATACAGCATTACCGTAATCATCCAATACACTCAGGTGCGTTGTTTCTTCACTTTCTTTTATCATACCGGCGCCGGTTGTTTTGCTGTTTCCTGCTTTGCCGGGTTCGTAATCCTTCATGCGTTCTTTTAAATAGGCAGCACTTACCAGGGTTTTAACCGGCACTTTTACAAAATCAGGATCGCCTAAAAATTCAGCCCGGTCGGCATATGCCCTGCGTTCCACTTCCGTCATCAGTTGCACCGATGCCGCTGTTTGAAATTGCATAGCAGCTATATCCCTACCTTCTATCATCTTCATCATTTGTTGTACAATAATACCGCCGCTACTGGGTAATGGCATGGTTATAATGTGATAACCTTTATAGGTAAAATCAATAGCGCTGCGTTCTTTTGCCTTGTAAGCCCTAAGGTCATCTAATGAAATAATGCCTTTGCCTTTCTGCATTTCGGCAACGATCAGGCGGGCTGTTTCTCCTTCGTAAAATCCTTTTTGTCCCTTATCCCTGATGCGTTTTAATGTATTGGCCAGGTCTGGTTGTATTAAAATATCTCCTGCTTTCCAGTCTGTTCCTTTTACAAATGCAACAGGGCTGGTATTGAGTGCTATAAATTCTTTTTTGCTGTTGTTAAAAGATGATGCCTGGCTTTTTGTAATGGCAAATCCTTTTTCTGCCAGGTCAATAGCTGGTTGTATCAATGTTTTAAATGGCAGCTTTGCATATTTCATGCCTGCAAATAAACCGGCTATTGTGCCCGGTACTCCTGAGGCCAGGTGCCCGTCCTGCGACAAATTTAAAAGCGGGTTACCAACACTATCAAGGTACATATCACGGCTGGCTTTTGCTGGCGCTTTTTCGCGGTAGTCAATTGTTATGTTCTTACCATTTTTTAAATGTGCTACCATAAAACCGCCACCGCCAATATTGCCGGCACCGGGGTAAACAACTGCCAGCGCCAGTTGCGTAGCAATGGCAGCATCAATGGCATTACCGCCTTTTTTTAATATCTCTAATCCAACCATGCTTGCCAGCGGATGGGCAGAAACAACCGCACCCTTGCTGCAACTGGCCGTTTTTTGACTTGTATAATTTGTTTGTTGCGCCCTGGTAAGAACAGGAAAAGCAATGGCGATAAAAAGAGAGCCCGTTATGATGATCTTATTAAACTGCATGTTGAATATTTTATCGAATTTACCTGATTACAGCCGATATTTAATACAAGTTTTTATATTATGGATAAGTGGAAAGAGTAAGTCAGTTGGTTTCTTTATTTTCACATAATATTTTGGGAAAGCCTGATTTATTTAAAGTACTAAAATCAAACAATGAGATCAAGACTAATTTCTTTTTTGCTGTTGCTTACCTGCAGCCAGTTATTTGCACAATTAAAATCGCCGGATGAATTTTTAGGATACCCCCTCGGCAACCAGTTTACACCACATTACAAAATTGTAAATTACTTTAATCAAGCAGCAGCAGCCATGCCGCAAATGATGAAGCTGGAAAAGTATGGCGAAACAAATGAGGGCAGGGAATTGCTGTTAGCAATTGTTTCTACGCCCGAGAATATGGCTAAGCTGGAAGATATCCGGAAAAATAACTTAAGACTAACCGGCATTTTAAAAGATAAGGCTGCTGATATTACAGCACCGGTAATTGTGTGGCTAAGTTATAATGTGCATGGCAACGAAGCCAGCTCTTCCGAAGTATCGATGAAGACATTATACGAGTTGTTGAACCCGTTAAATACCCAAACAAAAAACTGGTTAAAAAATACCGTTATCATTATCGATCCCTGTTTAAATCCTGATGGCAGAGATCGTTATGTGAACTGGTTTAACCAGATGGTTGGGCAACATGCAGATGCCAATCCCAATAGCAGGGAACATAGCGAACCCTGGCCGGGCGGAAGAGTAAATCATTATAATTTTGATCTTAACCGCGACTGGGCCTGGCAAACGCAGGTTGAAACCCAGGGCCGTATGAAAAAATACAATGAATGGATGCCTGAGATCCATTGCGATTTTCATGAACAGGGAATAAATAATCCTTACTTTTTTGCGCCGGCAGCAGAACCATTTCATGAAGTGATTACCAAATGGCAAAGAGATTTCCAGGGGGTTATCGGAAGAAATCACGCCAGGTATTTTGATAACAATGGCTGGTTGTATTTTACCAAAGAAACCTTTGACCTGTTTTACCCGGCTTATGGAGACACATATCCCATTTACAACGGAGCCATTGGTATGACCTATGAACAGGCAGGCCATAGCCAGGGCGGTTTAGCTGTTGTAACCAATGATGGCGATACACTTACTTTAAAAGACAGGATCGCCCACCATTTTACTACAAGCATGAGCACGATCGAAGTGGCGTCTCAAAATGCGGGCAAGCTCATCAGCGAGTTTAAAAAATATTTTGATGAAGCCAGTGCAAATGGGGTAGGCGAATATAAAACCTATGTGGTTACCGAAACTAATGCAGGTAAACGCGAGGCCCTGCTTAAATTTTTTGAAACAAACGGAATCAGGTATGGTAGTTTGAATGCAGCAGACGTAAAAGGCTATAATTATTTTAGCGGCAAAGAAGAAATTTTTTCAGGAACAAACAGTATTGCTGTTTCTGCGGTTCAACCTAAATCTACGCTGGTAAAAGTTTTATTTGAACCAAAATCAACATTAACCGATTCGGTTACGTATGATATTACCGCCTGGAGCCTGCCATTTGTTTATGGGGCACAAACTTTTGCGGTAAAAGAAAAACTGGCTGTTGGTACTTATGTTGAATCAAATAAAAATACTGTTGTTCCTGCAACTGCTTATGGCTACCTGGTAAATTATAATTCTTTTGCCGATGTTAAATTTTTAGCGGCCTTGCTAAATGCAAAAATAAAAGTGCGTTATGCCGAAAGGGATTTTACCTGCAATGGAAAGTCTTTTAGTAAAGGAACCATGATCGTTTTAAAGAAAGGTAATCAAGATAAACTGCAACAGTTTGTTGACCTGGCCCAGTCTTTCAAAGCCGCTGTTACATCAATAAGCGGAGGCTTTATGGATACAGGTTTTGATTTTGGCAGTGAAAAAGTACACCTTATTAAAAAGCCAACCGTGGCCTTATTAACAGGCAAAGGCGTTAATCCAAATGCAGCAGGCGAAGTGTGGCATTTGTTTGAGCAACAACTGAATTACCCCGTCACTTTAATTAATGCTGATGAGGTTAATGGCAGTGCTTTAAAAAATGTGGATGTATTGATTGTACCGGATGGCAATTATAAATTTTTATCCGCAGGATGCAGTGCAAAAGATAAGGATGCGGGTGCCGATATTAAAATGTGGGTGCAGCAGGGTGGAAAGTTGATCGCATTGGATAATGGGGCAGCACAACTTGCCAAAGCCGATTGGGGGATCAAACTTAAAAAGCCAAATGAAGACGATAAGAAGGATGATAAAAAAGATGACAAGATGCCTTATGCCGACATTAAGCGTTACGAAAACAGGGAACGTGATGAGATAGTAAACAATATTCCCGGCGCTATTTATAAAGTAGAACTGGATAATTCGCATCCATTGGCATTTGGATACAACAATACTTATTATTCGTTGAAGCTTGGAAGTGACCTATATGAGTTTATGAAAGACGGATGGAATGTGGGCATCATTAAAAAAGAAAACCAGGCAGCGGGTTTTGTGGGCAGCACTACCCGTGAAAAAATCAAAGATGGTACTGTGATCGGTGTGCAGCCAATGGGTAATGGCTCTATTGTGTTTTTTGCAGATGATCCTATATTCAGGAGTTTTTGGGAGAACGGGAAAATGCTGATGGGGAATGCGGTTTTTTTGGTTGGCCAATAGAGAGCCATAGGAAATGGTTGATTCACTTTGTTGCTTCGCAACAAATAAGTTTTGCCACAGAAGCACAGAAGCACAGAAGCACGGAAAATACTTTTAATGGATATACTTAATCAAACCGATTTTCCACTTAAGGAAGAAACAGATTTAATTATCGGGCTTGCCATAGAAGTTCACAAGATACTTGGTCCTGGATTTCTTGAGATTGTTTATAAAGACGCATTGGAATATGAGTTAAATGTCCACGATTATTTATTTTACAGAGAAAGAGAATATAATGTGCCTTATAAACAAATAATTTTACAGCATAAATTTTTTGCAGACTTTGTAGTGTTTGATAAAGTGATTGTTGAAATAAAGGCAAAGCAAGGCGGCATTGCTGATGATGATTTATCTCAGGCAATAAATTATTTAAAAGTATCTGGTTGCAAAGTTGGATTGATTTTAAATTTCGCTTCTCCAAAACTTCAAATAAAAAGAGTAATATTTTAGTATGAAAAGACAAATTCTGTGTTTCAGTGCTTCTGTGGCAAACTCAAATTTGCGTAAGCAAATTAATTCTGTGTTTCTGTGCCTCTGTGGCAAAACCAATTTGCGTAAGCAAATGCTGCTCTTGTTCTTTGTGTTTTTCGTTTGCGAAGCAAACGCTCAAACACCCAAATCATACACGTCTGCAGAAATATTACTGCAGTTAAAAAAACTGAATGTCTTAGGTTCTGTTCTGTACATAGCAGCGCATCCGGATGATGAGAATACCAGGCTGCTGACTTACCTCGCCAATGAAAAATTATACCGTACCGGGTATTTAAGTTTAACACGCGGCGATGGCGGGCAAAATTTAATTGGAGATGAACAGGGTGTTGACCTCGGTTTGATACGCACCCAGGAATTATTGGCTGCACGCCGTATTGACGGTGCAGAGCAGTTCTTCAGCCGTGCATTTGATTTCGGCTACAGTAAAAGTCCGGAAGAAGCCATGAAGTTTTGGGGGCACGATAAAATATTAAGTGATGTGGTTTGGGTGATACGTAAGTTTCGCCCGGATGTTATTATAACAAGATTTCCTACAACAGGTGAGGGCGGGCATGGTCATCATACAGCCTCTGCAATACTGGCAGGCGAAGCTTTTGAAGCTGCCGCTGATCCAACAAAATTTCCAGAGCAGTTAAAGTATGTTTCAGTTTGGCAGGCAAAACGTTTGCTTTGGAACACTTTTAATTTTGGTACAACCAACACCCAAAGTGAAAATCAGTTTAAAATGGAGTGTGGCGATTACAACCCGATACTCGGAAAAAGTTATGGAGAAATTGCAGCCACAAGTCGTAGTCAGCATAAAAGCCAGGGCTTTGGTGTACCGGCACAAAGGGGCAGTGTAATTGAATATTTCAAAACTATTAAAGGTGAAGCACCGGTTAATAATTTAATGGATGGTGTAAATACCGGTTGGGACAGATTATTGTTTGGTGGCGAATTAATAAGCCGGCCGGCAAAAGAAGACAATGTTGAAAATGCAGTTGACAAAATCATTAAAGCATATTCTGTAGAGCATCCCGAAAAAAGTATTCCATTGCTGGTAAAATTATACAGCAGGGTTGAATCGGTTTCAGATGGTTACTGGAAAGACCAGAAACTAAAAGCCATTAATGACCTCATTCAAAATTGCAGTGGTTTATTTATAGAAGCCACAACCAATACCCGGTATGCTGTGCAGGGCGATAGTTTAAAAATAAACATGGTTGTTAATAACCGCTTGGGTGCCAATATTTTAAGTGCCGATGCACATTTAAATGATGACTATGTGATCTTTGACCAACTTAAGAAAAATGAGAATTCGGTAAAGACTTACAGCATGCTCATCAAACCCAATGAAAAAATTACGCAACCCTACTGGTTGCAAAGCCCGATGGATAAAGGGAGTTTTAATGTAACAGACCAGCAGCAGATCGGCAAAGCAGAGAGCGATCCTTTTAGTGTAATATTCAGTATGCTTGTTGAGGGCAAGGAATTTAAATTTACAAAACCGGTAAGATATAAATATACTGATCCGGTAAAAGGCGAATTGTATCAGCCAATAACCATTTTGCCAAAGGTTGAAGTGAATTATAATGGCAATGTTTTTCTTTCAATCAATAGCAAGCCTGTTGATATCGGAACACAGGTAAGATCAAACCTGCCCGATGCTTCAACTTATACAGTTACCAAACAATCAACAGCAAAGATCAGTAACAGTAATAATCCGTTTGTATTTAAGAACAGTGCAGCAAATATCGTAAATAACGAAACCTCAACCTTTACATTTAATGACGTAAATGCGGATTATGTGGAGGAAATAAAGTTACAGGCAGGTGACGGGGAAAATATTTTTCACCAGTACAAAAAAAGTATTGAGTACGATCATATTCCTTCCATTGTTTATTTTCATGAAGCAACAGCAAAACTTTCAAGAATAGATTTAAAAACCGAAGGGAATTATGTGGGCTATATTCCAGGTGCCGGGGATAAAATACCGGAAGCGCTGGTAGCCATGGGTTATAAAGTAGTAACGCTTAAAGAAACTGATATTAAAGCATCGAACCTGAAACAGTTTGATGCCATCGTTACCGGTGTTCGTGCATACAATACCAATGACTGGATGAGCAATGTATATGATGAACTGATGCAGTACGTGAAGGATGGCGGTGTGTTGCTGGTGCAATACAATACCAGTAACAAGATAGGTCCCGTTAAAGCAAAAATTTCTCCTTATCCTTTTTTCATCAGTAGCAACAGGATCACCGATGAAGAAGCAAAAGTTAATTTTTTATTGCCCGATCATCCGGCATTAAATTATCCGAACAAAATAACTGATAAGGATTTTGATGGCTGGATACAGGAGCGTAGTATTTATCATGCAGAAAAATTAGATACAGCATACAAAGCAATATTTAGTATGAAAGATCCTGGCGAACAGGAACAAAATGGAAGCCTGATCATTGCAAATTATGGCAAGGGAAGATTTGTGTACACCGGCCTTGTCTTCTTCAGGGAATTGCCTGCAGGCGTGCCGGGTGCGTACCGGTTGTTTGCTAACTTAATTGCTAATAACAGGGTGAAATATATAAAATAAAGAAGCTCATACCCCCTCCGCACCCTGAAGTGGGAACTTTGGAGAATGATAAAGCAGGTAGTTGGTATTTAAACTGACATTAAAAATGCAAAATGAAAGATCATATTGGAACAAATGGTACCTGGCAGTATTTATTTTTCTTGTTATTCAGATCATATTTTTTTATTGGATAACTAAGTCGTTTTCATGAGTAGCATCGACTGGATCATATTATGTGTTACACTTGCAGGTATTGTTATGTATGGCATTTATAAAAGCCGTACCAGCAAAAACCTGGAGGGTTATTTTTTAAGCAACCGCACATTACCCTGGTATCTGGTTTTATTAAGCATCATGGGCACACAGGCCAGCGCCATTACTTTTTTAACAGGGCCTGGGCAGGCTTACAGCGACGGGATGCGTTTTGTACAATATTATTTTGGTCTGCCACTGGCCATGATCGTTATCAGTATTTTTTTTGTACCGGTATTCAACAGGTTAAAAGTATATACCGCTTATGAATTTTTAGAAAATCGGTTTGATCTGAAGACACGCACACTCACGTCTTTCCTGTTTTTATTATCACGCGGGTTAAGTACCGGTATCAGTATTTTTGCGCCATCCATTGTATTAAGTTCTTTAATGGGCTGGAACATTTATTATACCAACCTGGTTATGGGCGGACTGCTCATCATTTATACCATGAGCGGCGGAGCCAAAGCAGTAGCACATACCCAAAAACTGCAGATGATCATTGTTTTTGTGGCCTTGTTTATTGTAGGATACCTGGCAGTAAAACTATTACCTGATGCTATTGGTTTTACCGATGCATTAAAGAAAAGCGGCCAGATGGGAAAGATGAATATCATTACCACAGGCTTTACCGAAAAGGGTTTTAACTGGCAGGATAAATACAATATCTGGAGTGGATTAATTGGCGGGTTTTTTTTAGCACTGAGTTATTTTGGTACCGACCACAGCCAGGTAGGACGCTACCTTACGGCAAAAGATGTTAAGGAAAGCAGGAGAGGATTATTAATGAATGGCCTGGTAAAAGTGCCTATGCAGTTCTTTATTTTGTTACTGGGCATATTGATCTTTTCGTTTTACCAATTTAATAAAGCACCCATTTATTTTGACCAGGCTAAAATAACAGTTGCCAAACAAACTACGTATAAAGATTCATTGACGGCATTGGAAACCCGTTATGATGCAGCACTTGCCACAGCAGATATTAAATCTTCGGCGGCATTACGAACCCAATACAAAGCAGTTTTACAAAAGGCTTTACCCGGCCAGGATACCAATGATAATAACTACATCTTTTTACGCTTTGTAATGGATTATTTGCCGCAAGGTTTGATTGGGCTAATTATTGCCATCATATTTTTGGCTTCCTGGGGAAGTATCGCTGCAGCATTAAATTCACTGGCCGCCGTTTCTGTTGTTGACTTTCATAAAAAATTCTTTGTTAAGCAAATAACAGAAAAGCAGGATTACCGCATATCGCAATGGTACACATTTGGCTGGGGTGTGTTTTGCATCATCATAGCTATGTTTGCACAAAATATCGGCAACAGTTTAATAGAGGCAGTAAATATCCTGGGTTCTTTATTTTATGGCGTTATACTCGGCATATTCCTCGTTGCACTTGGTATGAAATTTATCAGGGGACATGCCGTCTTTTATGCCGCTATCGTTTCTGAATTGCTGATCATATTTATTTACCAGCAGAATATTGTTTCCTTTCTCTGGCTTAATGCCATTGGTGCCATATTGGTTGTGTTGCTGGCTTCGGTATTCCAGTTTATCACAAAACAAAAAACGTTGCAATAAATACAACGCTTTTATAATCATGTTCAATTTTTTATTTTAAAGACTTTAATGCCTTTTGTAAGTCCTTGTTCATTTTTACATAATCATCGTTCTTAGCTACTGCAGCCAGTTCCATTGATCTTTTTGAACTTGCTATGGCACCATCAAAATCACCCATGTCTTTTTGAATTTTAGCTTTATAGATCCATATCCAGTAAGCTTCTTTATTGGCCTCAATAGCTTTGTTAGCATTCTCCAGGGCCTTTGCTAAATTGTTATCATACTCATAATAGAATTGTGCTGCCTGCCAGTAAGGTTTTTTGTCGGTATTCATAGCAGCTTCGATCTGTGCCTTTACTTTATCTTTAAAATCAGCAACAATAGGAATTGATACGATCGTTTTCTCCCATTTAATTTCCAGGCTGCAGGTTCCGGCTTTTACATCCGAAAATTCCATGGTAAATGATTCCAGTTTGGTTTTTAATTTGTAAGGCGTAATATTAAAACGAATCACATCTTCCTTTTCTTTGTATCCGTCTATGCCCCAGTTCTTCAGCCCTTTATTAAAAATGACCTGCCAGCTATCTACACCCGGAATCGTGTATAAAACATAAGTGCCACTATCCAGTTTTTTACCGGCAATTTCTACAGGTTCGCTAAAAAAAATTTTGGTTGCTTCATTTGCCCCCGTACGCCATAACTCACTAAAAGGCACCAGTTCGCCAAATACCTTACGGCCTTTTGCTGATGGCCTTGAATAAGTTAACTCAATCGTACCAATGGCAAAATCCTGTTTTATGGTTTGTGTGGGAGAGGGGGCCGGCATTTTTACCTGCGCTGTACTTATTATTGTAAAGCCGGCAATTGCAAAAACGAGTAAAAATATTTTCTTCATAAAATTTCTTTGGTAGGCAAAGTTACCAAAAAATGCAAATGCAGTTTCCAATGAGCAGGAAACAGATGAATTAACATCCTTCAGGATACTTACCAGTAAAAATGTTTGCAAACCCTGATCTTATCAATGGGTAAAATTAATACGCGGCCAAATTAGAAGACTAATTGCATTGCCGGGATTTTATTGTTGCATACAATTAACAAATCATTTGCTCAAAGGCAATTAAAAATAATAACACAAAGCAGGAATGAAGGCTGATTAAAACTGAACCTTAACACTGGCAGAAGTTTTTTTGCCCTTTTTTACTTTCCATTGCGGGCCTTCCATAATAAGGCGTTTGGCGGCTTCATCATATTCGATGCCCAGAGATTTATTAACACGTATGTTGGAGACGGTGCCATTAGGTTTTACATCAAATGAAATTTCAACCTCACCATGAAAATCCCTTTTCAGTATATCTTCAGGTATATCAAAGTTATTGGCAACGTAGGTATTGTAATTATCCCAGCCATCGGCAGGCTCTACATTTACAACAGAATCGGTTAAAAGTGTTGCCCTGCGGGATTTTTGGTTGCTGGCAGTATTTGTATTGCCTACAATAGTTTTATTCCTGACAGCTACTTCGTCTTCCTGTAAAACAATTTTTGCAGGAGCCTGGTTATTGCGTAAAGTAAATGTTTTTGGCAGGTATCCTACCGATCTTACCTCTACATTTAAAATGCTATCTGTAGAAACCAGTCGTACAATTCCTTTAGCATCTGCATAAGTACCAAAATTTTCTTTTTTTATGGAGATGTTGGTAAAAGGGAGTGGTGAATTATCCCCGGCAACAACCTGTGCAGTAAAAAAATTATTAAGCACAGCGTCTTTTTTTGCAAATGCATAACCCTGGTTCTTTTGGCGGGCCTGCACATCGACATCTGAATTTGAGTTTGCCGCTGCTTTTCTTTTTATATCATTGGATTCATCAGCAGCTTTTACATTATCCTCAGTTGCAATATTGTTATTGGTTGCCGGTGCTGCTGCAATTACTTTTTCATTATCAGGTATTGTAATACCGCTATTTTGAGTAACTGGTTTTAATTGTGGCGTAACAGGCTGTGTATTTAATTTATCGGTCTGTTGCCTGGTTATTGTGTTTTGAACTACAGGCCCATTAACAGTTTTCAGTTCTTCGGCTTCAGAAGAAGCTGTGGGATTAAGCGATGCGGTAACAGAAGGGATTTCACTATTTATTGTCGGGGCACTGTCTTTTGCAGGAATTATAGTATGCGCAATTTCGGTTTTGTTTCCTTCTTCAGGCTTTTTCTTCACCAATATAAAAGTTAATATGGAGCCTGCACCCAGTATCAGCATGGCAGCAGCAACTTTTTGCCAGTTGTTTTTTGATTTGTGTAATGGAATAACTTTAGCCACAGCGCCTTTACCCGCAATTTCTTCACGAAGGGCAACCAACTGGCTGTTCCATTCTTTATCTTTCATGGCTTCGTAACCTTCCATGGCTTCAGCTAAAAAAGGATCGTCCAGGGCAGCTTTTTCCATAGCATGCATTTGCATAGGAGATAGTTTGCCTGCAAGATATTGTTCAATATCACTGGCTGTGTATCCGGTATGTTTATTTTCGCTGCTCATGTATATTATTCATCAATGGTTATTCGGTGTTCTTCTATGCATAGCTTCAAATTTCGCTTCCCGTTTTGAATATAACTCCTCACTTTACTCCATTCAAAACCTGTTATAGCTGCAATTTCGTTATAACATTTGTTTTCCAGGTAAAACAATTTTACCGTTTGTTGCTGTTCTGCCGGCAATGTCTCCATACATTGCTCTAATTTCTTAAAATTTTCCTCTTTTTCCAAAGCCTCGCCATTCAGATGCGTATTTTGTTCAGAATACATAAAAACAGGATTAAATTCTGTTGTTTTTATGTTCCTGGGGCTTCTTAACTGCATCAGGCAGTAATTTCGGGTTAAAACATGTAACCAGCCCTTAAAATTCTCCACTTCATGTGCCCTGAGTTTTGTATTTAACTCGTCAAAAATGTCCATTACAGCATCTTTACAACGCTCTGTATCTTTAAAATATTTCAGGCATACACCAAATACAAAGTCCATATAGCGTTGGTACAAAGTACTTAAATGGTCAATATTACCTGTATTTTTAAAAGCTACAAGTAATTCTTTATCTGTGGATTTATCCGGAGATATGTTTTTTAAAAATGCCAAGCCCCTAACCCCAAAAGGGGAATAATTGTGTTTTGTTATTAATAATGTGTCTGTTCAACTGTTTATTTTAAAAAAGCAATTCCAAATAATTATTTTCCAAAGTTTCCCTTTTTCTTCGGTAATGAGCTAAGCCGAATTACGCTCAGGACTGGCGGAGGGCTTTATTCAAAATACACTTTCACTGTTTGATAAAAAAGCCGGCTGTTCATATACTGGCTTTGTTGTAATTGTTTTTCCGAAAATCCCTGTAAACCCAGGAGGCCGGCAGCATTGCCTTTGTTAATGGCAATTTCCAGGTAACCCGCAGCATTAAAGAGGGCAAGTTTTTCACCTTCACTAACATCCGCATAGCTGTCACTGATCCGGTCAATGACCTCATCTCTTTTGAAAACAATTTTAAAACTCCGCCCTTTTCTTTGTTCTTCAAACTCTTCTTTGTAAATATTTACAATCACATTCTCAAAATTATCTATAAAAATGATCTGTCCTTCAATGTAGTCATTGCCGAGTAAAGGCCTTAACGGGTTCTTAACCTGGATAGAAATACCTGCATCACCGGTTTCCTCAATGCTTTTTCCACCTGCGATCTCATTAAATGCTTTTGCAAATACAGATGTGCAATAAATGGTATTTTTCTGCTGACTTTTGTCGAGTGCCAGTGCCACAATTTTTTGAGGTACTTCTTCCAGTATCATGGTCAATAACCCATTATCGGCACAACCAATGAAATGACCATTATGTTCGGCCAGTAACATATGTTCAGGCTTTTCATCAAACAGGTTAACCAGGATGAGGTGAAAAGTGCCGGCAGGAAAATTTTTTATGGCATTGCGGCAAACATAAGCTGCCTGCGGATAATTAAACGGAGACAGGTTATGAGAAATATCAACTAAATTAAAATGTTCGTTGGCTTGTAATAATTGTCCCTTAACAGCACCAATGAGAAAATCCTGGTGGCCAATATCAGAAGTAAGGGTTATTAAAGGCATGTATTTAGTTAATCCGTTAATTAGTTAATTCGTAAACACGTTCATACAAGTTAACGTTTAAACGGATTAACGATTAAACGGATTAACCGGTTAACGTACCAGATCTCCGTTTTTAAAAAAGAATTTTTTTACCAGTTTATCAGCCAGGGATGGAAAAAATTTATTCATAAATACGGTCTGCTTTCCATTTAATGTAAGCACCAGTGTTCTTTTTCTTTTTTCGATGGCGCTTAAAATATAGTCAGCACATTTTTCCGAACTCATCATTTTTCCTTCATCCATAGGGGTTTCCCCATGTGATTTACCTTTTTTGTTGAGTGCTGCATTACGGATATTAGAGGCAGTAAACCCCGGACAAACCCACATTACATGTACGCCGCTGTCTATCATTTCGGTTCTTACAGCTTCTAAAAAACCATGCACGGCAAATTTGCTGGCCGAATAGCCGCTTCTTCCGGGTAAGCCTCTATAACCTGCTATGGAAGATACACCAACTATGGTTCCTTTGCGTGATATAATTGAATCTAATGCCAATTTGGTACAGTAAAGTGTTCCATTAAAATTAATATCCATCACTTTTTCTATAACCTCCACATCCAGGTCTTTCAATAAAGCCCTCATGGATATGCCTGCGTTGTTGATCAGGATGTCTATACCGCCAAAAACATGTATGGTGGAATCAATAAAATTTTTGCAATCATTGTAATTGCTTACATCTGCAACAATCGTGTGCAGGGGCTTGCCCGAATGAAGTAACTGCAGATCATATAACTTATCCTGGTTACGTGCACAAGTCGCTACTTTTGCACCCGACCGAATCAAAGCATCAACCAATGCTTTTCCAATGCCATCACTGCCGCCAGTTATTGCAATCACTTTGCCTTTAAAAAATTTTGTATTCATAATACTGCAAAAATAGATGGATTAATTGCTGAACACAAATTTACTAAAATAAAAAACCCCCGAAAAACCGGGGGTTTGTGAACTGGCTGGGACTCGAACCCAGGGCCCATACATTAAAAGTGTATTGCTCTACCAACTGAGCTACCAATTCATCCGCTTAATTAAAAAAGCAAGATTAAAGAATTTTGCCTTTTTTATTTTTGGAGTGCAAAGATAAGGGGATTGAATTAAAAAAATTCAACCAAAAATCATTTTTTATCAAGACCTGAAAAAATATGTTGATAAGTATATCATAACGTCATCAAACTGCAGCCCCGGATTTCGCTGCTATCCAGTCTGCCGAGTACTTCAAAGCTTTCGTTGGCATATAACCTGCCTATATCGTCGGTTGCAATAAAGCTGCAACTATGGATATTTGCCAGGTCAATAATATTAATTATGCCCGTTATCGCCTTTTTTTCAGCATCAACCGCACACCTGATTTGAAAGGGATCGTCCTCCTCCCTGATCAGGATCTTCATCCAGCCCGGGCAATGAAAATTACCATCACCTTTTGAATAGGCCTGCGATAGTAATTCCGTCATTCCATATTCGGAATGAACCAGGCTTACACCTAACTGATTTTGCAGCAGGGTATGTACTTCCTGCCTGGTCAGTTCTTCCTGTCTGCCTTTCATGCCTCCTGTTTCCATAATAATGGTATGCCTTAAGTTCATGGGGTAGACTGCCGCATAATCAAGCAACGCATAGGTAACGCCAATGAGCAGGGTTGGTATTTTTAATAGTTCGTTATGAATTAAAGTACGGTGAAGTTTTTCATGATCATATAAATACAAACCGCTTAATTCGTAGCTGCTTGATTGTATGAGTTCTTCTGCCATTAGTACCAGTGATGAATTTTTTCTTTCGAGGTAAGACGGGAGTAAGCCCAGGATACATTTGTCTGCGGCAGGTCCGTAGAATTTTTCAAAACAGGTTGTAAAACTTTTTTTGTAAACAGCCATGTCTTTTACAAAGTGCTTACTGCTTACAGATTGGGTAGTACCACTACTTTCAAAAGCCGTATTGGTTTCAAACTGCCCCGTTTTTACTGCATGTGTCTTAAAAAATGATATGGGTAAAAATGGTATTTTTTTCAGTGAATCAACCCTTCCGGCATTTATCTTTAAAGTATCGCAATACTGCCGGTATACGCTGTTGTTTTGGTATTGAAAATTAAACAATTCAAGCGCCAATTCGTTAAAATTATCTGAAGAGGCAGCAAATACCCTTTTTTCGAAGTCCATATTTTTAACGGTATCTTTCACCTGCAATCATTAAATTTGACATACAAAACACAAAGATGCGACACCTTATACTATTTGCCATACTTATTTTAAGTTTAACAGCTTGTAAAAAAGATAAGTTTACCTCTGTTCCTCAAATAAGTTATAAATCAATCAGTCCCAATACTGCCTACAGTAATTTTGGTTGTAATTTTCAAACTATACCAGTATTAACCATTCATATAACAGATGCCGAAGGTGATCTGGGTTATATACAGGGCAATGACACTTCATATGTTTTTATTAAGAACCTGCTGAATAATAAACTTGATTCTGTAAAATTGCCCGATATACAAATAGCGGCAGTTAAAAATTTTTCGGCTGATATTGATATTAGTTTGTGCAACTTCCTGGCAGTAAGTACCCGCCCAAGGCCTAAAACGGATACCTTGTATTTTGAAGTGTACGTGCGGGATTTTGCAAAGAATAAAAGTAATATTGTAAAAACGGGCGACCCGGTTTATTTTATTTCTCCATAATGAAGTGGCTGCATTTTATCTTATCGCATTCCATATTTATAGCCATATGCTCAGTAGCCATGGCTTTTCAAACAGCGCAATTACTTAAACTGGATATTAATCTGTTTGTATATGGCTTTATTTTTTTTGCCACCCTCTGCAGTTATAATTTTTACTGGATATTGAGCAGGCTGGCTTTTACAGAAAAGAAAGCTATCACCGGTTTGTTAAAAAAAGAATCAACAGGTTTGACGTTGTTGTTAATTGCTGCTGCCGGATTGTTATATTGTTTGCTACGGTCGCAGTTGCCGGTAGTTTTTGTTGTAACTGCTGTTGCCTTAACCATTATCTATTCTATTCCGTTGTTGCCTTTCCGGGTTTTACATTTCACCAGGAAGGCGGGGGTATTAAAAACAGTTTTGCTTGCATTTACCTGGGCCTATGTAACGGCATTCATTCCTATACAAAAGTCTTACGCATTGCTAAGTAATGCCGACCTCTTTATCATCAGCCGGCGCTTTTTATTTATGCTGATGCTTTGCATTATTTTTGATAACAGGGATAAAGCGATAGATAAAATAAGAGGATTACACAGCCTGGCTACCGATTTAAGCCCCCGGGTACTTAAAGGACTTATCTATTTAATTTTTGCGGCCCTGTTCGGCTCCAATTTTTTTTATAACAATTACGGCGTAACATTTTATCAATCTGTTGCCCTGCAAATTTCTACAGTGGCCCTGCTGGCTGTATATTTTCGGTCTGCCAAAAAACGGAGTTACCTATTTTATTATTTTTTGGTAGATGGATTGATGTTATTTTCAGCTTTAGCAACATACATAGCCGGTATTTAAGTAATTTTGCCGCAAATAAATCATTATGGCTAAAGCAAAAAAATCAAAAAGCATACTTAACGACAAGTCTTACGGTTTCCTTAAAACCTATATCAATAATGCTTCTCCTACTGGCTTTGAAAGCAGCGGCCAAAAACTTTGGCTCGAATACCTGAAGCCATATATTGATACACATTTTACTGATCCATATGGAACGGCAGTGGGGGTTATTAATCCTGATGCTCCTTTTAAAGTGGTAATTGAAGCGCATGCAGACGAGATAAGCTGGTTTGTAAATTATATTTCTCCCGAAGGGTTGATCTACCTGAAACGAAACGGGGGAATAGATCACCAGATCGCACCATCCATGCGGGTACTGGTTCATGGTAAAAAGGGAGCGGTAAAAGCTGTATTTGGCTGGCCCGCCATACACACACGTATGGGCAATGGTGACAAGGAAGCACAGCCCAAGGTTGATAATTTATTCCTGGATTGTGGCGCACGTAATAAAAAAGAGGTAGAAGCACTTGGTATTCATATTGGTGCCGTGGCCACCTACGAAGAAGGGTACGAAGAGATCGCTTATGATTACCTGATAGGCCGTGCATTTGATAACCGTATTGGTGGTTTTATGATTGCCGAAGTTGCCCGTTTGCTGAAAGAAAATAAGAAAAAATTGCCTTTTGCCCTGTACATTGTAAATGCGGTACAGGAAGAAATTGGATTGCGTGGAGCCGAAATGATCGCCCGCAGAATAAAGCCCGACATTGCTATTATTACCGATGTTACACATGACACCACAACACCGATGATCAGTAAAATGATACAGGGAGAAACCAGTTGCGGTAAGGGGCCATCACTTACTTATGGTCCGGCAGTGCATAATAAACTGCTGGATGTTGTGCAGGCCGTGGCCGAAAAAAATAAGATACCTGTACAATATCATACCGTTAGCAGGAGCACCGGTACAGATACAGATTCCTTTGCTTATGCCAATGATGGATGTCCTTCTGTTTTGATTTCAATCCCATTAAGGTACATGCATACAACTGTGGAAATGTTGCATAAATCGGATGTGGAAGACACCATTAAACTGATATATGAAACTTTATTAACCCTTACTCCAAAAACAAAGCTGAGTTATTTTTAAACTAATAACCGGGTATGCTGTTATTAAAAAACATGTATAATCAAACCATCATGGAAGACAGGTTCATCAAATATTCCAAGCTGTACGCACTCATTTTTTTATTGTTTCTTTCTATACCCGTTATAATCGGCCTCATCATAGCGGCTTTTTATGGCATTTCAAAACTGGTTCCGGCAGGCGTTGCAGATATTGCTTTCGGACTTGGTGTTGTAAGTCTGGCACCGGCAATTTTTTCTGCTGTTTATGTGATCTTTTTTAAAAGAACAAAAAGTCATCCTGTTACTACAGTCAGAATCATTTCCAGCATATTATTTATGATCGCTATTACCATCAGTATTGTTGTGCTCGTAAAAGATATGATCACTTTCTTTACCAGCTTTAATACTGATATCAGTGGTTATTCTGGCCTCAGCCTTGGTTATTTGGCTACCAATGTTGGCGTACTCTTTCTTATCGCTATCGTGCAGGCATTTACTACAAATAAGGAAGTGGATTGGATGGACAGGAAGCGGTGAATTCTGAGGTGTCTGGCCACTAATTATACCATTAAGCTTAAAATTCTTTTTAATATTCAACTACACTTCAAAAATTAGTAATGTTTGTAGTGGCCTGATACCTACAAAAATTCCCTCCCGAGAACAGGAGGGAATTTCTTTAACCCTTAAAACAACCAACATGAAACCTGTTGATAGCTTAATCAATGTATATACGGTTAATTTTTGCTGTTGGTTTCCACAATTTTAGCTTAATGTAATATTATTGTTACAATGGAAGCTAAGCCCAGCGTAAAGCTTATTAAAGAATGAAGTAATAAGATGGTTTACATTTAAATTTTAATGAAAACATTACCTGGTAATTCCTGGTTTTTAAACTTAAGACTTGTTAAAACACTTAAATTTGATCATATTAATTATCCGGGGATGGAAACAACAATTCGTTTTATAGCTATTGATGATAATGCGTTAGATCTCTTGATCTTAAAGGAATACGCTGCTGCATTTCCATTTCTTTTGCATTGTGGCAGCTTTTCCACACCAGCAGAGGGATTAGCCGCTGCAGCTGAACTAAAACCCGACCTGATCTTCCTTGATATTGAAATGCCCGGACAAAGTGGCCTGGATGTTTTGCGCCAGTTAAAAGAGAAAGTGTCTATTGCTGTTTTTATTACTTCACATCCTGAATTTGCTTTAGATGGTTTTGAACTTTCGGCACTTGATTATATTTTAAAACCACTAACCGCCGATAGGTTTTCAATTACTGCCAATAAAATTGAGGAATACTGGGAAATGAAACAAAAAGCAATTTTGTACGAAGTGCTTTTTGAAAAAGAATCGTTGACTATAAAAGATGGGCATACCCAGATAAAACTCCCGCAACAGGATATTATTTACCTGGAATCCATGCAGGATTATACTAAAGTAGTAACTGAAAAAAAAAATTACATGACTCTGACAACACTTACTGCCTTTTTAGAACGGCTTTCTAACAAACAATTTTTACGGGTGCACCGGAGTTATGCTGTAGCAGTTAATAAAATAAACGAGATAACTGCCAACAAAATTGTGTGTAACAATACTACCATTCCTGTCGGTAAAACATACAGGTCTATAGTGGCACAAATAAAATTGTAGTAAAGCAGTAAAATAAATTTATTTAAAATTATAGCGGTATGTTATTTTATAAAGGGCTGATATTTTCTTTGTTGCTGTGTATTTCATCGCTGTGCTTTAGCCAATCAAAAGAGAAATTGCTTATTGAAAAAAAACAGGCTTGTGAATCCATTCTTGCTGCATTTACCGGCAATCCTGAAAGTCTTGAGCAATTAATAACAAATGGAAAGGCCGGACTTGCTATCGCAAATAAAAACGACCATGCTTACAAGTTTGTTTTTTACCAGGCAATAGGCAGTGGTTATTATTACAAGCAGGATTTTAAATCGGCAAGTGAAAATTTTGAAGCTGCTTACACAGAGGCAGCAACCGGAAAGATGATAGAAAAAAGCGTTAAGCCTCTAGGCAACCTGGTGTCCATCTATCATTATATGGGTTTGCAGGATAAAGCTGACTCTGCAGCACAACAATTAAAACAGATTGCTGAAACAGTTGACACTTTGAAAAATAAAAGTGATATCTATTATAACCTGGGTCTTTACAATCAACAGCAAAAATTTTATTACAGTATTGCGCTTGATAATTTTTTAAAAAGTGCGGCACTCTACAAACCCATAGCAGATACTGCGACAGCAATAAAGATGAAGACAGATTATGGCACCCGTTTGATGATGGTTGCCGAAATATACCTTTACCTTAAACAACCGGCCAAAGCCCTTCAATATCTTGAAGAAGTAAACCCCTACCTGTCTCTTTCCAAAATAGTTGACATAACTGCCTATGGAAAATTTACAAGAAGTTATGTACAGTTAAACAACAAAGCGGAGGCTTTAAAATACTACAACCTTTTACAGCAAACTGCGGCAACATCGCCGGGCAAATGGTCTGAATTGGTGTCCTCAAATTTAGAGATGGCTTCTCTTTCGCTGAAAGAAAAAGACTACCCAACTGCCAAAAGCTATATTGATAAAGCAGACAAACAATCGAAGCTTGATAATAAAGAAATTTTAACCTCGGCTGTAAATTTATCTTACGGCGATTATTATAAAGCTACTCAGGATTATCAACAGGCTCTCAGATATTACAAAATAGCAGAACCTGGGTCTGCTATTTATAACAAAGAACAATATGCTGATTTATTAAAATCACTGTCAGCAGTGGAAATATTAGCCGGTAACAAAAATGATGCCGCCGTAACGTTTGATAAATACGTAGCCGTTTCTGATTCACTTACCAAACGTAAAATTGAATTGAATCTGGCAGAGATGGAAGCCCTTTTTCAAAATAAAAACAAACAACAGCAAATAGAAGTTAAAGACAATGAATTATTATTTGCAAAAAAACAACGCCTGTGGTTGATAGCGGGTCTTTTGCTGGCCGGTATAGCAGCTATTTTGTTAATCCTGCTATATCGAAATAAAAAACAAAGCGCCAATGTGATAAGCGAAAAAAATAAAATTCTGTCTAAATTAAATAATGAACTGGAAGAAGCCAATCAAACAAAAGCAAAGCTATTCAGCATCATCAGTCACGATCTGCGTTCGCCCATCAGCCAGGTTTACCAGTTTTTAAAATTGCAGCAGCTAAATCCGGATGCACTGAATACGGAGCAAAAAAACGAATTGAGCAATAAAATACAAACAGCAACCGGTTCTTTATTAGAAACAATGGAAGACCTGTTGCTCTGGAGTAAAACGCAGATGAATGAGTTTAAAACCAATATGCAAAATACTGCTTTATTACCCATAGTAAATGCCTGCAAAAATTTACTGCAGTTAAATGCTGATGCTAAAAATATAAACTACAGCATTGTCATTGAAGAAAATGTAATGGTAAATACAGATCCTTACTACCTGCAAACTATTATCCGTAACCTGTTGCAGAATGCTGTAAAAGCTTCGCCACAAAATGGTGAGATAAAATTAGGTATTGAACAAAAACCTGAAGGACTGATATTGTATATTCAAAACCAGGGAGACGTATTTAGCCAGCAACAATATAAACAGATACTAAGCAGCGAAGAATATGCTAAAAGCCTGAATGGCCTTGGCCTTCGGCTTGCCGATGAATTATCCCGAAAGATTGGGGCCACTATAAATTTTAATACACCTGTAGCAGCCACAACCCGTGTGGAAATAATGCTGCCATAGCACTAAAATCATCTTCTTAATTCCCTTCAACGATTTTAAGCCTCCGTTCAACGGTTAGGTTAAAATAGGCTTACAGAGCATTATACCTTTATGCTCAAGAAGTAAAAAATACCTTCAAAAATAAATTTATCATCAAAAAAATAATAAAAATGAAAAAATTAATGTTTGTTTTCCTTGCTTTTGGCCTTGTTTTTACGGCCTGTAAAAAAAGTGATGATGTAGTAGAACCTGTACACAAAAATTTGTTGCTGAAACTAACCAACGACGGGGTGGTCTATACTCATACTTACGATGCCAATAACCGTATGACGGCTTTTGCCCGAACTTCAAACCCATCCAATCCTGCCAGGAGTTATACATTTACCTACAACACAAACGGTACTCTTATAGAGTATTTTGAAAGCATTGGCGGTTTTAAAGTGAAATATACGTACAATACCGATGGTACGGTGGCCAATCAAAAAGAATACAGTGTATCCGGAGCTACAGAAACCCTGAGTAATACTTATACATATACTTATGTTGCGGGTGTTGTAATAGCAAATTATGTGAATGCTTCATCCGGTAATGGTTTTAGAGACGAATATAAGTATGATGCAAATGGGAATGTAATTGAAGACAAACAATATACCACAACCCCTGCAAATCCTGCCGGTACATTTTCCAGTACCACTACCTATGGCAATTACGATACTCAAAATAATCCCAATTCATCTTATCCGTCAGCTTTTATGTTTCCTTTTTCAGCAAAAAATAATTTTAGGAGTTTTTCATACAGTACAGGTGGAAGTGCAACATATACCTACGAATACAATGCAGATGGATACCCAACAAAGAGAACAACAGCGGGCGCAGATCTGGTAACATATGAATACAAGCGGTTATAAAATTTTAAATCACAAAAAATAAAAAAATGAAAAAAATATTTTCGTTACTCGTGCTGGCTTTAATGTTTGTAAATACCCAGGCACAAATTGTAAAAAAAATACCCACCGATTTAAATCCAAAAAGGTTGATAACGGGTAATCTTAACATCAAAACAGGTTATGAGCATGCAACCATTAAGTGCCAAATTGTATATACTGATGGTAAAGGCGAAACATTGAAATTTAAATCGAGCGTTAACATTGCCAGCGCACAAATATCATTTACAGGTGTTGATAATTCTGCACAAATAATACCCTATAATGCCAATACAAAGGATGGTTATTTTTATCTGGAAAGTGGGACTTATAAAGGAGGATTAAAAGACGGCTACACACTAAATTTTTATGTAGGCAAAAATATAAGGCCGGTCTGGACATTTACTATCGGGCCTAAAAAATAATATCTGTTTATTAACCTCCCTCTTTTTTTTAATAAAAAAATTAACATGAAAAAATACTTTTTATATGCTGCATTCGCCGGTTGCCTGGCAGCCGCATCTTGTAACAGCAATGCAGCAAAAGAAACCAATATAACCGGGATGGAAACTGCTGATAATGCAAAAACCGCCTCATTTACTGTTGACGGAAAAGCTTATAAAGGCAGCGTATCTACACAATATTTTGCTGATAAAGTAACCGGACAGTTCTCTGTACTTTGTCAACAGGACGAACCGCTTGCATTACTGCAGGCAGTTTTTAAAAATGAAAAAGAAGCCGCCGGTAACTTAAAACCGGCAGGTGGTTTTTACTCCATGGATCCGGGAGAAGCCAATATAGCACTGTCGGGTACAGCCATTGGCGATAAAGAGTTTATTACAAAATCCAACTCTACCGGAAACATCAGTGTTTCGGATAGAACTCTTACCATTAAAGATCTAAAATTATTCAACAGCGATAACAAAGAAAAAACGATTAATGCCACCATTGCGTATTAATGCTATCATTTTTTTAATCTACTACAATGCAGTACAAAATATTATTGGCCGGGCTTTTATTCTTCCCTTTTACCGGTAACCGGGATGCTGGTTTTACACTTGCCAAACCAGTAAGCAGCAACACGGCGGGCTTTAATATGACTGCAAAAAAAGAGAGGAGCCCATCTTTTTTGACCAACGCAAAACCTTTTTGGGAAACCGAAAAGGCGAAACCCACTAATACAGATGATGCTCTTAAACAAACCAATTGGTATGCAGAAGCTATGAAGGGTATTGCCGAAAAAGAATACGAAATTAACTACGATGCAGTTGCTGAAAACTATACTGCCCCCAATCGAAAAAATAATCTCCGGTCTTCTTTTACTGCATCTGTATTTACGTTGCAGCCACGCAACGACAGTGCAGAAAAATGGAAACTGACACTAAATGTAAAAGGTATTTATGCAGACAATCATAAAATATATACTGCCGTTAAAAATGCTGCTGCAACTAAAAAGGGCAATGCTGTTCAATTTAATAACAACAATAATTTTGTTACAGAATATGTAAATACTACAGAAGGTGTAAGGCAAAATTTTATGATTAATAAAGAGCCACGCCAAAATACCAAACAGTTATCAGTAAAGTTAGCGGCCAGTAAAACCTGGTTTGTAAATAAGGTTTCGGCCAAAGAAATACATTTTGCGAAGGCAACAAAAAAAGGTTACGATAAAAAAGTTACCTACAACAGTTTAAAAGTATGGGATGCTGCAAATAGAGAATTAGATGCCGGTTTTAGTGTAGTTAAAAATGAAATTTCCATTACGGTAAATACAGCTAATGCCATTTACCCTATAACTATTGACCCCATCAGTACCACTGCAGCAACACTGTTAGAAAGTAACCAGGCTAATAGTGGGTTTGGTTGGTCCGTTGCGAGTGCCGGGGATGTTAATGGCGATGGGTACAGCGATGTAATTGTGGGTGCTAATTTATACGATAACGGCCAAACAAACGAAGGTGCTGCCTTTGTGTACCATGGCAGTGCAACAGGCATAAGCACTACAGCGGCTGTATTGTTAGAAACTAATCAGGCAGGCGCCGAGATGGGCAGGTCTGTATCTGGTGCCGGCGATGTAAATGGTGATGGCTATAGCGATGTAATTGTGGGTGCTATCTCATACGATAATGGCCAGGTAGATGAAGGTGCTGCTTTTATTTATCATGGCAGTGCAACAGGAATAAGCACTACTGCAGCAGCACAGGTAGAAAGCAACCAGGCTAGTGCAAATATGGGTGGTTCTGTTGCCTGTGCCGGCGATGTAAATGGCGATGGGTACAGCGATGTGATTGTAGGGGCTAATTTATACGACAACGGCCAAAGCAACGAAGGAGTTTCATTTATTTATCACGGTAGTGCTACAGGTATAAACATTACCGCAGCAGCACTGGTAGAAAGTAATCAGGCAAATGCTTTTATGGGACGTTCCGTAGCAAGTGCCGGTGATGTAAATGGCGATGGCTATAGCGATGTAATTGTGGGAGCCGAGTTATACGATAACGGTCAAACCGATGAAGGTGCTGCTTTTGTGTATCACGGCAGTGCTTCAGGCATAAATACCACTGCAGCAACACAGTTAGAAACTAACCAGGCAGATGCCCGGACAGGCAATTCTGTTGCCAGTGCCGGCGATGTAAACGGCGATGGGTACAGCGATGTAATTGTGGGAGCTTTTTTATACGACAATGGTCAAACCAATGAAGGTGCAGCATTTGTATATCATGGTAGTGCCGCAGGTATAAGCACCACCGCAGCAGCACAGGTAGAAAGCAACCAGGCATCTGCTTTTATGGGTGGTACCGTTGCCAGCGCTGGTGATGTAAATGGTGATGGATATAGTGATGTAATTGTTGCGGCAAGTTCTTACGATAATGGTGAAACCGATGAGGGTGCAGTTTTTGTTTATTATGGCGGTACATCTGGCATAAATACCACTGTAGGGGCATTTATTGAAAGCAATCAGGTTAGTGCTTCTATGGGTAATTCCCTTGCCAGTGCCGGCGATGTTAATGGCGATGGTTACAGCGATATAATTGTTGGATCACAGCTATACGATAATGGCCAAACCAATGAAGGAGCTGCTTTTGTGTATCATGGAAGTGCCAGTGGTATAAGCAATACCGCAGCGGCGTTGGTAGAAAGCAACCAGGCAGGTGCAAACCTTGGCTTTTCAGTTGCCAGTGCCGGTGATGTAAATGGCGATGGCTACAGCGATATAATTGTAGGTGCTCTTTTTTATGACAATGGCCAGGCTGATGAAGGAGCAGCCTTTGTGTATCATGGTAGTGCTACAGGTTTAAACATAACCCCAGCAGCACAAGTAGAAAGTAACCAGGCATTTGCAGAAATGGGTATTTCCGTAGCCAGTGCAGGCGATGTAAATGGGGATGGATATAGTGATGTAATTATTGGTGCTAATCTTTATGATAATGGTCAAACAGATGAAGGTGCAGCTTTTGTATATCATGGCAGTGCTGCGGGTATTAGCACCACTATTGCCACCCAATTAGAAAGCAATCAGGTAGGTGCAACAATGGGTTATTCGGTAGCCAGTGCAGGCGATGTAAATGGCGATGGGTATAGCGATGTTATAGTGGGGGCTGATAAATACGACAATGGCCAAACCGATGAAGGCGCCGCCTTTGTATATCATGGCAGTGCTGCGGGTGTTAGCACCACTATTTCCACCCAGTTAGAAATCAACCAGTCAATTGCAAATATGGGCATTTCGGTAGCCAGTGCAGGCGATGTAAATGGGGATGGGTATAGTGATGTAATTATTGGTGCCAATTTTTACGATAATGGTCAAACAGATGAAGGTGCCGCCTTTGTATATCATGGCAGTGCTACGGGTATCAGCACCGGCATTGCCACCCAGTTAGAAAGCAATCAGGCAGGTGCAACTATGGGTCGTTCGGTGGCCAGTGCAGGCGATGTAAACGGCGATGGGTATAGCGATGTTATTGTGGGCGCATATCTATTTGATAATGGACAAACCGATGAAGGTGCCGCTTTTGTATTTCATGGCAGTGCTACCGGTATTAGCACCAGCATTGCCACCCAGTTAGAAAGTAACCAGGCAAATGCACAAATGGGTATTTCGGTAGCCAGTGCAGGCGATGTAAATGGCGATGGTTATAGCGATGTTATAGTGGGGGCTAATAAGTACGACAATGGCCAAACCGATGAAGGCGTCGCCTTTGTATATCATGGCAGTGCTTCGGGTATTAGCACCACTATTGCTACCCAGTTAGAAAGCAACCAGGCAAATGCAAATATGGGTGTTGCGGTGGCAAGTGCCGGCGATGTAAATGGCGATGGTTATAGCGATGTTATTGTGGGGGCATGGCAATACAGTAACGGCCAAACCACGGAAGGCGCTGCTTTTGTGTATATGGGTAATGCTGGTGGCGGGCTACGAAATAATCTTCGTTTATATAATACAGATTTGGTAACGCCCATTCAAAGAAGTAATAGAAATGATCCAAATCTTTTTGGTGCCGGGCTGTATGCAAAATCGCCATTGGGCAGGGTTAAAGGTAAATTGGTTTGGCAGGTAAAAAAACAAGGCCAGGCATTTAGTGGCAATCCCATTACAAACAGCACTGCTTTTCTGGCCAAGCAACCTTCTTTTACCAATCTGGGTATTGCAGGTGCCGAGTTAAAATACAATGTTGCAAAACAAGGATTTCAAAATAAAATACGGGTAAGGGTTGAGTATCATAAGGTAACTGCCATAACCGGACAGGTTTACGGCCCATGGCGTTACCCGCCGGGCTACACACAAGGTGCTTTTGGTTTTAACGCTACGCCGTTACCGGTAAAATTAATAAGTTTTAACGGGCAGTTTATTAATAAAGACGATGTGCAATTGCAATGGATAACCAGCAATGAAATTAACGTGCAAAGTTTTGTGGTTGAAAAAAGTATCGACGGCCAAAACTTCACTGCTGCAGGTCTAACACCAGCAAGTGGCAACGGCAGCAACCGCCAAACTTACACCCTTACTGATAAAGATGTAAAGGTAAACCTGCTGTACTATCGTTTAAAAATAATAGAAAAAAACGGGGATAATTCCTACAGCCAGATTATTACACTTAGCCGTAATAAAGTTGTTGAAAATTTTATCGGACCTAACCCTGTTAACAGGGGTAATAATACAACGCTCACCATACAATCTGCAACAGATAAACAACCAATACAGATAAGCATCATCAACACATCCGGGCAAATTATTAAGGTAGAAAATGCAATATTACAAAGGGGTAAAAATTTAATCAGCATCTTAACCCAAAAAATGACCACCGGTTTATACCTGGTGCAGGTAAAGGGAAATGCAATAAATGAAACATACCGGCTGGTTGTGCAGTAAGTTGTATGCTGGCGGAGTAAATCTATTGTCACTAAAGGAACAAATAAATTTACTCCGCCAACGCATTATCATAACTAATTTCTATGCTAATGCCAGATCCAGCACCTGCTGCATATTCTTCACATAATGAAACTTAATGCCCTTAATGTATTGCCGGTTTATCTCTTCCACATCTTTTTCATTTTGCCAGCACATGATGATCTCTTTTAAACCTGCACGGCGTGCTGCCAGCACTTTTTCTTTAATGCCGCCAACAGGTAAAACCTGCCCACGTAAGGTTATTTCGCCGGTCATGGCGAGATAGGGTTTTATTTTACGACCGGTAAAGGCACTTGCCAATGCACTCAACATGGTAATACCGGCGCTTGGTCCATCCTTAGGGGTAGCACCTTCTGGTACATGTATATGAATGTCTTTTTTCTTGAAAAGATCAGGAGCTATATCTACTTTTTTACAATTTGCCTCCAGATAAGTCAGGGCAGTGGTGGCACTTTCCTTCATCACATTGCCGAGGTTACCTGTTAATTTTAATTCGCCCTTGCCTTCGCTCAATTGCGTTTCAATAAACAAAATATCTCCGCCCACATACGTCCAGGCAAGGCCAACGGCTACGCCGGGCATGTTTGCAATTTTGTAGAGGTCGTTACTATATCTTGGTTTACCCAAAATCTTCTCAACATCATTATTGGTAATAGTGGCTTTTAATTTTCCTTTAGTCACAAGTTCCTTGGCCTGGTAACGCATCAGACTGGCAAGCTGCCTGTCGAGTTCACGTACCCCACTCTCACGTGTATAATCCTGTATGGTTTTTTCAAGAACGTTGTCGCTTAATTTAAAGCTGCCAATTTTAAGCCCATGCATTTCCTGCTGCTTTGGTATTAAATGGCGCTTAGCTATTTCTATTTTTTCCTCAACAGCATAGCCACTTAAATCTATGATTTCCAATCTATCACGCAATGCTACTGGTATATTGCTTAAATTATTAGCCGTGGCTATAAAAAGCACTTTGCTCAGATCATATTCCAGTTCCAGGTAGTTATCGTAAAAGGTATTGTTCTGTTCAGGGTCCAAAACTTCCAGTAATGCGGAAGATGGATCGCCCCGGTTATCGTTGCCTACTTTATCAATCTCATCGAGTATCATAAGCGGGTTTCCCGATTTTACCTTTCGGATAGATTGTAAAATCCTGCCCGGCATAGCACCAATATAAGTTTTGCGATGCCCCCTTATCTCACTTTCATCATGTAAACCACCCAGGCTAACCCGAACATATTTCCTTTGTATGGCTGCGGCAATACTTTTCCCCAAGCTGGTTTTACCAATACCCGGAGGGCCTAAAAAGCAAAGTATCGGCGATTTCATGTCGCCCTTTAATTTTAAAACAGCCAGGTATTCTAAAATACGTTCTTTAATTTTTTGCATACCATAATGATCATGGTCTAAAACCTTTTTGGCTTTTTTCAGATCATAAGAATCTTCGGTGTATTCATCCCAGGGCAGGTCCAGCATCAGGTCGAGGTGATTATACACAACTGAATAATCTGGTGTAGAGGGGTGCATACGCTCCAGCTTTTCTGCTCCTTTCGTAAACATTTCTTTAGCAGCAGCCGGCCATTTTTTGTTCTCTGCTTTTTTTAGCATCTCTTTTACCTCAGCTACATTATCGCCACCTAATTCATCTTTAATGGCTTTCATTTGCTGCTGTAAAAAGTATTCACGTTGCTGCTTATCCAGTTCGGCCCTGGTTTTATTGGTTACTTTATTTTTAAGTTCAGTGTATTGCAGTTCGGTCTGCATCAGGTTCATCAGCAGTTCGGCCCTGGCCTTAATATTGCTTATCTCCAGCAATCTTTGTTTTTCTTTAATATCGCTGTTAAGATTACTGCTTACAAAATGTATCAGGAAAGAAGGATTCTCAATATTCTTTAAAATAATAGCTGCTTCACTGGGCAGGTTGGGAGAGAGGTTAATGATCTGTGCTGCCAGGTCTTTAATACTGCCGATCATGGCATCAAAATCGGGGTCGTCTTTTAAAACCTCGTCTGTTAATACCGTAATTTTCGCCTTAAAATAAGGATCATCAGATGTGATCTCTTCGATCTTGCAACGCTTACGCCCCTGGATGATGATCGTGGTTCCGCCATCTGGCATTTTAATGAGCTTGGCAATTTTAGCAACGGTACCAATATCTTCTAAATCACTTACAGTTGGTTCTTCAACCGTACTGTCTTTTTGCGCCACTACCCCTATCAATTTGTCAGCCTTATAAGCATCCGTTACTGCTTTAATACTTTTGTCTCTACCAACAGTTATTGGAATTACTACCCCCGGAAAGAGCACTGTATTTCTTAAAGCTAAAAGTGGTATAATGTCTGGAATAGGCTGATCATCAGCACTTCCGTCATCATCTTCATTTAAAGGAATGATTGGCATAAACTCCATTTCATCTTCTGTTCCCTGCAAATAAAACTTGTCATTCATAATTTTCTCAATATATGGTCAAAATGTCAAAACACACAATTATTTGATTGTTTTTGTGTGGGGCTCTATACGGTCAATATTAGTGCCGGAAACGGAATCAGGAATTGGTAATTAATAATTAGGGCTTGAAAATAAGATTTCACCATAATTCATTCAGCAAAATAACTGTTACCAAATGCTCTTTAACCTAATTCCAAATTACAAATTCCAAACTACTTAATCTACTTTTGCACCGCATGTATATAAATTGTAATGATAAAGAACTGGAAGTGTTACGAAAAATAGCGCTTTCTGCCGAAGAATTAGGTATGCCCTGTTATTTGATCGGTGGATTTGTAAGAGATAAAATTTTGGGAAGAAACAGCAAGGATATGGATATTGTTTGCGTGGGCGATGGTATTGAACTGGCTGCTAAAGTTGCTGAAAAATTTAACCCAACACCCGAAGTTCATTTCTTTAAAAATTTTGGAACGGCACAGATAAAAATAAAATTCCCTGCTAAAGAAAATGAAAACATCCTGAAAGTATCCGAGTCCAATAGTCCAGCTCCCTCTCCTTTGGAGTTCACGAGCAAAGCGAAGGGAACGAACGTAGCTCATTGGGGTGAGGTCTTTGAAGTAGAATTTGTAGGTGCCCGTAAAGAAAGCTACGATTTTAACAGCCGTAAACCTGCCGTTGAAACCGGCACCATTGAAGATGATCAAAACCGCCGCGACTTTACCATTAATGCCATGGCCATTAGTTTGAATAAAGAAGACTTTGGGCAATTGGTAGATCCGTTCAATGGTATCAATGACCTGGCGTTAAAAAATATTCAAACGCCGCTGGCTCCGGCTCAAACCTTTAGCGATGATCCGTTACGCATGATGCGGGCCATACGTTTTGCATCACAATTGAATTTTACAATTCACCCGGAGACATTTGCGGCTATTGGCGAAAATGCAGAACGGATAAAAATTGTAAGCGGCGAAAGGATAGCAGATGAGTTGAATAAAATTTTAATGAGCGATAAACCTTCAATAGGTTTTGACCTGTTGTACAAAAGCGGGTTGCTGAAAATTATTTTTCCGCAAATGGTTGACCTGGCTGGTGCAGAATATATTGACGGGATGGGGCATAAGGATAATTTTTACCATACCATACAGGTGGTTGACAATATAGCAAAACATACCGATGATATCTGGCTTCGCTGGGCAGCGGTTTTACACGATATTGCAAAACCGGCAACTAAAAAATTTGAAGAGGGTCATGGCTGGACTTTTCATGGGCACGAAGCAGTGGGGGGCAGAATGGTGCCCAAAATTTTTGTCAAACTTAAATTGCCTCAAAACGAAAAAATGAAATTTGTGCGTAAACTGGTAGAATTGCACCTGAGGCCAATCAGTCTTACCAAAGAAAATATTACCGACAGCGCCATACGCAGGTTATTATTTGATGCCGGTGAAGATTTTGATGCCCTGATGACCTTGTGTGCTGCAGATATCACTTCAAAAAATAAAACCAAGGTAAAACGGTTTTTAGAAAATTTTGAAATGGTTCGCCAACGCTGTGCTGAAGTAGAAGAAAAAGATCATTTGCGAAACTGGCAGCCACCCATAACCGGGGAAATGATCATGGAAACCTTTAAGCTGCAACCTTCACGTGCTGTGGGGGATTTGAAAAATGCGATCCGGGAAGCAATTTTAGATGGCATAATACCGAACGAATATGAAGCCGCACATGCATTCATGTTACAAAAGGCAAAGGAATTAGGAATTAGTAATTAGTAATTGGGTTTTGATGCAGGATTCATTTGGTAATTGGCAGAGCCTGATTCCAAGTTCCTAATACCAAATTCCCAATTCCTGTATTTAATCCTTAATTTTACATCATGGCTATTTTACGATTCAGAATATATTGGGAAGATGATGACAGTGTGTACAGGGATATTGCTATTAAGCACTCACAGAATTTTTTTGACCTGCATAATGCTATTTTAAAAAGTTTCGAATTTGATTCGAAGCACAAAGCAACTTTTTACCGCAGTAATGATAACTGGTTGCGTGGCAGGGAAATTTCGCTTGAGAAATACGATAAGGAATATAAAGTAGAACCATTGATCATGTTGGAGACGGTTATTGGCTCCGAGATCAGTAACCCTAACCAAAAATTTATTTACGAATACGATTTTAATAAATTCTGGCATTTTATGGTGGAACTTATTACCGTAGATAAAGCAGAGAATAGTAAGCTGACTTATCCATGCAGCATACGCACCGAGGGGATCGCACCTTCGCAATATGGTACCAAGGGTTTGGTTGACAGCCGCCTGGCTGAAATGGAAGAAAAATATGACCTGCGACCTGATGCTTTATCTGACGGATTTAGTGAACAGGACGAAGATGGTGATAACGTGGAAGCTGAGGGAGAAGAAGAAAATCCGGCAGATGATGCGAATGATGGATTTTAGGTAATTGATAATGGATAACTGGTTAATGGATAATTTTTTAGGTTGAAACAGTTATTTACTCTACCATTTTTTTTAATTCATATAATTTTTGTGTGGTAAAATTTTCTGCAGTAAAAACATTATCAATTATACATTAAATAATTATCCATTAAAAAGAGTTCTTTACAAACTCAAATACACCCATGAACAAAACCTGCATTGTTATCGTTGGCCCAACAGCCGTTGGCAAAACTTCCATCGCTGTAAAAACAGCACTCCATTTTAAAACAGAAATTATATCGGCCGACAGCCGCCAGTGTTTTAAGGAATTAAACATTGGTGTTGCCAAGCCTTCGGCAGAAGAATTACAACAGGTAAAGCATCATTTTATCAGTTCGCATGCTATACAGGATGAAATGAATGCGGCTATATACGAACAATATGCCCTGGCAAAAATAAATGAGCTGTTTAAAAAAAACGATGTGGTTGTATTGGTTGGTGGTACAGGGTTATATGTAAAAACATTTTGCCAGGGGCTTGATGAAGTGCCTGTTGTTGATGAAAAAATAAGAAAAAAAATAAATGATGAGTTTGAGTGGGAAGGATTGGAATGGCTGCAAAAAGAAGTGGAGAAAAATGATCCGCTTTATTATGCCAAAGGAGAAATAAAAAATCCACACCGGTTATTGCGGGCGCTGGAAGTAAAATTGTCTACCGGCAGATCGATCATCGAATTTCAAACCCAGGAAAAAAAGCACCGTGATTTTAATATTATCAAAATAGGATTAGAGCTGCCCAAAGAACAACTGCATAAAAATATCAACGGCCGGGTAGATGCCATGATGAAAGCCGGTTTTTTAGATGAGGTAAAAAAACTTGTTCCGCACAAAAAATTAAATGCACTGCAAACTGTTGGCTACCGCGAATTATTCGGCCACCTGGTTGGGGATCTTTTGTTGGAAGATGCTGTAGAAATTATTAAAATAAATACCCGCCAATACGCCAAACGCCAAATGACCTGGTTTAAAAAAGATGAAGAAGTTGACGGGTGTGCGCCGGATTTTGAAAAAATTCTTGAAAATATAGAAACTGCACTTTAAGGTATTTTTTAAACGCCTTACGGGTAACTGTTTTGTATCAGAGAATACTTATCAACCTGCTTATCAGCTGCATTTTATCCTACGGGTCAGTTAGTGTTTGGGCTTTTCTCAAATTAATCAGCAATCATTTTAATGGTATGTAACCATGTTTCAGCTAACTTAGGCCAATCCGCAATTGGAAAATTACTTTTTCTCAAACCAAACGCATGGCCGCCTGCTGCATATACATGGTACTCGGCAGGAACACCGGCTTTTTTCAGGGCGATATAATACACTAATGAATTCTGAATAGTGTCAACCGGGTCATTCCCTGCCTGAACCATAAAAGTTGGTGGCGTATTACTGTCAACCGGAATGGTGGGGTTTAATTCATAATCCTTTGTAGTATGGAACAGCATATGCCCGGGATAGAGTACCATTCCAAAATCAGGTCTGCAACTTACTCTGTCGGCTTCATCCATTAAAGGGTAGAAGCGTTTTTGATAATGGGTACTTATGTCAGCTACTAAATGCCCGCCTGCCGAAAATCCAATTACACCAATTCTTTTAGGATCAATATTCCATGCTGCAGCATTGGATCTAACCAGGCCTACTGCTCTCTGTGCATCTTCCAAAGCAAGCGGTTTTTCCGCATCTTTTTGGCAGTTGCAATTTTTATCCCAATGAGGCCCGGAATTTGGAACACGATATTTTAAAAGTATGCCGGTAACACCAATAGAGGCTAACCATTCGCATATTTCTGAACCTTCAAGTTCCATGGCAAGATTCCGGTAACCACCACCTGGAAATACGATGGCTGCCACACCTGTATTTTTTCCTTTGGGCAGATAAACGGTTATGGTTGGGTTTGAAACGTTTGATACCATTTCATCGTCATAGGTTTCAATTCCAGTTATGAGTCCCGAGTCAGGTATAACTGTTGGCCATATTGGGAACTGTTTATTACCACCTGCATATTTCGGGTCTTTTACCTGCTGCGTTTGTTTATTTTGAGCCGGTTGTGTTTGTTTATTTTGATCGCAGGAAATTATGCTGATAACGGTCAACGCTATCAAAAAAATTATTTTAAGAAAAGACATTTCAAAAAACAAGTCAGTTAGTTTTTTATTTACGGATCGCTTCATTTTATTTTCTTGGTTTTTAAATGGGTGCTAACTACCGGGTATTGACGCAGTACGGAAAATTGTAGCTCGTATGCTACGGCTAACTGAAGCTAAATTTATAAATAAAAGTTGACATACGGATTCCGTCTGTCCATTTTAGCAGGTCATGTTTTAGGCGGGCATTCCTCACCCTGATTTTGCAAGTCTTTCAATTGTTAATCCCTGTATTAAAATACTGAACAGTACACAAAAATATGTTGCTATTAGAAGCATGTTTTTTGCTTCACTGTCTGGCAAAGATAAAACCAATGCTAAAGAAAGCCCGCCACGTAAACCACCCCATGTAATAAGTTTAGCCTCTTTGTTGTCAAGCTTTAAAAGTTTAGGAAAAAGCAAATGCGGAAAATAGACGATGATAGCTCTGGAAAGCAGCACTATGAAAATAGAGATCAATCCTAAAACGATATAACTGCTTTTAAAATCAATTACAATCAATACAAATGCAATTAAGATAAAAAGAATAGCATTTAGAATAACATCAACTAACTCCCAAAACTTGTGTACATACTCCTGTGTCGTGTTACTCATGGCAAGGTCTTGTCTAAAGTTGCCAACCATAAGCCCCATTACAACCATTGCCAATGCACCCGAAATATGAATGTAATTACAAAGCGCATAGCCACCCATTACAAATGCAAGTGTCAAAAGTATTTCTGTTTCGTAGTGGTCTATTGATTTTAAAAACAAATACAAACAATACCCTGATATTAATCCCATAGCAATTCCACCAACTGCTTCCTGCAGAAACAGCAGTCCAAATTGAGAAAAACTAAAATTGCCCGAATTCAATGTTTCTAATAAAGCAATAAACACAACAACACCCACACCGTCATTAAACAGGCTTTCACCAACAATTTTTTCCTCTGTTTTTTTTGGCACATTTGCTTTGGTTAAAATACCCAATACTGCAATCGGGTCGGTTGGGGAAATTAATGCACCAAAAAGTAAGCAATAAATAAAGTCTATATGTAATTGCAATAGTATTGATAAGCCGAAAAATAAACCAGCAATAATTAATGTTGAAAGTAAAACGCCACCCAAAGCAAATACGGCGATTGGTTTTATTTGTGTTTTTAATCCCTTCCAGTTTGTGTGCAAGGCACCTGCAAAGAGTAAGAAGCCTAACAAAACATCTAAGATTATTTTATCAATTTTTGCATTGGCAATTGCATGTTTAATGTCATCGTAAGGCAAATTCAGCCAAATCCTTGTACTAAAAATAATAAGAGATAAAATGGTAGAAAGTAAGAATAATCCAATAACAAAGGGAAGTTTTAAAAACTTTTGATTGATATAAGCAAAGCCTGCGGAGAGGCAAATAAGCGTAACTACTGCGAAGTAAATATCCATTTTATTTTTCTGTCTCGGTGATTTCAATATCGGTAATGCCCAATTTTTTGAGCATCCAGGTTCTCAATTTGTCTTTATCCGCTTTAGTTAATTTGGGGTTCGAATTATAAATAAGAATAGTTGAAATCCTTGTACTGTCTTTTGACGCAATATTTTGTTTAGAAACTGAAAAGGAATTGATTGTTGGGAAAAATACACTTATTTCTGAAAGCAGTTGTTTATTGTCAAATGTGTTCTCACTTAATTTTTGCTCCAGCATCGCAATACTTTTGTCTTTTTCACTTAAAGCGTTATCTTTTTTATTTACTTCATTCAGCATATCATCCTTAAAGCTTTGTAAATTGTCGGAAGAATTTTGCCTGATTAATAGTTTGGTATTTTGTAATCCTGCACTATCAAGATTTTTATTAAGCTGTTGTACTTCTGTTTCAGTAAATACTTTTTTTAAAAAAGCCAATTCAATTGTCTTCGAAGTAGTGGTGTAGTTTATTTTTTTATAAACTAACGTATTTCCATTTTCCACAAACTCCTTTTCAATAAAGTTATTGGCTAATTGCTTAAATTGTTGTTCTTTGTATAGCGTGAAAGCAAAAAAAGCACTTGGTAAAAGCATTAAAAAAACAAGGGCTGTTACGCCAAATCTCACCAGCTTTTGACGCTTAATATCTATTTGTTTTGATGCCGGGTACTTTAAATACTTGACGATGCTATAAGTTGCGATGCAGATAAAAACACAGTTAATACTATACAAAAACAAGGCGCCTAAAAAGAATTTCCAATTACCAGTTGCCAGTCCATAGCCTGCTGTGCAAAGTGGCGGCATCAGGGCTGTTGCTATTGCCACTCCGGGAATAGGGTTCCCCTTTTCAACCCTGGTTATGGCTATTACACCAACCAAACCTCCAAAAAAGGCAATAAGAACATCATAAATATTAGGTGCAGTTCGTGACAGTAATTCAGATTGGACTTGTTTAAAAGGACTTAAATAAAAATAAAGTGTCGCTACAAGTAAGCTCACAATTGTTGCGATTAATAAATTCAGCAGGGACTTTCTTAAAAGGCGAAAGTCGTAAATCCCCAACGCAAACCCGGCCCCAACTATTGGACCCATTAATGGCGAAATAAGCATTGCTCCAATAATTACCGCTGTTGAATTTACGTTAAGTCCAACCGAAGCAACCATAATTGCACAAGCTAAAATCCAAAGGTTATGCCCACTAAAAGAAATGTTGGCTTTAACATTAGCTAAAGTCTTTTGCTTGTCTTCCTCACCCTTGTGCAGGTTAAAAAGGTTTGTAAATATATTTGTCATAAAGTCGTCTGTTCAAAGTTCGTAGGGTGTCTGGTATGTATGCCTGTAAGTTGCCGGTGCTGATTGTACTTTCCGTCAGGCCACACCTGCATCATTTGTGAAAATGAAAAAATAAATCGGGGGTTATAATATTTACTCATAGAAATTGTGTTTATTTTCAGGCAGCTCTCTGCCTTTTGTAGGGCGGAACTTACCGTTACTAATTTAGCTGAATATAGGTTTTTTTATTTCACTTTCGCTTCCATTTTTGCAAACCTTTCTATGTGAACCGTCCGTTGTTTTCATTTTTATGTTTATCCGTTATTGTTTGGGTCAAAATCTAACATCCATCGAATACCCAATTTATCAGCAGACATACAAAAATAATAAACCCAAAGCCTTCTACAATTGGTATTTCAAGTATAGCAACCATCGGAGAAGTTTACTTGTTCTTAAACCCATATCGTATTGCCACTTCAAGAATATTAATGTTTATATCTTTTAGCGTTTTGAACTTAATGCAATACCCACTCACACTCGCTTTACCTAGCTTTTTCCCATATGTCTCGGCTAAGTGTTTCTTATCTTTTATACCCATAATATAGACTGAGATTCCGGTTGTGTTTGCACTCAAACCAATTTGATAAAACTCTCTCGTTGTTCCATCGGCATATTTTATGCTGTAAGATCCATATCCTATATTAGGATTAGAAACAGTTTTACCTTCGCTGTTTTTACCATCCAGGAACCATAATTTACATCTTGGCAGCATTTTAAGTATTTGCAGATGCAACGCTTGCATGTCGCTGCGTTTTGGTTCAGGTTGGCTGGCAATATACGCTTTGATTTGTTCTTTTATGTTCATATAAAATTATTCACTACCTGTTCTGGTTTATAATTGGCCTGCATTCTTCGGGTCAAAATCTACCATCCATTCAATACCGTATTTGTCTCTAAAACAACCAAAATAGGAGCCCCAGGGACTATCACCGATAGGCCCTTCTATTTGTCCTCCTGCTGAAAGCCCATTAAATAATCTGTCTGCTTCTTCTTTACTTTCCGCACTTATTGCAATTTTACTCCTGTTCTCATTTTCGTTTGTTTTTCCCATAATTTCCGGAACATCATTTGCCATCAACAAATTACATTTGCCGATAGGCAAAGCAATATGCATAATTTTATTTTCTTCCTTTTCTGAAACCCTGAATTCAGCACTTGCAAGGTCTTTGAAACGGATAATCTTTGCAAACTCTCCGCCAAATACTGATTTGTAAAAGGTAAATGCTTCTTCGGCATTTCCGTTGAAGTTGATGTGAGGATTGATAAGTGCCATAATTGTATTTTTTTAAGTAATAAATATTTTTACGTGTTTTTGAGTTTATTCATCCCGGTAGTGCCGGGATTGGTTTTGTTATGCTATAAAGGTCGCTAACAATAATTTTGTTGTTGCAGTGTAAATGCGACAATCTTAGTGCTGAGTGCGACAAGTATGAATAAGAGTTTTTCTTTCTATCCTTCGCCCGATAACTATCGGGATCAAGAGCCTTTCGATAAAGTTGCCAATAATTCTTCCAGATAATTCAAAGTTATTGTAAACCCTTCTTTGAAGCCCATTTCAATCATCTTCTCTAAGCGTTCAAGCGATTCATTATAAATACTGACACTTACTTTTGTAATTCCGTTTTGTTCGCTGAAATTCAGATCCCACTCAGAACCTGGCAATTCAGGGTTTTCAGCTGCGTCAGCAAAAGTATTGAAGAGTTTGAAATTGGTTTTGGGAGTAATGGAAGTATATTTCTGAACTGACCATCGCTCTTGCCCTTCGGGACTTACCATAGCATAAAATCTTCGTCCGCCAACTTCAAAATTCATAACCTTTGTTTTTGAGGACCAGGGTTTAGGTGCCCACCATTGATCCAATATTTCTTGTTTGGTATAAGCATCCCATACCAGCGGAAGTTCTGCATCAAACTCCCGGGTTATGTAAACCGTTTGCGCCACTTTGTCAACGGTAAAATCAAAAAGCAAATCATTGTTCATTTTTTCTGTTTTTTAAGTGTTAATAATACTTTGTCAAGTTGATTAAAACGGGTTTCCCATATTTTTTTGAACTGGGCTAACCATTTATCGATCTCTTTCATTTTTTCTATTTCAAGTGAGTAGTAAATTTCCCTGCCCTGTTGTTCCTGTTTTACCAGTTCGCACTCTGTAAGTATGCGTAGGTGTTTGGAAACAGATTGCCGGGTAGTGTGAAAGTTGTCGGCAATTGCGTTGGGTGTCATTGCCTGCGATGCGATCAGGATAATAATTGCCCGCCTTGTCGGGTCGGCTATTGCCTGGAAAATGTCCCGTCTCATATTGTTTAAATTTAAGCTTGTAAAGCCAATCGGTTGCAAAGTATCCCACCGGCCAAGTATACCTTGTTAGCAAAAATTCCTGTTGATAATTTTGCCTTTAAATTTACGCAACATGGAAAGCAGGAAACAACGCCGGGAGCTACACTTTACTATGATCAGAGCCTGGCAGCAAAGCGGGCAAAGCCAGCTGGACTATTGCAA
>JBBRQF010000007.1:0-138937 GCA_038226715.1 Chitinophagales bacterium
ACGATTTTTCGTTTGAAGGCCTCTGTGTAGAATAATTGTTGGGTTCCCCGTCGGTTAGAGCTCTGTTTTTTACTCATTTTCTGTCCTGTTTTTAGTTGACTTATCCACTTTTTTGGAGTCAACCTATTTCAGGACTATACACAATAGCTTATCCTTTCGGATTTTATGATGACAGGGTAAAAGAGATGTCGGCCAAAACGGGCTACAAAATGGGAATTGCTTCTGATAAGCACCAGGTGTATGAAAAACATCGGCACGATAGTTTTGAAATACCACGGATTGCATTGTGCACCGAATCGTGGTTTAAAACAAAACTTCGTATAACCAACCGCATTGAGCAGATAAAAAATATAGTGCCCGATCGTTTTATTTACCGAAAAAAAAATGATTTATACACCCCTCCAAACCCGGAAGGATGAAATAAAAAATAATGAAAAAGTATTGATCAAGTGCAGTACTTCGTTTTTCAGCATTCTTTGTTCTTGTTTGATATACCTTAAATAACCTCTTTTATTCAGGGCAGCGAACTGGTTTCTTTTGATTGTTGTAGTTCTTTAGCATCTTTCAGTGGACGAATGAGTGCAAGTAAGATAAATATCTTAACAAATATGCCGGAAAAAAGGCTTTTTAATATACCATCAGATCCTTCCAGGTAAGCAAAAGCCAGCATGTTAAGTGCCAGGTACAGGCAAAAAGCAATAATGCCGCAAATAATGGCAGTATAAGGTTTTTTCTTTGTCCATAAAGCAAGTGCAATAAAGACACCAACGATAAAAACAATGATGCCGATGCTGATTGGGTCTGGTGCCTGGCCTGAACGCCCCAGGCCAATGAATTCACCAAGGAGTATCAGTCCTGCTGCCCAAAAAAGAGCATTTCTTGCTTTTTTTACAGTAAGCGCATAACCTTCCAGTTGAATTTGCCTTACCTCGTCATGAAAATCTGCAACAAGGTTTTCGGTATTTTCAGGTTGTTCAGTTCTTTGATTTGATTCCATAATGCAGGTGTTTATTTTTTTAATTTAGATTCATAAGACTGTACAGCCTTAGCAGCTTCAAGCCGTATGGAAAGGTAAACTATCAATATGATCTTGATAATTATGCCACTGAAATTTGGCTGAACATTTAAAAATATATTCAGTAAAAAAACAAAAGCTATAGCACAAAATACCGCAACAAAAGCAGTAAAAGGTTTTTGATTGCTATATACACCAAGAAAAAAATAAATAGCAATAATGCATAAATTGATAGTTAAATTCAACCAGTCGAAGGTTTCTGTGTGCAATAAAAAGTAAAAAAGATAATTAAGCAGGCTTACGCTTGCAAACAGGTAAATAGCCAATGCCCCGTTTTCAATTTCAGATCTATATTTTCTTATGCGGTAGTATTCATCGTCATCAATAAAATTAACAATGGAATCTTCTGCAGGGTTTTTATTTGAAGCCATGGCATGTATTTGGAGCTAAAGTAATAAACTAAATTAACTGCGGGTATTAAACTGCCGGTATTTTTGGGAATGTCGTTGTTTTATGGCCGCGGCTTTATTTTATCCTAACTTTAAAATAAAAACAGGATGAAAAAGTTTATCTGCTTTATAATGATATCATTTTTGTTGCAGACTTCAACAGCTCAAACAACATTACCCATTCCGGTAAATATAAAAAAGACATTTGATAAAGGCACCCGGAGTATGGATGGCAAGTCCGGTAAAAATTACTGGCAGAATGCCGCGGTGTATAATATCGATGTGAATTTTGATCCTGCTAGCAGGGTAATTAAGGGTTCCGTAACGATCAGCTACACAAATAACAGTCCGGATACTTTGAAGGAAATTATTTTTAAACTGTACCCAAACATTTATAAAAAAGGTGTCAGCCGTTTAATGAATATAAAAGCAGAAGATCTGACTGATGGTGTGGCCATTGAAAAATTATCAGCCAATGAAGAATTGCTTCCTGCAAAAAATTACCGAATTGATGCCACAAATATGAGTGTGCGTATAAAACCTTTGCTGCCCAAGGGCGTTGTAAAATTTAATATCGTTTATAATTATATCCTCAATAAGCAATCTCATATACGCACCGGCGAAGTGGAAGACGGCGCTTATTTTATTGCCTATTTCTTTCCACGCATTGCCGTGTATGATGATATTGATGGCTGGAACCGAAACCCCTATTTAGGTACACAGGAGTTTTACAATGACTTTTGTGATTTTACAACTTCAGTAACGGTGCCCGGCGATTATATTGTTTGGGCCACCGGCGATCTTACAAACAGCGCCGCCATTTTTAAAGAAAAATACCAACAAAGAATTCAGCAGGCCGAAACAAAAGATGGCTATATAACCATTATTGACAGTACGGATATAAAGAACGGCCCTATCACAAAAAATGAAACCTCGAACACCTGGATATTTGAAGCAAAGCATGTTACAGATGCTGTGTTTGCCTTAAGCAATCATTATATGTGGCAAAGCTCAAGTTTGGTTGTTGATAAAACCACCGGCCGAAGAACCCGTGTGGATGCGGTTTTTAATCCTAAACACAAAGACTATTTATTGGTTGCAGCCGATGCGCATAAAACGGTGGAAGCGATGAGTTTTAATTTTCCCAAATGGCCTTACCCTTACAGTCATGAAACAGTTTTTGACGGGTTAGACCAGATGGAATACCCGATGATGGTAAATGATAATCCTGTTGAAGACAGGGAAGAAAGCATTGAACTTACTGACCATGAGATTTTTCATACCATGTTTCCTTTTTACATGGGTATTAATGAAACAAAATATGGCTGGATGGATGAAGGCTGGGCAACCATTGGAGAATGGCTTATTTCACCAATGATTGATACCACACTTGTTGACTTATATGGCATTGCCGCCGTTGAGCAAACCGCAGGCAATGAAATTGATATGCCCATCATGACATTGACTACACAGGAGTACGGTACTTCCATGTTCATCAACAGTTATCCAAAACCTGCGATGGGTTATTTGTTTGTAAAGGATATGCTTGGCGATGAGCTGTTTTACAAAGGCCTGCATAATTATTTCAGAAACTGGAACGGAAAACACCCGATGCCTTATGATTTTTTCTACAGCATGAATGATGGCAGCGGCAAAAATTTAAACTGGTTCTGGAAGCGTTGGTTCTTTGATGATGGCGTACCCGACCTGGCCATTGCAAAAGTTACAGAAAAAGGAAATCTAAAACAATTCACGATTGAATCAAAAGGCACAAAACCGGTACCTGTTGATATAACTATTGTTTACAAAGATGGCAGCACAGAAAAAATTCACCGCAGCATTGCTGTTTGGGAAAAAGGAAATACGAGCATACAGGTTAATACCAGTTCTGCTAAAATGATACGTTCGGTAAAACTGGGCAGCACATATGTGCCCGATGTAGAAAAGAAGGATAATGTGTTTGAAGTAAAATAAATTTCAGCCGAAAAATGTAAAAGCCGCAAAGTAAATTTGCGGCTTTTTATCTTTGCTTCTTTGCGTGAACTTTTCTTATCCCTCAACCCTTAAACCACATGGCTCACTTTATTTTCTGAGCGCTTTTTTTTATCGGCCACCCGCTGATGTATCCAGTCGGGCCATTGGCTGCTGTCCTCTGCATCATAAATACGCAACTCCTGTGCTTCATCTTTTTTTATCAGGTCTTCTTCGCGGCAGCCAAGTATTTCTGCGGCAGTTTTTACACCCGAATAACTGGCACCGGCCACACCATGGCTCATGATGCTGGCACCACACATATACAGGTTTTCAATTTCGGTCTTGGCTTTGTAAGAGAAGGGGCCGGTTTGCATAAACCCTTTCTCGGTACCATACACATTCCCCTTGGTAGAGTTGATGTAATATTCGTTGGTGATGGGTGTACCCAGTTCAAGATGTACAATGTGCTTGTGAATATCCGGTAAGATCCTTTTAAAAGTGTTCATTAATTTTTCGCTGAGCCTTTCTTTCATCTGCCGGTATTTCTCATCATTTGTATTAAATGCTTTAAAAGAATCATAGTCGATAAAAGTAACCACTTCAATAGTATGCTGTTTACCGTTATAGCTCAACGGATCTTTTAAAGAAGAACAACTGATAAACAATGAATCAAATTCATCGGTTTCCAGGATCGATATTTTAGTGAGATCTTCATAGATCTGGTCCATATCTTTATCGGGCATAAACCAGATATTGCCAGAGTCAAGCCCGGCTTTCCTTACATCCATATCAACCGTAATAAAAAACATAAGCGATGTAACCGAATAACGGGTAGCATCCAGTTTTTTTACAAGTTTAGCACTCAGGTTTTCGTGGCCAACCAATTTATAGGTTGTAGAAGGGTCGGCATTGGAAACAACACGTTTTGCCCTGATGATCTCCCCGTTTTGTAATTCTACACCAACGGCCCTTAGTTTTTTATCTCCTTCAACCAGTATCTTTTTTACAGCCACGCCGGTTTTAATTTCGCCACCATGTTTCTTAATAGCATTGGTCATGGCTTTAACAATAGCAGCGCCGCCACCCATTGGGTAAAACCCACCATTAAAATAATGGTCCATCAACGCACAGTGAAAAGGGAAACTTGCTTTGGAAGGTGGCAGGCCATGATCGCCACATTGCATGTTAAGTACTTTTTTTAGTAACGGATCTTTTATATGCCAGCCTATCACACGTTTTAACCTGAACAGCCCGTACTTACCCAGGTGCCGTGTTCTGTAAGCGATGGTAATATTATCCCAAAAGCCATTCATTTTCGGTATTAAAAAAAGCTCCCTGCTTACTGTTTTTACGAGCTTCAGGTATTTTTTTATTCCCTTTTTTTCTTTTGGAAAAAGTTGCGTGAGTGAATCAGCTAAGTGGTCAATGCCGGCAGGCATATCAATACGTTCATCACCGATCCAGCAATGTTCGTAAGCATCTTTATTCATCCTGAAAAAAACAAGTTCGTTGGCAATACCCAGGCCTTCATATAAATTACAGGTAGATTCTCCCTTATCCATACCACCTATATAATGTACCCCCGGACTAAACCGATGCCCATCAATATAAAAGCTATGGCACCAGCCGCCCGGTACATAGTGTTGTTCTATTACAGCTACCTTTTGTCCGGCACGGGCAAGACAGAGAGCAGTTGATAATCCGCCTGCACCTGAACCTATTATTATGGTATCAAACTCTTTCATGCAATTGGTTTTAGCCGGTATTATCTGTTAAACTTCTGTTTGGGAGAGATAAACAAATTTAAGCTAAAGTTTTAATAATCAGATAATAACAACATTTGCCACAATTATTTTTTAAAGAGATCCAATAAAGTTTTGAACAAAAAAATAATTATGGCATGGTTTTGGGTTTTCACTTCATGCTTCCACGATGGAAAACAAAGAAATTGAATTTTTAACTTTAAAATCTAAACACTATGTCTGAGACAAACTTCCCTACGCCAACTGCACAGGCTTCCACGGGCAAAACTTACAAAAATGCCATCATTGGTGTTTTAGCTGCAGGACTTATTGCTGTTTCCGGTTATTTGGTTTACGCTAAAAACGACAGCTCACAAACCATTCAGCAGAAAGAAACGCAAATTGCAAAAGTAACAGATGAAAAAAGTGATGTTCAGGCCAACTTTGATGCTTCACTTGCCAGGCTTGATTCTTTATCTACAGTTAACACCGGTTTAGAAGGTAAGCTTACAGAAAGGAACGATGAAATTGCCAAAGTGAAAACGGAGATTCGTAGTATTTTAAGTAAGAAAAATGCAACGGCAGCAGAACTGGGCAGGGCAAAAACTTTGATTGCTTCTTTGAACGATAAGATCACAACTATGGAGCAGGATATTGCTTCCTTAAAAAATGACAATCAATTATTGAAAAATGACAATGTTGTTTTAAAACAGGATAAGGAAAAATTAAATCAGGATCTTGTTGCCACAACAGAAGTTAAGCAGGCGCTGGAAAAGAAGGTTGATGTTGCTTCTACTTTAAATGCAAGTAATATTGTTATTACACCCATCAATGTAAAAAAATCAGGTAAAGAAAAAGTGTCAACCACAGCAAAACGTGTAGACAAATTTGTAGTAACATTTGATGTAAACAATCGTATTATACAAACAGGATCAACAGATGTATATGTAGTGGTTTTAGGCCCTGATGGAAAGCCTATCAATACAACTGCGGAAACATTTACAACACGTGAAGATGGAGATAAGGCTTTTACAGCTAAGCTTCCTGTTGACCTGGAAACAGCAAAAAACAAAAATGTTGAATTTGCCTTTATGCCCGGAACTAATTTTGTGCAGGGAAATTATACAGTGCAGATCTATCAGAATGGATTTTTGATTGGACAAGGTGTACGTGAATTAAAGAAAGGTGGTTTATTCAGTTAAGCAATCTCACTTCAACATATAATTACAGTTTACTGTAATCTAAAGGGCTACTTGAATGTAAAAGTTCAGGTAGCTTTTTTGTTTAAAAGAATTAGTGACGCTGCGTATTATTATCAGACATTCTAAAATCTTTATTTATTACATTTGTATTTTTATTTTATGAAGAGAAATATAAAGACTGTTGCTATTATTGGAGGAGGCCCTTCGGGCTGTTCACTTGCTACGTTATTAAAAAGGAAAGGCTTTAAAGTAGCCGTGTTTTACCTCGAAAAAAGGCCAGAGATCATTGTAGGAGAATCCCTGGTGCCGGCGATTATTCCTTTTTTACAGAAGCTGGGCGTAGAAGACGAGGTAAAGTCTTACAGTACCTACAAGCCAGGTGCTTCTGTTTGGATAGATAAAGATGAAGAAGCCACTTCGCCCTTTAGTTATGGTGGTGGCGGATTACCGCATTATGCTTACAATGTGCCTCGTGTAAAATTTGACAAGACAATTTTTGATCTGGCTGTTCGGGAAGGCGTAACTTTTTTTAATCATATTGCGCAACTGGAAAAAGTTGGCAATACAGACGAACTTAAATTAGGCGATGAAACCATTGCTTTTATAAACGATTATTTCAACGGCCAGCCCGACCTGATAGTGGACACCAGCGGGCGTTCCCGTACCATTTCACGACTCCTGGATATACCAACAAAAGCAGGCTATCGTAAAGACATAGCCGTATTTGCCCATTTGAGTGGTGCCGAAAAAATTGAACCTTACAATATTCACTTACACCGCCTGGAAAAAGGCTGGACCTGGCGTATTCCTTTACCTGACCGTATTTCGGTTGGCGTGGTGATTGATCCCGAACATTTAAAAACCTTTGGCGCTAACAAAGAAGAGCAATACGATAATTTTTTAAAGAGCGATGAGACATTAAAAAAATTCACAGCTAATGCAAAAAGAGAAACCGGTGTGGCGCAATACAATAATTACCAGCTCATCTCTCAAAAAATGTATGGCAAAAACTGGTTGTTAACCGGTGATGCCGGTGGGTTCCTGGATCCAATTTTTTCATCAGGACTTTTCCTGGCAATAAAAGGCTCTTTTGCTGCTGCCGAAGCCATTGAAGAAGGTACAGATGCGGCATTTAAAAAATACCAGAAATACCAGTTATATGAATTAGCTATCTGGCAAAAATTAGTGGATACCTGGTACAGCGGAAGTTTGTTCACTTTGTTTAAAGTAGGGCAGGATCGCATGGATACAGCGCTGGGCCGTTATATTGGCCCACACATGCAACGCCACTTAACCCGTATATTTTCAGGCGAAGCCGTATATAAAAGTTATAGCCGCAGGTTCTTAAACTTTGTTTTAGGCCCAATGATCACTTTAATGAAAGTAGGCAGGCTGCATAAACGTAAGATCAGCGACCTGGCAATAAAATAATGTAATGAAGGAAACCATGATCATTATCTTCGCTGTATGAAACCTGCCATCATTTACTGTTACGATGCCTATTGTGGCTGGTGCTATGGCTTTAGCCCGGTTATAAAAAAAATTGCAGCAGATTATAAAGACCAGCTTGAGATTGAAGTACTCAGCGGGGGTATGATGATAGGTGAAGAAGCAATGCCTATTGAAAAGATAGGGCCATATATTCAAACTGCTTATAAAAGAGTTGAAGAATTATCGGGCATAAAATTCGGCGAAGATTTTTTATGGCATATCAACAAACCCGATAAAAGCGATTGGGTAATGAACTCAGAAAAACCGGCAATTGCCTTGTGTATCTTAAAAGAATATTATCCCGAAAGGCAACTGGAGTTTGCCACCGACCTGCAATATGCATTAAACTACGAAGGGCGCGACCTGGATGATGATGAGGCTTACCGGAGCCTGCTGGATAAATACAATATTCAGCCCGAGGCATTTTACAGCAAACTAAGTGACCCGGAATATAAAGAAATGGCGCATCACGAATTTGCTTTAATGAAACAATTACAGGTAAATGGGTTTCCTACTGTGTTTATACAAACAGCCGAAACAAAATTTGTGATGGTTGCCAGGGGATATACCGCTTATGAAGATTTAAAAGAGCGCATTGAAAATGTACTTGGAGAAATTGCTTCCTGAACTTATTAGCAGTATAGAAACAAACTGCCCAGAATTAAAAACTCAAGATCCGGAAAAATTCAGGCCACGGTCCCATCTCATCTTTGTATTGCTTTGACATCACCCTGGTTATTTGTGCAATATGTGTAAGATCATGAACCACCCAGGTAGCTAATAAATGCCTTAATGTTACTTCACCTAAAACCGGGTGCATTCCTGTTTTATCAAGATCTGTTTCTGTTAAATTCAAAGCCTTAAACCAAAGCATATTTTCTTTTCGTATGGCTGCAAACTCCTCCAGCAGTTGTGCTAATGATTTGCCTTTGCTTTCTTCGTATTGTGCAAACCTGTCCCATTTTACAAAGGTTTTGCTGTCACCAAATTCGAGGATCATTTTTGCTCTTATGGTCCAGTCAGTTTTTTCACCATGCAATAAATGCCCGATCACATCAAAAGGTGAAAAAGTTTCAGGTCCTTCATTGGGCAATATCCAGTCATCGCTTAACCCGTTAAGCAATGCACTAAGAACAGCGGGCGTCCTGTCTAAAATTTCATATGATCTTGCTAAACTGTATTGCATAAGTTACTGGCGTTTGTAATAAAAAATCTTGTTGTTACCGGTGATGTTAAAACTGCTAACCAGGTAAATAAAGCGTAATGAATATCCTTTCTTTTATTTTTTTTGTCGTTTTCTTTTTTGAGGCTTTTGCAATTTTATTATAATCCAGTGCCAGGCTTATCCAATACGCCAGTTGCTTTTTTGTTTTAAGTGCATCTATATCTACAAATGCATAACCTTTCATTACCCTGCCTGTAAAATCCATCGGCTTACATGCTTCCTTTTCCATCAATTCATCTGTGAGTGCCGGATTAAATCTAACCATCATTCTTTCTGACTCAACACCTACGCACATCTTATTGTTTACCATAAAACATAAGCCGCCAAACATTCGTTTTTCTTCCACATTTTTATGTGTAAGTGCGATCAGTTCTCTTGTTCTGTCGGCCAGTTTTTCGTTGTACGCCATATCGGTTATTTTTGCATAGCTGCCGGAATATTATGCAGTGCTATCCGGTTCCCTTCTGTATCAATAAATACAGCCATATCGCCATAATCAGGACTGATCTAGGTTTTAGGCACTGTTATTTTTCCAACTGCGGTCTCTACCTTATCCAATATATGTTGCACATCAGGATTACCATCCAGGTAAATTAATGGCCCATCAGTTGCAGATGGTTTATGAAAACTGCCGCTGTCAACCAGTGTTCCGCCAATGCCGTTCATCGGGTCATCCAGCGGAAACATACGCATTTTCATGTTTGCATATCCATCGGTATCATAGTAATACCAAATATGGTTTCATAAAATTTTTGTGCCCGGTCAATATCTGTTGCCGGTATCTCAAACCAACTAATTGCGTTTTGCATGATTTTTATTTTTGCTTCTATCCTCTAAGGAGAATTGAGATTATTAATATTTTTGCTTACCGTTTTTAAAAATTCTTTATGGGTTTGGGGCGTTAATGTCTTTATTTTCTTTCAATTTGGCAATATTATTTTCAATTTGTTTTTTTGCTGCATCGCCCGGTGCCTGTGCCATGGCTTTTTCGGCGTAAGTAATTGCTTTTTTAAAATCGCCTTTGGCAGCATAGCCGCTCATTAAACCATTGTTCACGCCAAATACATCGCCATATTTTTTTTGCGAAGCGGTAAATACTTCCATTGCTTTATCTGTTCTTTTTTGTGTGATGAGTATTTTACCATACGCAGTGTACTGGTTGGCTGTGGCAATCGCTAAACCTTCGGTCATGGTTGAATCTGCTTCGGGAATACGATTTAACTTTTCGTAAGCAGTTGCCAGGTTGCGTAAAGTGATATATGTCTTTTGCCCACCCTGTCCATCAATGGCTTTTTTACTCCATTCCAGCGCTTCGGGAAGATTGATATTCTTTGTAAAACAATATTGCGTTGCCGTTAAAATAAGTGCCGGTGTAAATCCTTTACGGCTGGTCAATTCTTCCCGTAACCTTGCCAGTACAATATTATCAACATCAACATCCACTTTAAACGGAACCGATAACTTTTCCCACTGCATGGCAATTACACAATACTTTTCTTTATGCTCTATAAATTCATATTTTAAATATTCTACACTTCTATCCAGCGCAACGGGTTTTACATTTACCCGCAATGCATCAAATTTTTCATCGTAATAAAAACTTCCCCATTCATCACTCTGGTTAGAAAAAATGATGGTTACATTATCAGCACCCATAGCCATAAACAAACCATAAGTTCCTGCTTTGATTGACTGGCCTTCTACCTTTACATCATGTTCAAAAGTGATGATGGTATTTTCATTAGCGCCTGCACGCCAGGGCGATGTATTTTTATTGGTAATAAAACTGCTGGTAGAAAAACCATAGGTAACTACATTGCCGTCTCCCCATATTTTTCCTTCCCGCTTATTAACATCGGGCCTGCTGTATTTAATGGTAATGGAAGTAATGCCCACTTCTTCGCTTACAGTAGCACGGGGATTGCCACCACTTGGTGGCAGATCCAGTTGAGCAAAAGAATTGCCGGTACAAAAAACGGCAGCAATAAGTAAGGTTGTTAGTTTCATTTTCTGTTATTTTTATTTTAAAAATTACCAATAAGCATCCTGCAAAATTTTCCATAACCCATCTTCTCTTACAAAAATTAATGTAAAGCTTACCTGGTGTTGTTTGCCTTCTTTGTCTGTAATCAGGGATGTTCCTTTTTGCCAGAGTTGTTCGCCAATTTTTTCTGTGCTTTCATTGGTCAATTTCCAGGTGCCGCCCAATGAAACCAGATCTTTCCAGTAAGCAATGATATTTTCCTTACCGTTAATGGTTGCATTCTTTCCTACAACTTTTCCTTGCTGCGCATAATACGTTGCCAATATACGATACCTGCCTTTATTATATGCGTCTTCCATGCCACGCAAAACCGAATCTACCGTTGCATTAATGTTATCTTTTTTTCTACGATACTCCAGGTCAAAACTGGTAACCCATGTTTTGCCATTATCACTGCTGGTCTCACCAAACTGCCTTACTTTATCGGGGCCTAAATTAAAAAAGGTCATTTTTTGAATCTGCGAGAGGGTATCATTCACTTTTTCATTATCCGTTTGCACTATCATTTTACCGTCTTCATAATGGCCGTTAAAATACTGTGTAATGCTGCCGGTATTATCAACCCAATATTGCTGCCATCTTTTTTGTGCTGCATTATACATATTGTAACTTTTACCAGCATAACGTAAACCATTTTGCAAACCGGTACTTGTCCACTCTTCCAGGATAGTACAACTATCGAGCATTAAACTGATCTTACTATCGCCTCCTTTTTTTCCGGTGGGTGCATAGGCTTCCCATTCTCCTATCCAGAAATCGAACTGCCTGTACAGTGGGCCGCTACAGGGGAGTTTATTATTTTGCGCATTAGCAACTGAAAATAAAATACTGAAGAGGGATAGGAGTATTAACTTTTGCATATTAGTTTTTATTTAAGACAGCCATTTGCCAGGGAAAGTGCTTTTGTTTATCAGGCTAAGCTTCCATTATCATTCTCTTATTAAGTAATGCATCCGGCCTTTTTATTTCAAAGTAAGAAATTAAAACAATAGAACGGTTTTTTTATGACAGGTGGTGATGCAACCATTACAGTTTTCCATAAATATTTATTTTCTCTTCATTAGCTGTTTTTTAACAAATGAAATGTGTAATCCGATTTGATGGTTCATCTAATACACAAATTCAACTGTTATGTTTTTATTCAAATTATTTAAGGATGCCCGGTATTTCCAGATCATTTTTCAATCCATATTCTTAAGCTATGGAATTTTCTTTTTGCATTGGACAAACGAGAACTGGTTATACTCCACTTATTTTATTACAAGTCTTTTTGTGCAATTTATATGTGAGTATTTTTTAGGCAAAAAAAATATACAACTTTCGCAGCGGCTTAAATATGGTATTCCTTCCGTTCTTATCTCTTCCTTTGGACTAAGCCTGCTTTTAAAAACCAATTATTGGTGGGTGGCGGTTTTTGCTGCTTCGGTTTCTATTCTTTCTAAATATATTTTGCGCATTAACGGCAAACATATCTTTAACCCATCTGCCCTGGGAATTGTTGCAGCTATTTTTTTTACCGGAAATGCCTGGTTAAGCCCGGGCCAATGGGGCAGCGGTGCTGTAATACTCTTTGGGGCTTGTTGCCTCGGCTTTATTGTTACCACAAGGGTTCAAAAGCTGGATATCAGTCTTTCATTCCTGGGTGTGTTTGCCGGATTAATTTTCCTTCGGCAAATTATTTACCTGGGCTGGCCCATGGATCATTTTGTGCAATCGGTAAGTACCGGAAGCCTGCTCTTATTTTCTTTCTTTATGATAACAGACCCTAAAACAATTCCCAACCATATGTTGGTAAGAATAGCATGGGGTGCTTTTATTGCCTTTGTAGCTTTTTATTTAACCGCATTTAAATTCATGAACGGAGCTCCCATTTTTGTGCTGGTGCTTGCACAACCACTTGTACCCTTACTGGATAAATTTTTTAAGGCTAAAAAATTTAAATGGAATGCCCACTCTATCTCCCTCAACGGGGAAGGAAATAGAGAAGATAGAATCGAAGAACATTTTATACGATTAGGTTCTATAAATAGGTAAAAAAAATAAAATCAATTATATAATCGCTTCGTCATCCCTCCTCTTTGGGGAGATTAGGGGAGGCTTAAAAAAATGAATCATGAAAAAGAAACTTTTAATTATCGGGGTATTTATTTCAATATCTCCATTACTGTTCTCCTTCTGCGGATTTTATGTAAGCAAGGCAGACGGCACCTTAAAAAACAAAACCAGCCAGGTAATACTGGTAAGAGATGGTAACAAAACCGTTCTTACGATGTACAACGATTTTAAAGGCGAAACTAAAGACTTTGCGATGGTAGTGCCGGTACCCGTTGTATTGCGTAAAGATGATATCAAGGTTGTTGACCAATCTATTTTTCAACGGCTTAATGATTATAGTGCACCCAGGCTGGTGGAGTATTGGGATGAGAATCCCTGTAACCGGGACAAAGATGAGGAGTACAGGAAATCGGCACCTATGAGTGCCGTGAGTGAAAGAGCAGAAGATAATGTAGCTGCAAAAAACAAAATGCTCGGCGTAAAAGTAGAAGCAAAATATCTTGTTGGTGAATATGATATCCTCATCCTGAGCGCAAAGGAAAGCAGCGGACTAAAAGAATGGCTTATCTCAAATGGATATAAAATTCCGGAAGGGGCGCAGGAGGTACTTGATCCTTACATTAAAAGTAACCTGAAATTTTTTGTGGTAAAGGTTAATGAAAAAGAAAAACAGAAACTGAATAGTAATTTTCTCAGGCCTATACAGATAAGTTTTAACTCACCAAAATTTATGCTGCCCATTCGTTTGGGTATGGCCAATGCCGATGGAGACCAGGACCTGATCGTGTATGCTTTTACAAGAAAGGGCAGAATTGAAAGTACCAATTACCGCAATGTAAATATTGCTACCGATAAAAATGTTCCGCTTTTTGTTCAAAAGAATTTTGCTAGTTTTTATGGTAACCTGTTTACGCACCAGTGGAATAATGAAGATAAAAGCATAGCCTTCCTGGAATATGCCTGGGACGTGAGTCCACAGAATTACTACCATTGCGATCCCTGCATAGCTACAGCACCCAGTCAGCAGGACCTGGTGCAGAGCGGGGTTTGGTGGCTTTCCGGTAAAGACTGGAATGATTACAGCGATGTAGATAATAACGAGCCTGACAACGGAAGTAAAACTGTACATTTCACACGTTTGCATTTCCGCTATAACAGAAACTCTTTTGCACAGGACCTGATGTTCCAGGTTACACCCAATACCGAAACTTTCCAGGCGAGATATGTAATTACTCACCCGGCTACAGGAGATTTTAATTGTGCTGCCGGTAAAAAATATTTACAGGATCTAAAGCAGAGAAGAAAAAAAGAACTGGTGGAACTAACGGCATTAACGGGTACAAATATTTATAACTGGCAGGATGATGCTACTGCAAAAAATGACGAGGAAACAAATGTATCGGCACAGTATGCCACTTTATTGCCGGAGGTAAAAGAAGAACTGGAGAATAAGGGTGGAATGCCGGTTGGTATTGTTTTATTTGGAGCGGCCATGCTGGGATGTGCCGCTTTGATGAGATGGAAAGGAATAATTTAAATCTGTTGGCTATACAGGTTTGGTTTTTAGGTTTATGCCCCCAGTTTACCGGGGGCATTTTTAAATTATGTAGCAGTTTAAATACTGATGAAGGTTTCTGTGCAAACACTATCGTTAAAAAATTGTCCAATTATTTTGAATATAAATAAAAAGCCCCGCAAAATAAATTGCTGGGACTTTTTGTTCGTATTCACCTTTAAAGCTTATTGTCCACCAGCTGCCGGAGCTGTGCCACCACCTGCTGGCCTTTGTGGCCTCATGGATGGTTCAATTTCATCTTTCCATTGTTTCATTTGTGCGTCAGTAAAAATCGCCTTGAATTTAATATCCCGTGCATCAGCAAATTCTTTACGCTTGGCCATCATAGCATCACGGTCTCCACCGTTTGCTCTTATTTCATCCATTGCTTTTTGTTGCCCGTTAACATAATCGGCAACAATAACATCTGCTTTCGCTTTTGTTGCGGCATCTAAATTTAATGGTGCCATTTTTTCAATAGTTGTCTTTATTCTTTCTTCAGGTGTCATGCGTTGACCGCCACCTTGTGCATTTGCAGCAGTAACGCTGAACATGGCTGCAATAGCCATTAATACCACTTGTTTTTTCATTTTGATTTTTATTTAAAGGTTTACTATACATTTAATTAGACGACGGTAATAAAAAAAACCAGCGTTATTTTTAACTTCCGTCTTTTTTATCTGCACCGTTTTCTTTCTTCTTTCCGTCACCACCTCTCCTGTTTAAAACTTTACCAAAGAGTGAGTCAAATTTTGGCAATTGGTTCGGCGTACAAAGCAATCTTATCTTTTTTAAATGGTTGAACATACGCAGCTCCATCGCTTTTTGAGTTGCTGCTGAACGGTCGGCAATCGTATTCATAGCCGAATCGGTGAAACCTGCCGCCGCCAATTCTTTAAACTGTTTGTCTTTTGACGTACGCAGGCTATCCATCATATTTTTCATAATGGCTTTATGCCTGTCGCTAAGCGAATCGTATTGCTTTAACTGTATTGTATCAAAACCGATATCGGTTTTCAAGAAACCGGAAATTACTGTTTTCCATTCTGGTTTTTTGTCACGCTTACCACCATCTTTCTTCACCAGGAAAAAAGAAACCATAGCAATATTGGCAACCAATAGAATGCCGATTATTGCAAGAAAAACCTTACTCCTGTTTTGTTTGTTTATCATTATGGTGTGTTATTATAATTATCGTAAATGGTGGCAACCGTATAAGAAAACTCATCGGTTGAATTTTGTGCTACCTGATCTGTTGCAGTCAGAGGTGTTGATGTTTTATTGGATATTATCACCATTGCATTAACCAGCAGAATCAGGCACAATCCTGTAAAAGCCACTGCCGGCCTCGTAACAAACCTGCCGGTTCTTTCCCAAAGCGAATCTGTTCCCTTGCTCATCCGTGCATTTATACGGGTAAGCAGGTATGGTTTAGGCTCTGCACGTGTTACATCATCGGCACTGTTCAGCGCCTCTTTAACCATCTTGTTAATATGTTCTTCTCTGTTCATAACGGTATTTGTTATTCCTGAATATTGTGTTGGTAATAGTTATTTAATTCTTTTTTCAAACTTGTTTTTGCCCTTCCCATCAACGATTCTACCGCATATAAAGTAGTGTTCATTATTTCAGCAACTTCCTGGTAGCTTTGTCCTTCCAGTTTATGCAACGTAAAAGCAATACGTTGTTTTTCAGGTATCTGGTTCAGCGCACTAAATAATTCCCTGGCCTTTTCTTTTTTTTCCATCTGCACTCCTGGATGATTGAACTCTACCGCCTGCACGTGTTCCTCGCCATCGCCACCAAATAAAGGTTGCAAAAAACCAAAACGCTTTTTACGTTTCTTTTTCTTTTCATGGTCAAGTGCTTTGCCGAGTGTAATGCGGTAAAGCCATGTTGAAAATTTAGATTCGCCTTTAAAAGAACTTATCGATTTAAAAACCTGTATAAAAACCTCCTGTGTTATATCATCCGCATCATCTTCGTTTTGTACAATACTTAAAGCCGTATTGTAAACCATCGCCTGCCACTCATCAACCAGCCTTTTAAAAGCAGGTTCATCTCCCTGTTGCAGTAATAAAACTAATTCCGGTTGGTTCAAAGCATTTTCTTTATGTACGGCCTAAAATTACTTAAAAGCCGGGACCAAAACCACCACCTCCGCCTCCGGGCCTTCCACCGCCAAAATTTCTCTCGCCATTGGTTGAGGGTTTTGCTACACCAAAGTTTTTAAGGCTGTAGGTGAAGGTTAACATAAAGTACTGCTGTAATACCTTTGTTTGCGAATCTATGATCTCTGTGCCCGTAATTGTTCTTGTAATACTTTGATTTTGTTTCAGCAGATCAAATACGGATAACTTGAGTTCACCTGCTTTATTCTTTAAGAATTTTTTACCGATAGCTGCATTCCATAACCAGAAACTCTGATTAAGGCCACCGGATAAACCGCTGTATGTATTTCCCGAAATATCATTTTGTATAAACCAGCCTTTTTTATTTAAAAGGTTAACCTGTGCACCAATAGCCTGGTTAAGAGATTGGGAACTTGTGCTTTTTTGGGTATTGGTTTTGGATTTAGTAAGATTAGCATTGTACGATAAATTAAAATCTACAAACTCACTTATATTACTTGCCAGTACCACACCTCCGTTATAAGCATAACTGTTTGTAAATATTTTTTGATAATCTACCATACCGGGCAATTTAGAATAACTGAATCCTGTACTTACATTCAGAGTTGTTTTAATAAATTTAAGCGGCATGCTGTACGTAAAAAATGTACGCAGGCTTTTGTAACCATTCAGGTTTACCGGCTTGGTAAACTGCGAGTTTTCACTAACTTTTACATTATTAATAACCGTGTCGGCACCATTAATAAAATAGGATGCATTTGAAATATAGTTACTTGCTGTTTGCAAAAATAAATTGGCAAAAAAGCTCTTACTTGTTTTTGAATTGGTGTAAGAATAGCGGCCCGATAGGAAATGCGTATAGGATTGTTTTAGGTCAGGATTACCGCTGCTTACATACAAAGGGTTACTGTTATTTACTACATCCTGCAACTGGCTTACGGAAGGAAAATTGGTTGATGCCCTGTAAAACACACGAACGTTTACATTCGTAGAAATCTTTTTGCGCCACATTAAGTTGGGTAATATATTGGCAAATGACTGGTCAACAGAAGTTACTGTTGGAAAAACACGCTGGCTCTGCAGTTTGGCAGTTTGAAAGTTCACCCCAAAAGAAAGCTGCTCATCCCTGCTTTGTCCCAGTCGATAGTTTATACCAACATTATTGGTGGTGATGGTATTATCAAACCGGTTGGAAAGGGAGGTATCAAACACGCTGTATTTTTGCCCGTCATAAGAAAAGTTTTGCTGGTCGGCTTTATTTTTTTGTACCGAAATGTTGTAATCAAATTGCAATTGCCCTTTTTTCCCAATAGGTTCGGTGTAAGCAACGTTACCACCAATTGTATGTCCGTTGGTAGCGTTATCGATAAACCTGTTTTGCAGCGAATCGTAAGTGAACATGCCGGTACTGTCGTAAAAACGATACCTGGTATCGGTAATAGATTTTCCATCATTCTTTGTAAATGTAGTATTGAAACCAAAAGATAAAGTACGGCCTCTCTTTGCAATGGAGTGGCGAAAAAATATATTGTTACGGATATTAAATCCGTTTCTATCTGACGTAGAAAGTGGGGTTATGGAATTGCGTATAGAATCAGCAATGCCCTCATAGGTATTTTCTGAAGAAAAAGAAGAGGAACTGTTTTTCTGAAAACTAATATTGGGTATAATAAAAAGAGAATTGGCAGAATCTATTTTATATTCTAACCGCAGGTTAATGCGGTGATTGGTATTTTCTGTAACTGAAGTACTTTTCTGTAAACTGAACCGGTTTTTTACAGGAGCAAATGTTTCCTGGTTAACTACACTCTCATTATTATTATGGCTGTTGTTAAAAAAGTAACTGCCGGTAAGGGTTAATTTTTTATTGTAAACATTACTAAAATTAATACCGAAAGCATTTGTCTTACTGATGCCGCTTGACTGACCCACATTAAAATTATCTGCACCACCGCTACCCTGGCCGCCTCTGCCACCACCACCACGTCCGCCGCCACCACCGCTACTGGTTACACCCAACAGGTCCTGCGAAGCAAAGTTTTGAAGGTTGATATTATTGAAATTACCTACCAGGGAAAAACGCCTGTCTCCTTTAAAAAAACTAACATTACCACCCGCCGAGTAACGGCTATCTGTTCCAACGCCAGCATAAAGCCTTCCAAACTGCCCGTTTTTTATACCCGATTTGGTAACAATGTTTACTGTCTTTTGTGAGTTCCCATCATCAAACCCGGTAAGTGCAGCCTGGTCGCTTAGTTTATCAAAAACCTGTATCTTATCTATAATTGATGCAGGTAAATTTTTAAGTGCTGCCGTAGCATCATCACCAAAAAAATCTTTACCATCAACGGTTACTTTTTTTACCTGCTCGCCCATGGCAGTTACGGTACCATCCCTCGCAACTGTAATACCCGGTAATTTTTTTATTATGTCTTCGGCAGTCGCATCGGGGTTTACTTTAAACTGTCCGGCACTAAATTCGGTAGTATCACCCTTTTGCCTGGCCGGTGCAGCTTTGGCTACAACTGTAACATCACCGAGGTCGGTAGCCATTTTTGCTATACTAAAACTAAGCGGAGTTAAATTACTTGCCTGCAGGTTGATCCGCTGTTCAATTTTTTCGTAACCGCTATAACTGATATATAACCTGTAACCACTTGCATTGAGGTTATTAAATGCAAAATTTCCACTCTTATCGCTAACTACCAGTTTTACCTGTGAAGAATCTCTTAACGAAACCAGCTTTATGGTTGCACCTGCAATGGCCGAATTATCGGTTTTATCAGCAACCTTGCCTTTAAGCGAAATATCCTGGCTTTGTGCAAGTACTGCACCCAAACTAAAAACTAATATTAATAAAACAGATCTTAATCTCATAAATTTTCTTTTGTATGTACAGTTAGACGACATGTTGGGGGCAAACAGTCGCTTAAAGCAGCTTTTTTAATTAAAAAAGGTCTTTTCAGTTAAGTACGGCACATATACAGTATAAACGGCAATAGTTAAATATTTGCAGCTATATTTGAGCAAATAGATAAATTGCCTTTTTACAATTAACTTGCAGCCCTAAAAATTAAACGATGATTATGGAATACAGCAAATTGGTATCAGTTACCGGATTACCGGGCCTGTTTGAATTATTATCTTCAAAAGCAGATGGCGGTGTGGTAAAATCACTGGAAGACAAAAGCACAAAATTTGTAAGTACGAGGGTTCATAATTTTTCTCATTTAGAAAGTATTGAAGTTTTTACAACAAAGGATAATGTGAATTTAGTAGATGTATTTACGGCCATGGCAGCCAGTAAGGAAAAAATGCCTGCCGACAGCGATGCCGCAGCTGTAAAAAAATATTTTGAAAAAGTTTATCCGGAAATGGACTTCGACAGGGTGTATGCCAGCGACATGAAAAAGATGGTAAAGTGGTTTGCTATGTTAACTGCCAATAATGTAGAGATAAAATTATCAGAATTGCCTGAAGGCGAAACTGCAGCAGCACACGAAACCGTAAAAGCAAAACCATCGGCAGCTAAAACAGCCGCAGTAAATAATGCACCGGCCAGGAAGATAAATACACCGAGGAAAATGGCATAAGGTGACATGTGTTCTTTGCCATTTCGGGTTCTTGTCATTTCGACGAAGGAGAAATCTTTTAACGCCTGGACTAATGAAAGTTTCCAAAACAGTTTATTCGGTTTACATACTTACAAATTTTACCAGAAGGGTTTTATATATAGGAATGACGAATAATCTGGCTCAACGTCTTGTTGAACACTACCTTGAAAAAGACAATACCCTTTCAAATGCTTTTACCGCAATATATAAAGTAAACTACCTGGTTTATTATGAAAGCTTTGATTATGTAAACAATGCTATTGCCAGGGAGAAAGAAATTAAAAAATGGCGACGGGAGAAAAAAGATAAATTAATAGATACAATGAATCCAAAAAGAATTTTTTTAAATAAAGAATTACTTGGAGAATGGCCACCAAAGGAAGGCTTTCACAGAAAGGATTTCTAAGATAGTAATTCTTTTTTTTATCGCAGCAGTCTTATTAGATTTCTCCTTCGTCGAAATGACAAAAAACGCACCATTCACTTCTCACAATTCACGATTATGTATACTGCAGAGATAAAAAAACTTCCCCGCCATTTTATTCCCAAAGATTTTACAGTTACTGACTGGCAGGGCCTGGAACCTTTTTTTAAAAATCTGCTGGAGAGGAATATTGATACCAAAGAAAATTTAGAGCAATGGCTCAGGGACCAAAGTGAACTGGAAGCTTTGGTAAGCGAAGATGCCTGCTGGCGCCAGATAAAAATGACCTGCGATACCGAGAATACATCACTGGAAGATGCGTTTACTTTTTTTTGCATGGAGATACAGCCTAAAATTCAACCGTATGCCGATGCACTGAATAAGAAACTAGTCAATCACCCGTTGGCAAAGGAACTGGATGAAGCAAAATATTTTACCTACCTGCGCAGCATGCGTAAAAGTATTGAGCTATTCCGCGAAGAAAATATTCCTTTACAGGCCGAACTTTCGGTAATGCAACAACAGTACGGTGTTATTTCCGGCAAGATGACCGTAACTGTTAATGACAAGGAATACACCTTGCAACAGGCTGCTAAATTTTTAGAAAGTCACGACAGAAGTTTAAGAGAAGATGTTTACCGGAAAATAAATGAAAGACGGCTTGTTGATAAAGATGCGCTGAATACTTTGTACGACGGTCTTATTGAAAAAAGAAACCAGGAAGCTGTAAATGCAGGCTTTGCAAACTATCGCGATTATCGTTTTAAAGAACTGGGTCGCTTTGATTATACAAAAGAAGACTGTTTTAAATTTCATGATGCCGTTAAGCAACATGTGTTGCCGTTGGTAAATATCATTTACCAAAAGAAAAAGGAAAAACTGGGACTTGGTTTCTTACGCCCCTGGGATATAGATGCAGAGCCGCAAGGCATAAAACCATTGCATCCTTTTAAAACAAGTGCTGAGCTGATCGAAAAATCAATTGAATGCTTTAGCAAACTGCGCCCTTTCTTTGGTGAATGTCTTAAAAAAATGCGTGAGCTTAACCACCTCGACCTGGAAAGCAGGATGGGAAAAGCTCCGGGAGGATATAACTGTCCGCTGGCAGAGAGCGGCGCTCCATTTATTTTTATGAATGCTGCCGGGCAAATGCATGATGTAACAACCATGTTGCACGAAGGCGGCCATGCCATTCATTCTTTTTTAGCGCATCCGCTGGAATTGAGCGGCTTTAAAGAATATCCGATGGAGATTGCTGAAGTTGCCAGCATGGCGATGGAACTGATGAGCATGGATGAATGGGAAACTTTCTTTACAGATAAAGACGATTTAAAAAGAGCAAAGGAACACCAGTTGGAGAGAGTGATCACCATCTTTCCGTGGATCGCCATTATTGATAAATTTCAACACTGGATTTATGAACATCCGATTCATGCACACGAAGAACGCACAGCAATATGGAAAGAGATTTTAAAAGAATTCCAGGATGATGTGATTGATTACAGCGGACTGGAAAACTACCGCAGTAATGCCTGGCAGCGGCAGTTGCATTTGTTTGAAGTACCGTTTTATTATATTGAATATGGCATTGCACAATTGGGCGCCATTGGAATGTGGATGCAGTTTAAGGAAAATAAGCAATTGGCAATGGACAATTATTGCAGTGCATTAGCTTTGGGTGGTACCAAAACATTACCGCAGCTTTTTGAAACCGCAGGTTTGACTTTTGACTTTAGCCCGAAGAAAATAAAAGTATTGATGGAGTTCGTGAGATCCGAAATGGAACGCTGATTTTTTTAATTTCTGGGATTTCGCAGATTTCTCCCGACTCGTACTCGTCTCTGACGAGAGACCAAATGGTATTGAGTTTTTAACTCAAACTGTATTCACTTACATTGATCGCAAACTCCACTGATCACCAGGTCAACCTGTTTTTGTTTAAACCCTTTAGGTAGTTTTACTTCCGGGATACTTACATGATCCAGGCAAACTGTTTTATCACAAACGTCGCAGATAAAATGCACATGGTTGTCGTGGTGATGGCCTGCTTCGCAATTGTCTTTGCACAAAGCATATAAAATGGAGTTGTCGGTGGTTGGAATGTTGTGGATGATACCTTTCTCCACAAAGGTTTGCAGGGTTCTGTAAACAGTAACTCTATCAAACGAGGTGTCCGTCTTTTTTTCAATATCGGCATGTGCCAATGCACCCGGACTGTTTAAAAACAATTCGAGTATTTTCTTTCGCCCTTCTGTTACGCTGAGCTGGTTCTTTTTTAATATGTCGAGTAAGGTTTCCATTGCAATTGTAAAATTAAATAATGTTCACGAAAGCGTGAATCGGAAGTAGTGAAACGTGAATCGTGAGAGGCCTCTGCAACTAAATGAAGATTTCTTTTATCAGGCTCCACATTCACGTCTCACGTTTCACTAATTAGGATCGCTGCTAAACCCGTTCATAAACCGCTTGGTTGTTACTTTCTCTTTCAGTAATCCTTTAATGTCAATAATTAATTTGTCTACTTCGTCATTATTTAAGCCATCATAAACCATTCCACGTACCCTGCGTTGTTTATCTACCAATGCAAAAAACTGTGTATGAATGAACTGGTCTTTTAATAACTGCGTTGAGTCGGGCTTACCATTGTCAATACCATAATCCTGCCGGGCCATTTTATAAAGTAAAGCCTTATCACCGGTAACGAAATTCCAGTTTGGGTTTATGAGCTTAGCATTTGGAAGCTTAGCGGTTGTGTCGTATCCAATTTTATAAGATCCATCCGCATTCTTTTCAAGCTTTCCGTTGATCATCTTTTCTTCGTAAGCTTTTAACAATGGTACAGAATCCGTTTCCGGCATACAGGTATGAGAAATAATCATAAAACCAGGTTCATCTTTAAAAGCATCAAAAACCCGGCGCATATTGGCATTCATCATCGGGCAAATGCCTTTGCAGGTTGTAAAAAAATATTCAACCACATATACTTTCCCTTCTACTTCACGGTCTGTAATTTTTTTCCCATCTTGGTTAATAAATGAAAAATTCTCAACATTATCATTCCGCACCTGCAGGTTCGATTTTGTAAAATCATAATCCTTAAACAACAATAAATAGAACACCCCTAATAACACAACAAAAAACCCTACATAGATCAAAATCCGCTTACGCATACCTGAATATTTCTGCAAATTTACGATGCTTTCAAATAGTAAGAGACCTTGTTTAATAATATTTGCAACATTATTGCAAATATCGTATCTTTGTAGCCTACTTAATTATGAACATAAAAGTAAACTGGGACGCTTTAGGTATCGGGACATCTATACTCTGTGCCATTCATTGTGCCTTATTACCGGTATTAATGAGTTCTCTTGCCATTTTTGGTATCAATATAATCCATAACTCATTTTTTGAATGGGGCATGATCGCACTGGCATTCGTTGTTGGTTCTTATTCACTTTTTCATGGATACATTAAACATCATCGTTCACTGCAACCGGTTTTAATTTTCAGCCTGGGTTTTATCTTCCTGATATTAAAGCAGGTTCTTACACAATACGAAATTCCTTTACTGGCAGTTGCGGTATTATTGATCATCAGTGCTCACTTTTATAATTACCGGCTTTGTCACCGAAGCAAGTGTTCTTCACCACATCATAAGCATTAACGTTAACACGTTAATCCGTTAATTAGTTAATTGGTTTTGGATCATTTATATTTATAGTTCAAATTGATTAATATGAGAAAAATCCTCTTCACTTTTATAATTACTACTTTATTTACAGGCGTTGTGTTTGCTCAAACAAAGGATGAGCAAAACATCCGTTCACTTATTGATGAACAGCGGCAGGCATGGAACAGGGGAGATATTGAAGGTTTTATGGGCACTTACTGGCAAAGCGATTCACTGATGTTTATAGGAAAAAGCGGCGTTACCTATGGCTGGCAAAACACTTTAAATAATTATAAAAAAGGTTATCCGGATACGGCTGCCATGGGTAAACTAAAATTTGACCTGTTGGAAATAAAAAGATTGTCGGAGATGTACTTTTTTGTGGTAGGCAAATGGCATTTAACGAGAAGCATTGGTGATATTGGCGGACATTTTACGTTGCTATTTAAGAAAGTAAAAAATAAATGGGTTATTGTGGCAGATCATAGTAGTTAATTCAAGTCAATGGTCATTTGTTATTAAGTCATTGACAAAACCTTACGGCTTTATAATTTCCATTTACGTTTCAGGTGAATTATTAAAAAAACAAAACTGGTTATCAGGAAAACATAATAGATAAAATTCTTCCAATCAGGTTTGACTTCAAAAAAAGCGAACCCCATATAAATACCGAAAAAAACATTTGCCATCATCCATAGTAATACAATGGCAATTGTATTTAAAATCCTTACCAGGAATTCCCTTGTATCGTCTTCCATCCCCATGTAGCCCCCATCCCCTAAAGGGGGGTTATGAGGTCTCATAAAATTAATACAAATTGGTGGTGGATTTTTATTTTGTAAGAAGCTTTTTAAAAGCAATACTGTCGCCGTTGAACACATTAAAGTCAACAAAAGTATCAATGCCGTTCACCCTGCCCTTTTCATTGTGTTGCCAAAAGGTCCATTTGCGCTCTATTCTTGGCTTATCTTTTACATAATAATGAGCCACCCATAAAGGGTAGTCATCAAATTTACCGGCTAAAAAATTTTCGTAAAAATCTATATTGGTATAAATAATGGGTTTTACTCTATACTGCTTTTCAATCATCAGTAACCAGTCTTTTGCCCTTTGTTGTATATCGGTAACAGAAGCCCCGTTTGCTGTTTCAATATCGAGCACCGGTGGCAGGTCTCCTTGAGACAGGCTAACTGTTTCTATAAAATTTTCGGCCTGTGCCTTACCACTTTTACTGCTTACAAAAAAATGATATGCTCCTCTTGGTACCAATGCTTTTTTAGCATTGAACCAGTTTTGCCTGAAGCCGTTATCAACACGCCCAAGTCCCTCTGTTGCCTTAATAAATGTAAAACCGATCTTTACCTGCTGATCCTGCATCGCTTCCACTGCCTTCCAGTCAATATTATGCTGGTAGCGGCTTACATCAATACCATGAATAGGATACTTTACCGGCAGATCAATGCCAAAAGCCGCATAGCGTACAAATTTTGGCCTGCTGAAATAATCGTTGATATAATACACAGCCGATGCAACTGCAGCAAACAACAGCACCGGTATTATAATGGATCTGAAAATGCGTTTCTTTTTTTTTGCCAAGGGTGAGCCCACAATTTTAAAATGCAGTCTGGCTACAAATTAGCACTAAATGCAATTATTGTTTTGATAAAGTTTTCTTAAATGAACTATCTCGTTAGTTTCTTTACAAATTTAAAATCGCCAGCACGCACCTGTAAAAAGTAAACTCCTTTCGGCAGGTTTTGTGATGGCACATCAAGATATTCGGATCCGTTTACCAAGCCTATACTTTTTGTGTAAACCAGTTGCCCTGCCGCATTATACATATTTATAGTTGCGTTTGATGCGGTCATTTTATGCATATAAATGGTAAAATGATCGGGTATTGGATTTGGGAAAACCTGTACTATGTTTTGTCCGGCACTGGCATCGGCGACTTTTAAGGAAATATTGTTTTTTGTAACCAACCAGTATTCAGGATCGATCAATACAGTGTCTGCAATAAAACCAATATTTCTGAAAAAGGTTTCACCATTTGTTTTATTATCTACAACAATGGTTTTCTCCTGTGTAGCATTTTTAAATTTAAGCGCAACAGGCAGTTCAAAAAAATCAACAGAACTATGTGAGGTACTTTGATTCATTTTTATGTTCACATAATCTTTACCAACCTGTGTCCATTGCACAGTATAGGTTGGAAATCCCTGGCCTTTGAACCAGTCTTTAAAAAATTCAGCCAGGTTTTGTCCGCTTGCCTGTTCCAGGTTACGTTGCAGGTCAGCAGTTTTTGCAAAACCATAAGCCAGTTTAGGATCTTTCTGGTAATTGCGGAGCCCGTTAAAGAAAGCTGAATCGCCCAGTTTCCAGCGTAACATGTACAGCAGGTAAGAACCTTTGTTATAACTGAGCCTGCCGTCAAATATCCTTCCCACATTAGTAGTATCATCAACCCATACAGAACCACCGGTAGCTGATGTGATATTATTCACAACAGATTTTCTTGCATTAATAGTGTTGGCCGGGTATTTATTCTCCATATAAAATGCAGCCAGGAAAGTTGCAAAACCTTCATTAAGCCACACATCTTCCCAACTTGCACAGGTTACCTTATCTCCAAACCATTGATGCCCCAGTTCATGGGCGATCAGGCTTTCATCAATTGAAACAACAAATGTTGAGGTCTGGTGTTCCATACCACCGCCCCAGCTAAACTGTACATGCCCGTATTTTTCTTTTATAAAAGGATAGTCGCCAAAATTGTTATGGTAAAGCTTTAATGCATCCAGTACATTTTGTGTACCTCCCTGGAACGAAGACAGGTTCTCGGGATAACAATAAGTTTGCATGGGCATATTAGTGCTGCCCAGCAAAACACTGTTATTAAAAACGGCATAGTTGGTAACTGCAAAACAGATGAGGTAAGATGCGATGGGATAACGGTGCTTCCAGTAAGCCACTTTTTTTGTACCGCCTGCAATAAGTGTTTCACTTTGTAATATGCCATTTGAAGCAGCTTTGTATTGTGCCGGGCAGGTAACAATAACATCTATAGAATCTGCTTTATCATCCAGCCCATTCTTACATGGCCACCAGTCTCTGCTGCCATAAGGTTCGCTCAGGCTCCACATCACAGGTGTTCCGGCATGTGTAGTCGTTTCAAAAGAACCAAAACCTGTATTAGGCGGTATGCCTTTATAAAAAACGCTGAATGAATCCAGCACGCCACTATTTACGGTTGCAGGAAAATCAACAGAGAGGGTATTGTTATTCTGTTGTTTTGCAAGTGAAATATTGCGCTGTTTAACACTGTCAACCAGCAGCGGGCTCATCAGGTCCATTTGAATATTGCTGGTTGCCGAAGTAATCGTATAATAAACAGTGATTTTACCGGTGATGTAACGCACTGCCGGGTCTACTTCCCATTCGCAGCGGTAATATTTAACATCATAATTATTACTGGCCAGCGTATTGGCCACAATATTATTATTATTATTTCCGGCTGTTATTCTTTGATGAGCCAGCTGTTCAAACAAAGCAATATCAGCAACCTGTTTGCAGGTTTCTGCAGGATTTTGTGCCGAAAGATTAAGGCTGATCAATGTAAAAAAAATAATAATAACACGCATGGTGAATAATTTAATGATATGGCAAAAGAAAGGTATAAAAACTAAAGTTCTTAAAGTTTTGTGAAAGGGCAATAAGGCATAGAACACGCCGTTATACAAATGCCCGTTTTTTATTCCGTAGCCCCCAAAGAAAATATATTTAAGCATGATTAAACAAATTTTTTGGCATTTTGCAGTATCCAGGTCACTTTGGATACTTTTTTTTTCTCTGGCATTGAATAATCATGTTAGGGCTAATGCATTAAGCGATACTTCTAAAAAACCGCTTCTGGCGGCTTTAACTAAAAACGACAAAGCAGCTTATGCAACACTGGAAGCAAATGTTGTTTTCCCCGAAATATTGACTGGTAATGAGGAAGAAGCGCTGCTTTATATTGAAAAATTTGCAACAAACAGGCGGGCATACATTATCCGTACCTATAACCGCAGTAAAAATTATTTTCCAAAAGCCACGGCTATTTTAAAAAAATACGATTTGCCAAACGAACTGAAAGTTTTGCTGGCACTGGAAAGCGCATTTAATGCTAATGCGGTTTCAAAAGCCGGGGCAGTTGGCTACTGGCAAATTATGGATGGCGTTGCCAAAGAATATGGATTGAAATATGTGGCTCAGCAAACGGTGGCAGAGAAAAAGAAAGAACTTAAAAAGCAGGGTAAAAAGGCAAAACAAAAACCTGTATTGGCTAAAGACGACAGAAAGAATTTTAATAAATCAACTTATGCAGCTGCCCGTTATTTAAAAGACCGTGGCCGTAATTTAGATAACAACATCCTGTTGATGGTGGCCAGTTATAATTGCGGCATAGGTAATGTATGGGAAGCCATGAAAAAAACGGGAAAAGCAGCGCCTGATTTTTGGGATGTGAAAGAATATTTACCAGCCGAAACACAGGCTTACGTTATGAATTTTATAACCTTGAATGTTGTTTTTAATAATTATGAAAAATTTACAAACAATACATTGCTGTTTACTCCAACCAAAGTTAAAATTGAAAACCTGGAAGGTAAGACAACAGAACAAACAACTTTATTAGATTTATAAATATATCTTTTATAAACTAAGCCAGTACATTTGTACTGGTTTTTTTATGTTAGTTATAAAGAAGAAAAACAAGCTGATCATTATTGCCGGTGTTTTTTGCTCGGTAGTTTTTGCTGTACTGATTATTGCCCGAATCACAGGCATGCTACAATATTTTATAACTCCAACTCCGGCTAATGAGCCCAATATCAAATTAGGGGATAAGGTTTTTGCTACAAGCCTTAAAACCCCGATGCCTTATAACTTTGTAATTGTTACCAGCAAGTATGCCGATTCGGTAAATAGGAGTTTTATACCAGACCTTAAAGCCGGATCACATTACCTGTATCGCCTATGCGGTTTGCCGGGCGATATTATGAAAATGAAAAACGGAATACTTTATGTTAATGAAAAAAATTTCGACAAAAAACTTAACCTCTGTAATCAATACTTAATAAGCAGCTCTGGGTTTAATTTAATTGATCAGGAAGATATTGAAGCGATGAATGTATTAGGTGGAGGAATGATGATTACCAAAGATTCTGCAGTAGTTACTTTTGACAGCATATTGTTAAACAGGTATAGCACTAAAATAAATCCGGTTCTGTATATACTGCATCCTTCGGAAAACGGGCCTTTTAAATGGAACAATAAAAGCGATTACTGGACGCCTGATAATTTCGGGCCTTTAAAAATTCCAGATGATTGTTATTTTGTTTTAGGTGATAACCGGCATAATGCCATGGATTCAAGATATATTGGCTTTGTTAAAAAAGAGAACATAAAAGGAGTAGTCCTCAACAAATAACTCCCAATCGGTGTACCTTTGCACATGCCCCAATTCAATTGGAACGATAGCAGGAATTTATTAAGTAAACTTACATTAAGACGGTTCTTTAATGGCAGTAAAGTGCTGAGCAGTTTTTATATCAGCCGTTTATTGAACAAACCGGTGCAATGGGGCTACCCGGTCTCAGTTTCTTTTGAACCCACTACCAGTTGTAATCTCCGTTGCCCCGAGTGCCCGAGCGGGTTAAGGCAATTCAGCCGTCCTACCGGCATGCTGCAAAACGATTTCTTCAAAAACACCATTGATGATATTCATAAAGAATTACTATACCTCATTTTCTATTTCCAGGGAGAGCCTTACCTGAACCCGAATTTTTTAGCGATGGTTAAATATGCCAGTGATAAAAAAATATACACAGCCACATCAACCAACGCCCATTACTTAACTGATGATATTGCAAAAAAAACGGTGGAAAGCGGTTTAGACCGCTTAATTATTTCTATTGATGGTACCACACAGGATGTTTACCAGCAATACCGGGTTGGTGGTAACCTGGAGAAAGTTTTGGAAGGCGCAAAGAATATCATGAAATGGAAGAAGGAATTGAAAAGCAAAACACCATTTGTGTTTTTCCAGTTTTTGGTAGTTAAACCCAATGAGCACCAGGTTGAAGACATTAAACGACTGGCAAAGGAAGTTGGTGTTGATGAAGTTCGCTTTAAAACGGCACAGGTGTATAATTATGAAACCGACCCCAATAACCTCATCCCAACCATTGATAAATACAGCCGGTATAAAAAAAATGCTGATGGTACTTACACGGCAAAAAACAAACTGGCCAACCGCTGCTGGAAAATGCAACATGCCAATGTAATTACCTGGGATGGCTTGGTGGTGCCCTGTTGTTTTGATAAAGATGCCACACACCAACTCGGCAATTTAAAAACCCAGTCGTTTAAAGAAATATGGCACAATGATAATTACAAACAGTTTAGAAATGAACTGATGAAAAGCAGAAAAAATATTGATATTTGCGCCAATTGCAGCGAAGGCGCTTCTGTTTGGCAGGAGTAAGCTTTAACCGAAAACAATAACAGATCAACTTGATTATATGGGTATCGAACAAGACATTAACCAGGCTAGTTTCCGCAATGAATTTCAAAAAGGCATCATTAACCTTATTTATACCTACAACTGGATGAATGAGAAGATGAAAAAAGTATTTGATAAGGAAGATGTTACTGCACAACAATACAATATCCTCCGTATTTTAAGGGGTGCAGGTAAACCCATTTCTACTTTACAGATACGTGAGCGCATGCTTGATAAAATGAGCGATACCAGCCGCATTGTTGACCGGCTTGTTTTAAAAGGCCTTGCACAAAAATCTACCTGTAAAAATGATAAGCGGCTTGTTGATGTAAGCATAACTGCCAAAGGAAAAAAGTTACTGGAAAAAATAGACCGCTACGAAAATGATATGGATGCTATTTTTGGTAACCTTACCGAGGCTGAAGCAAAAACAATTAATAAATTATTAGATAAAATCCGTCAGCCGGATTGATCACACCATCATGCAGAAAATATTTCTCCTTTTATTTTTGTCTCTGTTTCTTAATACTGTTGTACATGCACAACCTAAAGCCGAATTCCGTGCTGTATGGGTTGCCACCATTGAAAATATAGACTGGCCATCAAGAGGCAATTACAATTCAGATTCGCAAAAGGTAGAGTTCATCAAATTGCTGAACATGCACCAACGCAATGGTATGAATGCGGTGATCGTTCAGGTGCGGCCGGTTACTGATGCTTTTTATCCTTCGCAATATGAACCCTGGAGCGAATACCTTACGGGCAAGCAGGGCCAGCCGCCAGTTCCCTATTATGATCCGCTCGCATTTATGATTGAAGAAACACACAAACGGGGCATGGAGTTTCACGCCTGGATGAACCCTTACCGGGCTGTGTTCAATATCGGCAAGTCGTCCATTGCTGCAAACCATATCACCCGCATTCATCCCGAATGGTTTTTAACCTACGGTGATAAAAAATACTTTGACCCAGGTAATAAAGAAGTACAGGAATATTTAACTAACGTGGTAAAGGATGTGGTTAGCCGCTATGCGGTTGATGCCATTCATTTTGATGATTATTTTTATCCATATAAAATCCCCGGCAGGGAATTCCCCGATTATGCCAGTTACAGCAAGTATGGCAATGGCTTAAAAAAAGATGACTGGCGGAGAAGTAATACCGATTCTATAATCAGTATGCTGAGTGTTGTTATTAAAAAAGAAAATCCAAAATGCCAGTTTGGAATAAGTCCCTTTGGTGTTTGGCGCAACATAGATAAAGACTCCCTTAACGGCAGTAAAACAACCGGCGCCCAAACAAATTATGATGACCTGTATGCCGATATTTTACTGTGGCTGCAAAAGGGATGGATAGATTATGTGGCACCACAGTTGTATTGGGAATTTGGCCATAAAATAGCTCCATATGAAGTGTTGATTGACTGGTGGAGCAAACATACTTATGGCAGAAACTGTTATATTGGCCTGGGTATTTACCGGGCAAACAGTAATGCCGCCTGGAAAGACCTTACGCAATTACCACGCATGATAACTGCCCTGCGTAATACCCCAAATATACAGGGGATGGTATTTTACAACAGCACTACTTTTTATAAAAATCCCAATGGCTGGGGCGACAGTCTGCGCAATAATTATTTCAGGTTTCCTGTATTTCCGGCTCCCATGGCCTGGATCGATAGTATTAAACCCGAAGCACCGCAGATCAACTCTATTGGTTTACGCAAAAGGGATAGTTTTTACCAGGTAAAAGGAGAATTCCTGTATCCCTGGCAGAATATAAAAAAGATCGCCGTATATGTTTACGAAGATGATAAAAAGAATTTCAAGGAAGAACTGGAGCAGGTATTTTATTTTAATGCGGATAGCTCAAAGTTTGTGTTGATCTTTCCTATCGACCCTTTACACAAAACCAAAAGATTTGGCATATCCACCATCTCCAGGTATAATGTTGAAAGCAGCAAACAGATTTTCAACTGGCAGGATATTGATGATTAACTGTCCATCTACCTTCCGGTTTTGAGTCTTGACTCACCCACCAATTTTCTTTACCTTTGCCAGGCATTTGATGCCTTTAATTAAAGGCATTATTAATTATTCATTATCAATTAATTTTTATGCCCGGTTTTGAATTTTTTGGAAAAGAAGAGATTAAAGAAGTAAATGATGTGCTGGAAACAGGCATCCTGATGCGCTATGGCTTTGATGGCCCACGAAAAGGCATATGGAAAGCCAAAGAACTGGAAGAAGCCATTTGCGAAACTTTTGGTTGTAAACATGCACAATTAGTCAGCAGTGGTACTGCTGCATTAACAACAGCCCTTAGTGCTTTGGGAATTGGTTATGGCGATGAAGTGATACTACCTTCTTTTACATTTGTTGCCAGTTTTGAAGCAGTGTTGAGTGTTGGTGCGGTACCTGTTTTGGTAGATGTGGATGATACACTGACATTGGATCCGCAGGCTGTTCGCAATGCCATACATGCAAAAACAAAATGCATCATGCCTGTACATATGTGTGGCAGCATGGCCGACCTGGATGCATTGCAGGCGATATGTAAAGAACACAATTTAATTTTATTGGAAGATGCCTGTCAGAGTATTGGCGGTTCTTATAAAGGAAAAAAACTCGGTACCATCGGTGATGCCGGAACTTTTAGTTTTGATTTTGTAAAGACCATCACCTGTGCCGAAGGCGGTGTGGTAATGACCAACCGAGAGGATGTGTATATATCAAGTGATGGTTACAGTGATCATGGTCACGATCACAAAGGTGCAGACCGTGGTGCAGACCTGCATCCCTTTATCGGCTACAATTACAGGATAAGTGAATTGCATGCTGCAGTTGGTTTGGCACAGATCAAAAAATTAGATAATTTTTTAGCAATTCAGAAAAAAAATCATTCCATATTAAAAAATGCACTGGCTGCCATCCCAGATGTTTCTTTCAGAAGAATACCTGATGAAGCCGGCGATAGTTGTACTTTTTTAAGCTGGTTTCTGCCAACAGAAGAAGCTACCAGGGCTGTTGTAGCCGAATTAAAAGCACAAAGTATTCTGGCCGGTAATTTTTACTGGTACGATAATAACTGGCATTATATCAGCAAGTGGGATCACCTTAAAAACTCCTTGACACTAAACGGTTTACATCCCGATCTGAAAGCTGCAGTGATACATCATGCTACAAAAGATTTTTCAGCAAGCAATGCCATAATGAGCCGTTGTGTATCTACGGCCATTGGTTTAATGTGGTCAGATGAGCAATTGAAAACAAAATGCGATCAAATGGTAAATGTGATAAAGAAAGTGTTAAATGAACAACAGGTAGCTTTCTAAAAAAAGAAATCAGTATAATTAAAGAACGGTAATCTTAAAAGGTTACCGTTTTGCTTTTAATTGGCTGGCAATATTCCGGAATTTGGTTTCCCTTCCAGGTAATTATTGTATTGCATGGAACCTAATCTAAACCGTAAAGGAATTTTTGTTGCCTTCTCAAACTGTAATTCTCTTTTACAAAAGAATCCAAAATTCCGGCTATAAAAATCAGCACTTATTGTAGAACAGGAAAGGGGGTTTAAATTAATCACAGGCTTTACATCAGCCTGAGATCTGTCCTCGATATTATTAGCAAATTTTTTAAAATAATGTGGGTAATTAATATTCTTATCGGCCTGGTAAAGCTGTTTTACATTAAAAATATTATCGGCTGAAGTAGTTTTTGCAGTAGAATTTTGACATAAAACAGCCTTAGCTACAAAAATCATGCAAAAAAATAAAAATTTCGCTTTTTTATACATCATACTTAATCTTAACTATGTAAATTTACGCTGTTATTCAAAGCATGGATTATTTTTTAACAAGAAAGTTTTTACCCTAATTGACGTGCATATGGCTTTAAGTCAGGGATTATATCAAAAGCAACTACAAAAATTATCACCTCAGCAAATTCAGTTGATGAAATTGCTGCAGGTGCCTACTGCCCAACTGGAAGAGCGTATCAAGGAAGAAATAGAAGAAAACCCTGCTTTAGAAGAAGCTGAAGATGGGCACGAAACGGAATATGACGAAAATAAGGACGAGTTTTCAGATACAGATGGCGAAGAAACTGAAATGGATGGCAGCGTTGATGAGTATGACAATATCGACATCAGCGAATACGTAAAGGATGGCGATGATGAAGTAGGTGATTATAAACTGAAGGACAGCAATTATCCCGAAATTGATGAAAACAGGGTAATCCCCATTAAGGTTGAACGCGGTTTTAACGAGCTGATGCTGGAGCAGTTGGGTATGCTTACCATTAATGATCACCAAAAAAAAGTGGCGCTGCAGATCATCGGTAATTTAGATGATGACGGTTATTTAAGAAGGGAGTTTTCGGCCATTGTTGATGACCTGGCTTTTCGCCAGAATATTTCAACCACTGAGGAAGAAATAGCAGAACTGGTCTTGCAGATACAGCAGTTCGATCCGCCCGGCATTGCTGCCCGCAACCTGCAGGAATGTTTACTGATACAATTGGAAAGGAAATTACATGAAGGCAAGCATGTAGAAATGGCGATAAAGGTATTGGAGAAATACTTTGAAGAATTTACAAAAAAACATTACGAAAAAATTCAGCGGGGTTTTGATCTAAATGACGAGCAACTGCGGGAAGTAATAAACCAGATCGTTAAGCTTAATCCCAAACCTGCCGGCTCGGTTGGCGGAAACAGCAGGGCTGAAAGCTATGTGGTACCCGATTTTTTTATTTACAACAATGCAGGCAAACTTGAATTAACACTTAATAACAAAAATGCACCCGACCTGCGCATTAGTGAAGGATACCGCGATATGCTGAAGGAATATGACCGGGGCAGTAAAAAAGATAAGCGGCAGAAAGAAGCAGTTATTTTTATCAAGCAAAAAATTGATGCTGCCAAATGGTTTATTGATGCTATCAAACAGCGGCATAATACCCTTCTGAACACCATGGAAGCCATTATGAACTACCAGCATGAATTTTTTATCTCGGGGGAAGAAACTGACCTGCGGCCTATGATATTGAAACATATTGCAGAAGAAACCAATCTAGATATCTCCACCGTAAGCCGCGTTGCCAATAGTAAATTTGTACAAACAGAATTTGGTACCTACCGCCTTAAATTCTTTTTCAGCGAGAGTTTACAAACCGATAGTGGCGAAGAAGTAAGTACCAGGGAGGTTAAAAAAATATTAAGTGATATCATTGAAGCCGAAGACAAAAAGCATCCCTACAGCGATGAAAAGCTAACAGAGATGTTGCAGGAAAAAGGATATAATATTGCCCGGCGCACCGTTGCCAAATACAGGGAACAGTTGAATATATCTGTTGCCCGGTTAAGAAAAGTATTATAACCCCACCCAGCCTCCTCAAAGAGGAGGAGTAAAGTTTTTTTATGAACAACCATTTAGAATTTGCAACGCAGCCAGGCAAACTTGAAAATTCTGTCTTAACAGATAAACGGTTTTCTATTGTGACAAGATCCTTTGCACATCTTTTCTCTGTGCTGTTTCATCCTTTATTTATTCCGTTCTATGTGATAGCTTTTTTGGTGAAGTATCACCCTTCCTATTTTACAGGGTTTAGCTTTTACCTGAAATTTGAGATACTAAGATCCGTTGCTGTAAATACCGTATTATTTCCGGCCTTTGCTTTACTGGTGATGAAAGGATTAGGATTTGTAAGATCTTTTTATTTGCACACACAACAGGACAGAATTGGTCCATACCTCGTTAATATGATCTTTTATTTTTGGATGGCAAGGGTATTCTTCAATTTTAAACCCGAGTTAACACCGGTGCTGGCTGTATTTATGACGGGTGTTTTTCTTACAACAGCCGTTGCGCTGATCGCCAATATTTTTTATAAAATAAGTATGCATGCCATTGGCTGCGGTGGCATGCTTGGCATCTTCATCATCATTATGAACAGCAACAGTATGCTGATGACCTGGGCACTATGCATTGCTTTGTTTATAACAGGCATTGTTTGTACGTCACGCTTAATTGTAAGCAATCATACTCAAAAAGAAATTTATATGGGGTTGGTTGTTGGTTTGGTGTGCCAGTTTGGGGCCGCGATTGTGATATTATAAACGGCCTTTTGAGATCAAAGAAAGCATATATATTTAATTTGTATCATTATGAACCGCAGAATTTTTGTACTCATTTTAAGCATAATGTGTTTTAATATTTTATTGTCTTGTAGCGTTGGGGTGTATACACAAGCTCCAGGTTATGAATTTACCAGCGTACTTAATGATTCCGCTTTTAAGTACAAAGATGAATTGAATTTTGAGGGAGGGTATCATTTTATTAGTAGCAGCAGTTATAATCATGGAACTGATTATAAAAATGGGAATCCTACAAGGTTTGTTGAAATACCATACCTGGATCAGCCGGTATTTTTTTTCAGGAATAATTTAATGTGCTTTGATTACTCTTTGACATTAGACTCTTCTATCTTTTTTAAGAATATGCAAGATTATGGAACACAGGAAAGTGCCTATATTAATAGTTGGGGTACCTATACAATTAAAAACAAGATTATAACTGCCATTTTCTATTATCCTTATACTGGTGGTAACATAATCGGCAAAGGTATTACACAAAGACTATTGACTTATTTTCAAGGTTATCTTAAAAACAGGGATACGATAATTGGCTGGCACATGATTCCACCATATCCTAATATTCGTGTTGCACCTAACCAAGGCGAATTCGATTCTTTTATTGAACCAAGGGATCTTTATTTTAAAAAAGTGCCTATTGATAAACTTATAGACCCACGTAAGGCATGGATTAATAAATACAAAACAAATTAGGTAGTTTTTATTTAATTTGTAAATTATGATTTATGAAAATTCTTTTAATATTGATCTTATTGGGAGCATTGAATTTTCGGTGTATCCAAACTGAAAAAGCTTCGGTTAATTTTATTCAACTTCGAAATCAAAAAGCACCCACATCCAATACGAGCATAAAATTTAGCGGCGTATATCATCATATCAATGAGGATAGCTACCATTATCCCACAGATTATAAAAATGGAATGCCTACAAGATATATTGACTCCCCATATTTAGACCAGCCAATATTTTTTTTCGAAAATGGGATTTTGTTACATGAATATCGCACAACAACATTAGTGGAGAGTGATATTTCTTTATCGGATGAAAAATCAAAAAAAAACTTTTATGAACAAAAAGGATGGGGAGTTTATAATGTTAACCATGACACAATAAATGCCATCATTTATGTTGATTTTTTGAGAGGATGGTTTTATACAGTTTCCGAGCGGTTGCAATGTAATTTTCAAGGAGTAATAAAAAATAGCGACACTATACTGCAATGGCACCTAATACCTCCTTTTCCTAATGTCAATAAGAAAAAGGAAGGAAACATTAATTTCCTTGAATCACTAAAAAAAGGAATTGACATGTATTTTAAAGAAATTCCAGAAAAGAAATTAATAGATCCAACAAAAGCATGGATAAATAATCTACAAAACAAAAAGACCCTGCTAAAAGCAGAGTCTCTTTCTCCTGTCGTGCCTAACAATAAAAACTTTAAAACTGTAGATGAAATATAGTTTTCAATGCAAGTATTTTTTGTTGCCGCATCTACACAGCAACTTTGAGTTTTCGGATTAAGCCATCCCGTTTTTTGTTTACTGGCTTGGTTTATATAAATCGTTTTAACTGAACGTTTTATTGTGTATTTTGTCAAAACTTATCTGATATAAAATAATCTCCCGTTCAAACGGGTAAAAACACGTAGAAACTTTACTTTGCTTGTAAAAAAATCTGCAGGTATTGTTCATTAACATAAAATTTGTAATCTTAAAAGCCAATACTGCTGATTGGATTTACCCATGCCTTTATAAATCTTTATCTTTGGGTATTAATAAAAGATATGATGCATATTAGGATGTTCTTTAATTTGATGCTTTTACTTTCGGTAATATCTGTAAAAGCAGATATTAAAACTGTGGGATTCGATAAGGCGGCCTTTTACAGTGCTATGGCTTCTGATAACTTAGAAGTATTGAATGCCCAGTTAAATATTGTAAAAGCAGCTTCTATAACTGAAAAGGAAGCATACGAGGGAGCTTTGTTAATGAAAAAAGCCGGTATGGTAACCAAAGTCAAAGAGAAATTAAGTCTTTTTAAAACCGGGCGTTCAAAACTGGAAGCTTCCATTAAAAAGGGAGGCAATACGGAATTTAATTTTCTGCGGTTAATTATTCAGGAACATGCTCCCAAAGGTCTGGATTACCACCAGAATATCGAAAGCGATGTTACTGTAATTCGTTCCAATTTTAAAATGCTTTCAACGGTAGTACAGCAGGCTATTAATGATTACAGTAAAAAATCAAAAGTTTTAAAACCCCTATAGTCTTAATCTGCATTTCATGAGTAAAAAAATACTGGTCATTTATTACACACAATCGGGGCAACTGGAAGATATTGTAAACAGTTTTACAGCACCGCTGGCCGAAGCCGGTAACACGGTTGAAAAAGTGCGGGTGCATGTTGCCCATGATTATCCCTTTCCCTGGAACGGTAAAGCTTTTTTTGCCGTAATGCCCGATTGTGTTTTAAGCGTACCAACCGAACTAAAACCTTTTGAGCTTAAAGAAAACAAATACGACTTAATTATAGTTGGTTACCAGGCATGGTTCCTTTCACCAAGTATTCCGGTAAATTCAATTTTAAATGACCCTGCTGTAAAAGCTGTTTTAAAAGATACACCTATTATTACCATTACCGGTGCCAGGAATATGTGGATCAGTGCTATGCAGCGCATGAAAAAGATATTGAAGAATTCAGAGGCGAAACTGGTTGGCAGTATTGCACTTTTTGATAAACATCACAACTTTGTAAGTTTCATCACAATTTTTTACTGGATGTTTAAAGGTAAGAAAGGGCGTTGGCTGGGTATTTTCCCCACGCCGGGTGTATCGGATGCTGATATTGCAAAAACAAGTGATTACGGCAAAACAGTTCAAAAATATTTAACCGGCACCAACTGGGATGGTTTGCAGGATGAACTGATTCAGCAAAAAGCTATCGAAGTAAAGTATAATTTAATGTTTATCGAATCGAAGGCAAGTAAAATTTTTGCTATATGGGCAAACATCATCGCAAAAAAGAAAAAAAAGACTGCCTGGCTTGTTGCATTCAAATATTATCTTTTAATTGCACTGTTTATAGCTGCCCCGATAATACTAACTGTTGATTTTATTTTCTTCAAGCCATTTTTATCGGGCCGTATTAAAAAACAAAAACAACTTTATTCAGGCGTAAATTAATTTATAGAAGAGATGGCATTAAACGAGGTTTATATTACAAATACAGCAGCTTTTTTTCCTAACAACCCGGTTTCTAACGATGAGATGGAAGATTACCTGGGCATCATCAATAATGCACCTTCCAGGTCGAAAGCCATTGTACTGAGGAACAACGGAATTAAAAACAGGTTTTATGCACTTGATAAAGAAGGCAAACCAACGCATACCAATGCGCAAATGACTGCCGAAGCTGTAAAGGCATTATTTAAAGACAACCCTGAAGGCATTAATAATATAGAACTGCTGAGCACCGGTACTTCCACACCCGATCAGCTTATGCCTTCGCATGGTGTGATGGTGCATGGACATTTACCCGGAACAAAACCTTTTGAAGTGGTTTCACCATCAGGCGTTTGCTGCGCCGGTATGCATGCATTCAAATATGCTTACCTGGCAACCAAAGCCGGCGATGTTAAAGAATCGGTAGCAACAGGTTCTGAACGTTTTTCTTCTTTTCTGCTGTCGAATAATTTTGAAGACGAAGCAAAAAGATTAAGTACATTGGTTGATGATCCTTATATCGGTTTTGAAAAAGAATTTTTACGCTGGATGTTATCAGATGGTGCAGCAGCATTTCATCTATCAAACAAAAAAAATGAGCACGGTATTAGTTTAAAGGTAGAATGGATAGAAGGTTTTTCTTACGCAAACGAACTGGAACCTTGTATGTACCAGGGCAGCGAAAAGCTTAAAGACGGTACTTTACAAAGTTACCAGCATTATACCCCGCAGGAATTAACAGAACAATCCATCATGAGTATTAAGCAGGATGTAAAACTGCTAAGTAAAAATATTGTACTGTATGGTGGTTATGGTGTTAGTGCATCGTTGGCCAAGCATGGTGTTAAGTCAGCTGAGATTGATTATTTTTTACCACACATGAGCAGCAATTTTTTTAAAGACAAAATATACCAGCAACTGATAGCAAATGAAACAGGCATTATGTACGATAAATGGTTTGTAAACCTGGACCAGGTTGGTAATGTAGGCGCAGCATCTGTTTATTTTATGGTGAATGAATTGTTTCATAGCGGTAAGCTTAAAGTAGGCGATAAAATATATTTGTTGGTGCCGGAAAGTTCACGTTTCTCTTACATGTACAGTTTACTTACAGTTTGCTAAACAATAAAATTTAAAAAAGAAATAAATATTAATAAAGCAGCGTATTAGTTTATTTTTTCATCTTAATTGTAAACTAACCGCCTGATGAATAATAAAGCTGTGATATTTATTGCCTGTGTTTTATCAATAACGGCATGCAAAAATAATGGTGTAGGTAAAGTAGATGCTTATGTACCCACATATGCTAATGCGCAGGATGCAAAACAGATTTCGTTACAAAGCCCGCAACCAATAGTAAATGGGGGTAAAATTGCTACCCTTGGCAATTATGTTTACCAGGTTGAAACCGACAAAGGCATACACATCATTGATTACACAAATCCGGCAGCACCTGTTAAAAAAGGATTTATTAAAAATGCGTTGTGCAGAGAGTTGGCTATAAAGGGCAACAGTATCTACACAAATAATTTAACCGATCTTGTGGTGATTGACATCAGTAATCCTAATGCGGTTTCTGTTTCCTCGAGAATTGATAATAGTTTTCCTGATCTGGCTACACAATACCCTCCTTGTACAAGCTGCTATTTTGAATGTGCCGATCCTGCAAAAGGATTGGTAATACAATGGACCAAGCAGCAGGTTAATAATCCAAAATGTAAAAAATAATGAAACCGCTTATAATAATCTCAGCAATTTTTATTTCAATTTTTTCTTTTAGCTGTAATAAATCATCATCCGATTCTGCAGGTGCTTCGCAAAATGGGCAAAGCGGATCTTTAACCAGATTTGTGCTTGCAGATAATTACCTGTACACAATCAGTAACGATGCTCTGTCTGTATATAATGTATCCAATGCTGCTAATCCGGTATATAAAAACACTGTGCATATTGGATTTTCAATACAAACAATTTTTGCTTACCAGGATAAATTATTTATCGGCTCCAGCACCGATATGTACATATATTCAATAGCCAATCCGGAGTTGCCCACCAAAGTTTCTTCTGTTATCTATTTTGTAAGAGGGAAAGACCCGGTTGTGGCCAGAGATTCTTTTGCTTTTTCAACTGTGCGTAACGATTTTAGTAGTGGTGGCGTTTTAAATTGCTTCAATATAAAAAATATAAGCCAACCCCAAGTTGTAAACCGAATCCCAATGTTTAATCCTTATGGTTTAGGGTTAAAAGGATCTGTGTTATATGCCTGTGAAGCCGATAGTGGAATAAAAGTTTTTAATATCGCAAATCCATACAATCCCGTATTGTCAACAAGGATACAATTTAACGAATCAGCCTATGATGTTATTGTAACAAACAATATTCTGGTTTGCTATATTAAAGGGGGTGTTTCTTTCTTTGATATAACAAACCCGGTTTCACCTTCTTTTATTTCCACTGTAAAAAACTAATCATAATTAACTGTAACTATGTTTTCTCTTCGTTTCCTTTTTTTAATTTTCATTTCCTTTTTTATATCTGCTGCTAAAGCTCAGCCGCAAAAAAACAACATCAATATTCGCACAAATATTTTATCGTGGTTAGAGCCAAATGCAGGTGGGCCGGTTTTGGGTATAGAATATTTTATAAACAATAAATTCAGCGTAGGCGCAGATGCCGGTCTTATTTTTTATAACATTGTAAAAAGCAAAGACAATAACCTGTCACACCCTTTTGGGTTTAAGGTTAAGCCCGAAATACGGTACTATCTTTATAAAAAAAATAAGCCCGATCCAACACGTCTTTTCTTTGCTGCTGAGGGACTTTATTTGAAAACAAGAACCACAAATTTCAACGACTTGCCTGTAAGAGATAACATGGGTAATATTGCGTATTATTATATAGGCGGTTTTCCAGAATACAAAAAAGTTATTGGTGCCAACCTGAAAGCAGGGTTACAGGTTCCCCGGTTTTTTAATAAAAAAATGATGATAGAGTTTTATGCCGGTCTGGGTTTAAAAGTAAAAACTTACAGCTTTGGTAACATTCCCAATGGCGCAGTTGCTTCACAAAGATCTCAAAGCCGCTTTTTGTTGAATACCGATATTGATGGCAGTTATCCATCTATTGCTGCAGGTTTCAAAATAGTTTATAAGATTAAAGAGTAGCCTTTTCTTATTTTGTTCTTCAGATTTTTTATATTTCTGCCATTACTACGCTTACTGCTGAATAATTCATTGTTTAGCATTTTTCATCCTGTTTATCTAACTTAGCAGCTTTAATAATTCTTTTATGAAAAAAGAAGAAATTCCCCAGGATTATGGCGCACTTAACAAGCTTACCAAAGAAGTAGTGTATGCTGTTGATGGCTCGGGCAAATACTCAAGCGGGTTAAGTACCGGTTGGGATGTTAAAACAAAAGCACTTGACCTTGCCTGGGAAGATATTGAAAAACGTATTGAAGCTGCCCGACAGAAAGTATTAAACAACGAGGCAAGTCCTGTTTTATATTTTTTAGAATTGAGGTTGATGGATATGGGTATTCTTTCATCTTACACCGGCTTCTGGAAAATGACCATCAAAAAACATTTAAAACCTGCTGTCTTTAAAAATTTATCCCAACAAAAATTACAGCAATACGCCGATGCATTTAATGTAAGTGTGGAGGAATTAAAAACCATGAAAGTGCATGACAACTGATTTTGAACATTTACAGGCGGCGCATTGTGAAAATGGTGTTACCACAAACCTGTTGCAGAGAGCAGGTGCAACAAAACTTACAGAGCCGCTTGCTTTTGGTATTGGCTCGGGTTTATTTTATGTACAACTCCCGTTTCTTGTAATTAATAATGGCCCTGCTATTGCGTTCCGCACCATGCCCGGCCTCATTTTTAAAAGAACCTGTGACGCACTGGGAATACCGGTTTTCAGAAAAAAATTTGCATCTAAAGAAGCAGGAAAAAAATACCTGGATGAATGTCTTGAAAAAGGCCAACCGGTTGGCGCACAGGTTGGTGTTTATTACCTTACTTATTTTCCCAAAGAATACCGCTTCCATTTCAACGCACACAACATGATCGTTTTTGGAAAGGAAGATGGCAGGTACCTCATCAGCGACCCGGTAATGGAAACGCCAACATCACTAACTGAATACGAATTGGAAAGAGTGCGTTTTGCAAAAGGAGCTTTTGCACCACATGGACAGATATATTATCCCAAAGAAAAAAAGATCGTCACCGATGAACAGATGGCAAAAGCCATTGTAAAAGGGATAAAAAAAAATGTAAACCACATGATACGCATACCGGGCAACATTGCGGGTGTAAAAGGCATTGCCGGTACCGGAAAAAAAATAAAGAAATGGAAAGATAAACTGGGGGACGAAAAAGCCGGTCTATATCTTGCGCAGTTAGTGCGTATGCAGGAAGAAATAGGAACCGGTGGTGGCGGATTCAGGTATATTTATGGCGCATTTTTACAGGAAGCGCATGCTTTTCTTCCCATTGATGAGTTATTGGATATTTCAAAAATATTTACCGAAGCCGGTGATAAATGGCGTACTGCTGCAGTGCAGGCCGCTGGCATCTATAAAGGCCGCATTGGCAGCCAGGCCGATTATGATGTGATGGGAGATTATCTTATAGAAATTTCAGACATAGAGAAAAAAGCATTTCAGGCATTGAGCAAAATAAAATGGAATTCATGAGCAATGCAGCAGTGCGGATAACTAACCTGGGATTTACTTACCCCCGCCAATCAACTTCCTGTTTTACCAATTTAAATTTAGAAGTTGAGCAGGGCGACCGTTTTGGATTATTTGGGCCTAATGGCGCCGGTAAAACAACCTTAATGAATTGTATGACCGGTTTACTTCAATTTCAACAGGGAAGTATTCAATTGCTCGAACACGAAATTGCACATCACAAAAAATCTATTAACAAACTTTTTGGATTTGTACCACAGGATTTTTCTTTTTACCACGAATTAAGCCCGGTAGAAAACCTGGCTTTTTTTGGCGCCTGGTCAGGTTTACAAAAAAAGGAAATAAAAAATAAAACAACCGAGCTGCTGGAAGTAATGGGGCTTACAGATGTCCGCAATAAAAAAGTAGAACAGTTTTCGGGTGGTATGAAACGCAGGGTGAACCTCGCTATTGGCGTAATTCACAATCCACTCATTTTATTTTTAGATGAACCAACAGTTGGTGTGGATGTACATACCCGCCATGCCATCATCAATTACCTTAAAAAATTAAATGAAGATGGCACCACACTTATTTATACATCGCACCAGTTAAGCGAAGCCGAAGACCTTTGTAATAAAGTAGCATTGATAGATGATGGAAAAATAATTGCACACGACTCGTTGAATCAATTGTTGATAGATCATAAAGAAGACGGACTGGAAGGTTTGTTCATTAACTTAACAGGCAAATCATACAGGAACTAAGCATGTTTAAACTCTGGAGCACCATATTAAAAGACATGCGAATTTTAACCCGCGACAGGTTAGGTTTGGTGTTTATGTTTGTTATGCCGATCGTTTTAGCCATCGTAATTACGGCTGTGCAAAACAGTACATTTGAAATGCTGAACACCAACACGGTGCCCATGCTCATGTGCAACCGTGATACCGGCGAGGCGGGCAAACAAATGGAAAGCGCCATTATAAAAGTGGGCATGTTCGATCTTAAACAGGTTACACCCAATATTACTGATAAAGAGATCTCTGACAGGATGCACGCAAAGGATGCTGTAATCGCCATCATCATTCCGGCAGACTTTACACAAAAACTAAAACAAAAAGCAAACGAAACAGCAAAAAAAGCACTGAAAAATTTTGGTATGCAAACCATTGATAGTGTAACCTCCGATACCGACAGCATTCAACCCATTACATTACTCTACCATCCTGTATTGCAGGAATCTTTCCGTCATTCTATAAATGGCGCATTACGCAGTGCATTACAGGTTGTTCAAAATAAAGAGATTTTAAAAAGCCTCTATTTTGCGTTGAATGAAAAAGCAATGCCCGATACTTTTGAAAATGAATTAATGAGTAACCAGGTTGCCATTAAAGAAATTCCCGTATCAAGAGATGGCAGCAGAAATATTCCCAATGCATCCCAACATAATGTACCGGCCTGGACAGTATTCGCTATGTTCTTTGTTGTAATTTCTTTGGGAGGCAGTGTGGTGAGAGAAAAGATAAACGGCAGTTTTATCCGGTTAAAGACCCTGCCTACAAATTATTTAGTTGCATTAATTTCTAAACAGCTTACTTATTTATTTGTAACTTTTATACAAGCAGCGGTTGTTTTTTCAATCGGCATCTGGCTTTTTCCATTTATGGGTTTACCTAAATTAGATCTGCCGGCAGATATTACCGGCGTTGTTATTGTTACCCTCATTTGCGGCTGGTGTGCCGTAAGTTATGCCATCATGATCGGCGTATTTGCAAAAACACAGGAGCAGGCGAATGGTATTGGTGCTGTATCTATTGTATTAATGGCAGCAGTGGGCGGTTTGCTGGTACCGAGTTTTGCCATGCCGCAGTCTTTCCAGATCGTGATGAAGATGTCGCCCTTGCATTGGTGCCTGGAAGCTTACTATGGTTTATTTTTAGAAGGCGGAAAACTTAAAGATGTTGTTTTAAATATTATACCTTTATTGGGTATTACACTTGTTATACAACTCATTACTTTATACGGGTTAAAAAGAAAAAACCTTATTTGAAATATTTATTATGGAAACAGCAGAATTAAAGCTTCAGTTAAAAAAGCAAATTGTAGAATTCTTAAACCTGATCTCGGTTAAGCCGGAAGATATTAAAGACGATGAACCTTTATTTGGCGAAGGTCTGGGACTGGATTCTATTGATTCCATTGAACTGATCGTTTTACTTGGCAGGGAATATGGCATAGATATTAAAGATCCAAAAGAAGGCCGCAAGGTTCTTACAGATATAAACACCATGGTTGCTTATATTGAGCAACATCGTACTAAGTAAAGTAATTTCAAATAACTTTTAGATAAATAGCTGTCAGCCTGAGCTTGTCGAAGGCGGATTCATAATTGAAAGAGCTTTTTTTGTAACGCACCGTCTTCGACAAGCTCAGACTGACAGAACAATAACATACAGTTTACTAATTCTATAAAATATTTCTTTGAGCAGAATTTTTATAACCGGCATGGGCGTAATAAGTGCTATAGGAAATTCTGTAGCAGAAAATCACCATGCACTTAAAGCAGCAAACTGTGGTGTAAAAAAACAACTCGATCTTTTTCATTCAAAATACGCCGGTATTTTACCCTTTGGCCAGGTGCAGATAAGCACTGATGTTTTACAAAAAAAATTACAGATCACCGATACGGGCGTTACCCGTACCACCATGCTGGCCATGCATGCTTTTAATGAAGCTGTTGCAGATGCCGGGCTTTCCAGTTCGGACTTGCAAGCATCCGATACGGCATTGATTGGCGCCAATACCGTTGGCGGCATGTGTTTAACCGATGAATTATATCATGATGCCAATTCAAACCAGGATGGATCTGATTATTTAGGTTCTTATGATGGTGCATCTGTTTGTCTTTATATGCAAAAGCATTATAAGATCGGCGGAGTCATCAATACTATTAACACAGCCTGCTCTTCATCAGCCAATGCTATTATGTATGGTGCGATGCTCATGCAAAATGGCTATGCTAAAAGAGCCATTGTTGGCGGTACCGACAGTCTTGCAAAATTTACCATTAATGGTTTTAATGCATTGCATATTTTATCGCCGGATAACTGCACACCTTTTGATGAAGGCCGGCAGGGATTGAATTTGGGAGAAGGCGCTGCATTTTTAATTTTAGAAAAAGAAGAAGATATCAACGGAAAAAAAATTTATGCAGAGCTAACCGGTTACTGCAATGCCAATGATGCTTATCATCCTTCGTCTTTATCCGACCAGGGCGATGGTCCATACCTTTCCATGCAGGGGGCATTGCAGGCCGCAAAACTGTTACCCAATCAAATTGATTTTATAAATGCACATGGAACCGGCACAGAAAATAATGATGCTGTTGAAAGCAGGGCCATGATACGTTTGTTCGATAAGCCACCAGCCTTTGCATCTACCAAAGCAAACATTGGACACACACTTGGTGCCGCCGGCGCTATTGAAGCCGTGTACAGCATTTTAAGTTTGATGCACCAGGAAGTGTATCCCAACCTGCATTTTAAAAATACAATTCCTGCTACTGGTTTAACACCCGTGCAGGCTTATAAAAAAATGCCGGTAAATCATGTAATGAGTAACTCATTTGGTTTTGGCGGTAATTGCTCTTCACTTGTATTTTCAAAAGTTTAGCCATGCTGTATATCCATCAAACATATTGTGTATCGCCGCAGCAAAATTTATTGCAGGAAAATATTGAACAGCTTAATGAACCGGTTGATAAAAAATTATTGGCCATTGAACCTTCTTACGAACAGATACCACCCGGTGTTTTACGCAGAATGGGCAAGGCTTTAAGAATGGGTGTGGGCGCAGCATTGCCTTTAATGAGCCAGGCTGAATCTATAAATGGTATAATTATTGGCTCAGCAAATGCCGGCATGGACGATTGTGTAAAATTTTTAAACCAGATCATCCAATACGACGAAGGACAACTTACACCCGGTAGTTTTGTACAAAGTACCAGTAATGTAATTGCAGGACAGTTGGGTATGATCTCTAAAAATAAAGGTTACAACATCACGCATATCCATCTTGGACTTGCTTTTGAAAATGCACTCATTGATGCGATGATGCAGCTCAATGCCAATCCCACAAACAGTTATTTGCTGGGTGGTGTAGATGAAATTTCTCCTTACCATTATAACATTGAAACACTTGCCGGTTCTTATAAAAAGGAAATCGTTTCCAATAAACACTTGTATGAAACAGATAGCCCCGGCGCTGTTGTTGGCGAAGGTGCGGCCATGTTTGTGGTTAATACCAAACCTGCTGCTTCTGTTGCAAAAGTTGTTGCAGTAAGCACTTTACATAGTATAGATATTGGATTGGTGAGCGCACAATTAAAAAATTTCCTGCAAAATAACCTGGTTGCTGGTGAAGAGATCGATCTTTTTTTGTCTGGAGAAAATGGCGATAACCGAACCCTGCCTTTTTACACTGCGTGCGAAACCATGCTTGATGATGATACGGCCGTTGTTCGGTATAAACATGTAATTGGCGATTATGCAACCGCATCTGCCATTGGTCTTTGGTATGCCTGCAATATGCTGCAAACACAACATGTGCCCGAACAAATGTTCAAAAAGAAAACGACCAAAGCAGTTTACCGTAATATTTTGATGTATAATAATTTTAAAGGGTTACAGCACAGTTTTATCCTGGTTTCCATAACAGATTAATAAAGAATTGTTGTAACACGCTTCTCAATTTAAAATAACTTTAACCGGTTTATAATTCTGGCTTATGAAGAAAAGGTGGAGCTCTCTTTTTTATGTATCTATCTTAGCTGGTTTGGGGTTTGTTATTTATTGGATAGCAAAGCAGGGTAGTGTTTTGCAAAGCCCGGTCCTTTCTGCCACCCAGTCACAAAATGCAAGAGAAGCAACAGTGGCTAATGAGTTCCACATCTTCAAAGATTCTTTTACTCATAACCTTACAGAACCCTTAGCTGTGTTATTGTTACAGATAATTGTAATTATAGCCTGTGCAAGATTATTTGGTTTTCTTTTTAAAAAAATGGGTCAACCGGCAGTTATCGGCGAAATTGTTGCAGGTATTGTTTTAGGACCATCGGTAATCGGTGCATATTTCCCGGAGATCAATCATTTTTTATTTCCGGCTGCTTCTTTGCCAACGCTAAGTTTTCTAAGCCAGATAGGGCTAATCCTTTTTATGTTCATCATTGGCATGGAGCTTGACCTGAAGGCCATTGCCAAACAGGCTTATGGTGCTGTTATTATCAGTCATACCAGCATCATCATTTCATACACATTAGGCGTGGGATTTGCCTATTATATTTATCGTGATTATGCTCCCGCCAATATTACTTTTTTATCTTTTGCTTTGTTCATAGGTATATCAATGAGCATCACTGCTTTTCCTGTATTGGCAAGAATACTGCAGGAAAAAGGTCTCACCCGATCCAGGCTGGGTGTCTTGGCACTCACCTGCGCCGCAATTGACGACCTTACCGCCTGGTGTATTTTAGCTGCTGTAATTGCATTGGTAAAGTCCGGTTCGTCAGTAAGTGTTTTATATACCATTGCACTGGCCATTGTTTATGTGTTAATCATGCTGAAATTAGTTCGGCCTTTTTTAGAAAGGTTAAGTATTGTTTACGACAGCAAGGAAAAAAAGCGGACGCCGATCATTGCACTACTATTTGTGATCTTAATTGTATCATCATATATTACATCCATCATCGGTATTCATGCCTTGTTCGGAGCCTTTGTAGCGGGGGTTATTATGCCATCCGGTTTTAACTTTCGCAAAATTGTAATTGATAAGATTGAAGATGTAAGCATCATTCTGTTACTGCCGCTTTTCTTTGTAATAACCGGTTTAAGAACGCAGATCGGCCTTATCAACGAGGGTCATTTATGGATTACATTCGGGTGGATATTGCTGATTGCTGTTGCCGGAAAATTTGGTGGCGGTGCCCTGGCGGCACGTATAACAGGACAAAGCTGGAAAGACAGTTTATTTATTGGCGTGTTAATGAACACCCGTGGGCTGATGCAACTGATCTTTTTAAATATTGGTTACGACCTGGGAATTCTTTCTCCTCAAATTTTTGCCATGATGGTGTTGATGGCATTGGTGACCACATTTATGACGGGGCCTGCACTGGATTTTATCAATTGGTTGATGCCGGAGAAGCATAATGCTGAAACAAAAACTGTTTCGTAGGTGTCAGGCCAATACTAATACTCCAAAATTTTTAAAAGAATACTGAATTACAAATACACTAAGCATAAACAGACTCTGCATAATGGCCAGACACCTGTGAGGACTATGCTTAGTGGCCAGACACCTGAAACTGTCCCTTAAACTTAAAATGCACCAACTCATCTTTAAAAAGTGAAGCCACAACATTTATATTTCCGTTTTCAACGGCAGCATATTTTATTGATGCATGAATAAGGTTGTTTTCCTGTGGATTTATAACAGCCAGAAATTTCATATCTGCAGCCTGTAATAAATTGGTTTGTTTTTCAATAACCTGTTCCAGAATTTCTTTTATCATCTGCATCATGCAAACACCAGGCACTACAGGTTGGTTGGGAAAATGCCCTTCAAATATTTTATGATCAGCATTGATAAACAGCTCAGCCCAAATCTCGGTTTCGGAAGTTACTTTATCATTGAGGGTAAAAAAATCGTTTAGCAGCATTATCTTTCTATTCGTTTTAGACTAATATTAAATTCAAATGTTTTGTGCGATATGCCAATGGTATCAGGTATGCCGTTCTGATAATTTTTCATCACAGCTTCTACAACCGTTTTTTTATTGGATGCTCTTTCCATCCGCACCAGTTCATCTCCACCTTGGTTTGTAATATAATAATTATAGCCTTTTGTTTGAGGGAAAATAAAATAATTCAAGCCTTCATTTGTTTTTACAACAGCTTTGGATTTGTCGGGGTTGTTCATCAGTATCAACTCAAAATCGTGCTGCAAAGTTTTTATCACCGATTTTTTATTCATCTGTTTGGTGATGGAATATACTTTAAATTTCCCATCAGCTGCAAATTCAAAGTCAAAAAAACTAAAACCCATCTCGTTGCTAAAAACCATACGCGTACTGCTGTCTGGCATTTTTTTAATGAGCAATAAGCCACTTAGATGATTGCCAACCACGTCAACAGTGGTATTGTATAAGACAACGGTAAAAGCAGGTTTAAATTTTTGCAGCAGGTTTACATCGGCAACTGCTGATTGCATTTGCCTATAAGAAGGAGAGCAGCTTAGTACAAAAAGCAGGCAACTACTTAATATCAAATAAGGTATCCGGAATGGCCGCATTTAGTTCTTTATTGGTAAAACGCATGATGGTATTATCGCCCGAAAGTTCCTGCATCTGAATACTGGCTACAGAAAAATCTTTCTTATCAACAATTACATTGATTGATTTAAACATTTCTTTCATCCCTTTGGTTACCGGTGTTAATTCAACCAGAGCCGAGGTTTTGTTTTCAAAAACCCGGGTTGTAAAATCGGTATTGTCCAATGTTGATCCCTGCATACAGTCGATCATTATTTTATTGATCTGCTGAAACATCTTATTTGATTTGGTGGAAACCTTACTTTCTTTAACACCATCTTTTACATAGGCTTTATCCTTATTCAGTATCATCAGGTATTTAAAAGGCTGGTTGTATTCCATCCGTACCCGGCTGTCTTTTTTAAACCAGAAATTGCCTTTGGACGTAATTTTCTCTGACAGCATACTCAGGTTCTTATCCTGTACAAAATCGGCTTTGATTGAATTTGTTTTTTGCGAGGCTGCAGCAAAAGCAGCTTTAAATTTTGCCAGGTCGGCAACGGCTGTATAGCCCGGGTACTGTGCTTTTGCAATAAGCCCCGAAACAAGAATCAACATTAATAATATAGTTTTACGCATAAGGCTGCAAAGCTAACAATTTATCCAACGGTATGATGTTGTATCCTCTTTTTTTAACTTCTTGTATAAATTCAGGTAAAATATCTAAAGTAGTTTTGCTGGTATCATGAAAAAGAAACACAGCACCGGGTTTTATACCATCATTTATCTTGTCGGATAATTTTTTTCCGTCTTTGATCACCGTGTCCATTGATCTTACACTCCAGCCAACAGGCGTATAACCACCATTTTTAATTGCTTTCGCCAGGTTTGGGTTGGTAACGCCATAAGGCGGTCTGAACAGTTTGGGTTTGAGCCCAATAACCTGTTGCATTTGTTCATCCATCTGTTCCAGATCTTTCTGCATTTTTTTTGCTGAATACATATCAAACCAAAAATGATGAGAGTAACTGTGGTTACCGATAATATGTCCGTCTTCCTGCACCTGTTTTAAAAGGATTTCGTTGCCGGCAATACGATTGCCAATACAGAAGAATGTTGCTTTTACCTGCGCTGCTTTTAATATTTCCAGAATACGTTTGGTATAGTTTTCTGCGGGGCCATCATCAAAGCTGATGGCGATTTCTTTTTTATCAGTTTCAGCTTTGCAAATAATTTTAATAAAGAAATTGGAGCCTACATAATAACATCCCCGGAAAACGATAAGCGAGTACACAACAAATAGAAGCGGGTAAATATAAACAGGCAGTCCATACTTTACATGCACGCCAATTAAAATGGCAAGCAGTACAATAAAAAAAATATTTGTGTTGCGGAAGTTTAACATGCCGACAGCAAAGATAAAGAATGATGTATGCCCTGGTAATGATTATAAATTAAAACTCTGTTGATCTTTTTATCAGAAGAAGCAGCGTAATTCAATGCGGTCGGTACTTTGCCAGATTTAAGCGTGGTAGCAACCAGCCACATGGCAAATGATGCAGCCGTGGGATATTCGCCACATAAATATTTATAGTCAACGATATCTTTATTGCTGAAAACCGTTCGGGCTAATTCATCATATATTTTGTCTGATGAAGCGTCTCCGTTTTTACCTGTAATGATCAAATCAATATCATTCAAGCTTACTGCATATCTTTCTAAAAAAGAAGAAATTTGTTTTTCTATTTCTTTAATTCCTCCTGGCTTATAAAAAGTATGCAAACCATCCAGTTTTGCATAATCGGTTGCAGATGGTTCGGCCGCCAACAAAAAAAATGAAGCACCTTCACCGGCAATGGTTCCTTTGGTTTTAGTTGTATACATATCCAGATTAGATACCGGTCCTTGTTTGTACAAACCCAACCTGTTTAGAATAGTATGACTGGTATTGGTTATCTCATCAATAGCGCCAACCAATACATTACCTGCATCTTTTTCTTTCAGTAGCAGCATTCCATCTAATAGAGCACTTTCAAAAGAAAAACCCCGGTGAACAAAAGCATTGTTGTAATTATTGCATTGCAGCATCAAGCCGATCTGTGCACCAATGGTATTGTGTGTTGATTGTATGAATGAAGTTGGCGTAAGCAATTCTTCATTAAACTCCACCATCTTGCTTAAAAAAGAATTCGTGTCTTCCAGGCAACCATAAGCTGTGCCGGTAACAATGGCATCGGGCACTTTACAGCATGCTTCCTGCAGGCATTCCATAGCAGCGGCCACGCCCATGCGTATGATGCGGCTCATGCGCCTTATTTGTTTGGGATCAATAAATTCTTTGTAGTCAGGTTCAATGCAGGCCAGGCGGTTGCCGGTATAGCTCACAACCTCTTTCAATGGCTGATGGCCAAAGGTTTTTTGTGGAGAGATATTTCCTGTTGCCCTGATGTACATTTATTCTTAAGTGTTTTAATTTTTGACTTGTCAGGCTGAGCCTGTCGAAACCGGTATATTTTTATAGGCAACCCGCCTTCGACAGGTTCAGGCTGACAGATTTTTAATTTATAGTAATCCTGTTTTAATCAACTTTCGAAAAAATCAATGACGAACAGTTACCTCCAAAACCAAATGAATTGGAAAGCACATGTTTTACTTCAACATTTTTTATAAATTCTCTTTCCGGTACAAAAGGCAGATCAACCATGGGCGTTTGCAAACGCAGGTTTGGAAAAATAATGCCATGCGTTAATGCTAAAACAGAAAACACCGCTTCTATTCCGCCACTTGCTCCTAATGTATGTCCCGTAAATGTTTTTGTTGAACTCATTTTTGGATAATGCGGATCGAATAATCTTTTAATGGCTGTTCCTTCTGCAATATCATTATTCTGTGTACCTGTTCCATGCAGGTTGATATAATCAATATCTGATGTTTGCAATCCTGCTTTTTTTAATGCCCCGCTCATGGCTAAGTAAGAACCAATACCATCCGGCGAGGAAGCCGTTTGGTGATAGGCATCATTCGCATTGCAATAGCCACTTAAAATAATTTCAGGTTTATTCTTTAGCGTGGCTGAAACCTTTTCAGAAACCAATACTACATAACCGGCACCTTCACCAAGGTTAAGCCCACGCCGGTTTTCATCAAAAGGCTGACAAAATTTTTCATCAACGATCATCAATGTATTAAAACCGTTGAGTGTAAACCTTGTCATAGAGTCGGTGCCACCAGCAACTACCACATCAACAATATTATTCCGGATAAGTCTTGCACCCAAAAAAATGGCATTGGCAGATGAAGAACAGGCCGTGCTGATGGTGGTGATATAATCTTTAATACCCAAAGCATCGGCAACCAGTTCTGTTACGCTGCCACATTCGTGGTTAACAACATCCCGTAATTTCCCTTTACTGTTATCCCGTAAAAATTCGGTGAAGAAACTTTCAGTTTTATCCATGCCGCCAACAGAAGTAGCGGAGATAAATCCCGTGCGTAAGTCTTTAATATTTTCAATGCCGGCATGATCAAGCGCTTCCTTTGCAGCAACCAAGCTTAATAAAGCGGTGCGGCTTTTTATTTTTGGCAGTCCGGCAATTTTGGCAAGTGCTTCATTATCCAGCTTCACTTCAGCAACCGGTAGTCTTTGGCTGTGTACAGAATGTAAGTGTTGCATCTGGCCCATTCCCGCCCTTCCGTTTTCCAGGGCATCCAGGCATTCGGCAACATTATTACCTATTGCCGAAATGATACCTGTGCCGGCAACGAAAACGGGTTGGTTCATACTTATGCAGTCTGTGCCTGGTGGGCAGTTATATATTCAGCCATGGTTCTAACTGTTTGAAAAACCTTGGGGCCATCCTCTGCATTGGATAATTTGATCTTGTATTGTTGCTGCAATAAAACGATCAGTTCAAGCGCATCAATAGAATCCAGGCCAAGGCCTTCCACAAACAGGGGCTGGTCATCTCCTATATCTTCTGGTTTGGTGTCCTGCAAATTTAACTGGGCAATGATCTGTGATTTCAGATCCGACATTAATTTATCCATTTTGTAACTGGTATATTTTATTAAGATTTTCTTTTGTAAAATTAACTGAATTGGCGCTTTTATCTTTCTCTATTAAAAATAAACTTGCATTGTACTTATCATCCAGCACATCAACCCAACCACAGATACAGCACTGCAATATATTATTATTAATCAGGTTGCTCACATATTGTTCAATAAATCCGGCATCAAACTGATCAAAAATAAAAAAAGCATTCTCGCCTTTGAAATGATGCCTGATGGATATTTCGCCAATTACAATATTGGGTAATGTGTAAACAAACTGGGCCGGACTGGCAACAGTTTTAGTTGTTTCGTAATATTTGATGTCTGTATCCAGGCTCGAATTAGCGTTGGATAATACTATGGCAATATCTTCCGGTTTATACTTTTCCCTATCAAAACTATCCTGTAATAACACTTCATTAGCCAGCCACCCCAGTTTACTCAGGTTATCCATTTTATGAAACTTAGGGTACTGCCATCCGAAATGCCGGTATACAGCAATTAGAAATTCAGACAGGGCCGAATCCTTTTCCTCGAAAACGGGTTGTTGATCTTTATAAACAATATGATTGCTGATAATACAACTGGCCGTGATATAATTTTCTGTTTTCAATATTTCAGTGATCTTCTTCTCTTACACATCCCTTTCGGGCATTTGGTTTAGGCACTCAGCGAATCTCTTACTTTAATAAGCTTTGCCAGTTTAATTAATGCAGTATCGTGATCTTTTACATAAGGGTTATTGGTATCCCAAACATAGCCGGCCAATACAGAGCAGATCATACTTTTAATATCTGCAACCTGGTTATCTGCAAAGAAGATCGTATCCAATGTGCCTTCGTACCAGGCCATTACATAAGAGCGGAAGGTATTTACGCCCTGCATCATCACATCGGTATATTCTTTTTCCCAGTCAACAGCTTCGCCCTTTAATTTTTTTATTACAAGATGTGCTGCTGTTTGACTTGAAACTGTTGCCAGTGTTACACCTGATGAGAAAACAGGATCAAGAAATTCGGTTACATTACCGGTTAATACAAAACCATCGCCATAAAATTTATTGGTGGTACTTGACCATGATTGAATGCTTTTAGGTTCAAAAATAAATTTCACATCCTGCATTCTTTCTGCCAAATAGGGTTGTGTTGCCAGGAGTGTCCTCAATTGTTCTTCAGGAGCCATTCCGTCGGTTGATTCAAAAAATTCAGGCTCACCCACAAAACCTACCGAAGTGTTTCCGTTTGAAAAAGGTATTACCCAGATCCAGATTCCCTTTTGATGTACAATGATGGTGATTCGATTTGGTTCATCATCCATAGTACGTTTAACATCCAGCACATGCGTGAACAAGGTTTTACGTGGCGGCAGGTTTGAAGGTTTATCCATGTTGAACAAACGAGGTATCACCCGACCGTAGCCGCTGCCATCTACAATAAACCTGGCTTCTATATGCGATTTTTCGCCATTAATATCTTCTACTGTTGTAACAGAATCAGAACCGTTAAATGTAATGCCTGTTACAGTTGTTTCATAACTGACATCTATGCCCATTTTTTCGCAGGTATCTGCCAGCGTCTTATCAAACTCGGCCCTGGGTACCTGCCAGGTAGAACTCCAGCCGGGTGTAAACTGGTCGGCAAATAAATAATCGCATACCTTTCCATCCTTTACAAACTTGGCCCCGAATTTTTCCTGAAAACCTTTTGCTTTTATAGCGTCTAAAAAACCGGCTTCTTCCAATGCTTCCATACATCGTGGTAACAGGCTTTCGCCAATCACAAACCTGGGGAACTTCATTTTTTCAACAATCTTTACCGAAAAGCCCGCCTGTTTAATGATAGAGGCGGCAACAGTCCCCGCCGGGCCTGCACCAATTACCAGTACATCTGTTTTTTCTGTTTTCATCAGTTGGTATTTTTTCTTTTTTTACATTTTAATAATGTTTGGCTTAAACCAATATGATCAGTAAGTTCAACAATTTCAAAACCTGCTTGTTCAATACACTTAAAAAAAGTTTCGCTGCTATACATCTGGCTATTACCATTGGCAAGGGCCGTAAAATAAACAGAAGTTTGCTGCAGGCAGAATGCGGCGATTTCGTATTTCTGCCTGTCCCAGAAAGGCTCCAGTATGATCACTTTCCCATCTTCATCCAGCGCCTCATAACATCTTTTTAGAATAGATACAATTTCCAATTCGGAAAAACAATCCAGGAACTGGCTCATCCAGATGGCATCAAAGCCTTTGGGAATCTTAACAGTTTCGTCCAGGATATTAACGGGTAAAAAAGAAACCCTTTCATTTAAACCAAGGTCATCAATTCTTTTCCTGGCCATATTTAACTGGCCGGGCAGATCCATGATGGTGATGTGAATACCGGGATCATAATTTGAGGAAGCAATAGCCCATTTGCCTGTATTGCCGCCAATATCAAGGATATTTTTTACATCATGCTTATAGATATGTTTTAATACAAGCGGAAAAGCATCGTCAGAAAAATAATGATCAAAACTAAACCAGCTTTTTTGCACATGCGGCGGTAATTGCGATAAGCCTTCATAAATGGTTGGCCAGTTGCCAAACTCTTTAAGTCCTGCCGGTTTACCGTTCTCAATACTTTCGTCTAAATAAAAAAGGCCCTTATAGTTTACATCCTGCACAAAGTCCATATTGGTTATGGTTAACGGGTCGTTCAAAATAAAATGGCCCGTTTTGCCAAGTGTAAATTTTTTATCATTTACCAAAACCAGTCCTGTGCCCAGGCCCGATTCTAGCAAAACCCTTACACCATAAACAGAGAGATTTGTCTTCGCTGCAATTTCTTCGTCGGTTAATCCTGTTGTACCGCTGTCTTCTATCAGCCGCAAAATACCCGAATTCCTGAGTACGCGTGCCGCCTGGAAAATAACGGGTCCAAAGGCAATCCATTGTGCCGTTTCTTTCGCTTCAAATGCTGATCTTTTATCCTTAGAAAAAAATGCCATAATTTTTTGACCTGTGTTTTGTTTTTAATTATTGTTTACTGAAAACCATGGCTGCATTACATCCTCCAAAACCCGAAGCCGTTTTTAAACAGTTTTGTAAAGTTGTATGATATAATGATGAACAGATATTAACCGGTTGTGTAACGCCTATGTTTTCAAATCCACGTGTTGGTATAACCAGGTTTTCTTTTAAAGATTGAAAAGAAATGACAGACTCGATCAACCCTGCAGCACCTAATGTGTGGCCATAGTAACCTTTTAAACTATTTACAGGAACGGTTTGCAGGCCAGCCAGTGTAATTGCTTTTGCTTCCATCTCGTCATTAAAAACAGTTGCTGTGCCATGTGCCGAAATAAAATCAATACCTGTAGCAGTAATGCCTGCAGCTTTAATGGCATTGGTTATAGCCAGGTTTAATTCTTCGCCTGTACGGGAAGGGCCGCTGATATGATTGGCATCGTTACTTACAGCGCCGCCCATTACTTTTATACCGGATGAAAGATCTTTATTGGAAGTAAGAATAACGGTGCCGGCAGCTTCGCCTAAATTTATGCCAGCCCTGGCTGCGTCAAAAGGCTTACAAGGCAATGGGCTAACAGCCTGGAAAGATTGAAACCCTGATAAAACAAATTTGCTCACCACATCTGCGCCGGTAACTACCGCATGTTCATATTGGCCTGATTGTATCAACCGCATACCGGTAAGAATAGCCAGCATGCCTGATATACAGGCATTGGAAACAATTACAGGCTGATTACAAAATTGAAAATGGTCTGCCACCAGTTTAGCAGACGTGCTGAGTGAAATTCTTTTATTTAATGAATCAGATGCCGGTTCGGTTTCAAGTAAACTTATATTTCCTTTGGTGGATGAAATGATGAGCACTGTTCTTTTATCTGCAGCATTAACATTACTGTTTGCAAGTGCATCGCTGACGGAAGCAATAAGTAATTTCTCGAACCTGGTATATTCTTTTTGTAATTGATTGTTGCTGAATAAATTTTCAGCATCAAATAGAGCAGCCTGGAAAGGTTGTTCAGACATGATTTTATTATCATGTAATTTTATACCCGACACATTTAGTTTAAGCTGCGAAAAATTTTCAGCAGTTGTTAAACCAATAGGCGATACAATATTATCTGAACTAACAAAAATTTCTGTCATAGTTTTTCCTGGTTAAGCCAGGTCATGTTTCTTTTTCCAGTCCTCAAAAAATGGCGGGTTGGCCAGTTGAAGCACCGAATCGTCTTTACTTAAAAAAACCTGCACAGAAGAACCGGTTGCCACCAGGTCGCCGGTTGCGGCATTAAACAGGCGGTAAGTAAATTTCATTTTAGCGGCCTCGGTTGCTATGAATTTGGTTTCCACAATTACCCGGTCGCCATAGCGCAACGATTTTTTAAAATCGCACTGAACACTTACCACGGGTATTACAAACCCAAGCTTATATACCTCGAGGTAACCCAGATCATGCATATTTCCAAAAGCTTCCCTTCCGTCTTCAAAATAACGGATATAGTGCCCGTGCCACACAATCCCCAAAGGATCTGCCTCATTAAACCGCACGAGTATTTCCGTTCTGTTGCTCAATTCTTTTTTCATAGTGGGTATGATCAACAGCTTTATTTGCTCTTCCAGGCACTGTATTTCTTCTTTTTAAATTCTATTATACTTTTTTTAATGATGCTTACCCAGTAATTTCTGAAACCGATGCCTGTTGCTTCCTGTTCCAAACGTTCGGTCATTAATACTTTTTTTGTTTTCATATCTATCAACGTAACCCAAACTGCACCATAACTTTTCTTCTCTTCTTTTTTCATGCCTTCCATAATGAAAACAAGCCCAACGCCTGACTTATCTTTTATGCTTAGGGCTTTTACTTCGGCTGCAATGTCGGCTTCTGTCAGCCTGCTAAAATCACCAGCATTGGAAGAACTGATATCTGACGCATTTACTTTTTCATTCCTGGCAGTAACTGCTGTTATATCTGTATTAACAGCACCACTCCTGTCAAAAGCACCGGCAATATCATAATTCTTGGGCATTTCGGCAACCACCACCTCATTCATGCTGGCATATAAACGGCCTTTGATATCGGATGTATTACCCATTGGGTCATTAATGAGTTTATTCTTACTGTAATCAATACCGAGATAGGTTAATGGAGTTGCGTTGTCGTTAAAAAAATCTTTTATTGTTTGCGCAAAAGAAGTTGTGCCGCAGAGCAATAACAAAGCAAACAGGAAATTTAGTTTTTGTGAACGTTTCATAATTAGGAATTTTTAAGTTGATTAATAAATATTTTCATTTTGCATTGAGCAATTAACTGTTCGTTGCAGGTAATCTTTCCGGATATTAATGTTACATCAAAAATCTGGTTTTCTATGGTAATTTCAGTGATTAATTCATCGCCGGTTTTGGGTAACGAAAATACCTGCAGGCCATTTACTGCACCAATGTATCCTACCAATACCGGTTTATTCTCTGTCTTTGAAACGTAACCTGCCCTGGCTGCTGCTGTTTGTGCGATGTTTTCAACCAGGCCGGATTCTTTAAATATGCCGTTTTCTACAAAAATATTGTCTTCCTTAATGGAAAAGCTGGTAGTCGTGGCATTTTCGCTAAAAGCTATTAACCTGTCAACCATTACAAAAGGCGGCTTTTGCGGAATAAGCATTTCAATATTTTCAGTTGCTATCATTGATTTTTTTGTTCCCAGAAATTATAATAATTAAACCATTGCTCCGGATATTGTTTAAGCTTGTTTTCCATTTCAGCCGCATAATCATTCAACATTTCAGGTATCACTTCATTTTTGGCAAATGCAGCATAATCTTTTATTTCGCTTGCGAAAAAATGATAATGCAATTTGCTTTCTTTTACGGCAAAAACAAAGGAAACCGGTACTTTAAATGTTGATGCCAGCAAAAAGGGCCCCATCGGAAACCGGGCAGGCTCACCTAAAAAATCTGTAGTCAGGGTCTTATTACCTTCCAAAAACCGGTCGGCATGCATACATACCAATTCATTTTTGCTAAAAGCATCGCTGATGGCATAAATATGGCTAAGGTCATTTTTAATAACAATGATATTTACATTGCGCTTGCCGGTAACACCCTCAAGATATTCTTTTATCTGTTCATGCTCGCCATCATACAGTACAATATTTATGGTGGTTTCCAAACGCTTGAATAAGTGTCCGGCTACATCCCAGTTGCCGATATGTGCACTCAGCAGGATGCCTCCTTTTTCTAATGCTGCAATTTTGCGCAGGTTCTCTTCCCCATCAAAATCAAAACTGAAATTATTTTTTATGCCTGACATCACCACCACTTTATCAATGATACTCTGGCCAAACAAAAAATAATTTTTATATAATTTAGTGATCGATGAAAACCAGTTGTAGCCAAGTTTATGACGATACAACAAATAGATCTGGCGGGAAGCTTTAAAGGAAAAAAAGAAATAATACAGTACCACAAACCGCAGCAGGAAATAAGCAGGTAAAACACCAAATGTTTTTAATACCCATACAAAAATCCGGTATCCCAGCGGAGTACCTTTTGATTTGCCATGCCATGCAGACATTATGCCATTTCTTTTGAATTTACACGGGAGATGATATAATCACAAAAATCCTGGAATGTGGCTATATCTGTAAAGTCTTCGGGTTTTACCTTAAAGGCAAAATTGCTTTCAATAACCACAACAAGGTCAATATAATCCAGGCTATCAAGTCCGAGGGTATCTTTTAAGTTCGCATCCGGAACTAATTTTTCTGCTTTCACCTCAAATTCCTCTACCAGGAATTCATGAATTCTTTCTAATATTTCTGTGTTTGTCATGAGCAGTACATTAAATCAGTTTCCTGATGATTAGTGATGAGTTAGTTCCTCCAAACCCAAAGGAGTTGGACAAAAATACAACTATATCTTTTTCTACGGTCATTTTTGCAATATTCAATTTTGCTGAGTCTTCATCGGGGTTTTCGAAATTAATATTGGGTGCAACAAATGAATTTTGCATCATTAATACCGAATAAATAATTTCACTTGCACCTGCCATCCAGCATTCGTGGCCGGTCATCGATTTTGTTGAACTTACCAATGGCTTATGTTCACCAAAAACCTGGTCAATAGCTTTTGCTTCGCTGGCATCGCCTGCCGGGGTAGAAGTGGCATGTGCATTTATGTAGTCCACATCGCCAGCCAATATGCCAGCATCTTTTATGGCCATATGTAATGATCGTACAGGCCCATCTACGGTAGGGTTTGAAATGTGTGCCCCATTAGATGAAAAACCGTAACCAATTACCTCTCCTAAAATTTTTGCTCCTCTTTTTTGGGCTGATTCCAAACTCTCTAAAACTAAGGTAGCGGCACCACCACTGGGTATCAGCCCATCACGGTCGCGATCAAAAGGGCGGGATGCTTTTGTGGGATCATTTTCTCTTATTGAAAAAGCAGAGAGCGCATCAAAAGTGCCCATGGCCAGGTGATTTATTTCCTGGGCACCACCACAAATAATACAATCCTGTAAACCCGATTTTATAAAATGATAGCCCAGCCCGATAGAATGCGAACCACTTGCACAGGCTGCACTGATGGTAAAATTTACGCCACGTAATTTAAAGATGGTAGCCAGATTCATGGTTACTGTTGAGTTCATGGTTTGAAAAACCGCACCCGATCCAACCAGTGTTGTATCTTTTTTGTCCCTGATGATATCATTAGCTTCTATAACAGCTTTACCCGAACTATCGTTGCCATATAAGATGCCAATTTCATTTGCCTGTATATAATCTGCATCAATACCGGCATTTTCCAAAGCTTCCACGGTAGCGAGATAAGCATATTCTCCCTGTTGGGGTAGCATAATACGTGCCCGCCTGTCTAACTTTCCTTTCAGATCCGGTTTATCAACAAAGCCTGTTAAGCCGGAGCGGTAACCATATTCTTTACGCACAGGATCCAGTATGAGTCCGGATTTCCCCTTATACAGCGAATCCCTTACCTCATCCAGGTTTTTTCCTATGCAGGAATAAATGCCCATACCTGTTATAACTACTCTGTTCATATTTTTTATTAAACCTCACCCCAACCCTCTCCAAAGGAGAGGGAGTTATGAATACAATCCTCCATTTACCGAAATAACTTCGCCGGTTATGTAAGCAGCACCAGCGGTTGCTAAAAACCCAACGGTGTGTGCCACTTCTTCGGGTAAACCAAAACGTTTTAACGGGATCATGTTTTTTAATTCAGCTTCATTAAGACCATCGGTCATATCAGTTTTAATAAAACCCGGCGCCACTGCATTTACCGTAATTCCTTTGCGGCCAATTTCCTGCGCCAATGCTTTTGTAGCACCAATAACACCGGCTTTTGCTGCCGAATAATTGGTTTGTCCGGGTAAACCCTTTAAGCCCGAAAGCGAAACGATATTTATGATCCTGCCGTATTTTTTCATCAGCATGCTGTTGACCACCAAACGGGTTACATAAAAGAAACCATCCAGGTTTGTTTTGATAACACTGTCCCATTGTTCATCTTTCATCCACATCATTAAGCCGTCTTCCCGTATGCCGGCATTATTAACCAGCACCTCAATAACTTTGTCCTCATTGGCTTCCATCCATCCGCCCAGCTTGCTTTTTATAGCTTCTTTATCCGATACGTCAAATTGTATGATCTCTCCGTCAACGTCTTTTTCTTTAATTAAAGCAAGGGTGTTGTTGGCTTCTTCTTCATTAGATTTATAATTGATCAATATGTTATATCCCATCCCGGCCAATTCAATACAAACAGCCCTTCCAATTCCTCTTGATCCTCCTGTAACTAATGCAAACTTCATGCTTACTTATTTTTCCGTTGATTGATTATTGCTGAAATTCATTCCTATGGCGGCTATGAATTAACCTGTTCCGGGATTGTGCCTAATTTAAAAGAAACAACCGGATCAGCGTTTTCAAAATATTTTTTGATCCTTGCCAGGTCCTTATACTTTGGTTCATCTTCTATAAACTTAGGAAACAGTTTTCTTACTGTTGTATAAATATGATGCGTTTCGGTTGATAACCTGTCGGTACATTTTAAATAATCAATGGCCTGTAATACACTCATCATTTGTATGGTGAGCACTTCAAAGGAATTGTCTATAACACGTTTGGTCATTAAGGCAGCATTACAACCCATGCTCACTATATCTTGGTTATCGTTGTTATTGGGTATGCTGTGTATGTACATAGGAAACGACATGGTTTGGTTTTCGGCAACGGTTGATGTTGCGGTGAACTGCATGCCCTGCATACCAAAATTAAAGCCTAATACACCCAGGTTAACAAAGGGCGGAAATTTTTGATTCAGCTTTTCATTCAGCAGGTAATTCAATTGCCTTTCGCTAAGCATGGATAATTTGGTAACGGCAATTTTTAGCTTATCCATTTCCAGCGAAACGTAATCGCCATGGAAATTACCACCATGAAAAATGTTTTCGTTCTGATGATCGATCACCGGGTTATCATTTACAGAGTTCAGTTCATCCACCACCACTTTTTCGGCATTACAGATGGTATCGTAGATGGGCCCCAATACCTGTGTTACGCAGCGCAGTGAATAATATTCCTGTACTTTATCCTGGAACACTTCCTGGTCAAGCTTTTCGGGGTTATACAAATGTTCTGAGCGGCTGCGGATCATTTTACTGTCCTTTAAAATATCCCTGAGTTGTGCCGCAATTTTATTTTGTCCTGTATGATGTTTAACAATGTTCAGTTCGTAAGAATAATGATCATCAAAAGCTTCAACAACTTCATTGATCATGGCCGATAACATCACCGACCATTCCAGCAGTTTTTGTGCCTGTATGATATTTACCATACCAATACCCGTCATGGCCGAAGTGCCGTTTAAAACGGCAAGGCCTTCGCGAATTTTAATGGTAAGCGGTTTAATGTTTAACCTGGCAAATATGGTTGAGGTAGGTTGCACCTCACCTTCGTAAATAACTTCACCTTCGCCAATTAAAACCAGGGCCAGGTGTGCAAGTTGTACCAGATCGCCACTGGCACCAACGCCGCCATGCTCAAAAATGCAGGGCGAAACGTTTTTATTGATCAGGTCTTTAAGCAGTTCAACAATTTCGGGATGAACACCCGAATAAGCCTGCATTAAACTGTTCAGGCGGGCAATCATTACTGCCTTAACCAGTATGGGGCTCATTAAATTACCGGCTCCCGAGCTATGACTTCTTATTAAGTTGTATTGAAGCTGTAACAGGTTTTTTTCATTAACCTTATACTGCGCCATCGGCCCAAAACCGGTATTAATACCGTAAATAAGCTTATTGGAAGAGAATTTCTGTAAAAAACTAAAGTTCACATCCACTTTTTCAACAGTCAGCGTATCTAAAGCAATTTGCTTTTCCTTGTAGAGAATATCTGAAAAATTGTCTAAGGAAAGAGCCCTGTCTCCTACATGTACCATGGTCCGAATTTTTTTCTGCAGTAATAATTTTAGTAACCAAAGAGGTAAAAATAGAATAAAGAATTCAAATTTTAATTTTTTGGTCGCACATATATGAAGATAGGGCTGTTTGTACTTAAACAATTGTGGGTATTGGGTATTTTTTAATGCGGAATTTTTGCATACTTTTAGCCTCTAATCAACTTAATTAAAATTTCATATGAAAAAAATAACACGTGCATTTGCACTTTTTGCACTTTCATTTTGCTTTTTACAGGCTAACGCCCAAAAAGTAAAAACTACCAGTGGTAACTCTGAGATATTAAAAGCTGAAACCAGTGTCAATATTGAGTTTGTTTACGACAATCTTAGTGTTGGTAAATACAGTAATGAGAAAGAATATGTTACTGCAAAAACAGCGGAATATAATAAAAAGGAACCTGGTAAAGGTGATACCTGGGCTAAAAGCTGGGCAAACGATAAGGCAAGCAGGTTTGAACCAAAATTCATAGAACTGTTTAATATGACCAGTGGTATGATGCAAAGCGATAAAGCAAAATACACACTGATATTTAAAACGATCTCTATAGAACCGGGTTATAACATTGGGATAAGCCGCAAAAACGCACAGCTTGATGCAGAAGTATGGATTGTGGAAACAGGTGACCGCGATAAAAAAGTATGTACTTTAACCATCAATAATGTGCCGGGTGGTACTGTATTTGGTTATGATTTTGATACAGGATTACGCATTTCAGAAGCTTATGCCAATGCCGGTAAAAAACTGGCTAATTACCTGAAGTAACCATTCAAAAATATATCTTTGCAAAGGCTTCCAATTTTGGAAGCCTTTATTTTTTAACTATACTCAACAAGATGAAAATAATTAAGACTTACCTAACGCTTGCTGCTTTTTTATTTGCAGGCATGACCGGCTTTGCCCAGGAAGTTGATTTAACAAAAGGAGATCTTTCTATATTAAAAGGAGAGACCAGCATTAATGTAGAAATGACTTATGAGAAAATGGCGGTTGGCGACTTTAGTAAAGAAGCTGAATACATTAAGAAAAAAATTGAAGAACAAAATGCGAAAGATCCTCCAAACGGTGATAATTGGGCTACCGAATGGGAAGCACAAAAGAAAAATTATTTTGGCGAAAAATTTATCCTGGGGCTTACAAAGTTTTACGAAGTTAAGATCGATAAAGCAGCCAAATACACACTCATTTTTAATACAAAAGCATTAGAGCCAGGTTACCAGGTTGGTATTTCTAAAAAAAATGCTGGTGTTGACGGTACTATTACATTAATAGAAACCGGCAAGCCTGAAAAAAAACTGGCTGTGGTTTATGTAGAAAGAAAGCCCGAATCCATGTGGAGGGGTGCAGCTTTTGATGCCAAGTCGCGTATTGGCGATGCTTATTTAGTAGATGGGATTGCTGTTGGAAAATTCTTTAAAAAAAATACTAAATAATACTATTTACTTACACTAAATAAACATTTAAACAAGTACCTGAAATGAAATATTTAATTGTTGCTGCTGCAACACTTTTAACAACCTTATCTTTTGCGCAAAGCAAAAAATTTACTTTTAAACTGGGCTCAGAATTTGAGTTACCGCGTAAATCGGAAGACCTTTCTTTCTTTGGAAATCAGAAAGACGGTATCGTTAATCTTTCGTTGAAGAAAGACGAAATTATTATTGTAAAGTTCGATTCCAAAACACTGGAACAGTCTGCCGAAAAAACAATTGAATTACCCGATGCAACCAAAAATTTCAACAGTGAAATAATTACTGAATTTAAGAATGGTAACTATTTCTGGATACACAGTGATTGGGATAAAAAAGAGGAGATCGAAGGCCTGTATTATGATAAACTGGATGTTGGTGGTGCAAAATTAACCGCTCAAAATACCAAAATGTTTGAAACCACCCGGTTAAGCGGAGACCTTACCTCTACTGGTTTTTACCAGATGAAGGTGGAAAATAAATACCAGTTCAATTATGATGCGGAAGGAAAAAAGTTGCTGGTAAATTACAGGTTATGGCCAGAGGAAAAAAATGATAAAAAGAATTATGACAAAATTGGTCTGCAGGTTTTTGATGATAATATGAACAAACTGTGGGGCGGAGAATTTACCATGCCTTATACCGAGCAGATCATGGATAATTCTGACTTTTCTGTTGATGGTAATGGTAATGCCTATATGCTTGCCAAAGTATATGATTCGGATAAAAGACAGGAGAAGGATAAGGAAACAGGACTGCCTGCCTATCATTACGAAGTATTAAAATTCATGAAAGGCAACAAGAAAATAATTTCGGCAACTATTTCGCTGGATGATTATTTTATTCACGAAACATCGTTGATAGAGAACCTGCAGCACGAAATGATCATTGCATGTACCTACAGCAAAAAATCGAATAAAAAATCACAAAGCAATGGAACCGATGGTGTATTTCTTGCTTCACTTGATCAGAATAATAAAGTTATAAAATATAAGAACGGCTATTATGAATTTCCGCTGGCAGATCTGCAGAAATTTGAATCGGCTAGAACCAAAAGAAAAATGGAAAAAAAGGATGATTATGAAGCACCCAATTTAGTAGTGCGTAATATCCTGATAGAGGAAGATGGCAGTGTGATGATGGTGCTGGAAGAATATTATAAAGTCGTTTACAGGTCATACGACAGCAGGGGGCAGGTACATACCAGTACAACTTTTTATTATGAAGATATTGTTGCCGGGAAAATTAATGCTGCCGGCCAATTTGAATGGTTACGCAAAATACCTAAAAAGCAAAAAGGGTCTACAACAAGTTATACTTATGCGATCAATTATAATTTACCGGGCACCATGGGCTTTAAATTAGTGAGCGATGCAACCGGTTATTATTTTTTATACCTGGATAATAAAAAGAACATGGATATTACCGAAGACGAGGTTCCTAAATATCACGTGGATGGTGCAGGTGGACAAGTGGTTGTATCAAAATTAGATAAGGCTGGTGTGATCACCAATAAAGAGTTGCTGTTTGATACAAGGGAAGAAGAAGTACGGGTTTTTCCGGCCAAATTTACGAGGATTAATGGCAGCCAGTTTATAGGCAGGGCTCAGGTTAAGAAGAATCATTATCAACCATTGTTGATCACGGTTAATTAATTTAAGATCAAAATATTTTAATAAAAGAGATTCCATTTTTGGAATCTCTTTTTATTTACGTGGCGATAAAAAATATCATGGACATAGCGTTGCAGGTAAATATTTTTTATCGTTGATCTATAATATTAAAACTATCTGACAACCGCTCTTCAATTTGTTTTATCCAGTTGCAATAAACGTCTTCGTTTACCATGTCAGCATTATCACTGGTACCTGCAAACCATAAACGGGAGCACCGGTCTGTATCGGTTGTCATGGTATTTGCTATAGTACGTGACCTTGCGGCAAGTGCTGCCCCGCAAGCTAATTGAAATGCACTTGACCCCGCAGATTTTAATAATGTTTTTAAATCTGCATCATCGCAACCGCCAACATAAGCAACAGCAATGCCAACGCCACGCCATAAGTCCGCATGCCTGCTTGCTGCAAAGGTTTCAATTGTACTACGTATCTTATGTATGTCTGCTTTTTCTGTGTACCATATACTTCGCCCTACACCCTGATCGTACATGGGCATGGCTGCTGCGGGTAAATAAACCGGTAGTTCTTTGTTTGTTACGGTTCGCCGGTGTTTAAAACTTCCATCATAATAGCCGCATCCATCAGTAATTCTAAAATAAAATCGGGAATGCAATTTTTCTACTGCAGTTAAAAAGGGAAAATTGGATTTTGCAATTGCCCATCCAAGCCCTACATAAACCTGTGCCTGGTGATTAGCAGCAGGGCCATTAGCAAACAAAATCCATTCATGAGGAAATGTAAGCGCTTCAAAATCTTTTATTGCAATGGCCATGGAGGCACTTTCATAAGCAATGGAACTGAATGCTTTCTCCGTGTTTTCCAGGTACCCGATCAATGCAGGCAGGTTATCATGCGTTGCATAAAATAATTGCGTTTCTAAAAAAACAGTTTTTATTTTTTCGGTATTTTGTAATGCTGCATTCATGCTGTTTGATTAGTCGGTATTTGTTGATCGAAACCAAACAGCATACTTCATATGTTAACATTTGCAAGGTTTAAAACATTACCAATGTTTTAAGCTGTTTCCATCGCTTTCTTTGGATAAAACCACATCACATCTACATCATGCATGATAGCAGCACAAGGTACAATGGCTTCATCAGATTCAGTATCCAGCAGCATAGCGCCTTCTTTTTTACCCAGGTTAATAGTATAAGGGTTTACTTTTATGTCGGGCGATGTGCCATTCACTTCCGTACTCACCAGCCTGAAAATAGCCACAGCTAACTGTTCCAGCATGTTCATGTTTTTAGTTATCTGACCGATCAGTTCAACAGGTTCATGCTGCACTTCAATATCTTCCTGGAATTTTCTTAACACGGCCAGGTCAAACGGATCTATATACCGGTTTGAAAATAGTTTATTTTCAAACGGAAGCCACTCTAAAAACAGGTCCTGCATTACCTTATGCAGCTCGCCAAACCTGCGGCCCAAACTGTTCTTTGCTGCAAAAAGATCTTTCAATAATCTTACATTGGTTAAAGCTTTATTCGCAAATAAATGACATGGTACAGCCCAGTAAGTTGCCCAATCCCAGAAGATTTTAATGACCATGATCTGGGTACTGCCCATCAACAGGTATTTGTTTTGATAAACCGGTATCCAGGCATCAACCAATGCCAGGTGGCATTGTTCGTAAATAGTCACACGGCTTTCAATATCTTCTCCATCCAGGTCACGTAAGATCAAATCACTTAACCAGCCATTGTTCATGGCAATAAAATCGGTACCTGGCGAGTAGAGTGGATCTAAAAATGCACCCGACTCTCCGGTTACTCCCCAACGGTCGGCTGAATAAAGCCTTTCTGTATGATGAGCGTAATGTTTTAAAATTTTAAAATCAAGTAAGCCATCTCCTTCACCTAACGGCACCAACATTTTATAAGCCAGCGGCTCATTTACCTTCATCCATTCAACTGCTTTTTCGTAGGTATTGTAGGTTTCAAAAGGATGCACAGCCGGATCGGCAACAATACCAATACTTGTATTTTTAGAACCTAACGGAATTACCCATAACCAGTAGCCGCTGTCCATAAAATGTACGGTGCTTAAATAACGCAGGCCGGGTTCAAGAAAACCCTGCCATGCTGCGTCGTTGGTCCAGGTATCAATATCAATAACGCCTTTCAATCTCCACCAAACTGCATTGCTATGATGCTCCATCGGTTTTTGAAACTGCAGTTTGCGTTTCATCACACTGGCCCTGCCCGATGCATCGGCAATCCAGCGGCAGGTTACTTTTACTTCTTCCCCATCTTTTACATAACTAACTGTATGCAGGTTATCGACATCAATATCAACTGCCGAAACTTTTGCCCCAAGTTGCAGATCAGTACCTTTTTCTTTGGTAAGCCGCATCAGGTAATTTTCAAGCGTGCCCCTGTCAAGCTGGTGACTGGGTACCGGCAAACGCAGGCGTGGGCCAAGTTCTACACGGCTGGTAATATCTTCCTTGGTATCATTTTTAAAGAAAAAACGCAGGCCGTGTTTGGGAAGTTCAAATTCTTCCAGGTAACCTTTGAGGCCTAATACTTCTCTCAAATAATGAGTACCCAGTTCTACAGTAGATTCGCCAACCTTATGAGCAGCGGTAGAAGCTTCGGTTTCTCTTCTTTCCAAAACAAGAATAGAAATACCAGGTTTTGCATTTTTTAACTGCAGGGAAAGTGTAAGACCGGCAAGGCCTCCGCCAAGGACCACTACATCATACTGTTGATTCATAAGCTATGTTTTAAGGAGTATAAATGTAAGGTAAAAGGCTGTCATTACTAACAGCCATTATTAAAATATATCTGTTGAATTAATATTAAATCAGCGAGCTTAATATTTCAACAAATCAATTCCTCCTGTCAATAAATCTGATGATCTTTCTTCCTGCTTCAGGCATTTGTATTTTTTTAATTTCTTCTTCGGTTATGTATTTTATGTGCGGACTAACCCTTAACCTGGCCTGTAAATTTGCCCTGATCTTACGGTTGCACTCTTCCGAATAATCATCGGGTACAATATAAATCAGCACTTCATCCGTTCCCATTTCGTTGGATGACACTTCTGCTACATAATCGATCACGTTTTCCATTTCGTGCAGGATATCAAAAAGTGCAGGCGGGTATAAAGTAGTGCCTTTGTATTTAAGCATTTGTTTTTTGCGGCCCATCACCGGCGATAATCTTAAACTGTTTCGTCCGCAGGCGCAGGGCGTGTCGTCATACACACATATATCACCGGTCTTATAACGCAGCAGGGGCATACCTTCCACGCCCAGGGTGGTAATGGTTACTTCGCCGGGTTCGCCGGGTGCAACGGCTTTGTTCATCTCATCCAGCAATTCCACAATCAGCAGATCGGGTTGCAGGTGACCGCCTTTACATTCGGTACATTCAGTAAATGCTGTTTGCATTTCTGTGGAAGCATAGGTTGAAAATAATTTGATATCCCAGGCATCAGTAATTTTTTTTCCGAGCGGGTTCAATGTAAAATCTGCATTACGGATATTTTCACCAACACAAATTGCCTTCTTAACAGTAGTGCTGTTAATATCTATTTTGTGTTCCTGTGCATAGCTGATCAATTTAACGATGAAGGAAGGGACAGCGATAATAGCGGTAGGCTTCAGTCTTAATATCGTCTCCCATTGCAGCGATGGTACGCCGGGTCCAAGCCTGATGATTCCTGCACCTAATTTTTGAATGCCGGAATAGTATGCCATGCCTGCCATAAACTGGCGGTCAAGCGTAAGCATGATCTGGTAAATATCATTCACCGAACCTTCGGTACTTACAAATGATGCATATTCATTGCAGGCTAAACGGGCCAGGTCATTTTCGGTAAGCATGATGGTAACCGGGTTGCCCAAAGTGCCCGAAGTTGAGCTGTATTCAATGATCTTGCTGCGGGGCACGCATAAAAAATCATCATTGCGTTGCTGCAGGTCTTCTTTAATGGTTACCGGTATCACACTCAGGTCTTCCATTGTTTTAATACCTGATGGATTGAACCTGGCTTTGGAGAAAAATTCTTTATAGAAAGGAGAATACTCATTCAGGTAAGCAATGGTTTCCTGCAGTTTTTTTTCCTGCATGGCGGTGATTTCTGCTGCACTTAAAAAAGCGGATTCGGGTGAATAGTTCATTGAAAACAATTTTTACAAAATTGAATTTAGCCACAAAGATTCACTAGGACAAAAAGAAAATTATTTATTCTCTTCGAGAATAAGAAGATTGCCACTGAGGCACAGAAACACAGAAACCCGATTTGTATTTTTTCCGTGCTTCAGTGCCTCAGTGGCAAACCTGATTTGCCGAAGGCAAAACCTTTAGCCGTAGATCTTTGGCAGATTTTTTTGCGAAGTAAAATAACTACTAAATTAAATTTCAATGATAACCATTGCGCAAGCCATGGTTTTAAGATGAGACAGTGAAACAGATATCTTTCCCAATTTTAAATCAGCAACTGTTGTTGCGGTTATGCCATGAAAACGAAATTCCGGTTTTCCTTCCGCATCATTATAAATTTCAATTTCATTAAAGGCTGTTCCTTTTTGCCAGCCTGTACCCAAGGCTTTTAAAAATGCTTCCTTAGCTGCAAAGCGGGCTGCGTAGTGTTCGTATTTGTAAGTCCTGGGTTCACAATATATAATTTCATCTGGAGAAAAAACCAGTTCTCTAAAGCCTGATCTTTTTTCCAGCTTATCAGCAACCCGTTCAACTTCTATCAGGTCTGTACCAATGCCAAATATCATGGTGCAAGCTTTTTATTTATCTTTTTGATCTGCTCTTTGATATGATCTTCTTCTTTTTTTGTAGCAATAACTTTAGTCAACGCAAGATTATAATCTTTCAAAGCCGCTGCATATTCTTTTTGTTTATACAGGTAATCACCAGCTAAAAGATACGCATTATAAAACTCGGGGTTGCTGGCAACCAGGTTATTGGTGTTTACCGTGCCCCCATCCAATATCTGTTGCTTTATATTTCTGAAGACCTGGAAATCTTTATAAGCCGCCGTTAATAAAAATGAATCGGGGGCAATGGTTAAACTGCTGTCGGTAATTTCTTTATTCTCCTGCATACCGTGCATGGCAAAAATTTTATTCAGGTCGTAAGCCACGTACTGGCCCAACTGCCAGGGTGAAGTAGAAACCCAAACGATGCCTTTTTTGGGTTCAAAAACAATGGAGTGATGGGCAATTAACTGGTTGATGGCTTTTTCGTTACCCATACCAATATTGGCACCGTTTAATCCTTTTTGGTCACGCAGGATATTAACTGTTTTTTGCACCGTGTTTTTTCCCTGCCCATTCGGTAGGCGGGCATTGGCATCAAGCAGTTCCATTAATCTTTTGTAACGATAAGTTGAAGCACTTTCATTTTCCTGCTCAATATTCATTTTTGTTTTACCCAAGCCATTACTTTGAAAATGATTGGTACAAACAATAAACTCTTTTTTAGGATCATACACATCCAGTTCATCGGGCGTTTTTTCGATGATCACGGCTTTATTATCTGCTGCGGATGCTACTAAAAAAGATTCTGACACAAACATTTTTCTTGATTTGGCAATGGTAATAGCTTCGGCTATGTTTTTTGCATACTGCAAAATTTCCCTGGTTACAATGGAAACAGGTGTTGCTGAACCGGTTGGCAACGCTGTTTTGGCAGCGTTGATGGTTACAGAAATTCCCTGGTCATTCATGCCCGAAACAGCACCTACAAACCCGCCCCAGGTAACCGTCATAAATTTATGGCCGCTGGTTGGGTTAAAGAATGCAACGATTTTGTCTTCTGCAAATTTATCGCCCACATAAAAATCAAAATTGCGGCCAATGATCATCGTGCTGTCGGCACTCATACTGCCCCAGGTACCAAAGGATGTACAACCCACCATGGCCAGGTTTTGTACGGCATGGCCAATATCGTGTGCAGCATGGTAATTTAAAATGCGCTGGTAGTTAGTGCCCAGGTATTGGTATTTGGGAGAGGCAGATTCTGATACACCATAAATTTCTTCCTTGTATTCTTCGGTTATATTTTTATCGAGGTTGCGGTTAAAAAAACCGATCAGGTATTTAAGGAAATTCCTTTTAAAAGTTCCCGGAACCATTTTATTTATCTGATCTGCAAAATGATCTTCCTGTCTTACCACAAGTTCCTCCGTAAGTTTTCCGTTAATAACGCCACGTTCAAAAGGTTCCCCTTCCACATACAATTCATACAGGCCGCTTTTGCTGTGGCGAAACCAGTTATTTTTTATTGTATAAAAACCATTGCCGTGATCGGTACGCTGCAGTTGCAGGCTGCTCATATCGGCCGGCTTTGGCGGATCAACTTTTGAAACCTGTACCAGGTAAACAGCGCCAATAAACAGCAAGATCAAAAACCCTATAAATACCCGGAGAACCCGTCTCCAGAATTTTTTTCTTTTAAGCATTTCTTATTTTTTCAATGATACTTTCATTTTCCATGAAAGCAATACTGGTTACCAGGCCACTCATGGTAGCGCCGAGTACACCATGCAAATTAAGATTTTGTCCTGTTAAATAAAGGTTAGGGATCTTGGTGCGGGGCGATATAAATGTTTTTAACGGATTACTGTAATCTTTTGCAATACCATACATAGAGCCGTCGTCATTACCCACATAATCGCGGTACGAAAGTGGCGTAGCGGTGTAATAGGTTTGTATACAATCCCGCAGGCCCGGAAATTTTTCTTCCACACAATCCAGTAATTTTTCTGCTTTACGTTTTTTAAACGCTTCATATTCCGGTCCCCGGTCTTCAACAGCCGATACGGTGTTAAAAGTTTGTTCCCATTGTTTTACTTCATCATAATGCATATAAGCCAGCAGGGTCACCGATTCTGCATAGTGCGGCGATTTTGATGATGCTGAAAAGAACATGCAGTAACAGAGTGGCCAGTTTTCATCGGTATGATCTGTCATATTCCAAATATGGCCATCTTTATGATAGTAATAATTGTTCTTAATATATTTATACGAATCTTTTTTAAAAACAATGTTTATGATGAACCCGCCGATCGTATTTTCAAGGCTTTTAATGCGATGTTTGTAAGCATGTTTGATGAGGTTGCTCTCTGTCATATCCAGTGTGCGTACCGGGTGCATATTACTTATAAAATTTTTTGCAAACACCTGCGACCCATCAGCCATTTCAACATGGCTTACCTTTCCTTCTTCTACAACAATTTTTTTTACTTCGGCATTCCGGTGAATAACACCGCCCTGTTCCCGTATATTCCTGGCTATAAATTTTCCTATGTCCGAGCCGCCGTCAATACATTTCCAGGAACTTTCAATATAACTGTTCAGGATCATGGCATGTACATAAAAAGGCGTTTTACCCGATTGTAAAACATAAAGCATATTATTACCCACCAGCACTGACTGCAATTTTTTATCGCTGGTAATGGATTCAATAAAAGTTTTGGTATCAATGCCCAGCACCGTATTTTTTTCATCCATATTTCCTCCTGTCCTTAAATTGTACAAAGGAAACTTGCTGCACACTTCTTTTATTTTATCGCAATACAAACGCAGGGCTTCCTCTTCATTTGGAAAATCATTTAACAGATGCTGTATAAAATTTTCGTAACCCTGTGCATAGACATATTCTTTATCATCGTTTTCAATAATGATCTTATCAAAAACATCTTCATCCATTTTCTGCAGCTTCAGCTTATCTATAATGCCGAGGTATTTAAACACCTGGTAAAGGTTTTGTCCTTCGTCTAATCCGCCCAGGTAATGCACACCCGAATCGAAGATCACCCGGTCACGTACATAGGTTTGCAGGCAGCCGCCGATCTGTTTGTTTTTTTCCAGCACACAAACTTTGTAACCTTCCCGGCCAAGTATATCTGCACATACCAGTCCACCCATGCCGCTTCCAATGATCACTATGTCAAATTCGTCTGCCATTAATCGGTTACTGTTTTACCTTGCTGTAAAATGAATATGGTATTTGAAGTAAGTTTTGAATCGGCTATTTCGCTGCAACTCATATTTTTTGCTGCCGCAGTATTCCTGATCATGTTTCCTGATAAAAAACTCAATCCTGTTTCTTTCGTTTTATTAAAATTAAAAACCCTGGTAGAAAAAAATTCTGTGAGCTTTGTTTTTTTATGTAAGTCCTTCTTATCGCTGTCACCATCCCTGATGATAAGCTTAGCACCAGAGTTAAGATGACTGATACATTTCTCAATAACAATTTTTTGTTCATTTGGTTGCAGGTAATGTAACATATCTGCCAGGATGATGGCATCATAGTTTTCAAATGCAAAGCCCATCACATCACTGTGTACAAAATTAATGCTATCTGTTTTGCTGAAGCAATGATTGGCAGTATCAATTTTATCCTCATCATAATCTATGCCTGTAATTTGTCTTTGCGACGAGGTGAAGGCGAGCATATAGCTCATAAACCCGTAGCCACAGCCAATATCCAATACCTTGCCCTGCATGGGAACCAGCTCATGAAAGGGCTGATAATTTTTTTCGAGCCTTGTCTTTATACGCATATACCATTCTAAAAACGGACCTTTATATAAATAGTTATAGATCAGTTTTTCCCTAAAATATTTTGGCTGCTCAATTTCTTTTTTTAGGAGGTCAAATTCATCTCTAAAATAACGGCCAACCAGCTTGGCTCTTTCTACATAACCATTACCATAGGTTTTATCCGCTGGTTTTATCCGGGGTAAAAATTTAACGGTAAGTTGCCCGTCTTTTAAAAGCTGGTCCTGTTTGGTTAATGTATAATCTGTGCCGTGTATCATGATGGGCAGGATATCTACCTGTAATTTTTCTGCAAGATAAAAAGCACCTTTATGAAAACGTTTGATAACGCCATCTTCGGCTCTTGTTCCTTCGGGGAAAATTATTACCGAGTAACCATTTTTGATCCGGTCTTCTACCAGACTGATATCGGTTTCTATTTGTTCTGCCGGAAAATAATCTGCCAGGCGGATGACTTTTCCAAATAATGGTGAGTTCCAGATGCGGTTATTGGTAAACATGATCAGTTTGGGATGCAGCATGATCAGTGGTAAAATATCCAGTGATGACTGGTGATTAGCAATGATGACCGCCGGTGTTTCAAATTTTTCCTGTTGCGGATTGATGATCTTCTTTTTTACATTGATCATGATATATACAAGACGCCGGCAAACGCGGGCAATGATCCTGTGATAAAGCAGTTTGCCCTTTTCTTTAATGTTGAAGAGCGCAAATATCCAGGCAATGATGGTGAACGTAACGCTCCAGCCAATAAAATAAGAAAATGCAAAGGATGATTTAATGAAACCCCAAAGCGTCCATGGAAAACGATTTCGGTTTACCCGGTTCTTAATTAAAACAGCAAACAGGAACGGAATTAATATCTGCGCCATGATGACCACGCAAAGAATGCCAATGATGGAAATGACGGCGATGGATCTTAATGCCGGGTGTTTGGCAAAAATTAAAACGCCCAAACCGGCGATGGTGGTTACAGCAGACAAGATGATGGATGATTTAAAAGAAGAAAGGTTCTTTTTACCGGTCTTGTATTCCTGCAGCAAGCCATCCATGATAAACAAACTGTAATCATCACCTAAACCAAAAATGAGTGCAGATATGATGATGTTGATGATATTGAACTGGATGCCCGCCATGCCCATGATACCGAGAATCCATATCCAGCTAATGAACATGGGAATGAAGGAAACCAGCGTGAGTTCCATTCTGCCATACATGATGAGTAAAACAAAAAATACAAGTAAGGAGGTCATCAATGCAATGCTGGTAAAATCAGAGTTGATAATCTCTATCATACGTTGGGTGAGGTATTGTTTATCCAGTACGGTAACATGGTCCTCATTTTCAAAAGCATGATACACTTCCTGTTTTTTTTGCGGAAAAGCTTTTACCAAAGTAACAACCGTTGCTTTGCCCGGCTTTTCGGTAATATAATCATCCAGGAAATTTTTACGCACGGTGGCCATCGCATCTTTGTCAACAGGCAGGTATGCTTTATTCAACAGCATATTAAAATTATCAAATGCCGATGCATTGAATTTTAAGGGAGCGCCTTCTTTAATCAGCGTTGTCATCAAAGCCTGTTTCTTTTCGGTAGTCCAGTATGCATTCCACTTTTCGATCTTTAATTTTTGTAACGAATCTGAAATGATCAGGGATGAAACGCCGGAGAATTTTTTTACAATATTTTTATCCTGCAGTTCTTCAATTTGTGTAACTAATTTTTCATTGTTCACCAATGCTTCATCAAGCGTTTTTCCTTCGGTAACCAGGTAAACCGATTGTAAGGCATATTGATTTATCTGGTTTAATTTTTTCTCCGAGGCTTTTAATTTGCTGCTCATAAAATTCATGTTCTGCAGGTCAGTTTCAAAACCAACCTTACCGGCCCAGCAAGCAAAAACGATGGTGAGTATAAGAATGATCAATACCAGGTATTTATTATACTCGGGTTTTAGGGATGCTATTTTATCTATCCAGGAAAACTCCTGGATGGTATGAGCAGCCCGTTCTTTTTTGCCGGCAATAAAATGCGGTAGAAATATCAGTGAGCAAAGTGAAGCACCAATTAAACTGAATGCAGCAAAGAGTCCCAGGTCTTTCAGCATTTCTGATTCAACAAACTGCAGACAGAAGAAACCGCCGATGGTGGTAAAGCTTCCAACCGTCATGGGTATGGCCAGGTCTTTAATCACTTCACTGATATTCCTGGTATGGCGGTAATGGTTAAAAACGTGCAGCGAATAATTTACAGCAATACCCAGCACAACTGAACCGGTGCCCAATGCTATTACAGAAATACTCCCCTTTAAAAAATAGATAGCTGCCAAGGCAAATACAGCACCAAACAGCACCGGGATAAGAATAACGAAAGGAGCTCTTTTTTTACGGAAATAAAATCCTAAAAAAAGAATAATAAACAGAACAGTAATGCCTTGTGTAAGCAATGAATCTTTGCGAAGTTGTAAAGCATTGCCAACCGAAACTGCGGTAGCACCAAAATAAGTTGCCGTAACCGTACTGCTGTTATTATCAATTATATCGTCGAGCCCCTGTAAGAGCAATGCATTTTTACCCGTGTTGTTTGGTGGAAATTTTGGGGTAATAAAAAACATCAGGTTTTTCCTGTCCTTGGTTAGAATATAACTATCGTAGAGTTCAAAATTTTCGTCGTACTGTAATTGTTGTAATTTTTTTAATGCCAGGAAAGTTATGCCCACCGGGTCTTTGCTGATCATACTTTTTAAAGCGAAACCTGCTGGTGAGGTAAGCGTGCGCAGATCCTGCTCCAGCGTTTCTTTTACTTTACCCGGTTTTATCAGCGAATCAATAGCGGTATAATCTTTTTCATTCAGGTAAACCGGTAAGTGATCGCTTATAGTTCCAAATAATTCCAGCGCCAGGCCATCATCAACCTTGTAAGTAATTTTGGTTATGAAGGGAGTCAGTTTTTGCTGAATATTTGCAGCCAGCTCATCGGCGTATGCAACCAGGCTATCGGGTTGTGCAGCAGCAGCGGTATCTTTTAAAGTAACCGTAACCACCAGCTTATCTATGAACTTGGAGTTTTGAAAAACCTCGTTCAGCTTTTCAATCTTCTTATCTTTTGGTAAAATTTTAGAAATGTCTTCTTCAAATTTTACCTGCCCGGCAAACCAGCCAATGAATAGAAAAATGACGGCAAACGTAATATATAAAGCGGGCTGCCGCTTTTTATAATAATTGTTGATGTTGAGTAATATTTTTTCCATGTACTAATCAGCCTTTGAAATGACCGGTTGTTTTTTACCGATGATCTTTAAAAATATAAAAGTAAGCAGGCCGCCTGCAATGCCTGCAACGATGGCCAATGTAATACTTCCGTAAATATATTGTAAGAGGTTCTTTTTAATGGAATCAAGCGTAATGGCATTGCTGAAGTTGATCTGCATGGCATGACTGCCCATCCATAATGCTCCCATTTTATAACTGCCGAAAATGATAACCGGTATCATGGGTGGTATGCTGATGTTGGCAGCAACAATTACCAATGGTTTATTGAGCTTAAACAAAATGGCCAGGAATATGGCCGCTACCAATTGAAATCCCCAGATGGGAATGATGCCCATAAAAATGCCAAAAGCTACAGACATAGCTTTTAACTGTGCCGAATGATGCGGATTAAACAAATGTTCATCCAGTGCCTTCTTCATTTTTTTTCTGCTGAAGAGCGTTCTAAAAAAATCACGCGGTTTTATATATAGAAAAGCGATGAGCACCAGGATGGTATTTAAAACACTGATGCGGAAAAAATCTTTAAAGGGCCTGAAGTGAGAAATACGTTCTGCTGCAGGCGCATAATAAACCGTTACCGGAACAGAGACTACATCCACGCCTTTCCAGGCAGCCCTTACCAGCACTTCAATTTCAAATTCGTATTTGTGGGTAACAAAATGCATTTTTTTAAGAGGGGCTAAAGGATATAGCCTGAAACCGGATTGTGTATCCGGACTGGTAATACCTGTTTCTACCTTAAACCAGAAATTGGAGAATTTATTACCAAAGCTGCTGCCGCCGGGTACGGAAGCCTGTCCCATATTGCGGGCACCAATAATAATAGCGTTGGTTGCTGTTTCGAGCTTGTCTATAAAAGCAGGCAGGTCTTTGGCAAAATGCTGTCCGTCGGAATCTATGGTGATGGCATATTGATAACCCTTGCCCGATGCATAAGCAAAAGCCTTACGCAATGCCCAGCCTTTACCAACGTTTTTTTGGTAGCTGATGGATTGAACCAGGGGGTAGTTTTGTACAATATCAACCGTATTATCGGTTGAGCCGTCGTTTACTACAATAATATGGTTACTATATAAAGCTACATCTTCAATTACTGCTGCAAGTGTAGCCGCATTGTTATAGGTAGGAATAATAACACAGGCTTTCAAAACATCAACTTTCTCCTTCAGGGAACCGGCCATTATGGAACTATTTGTAAGATTTATGGTAAATACCGGTAAAATTATGATATTAAGGCTAATAAACACAATGGCAGGAATACGAGGAACTGTGCAGGCCGGATTTCGGATTGAGGTCTCAAACCTGCAGGGTATGTAACCCAAAACTTTTGATTGAAAGATGTACAGTGGAGCAAAATAGTAATTACCTTTTACTTATTAAAACTTTCATCTATTTTTGAATTAGCCGCTATTTCAATGACACAGTTTTTCAAAATACCGATTACAATCTTTTTAGTCTTGGGATTTTCTTATTCGTTTGGTCAGAAAAGCAAGGAGAAATCACAAGCTCAAAAATTTATTTCCTATTTAAAAAGTAGTGATGAATACCCGATGGGCGGCAAAGACACTTTTATTGACTTAAATGGTGACCATTTCAAAGATATTTTAATTGAATTTTACGGCTCCTCTGGGAATGGTTTAAAAAATAGAATTTCTGCTTATTTGTACAACAGTGAAAAAAAGAAATTTACAGAATGTGTGCAGTTAAACAATTTAGCCAATCCAACATTCTATTTTGATAAAAAAATTGTTGTGGGTTATCATATTGCCACCGGCGGAGGTTATGCAACTAAACTTAAATGGAATAACTTAAAATTAGACACATTAGAATATATTGATTTTGACATTATTTTACAAGGAAACAAAATGTCATGTACCGGGACTTTCAATAATTATGTAACGAAGAAAAAAATTGTAAAAGTTTTTGACCACATAAGTTTACCTACCGAGTACAAGTACTTTAACTACAAATCCTTGATTAAACAAAACAGCCCCTAACTAAAAAATAGCCGTTGCGGCATATTGCTACGCTATCTAAAAATGCAAAAACCGCAAACTAATTTGCGGCTTTAACTGCTTTGCTTCTTTGCGTGATTTTTTTTTATCTCGTTCCCATGTTCAACGGCGTATCTCTTTTCAGCATATTATCCCTGTTGGCCATTTCCCAGGCAGTATGAAATATCATGCGGGCTCTTTTTTCGTAGAGGTTCCAGTTTATCTTTTCAATGGTATCAGTTGGTTTATGATAATCGGCTTTTAGCATGCCATCATAAAAAAATAAGATGGGCACGCCTTTGCGGGCAAAATTATAATGATCGCTGCGGAAATAGATGCGGTTCTGGTCGTTGGGGTCATCAAACTTATAATCGAGTACCAGGTTTGTATATTTTTTATTGTTGGCTTCGTTAATGATTGGCAAGTCGCTGCTAAGTTTATCGTGGCCAATAACATATACATAGTTAAGTGTATCGTCTGTTTTGCGTTCTGTATCTGTTCTGCCGATCATATCTGTATTCAGGTCAACGCTTGTTTTATCCAAAGGAAAGTAAGGATGATCGCTGTAATACTCACTGCCCCATAATCCTTTTTCTTCGCCACTCACCGTCATAAACACGATCGTTCTTCTTGGCCGGTTGCCTTCGGCTGCTGCTTTGGCAAATGCCTGGGCCATTACGATTACAGCACAGGTGCCGCTGCCATCATCATCGGCACCATAATAAATTTGTCCGTTATGCATACCCAGGTGATCGTAGTGACCGGTTAAAAAAACATACTCGTCTTTTTTATCGGTGCCTTCAATTATACCAACCACATTACTGGCATTAATGGTGGTACGGTATTTTTCAAATTTGTAGGAAATCTTTGTTTTGCTTTCCATGGGCCATTGCGTTCCAATGATGCCATTAGCTTTTACAATTTTCAATAGTGTATCAAAATCCTTACCGATGATATTTTTTGCATACTCATGCGAAAGCTGTGCATAGTTCAATGATTTGCCGGCTGTATTTTCTCTTGGATAATACACGCCTGTTTTTTTGCCATTGGCTACGGCACGTTCGTTAAAGGTTTCCTGGGCAGGACTAATAACCAGTAAACCTGTTGCACCTTTTGCGGCAGCGGCAGCCAGTTTTTTAGGAATACCCGGGAAGGTCCATTCGCTGGAGCGGCTGCTGGGGCCTAAAAAATATTTTCCATCTTTTTTTGGTTCGCCCAAAAAGATAACTACCACTTTTCCTTTTACATCAAGTCCGGTATAGTCACTATATTTTTCATCATCAATACCATAACCTGCAAATACAAGTTTACTACCTTTAAATTTTCCGGTCTCATTATTATTTAACTGGGAAATATAGTCTTTACCATACTCTGCTTTTTTACCATCGATGCTGAGCTCGGCCATTTTTAAACTGTCCTGGTACAATGGGTAAAACTGCTGGTAACCTTTTAATGATTCAACTGATTTTAAACCGATGGCTTTAAACTGCGATTCAATATAAGCAGCCGCTTTGCGCTGGCCTTCGGTACCGGTTTCGCGGCCTTCCATGTCGGCGCCGGCAATAATACTGAGCTGTGTTTTAAGGTTGTTGCCGGTAATGGTTGCTGCATATTTTGCAGCAGCATCCTGTGCATTTGAAATAGCTGCAACAGCAATTAGGCAGACAACTATAAATAATTTTTTCATATTTTAAATTTAATGACAGATATGTACGGATGAATTCCGTTCGGAGAAGCAAAATAGTCAAAACTATAAAGCCCCGTTCTTATATTTGATAAGCGGTGATATAAACTGGCGGGGAGTTTAGCAGGGAATTTTATCTACGCGTTTTTGATGACGGCCACCTTCAAAAGCGGTGTTCATAAAAATGTCGAGCATTTTTTCTGCATCGCCGTCACGTACAAAACGTGCGGGAATACAGATTATGTTTGCATCATTGTGTTTGCGGGCAAGTTCGGCCAGTTCTTCGCCCCAGCAAATGGCTGCTCTTATACCGGCGTGTTTGTTTGCTGTGATGGCAACACCGTTGGCACTGCCACATAATAAAATACCAAAAGCGGCTTCACCTTTTTCAACTGCCGAAGCAACGGGGTGGGCAAAATCGGGATAGTCAACAGAATCTTTATTGAAAGTTCCGAAGTCATGAAAAATCAAACCTTCACCTTCCAGCACAGAGATCAGGTCTTCTTTGCAATCAAATCCTGCATGATCGCAGCCAATGGCAATGGGGAGTGTGAGGTTGAAGGGAGACATAAAAATGGATAATTGATAATGAAATAATGATAATGTCTTAGCAAAACTAAACATTATTAAGTTGTAACAAGATGCTTAATTATCCATTATCAATTAAAAAATTATCCATTAATTATCAGCTCCACTCTTTTTCTTCTTTTGCTTTTTGCCTGTCAACCCTGGCAACAAGTATTACACTGATCTCATACAATAGCAGCAATGGAATTGCAACAATGGTCTGGCTGGTCCAATCCGGTGAAGGGGTAATTACCGCAGCTACAATTAAAATAATGACGAAGGCATATTTGCGGTACTTCTTTAAAAATTTGGCTGTTATAAAACCGATCTTGGCCAAAACATATGCCATTACAGGAAGTTCAAATGCGATGCCACAACCTAAAATGATATTGTTTAAGGTGTCAATATAATCATCCAGTGTGGGCATGTACTTGTAAGCACCAACTGTACCTAAAGTAAAATTTGCCAGAAAATTAAAGGTGAATGGTGCTAATAAAAAATAACCAAAGGCTGCGCCCAGGAAAAAACAAAGTGAAACCCAAAGGATACTTCCCCGGGCATATTTAACTTCTTTGGGCGAAAGCGCAGGTTTTACAAAACGCCATAGTTCCCAGAACAGGTAAGGAAATGCAATAATGATGCCCCCGATCATGGCAATATTGATGGCCGACATGAACGGGCCGCTGACGGTGTTGCCCTGTAACGGAATATTAACAGGCGGCATACAGAGTGCCTCGCCCAATCCTAATTTATGACTCCAATTGCATAGTGCGGTATAAGTAACAAAAGTTGGCCTGGCTGGTGCGTAAATAACATTATCGAATACCCAGTCTATAAAAACAAAAATGCCGATGGCTGCAGTGAGCCATACAGCTACACCCCTCACCAGGTGCCAGCGCAGGGCTTCAATATGCCCCATAAAGGACATCTCCTGAGGTTCCTCACTGTTCTTGTTACGCAGGCGTTTAAAAAATTTTTTTCTATCTGATGGTTCTGTGGCCACTACTATAATTTGGATTGCAAAGGTATACTACTAAAGCTTTAATTAAACAGGCTGGATATTTTTTACATTTCCAGTTCTTTTTAAAATTCCCCAGCCCTGTAATTCGCCTTTTAGCGCCCTGTTAAATGATTTTAAAAGAATATAATACATCAGTTGCCGGTAAATCAGCCGCTGCGGTATCATCCAGAATAATTTTTTGTAATCTTCTTTTTCAAAAGCAAAAGCCAGGGCTGCGCCGGCAATATCAACCAGGGTAAAAATGAAATAATAGAGAATGATATTGCTGATATCTGATTGGATAATACCAAATCCGGCAGCCAATAAACTTAATACTAGTATCAGATCGGCAAGTGGTGCCAGGAATGGCAGCAGTATCTGGAAAATGAGAATATTTGGTAAAGCAACCATACCAAAATTTTTATATTTCGGATTGAAGAGCGCATCCCGGTGTTTCCAGAAACTCTGCATTACGCCAAAGCTCCAGCGAAAACGTTGTTTCATAAACTGGCGCATGGTTTCCGGCGCTTCGGTATAAGAAACAGCTTCATTGCAATTCTTTACTTTATAGCCATTGCGATGCAGGCGCATGGTCAGGTCGCAATCTTCGGCAAGTGTATCAGTAGTAAAGGCACCCGATTTTATTACTGCTTCTTTTCTGAAAGCGCCAATAGCACCCGGTATTACGGTTATACAGTTGAGCAGCTCAAAAGCCCGCCGGTCGAAATTTTGAGAAGTAATATATTCTATGCTTTGCCAGCGGGTGATGAGGTTTACTTCGTTGCCCACTTTTACATTACCTGCAACAGCGCCAATATTTTCATCAGTAAATTTTTTCATTAACTGCGAAACAGCATCAGGTTTTAATTGTGTATCGGCGTCAATGCAAACTACAAAATCACTGTCAGCAATATTGATCCCGTAATTTAAGGCAGATGCTTTTCCGCCATTAGCCTTGGTATATATATTCACGAATTGGTTGTTGGCAAATTCGTCCAAAACTTTCTTATACGTGTTATCGGTGCTGCCATCATCTACAAATACAACACGCAGGTTTGGATAATCCTGTTGTAATAAACTGCTTATGGTTCTGCAGGCATTGATCTCTTCGTTATAAGCCGGCACAATAATACTTACCATGGGTTGTGCTGTAGCAACAGCGGCATTTTTTTCTTTCTTTTTTTGAATGGTTGCCAGGATGCCCATACCGGTCATTCTGCCAATGGAAAGAATGATGCCGATGATGAATAAGGCGAAAACAAAATGGCCTGCCCAGTAAGTGGCTTCTGCTACAAAAAAGTTAAGCGAATTGATCCAGCTTCTTTCAACTTTTGGCATTACATCATCTCTTGTTTTGCCCATCAGGTCGGCTACGGTAGTAAATTTGCATCCCCGCTTTTTAAAATAATCAATGATCCGGGGCAGGGCATCAACTGTTGCCTGCCTGCTTTCGCCTCCGGCATCGTGCAATAAAATAATACTGGCATCGGTTGATTCTGCTAAACGTATAGTTCGGTTAACAATACTGTCGGCATTCATTCTGGGGTCCCAGTCGTTGGGATCAATACTTTCACCTACGGTAATATAATTATCTTTTTTACTGCGGGCAATGGGTTCTATCTCTTCAAATGATTGTGGTTCACTATCCGCATTAAATGGCGCTCTGAACAAAATGGTAGAACGGCCGGTAATACATTCCAGTAAAACCCGGGTTGATTTAAGCTCAAGGTCGGCCCGCTCGGGGCTCATCTTTGCAATATTATGATGGGTGAATGTGTGGTTACCGATCTCGTACCCATCTTTATAAATGCGGTTGAGCAGTGGGATATTATTTTCTGCATTTAACCCGATGATAAAAAAGGTAGCCGGTACTTTTTCTTTTTCAAGAATGTTTAAAATTTTGGGTGTGTATGCTGCACTGGGCCCGTCATCAAAAGTTAAGATCATTTTATGTCCGGGCCCCATGGGCGTTTTGTCTTCTGCAAATTTTTGGTAAACATAGCCCGAGGGAAGCTGAACATAATCCTGCTCTGCAATCAGCATCTCCGTGTTGTCAATTTCTAATTTTATATTTCCCTGCGCAGGTGTAAAAATAATATTCAATAATTCGCCTTCGCCTGTTGGGGTTGGCTTTTTATCGGGGTTAACCGGCATATTGGCCAGGGTATTAAAATCAAAAGGGTTTGTAGTGAGTGCAGCCGTGCTCAGGCTGCGGCCATAAAAATTCCAGAGGCGTGGATCTTCTCCACCCAGGCGCCAGAGTGCGGTACCGGCGGTTGCATAATCATCGCTGTAACGCAGTATATTAAATGTAGTGGCTGCATCAGTAAACCACACCGAATGTTTTATTTCGGCGGAAGTATCCGTTTCCTGCTCCATATAACTGTAGTGCAGGTTATAAGTATCATTGTCAAATTCAAGCTTTGACTTTGTAATTTTTGCTTTGTCAATAATAGCGGTGTAAGTAACATCTTCTATTGAATCTTTCAATTTGCCATTATCGTCTTTAAATTTCATCCAATCCCTGCCATAACCAGCCACACCCAGAATTATTTTAGAAATATCCATTTTATTATCTAACCACTCGAGTTGTTCTTCTATCCATTTTTGGGCAGAGATGGGACCTGGGCCTGTTGCATCACTATACTGGTCATAAGCCATCAGTATTACATAGTCGTTGTATGCAGACAGTTTCTCATAATCGTAGTCTTCGTTTTTTGGTGTTACATCCATACTTACCAAAAAATTTCTGCTGTGTAATGCTTCGTATAATTCTTTTTGAAACTGCGTGAGCGGTTCATTATTTTTTTCATTCAGTTCTTCAAAATCAATATTAATCCCCTGCAGTTTATAATAAGTAAGTGTATCAACAATTTGCTGAATAATTGCTTTTCTTTTTTCAGCATTGTTAATAAATGTATGTGTAAGGCTACCATCAAAATCACCAAATGGAGTACCTTTTTTAGTACTGTTAAAATTTGTGAAGATTGGTTGAATGCTGAGGCCTTTTTGTTTCATGACTACCAGGCCGGCACTGTCTATCCGGGATTGAAGCCTGAAGGTAGCGGGGTCAATAAAAAACCATTCGGGATAAACCGTATTGAGTTTATCGCCGTTTTTTTGCAGATCTGTCAGCGAGGCCTGTTGCCATGGAACATAAAATGCTCCACGTATCTGTGGAGCCTTTAATTTTTTAAGGTCTGCTTTTTTAAGTGAATCTTCCCGTTGTTTTTTTTCCAGGAAATCTTTAAAGCCTTTAAATTTTTTATTTAAGGGGGAAACAAAAGTGAGTTTATTGCTGGGGTCTAATTTGCTTTGGAAGAATTTTGCCTTTGAGGTAATATTCGGCAGGTTCGGATTTCTGCCATTAATAACCGCAAGAACGAGTACTACCAGTAAAAACAGGAATACCAGGAGAATTATCCGGCTTGTCCATTTAATACTTTTCCAACGGGTTGGGTTATTCGTTTGAAAAATTTGACCGGCATTACCCATTGAAATATTGATTTGATAAATCTAAAGTACAAAACTGCGGGTTGTAATCTGAATTAAAACACAGTTAACAGGAGATTAACCAGTTTGGGATAATTGGAACTTTCGGGCATTAGTAAAAAAGAGAAGCCCCTGTGGAAACAGGGGCCGTTACCAAAACTAACTGCTTATGAGAAATTTGAATTATCGTTTTTAAACAAATGCAAACCTTATGTTCATCACTCACTAGTCTTTCTGTCTACAAATGCATTGTCTTTATAGTATACGCAAAATGGATGCCAAAAGTTTTATTATTAATGTTAAGTATTTCTTAATGCCTGTTTTTTTAAAACCGGCTATTCTACCAACGAAAAAAAGAACTTATTATTTTTAGTATTCCTTTTTATCTTTCTATAAGTGCAAAAAAGATACTAAAAGCATATTTATATAGACACTTTTTAAACCCGGGAGTTTAATGGTAATAAAAAAACACGCCAAAACCGGCGTGCTTTAACAATTTGATAAGGTTTAAACTATTTAATAAAGCCCTTTATGAGGTCCATCAATCCGCCTCCGCCATTTTGTTGTTGTTGATTTTGTGCCCCACCTGCCAGTTTGGAAACAATATCCATGATTCCGCCGCCACCGCCACTTTGTCCGCCCCCGGTAAACTTCCCAATCAGGTCCTGGAAATTAAATCCGCTGTTGCCGGCATTCTGCTGTTCCTGTACCACTTCGGCTGTTTTTCCACCGGTGATTGAATTTAAAAGGCCTTCCAGTGAAAAACCATTATTGGAGGGGTCGTTGGTTTTACTGATGAGGTTGCTCAATACATTTGGAATTAAATTATTGGCAACATTATTTGCCTGGGTACCACCCAAATTAAATTTGCTCATTAGTTTACCTGCAAAATGCCCGATCATCATATTTACAATGGGGTTGCTTAATAAACTGCTGCCGCCGCTACTACTTTGCCCATCATCTTTTTTGTGGAACAAAGAAATAATGCTTTGTAAGCCGCCACCCGAAACCATATTGCGCAGGCCGGAGGCAACAGTATTAGTAGCTTCTGCCACAACCGCATCATTGTGTTCGTTGGGTATATCGGGGTTATTAACAACCGCATCGCCTGAAACGCCCTTTACCAGGTTAAATAATTCTTCTAACATAATTTTAATTTTAAGGTGTGAAAATTATTTCAATAAAATGAGCAGAAAGGTAATATTTATATAATTAAACAGGGCATTAAAAAAAGAGTAAATTTTAATTCTGGGTTGTGAGCTTTTCCGCATTTTCGGCAAATTGTAAAGCTTCTAAAAACTCCTGTATCTCTCCATTTAAAATAGCATCTAAATTATACACTGTTAATCCAATGCGGTGATCGGTAACCCGGCCCTGCGGAAAATTATAGGTCCTTATTTTAGCGCTCCTGTCGCCGGTACTTACCAGGCTTTTTCGCATATGTGCGGTCGCTTCTTCTACTTTTCTTACTTCCTCATCATATAATCTTGTTCTCAGCATTTCCATGGCTTTTAACCGATTGCCCAATTGCGAACGGTCTGTCTGGCACATCACTACAATACCTGTTGGTTTATGGGTAAGAAAAACCTTGGTTTCCACTTTGTTTACATTCTGTCCGCCAGCACCGCCACTCCTGGCAGTTTCCATTTTTACATCTGATTCTTTCAGGTCCACATCCACATCTTCGGCCTCTGGCATTACAGCCACTGTTACGGCACTGGTATGCACACGGCCACTGGCTTCTGTATCCGGCACACGCTGCACCCGGTGTACGCCACTCTCAAATTTTAAAACACCATACACGTCATCGCCAACCACTTCTACCTGTACTTCTTTATAACCCCCAACGGTTCCTTCGCTTTCACTCAGGATAGCTGTTTTCCATCCTTTCTTTTCGCAATATTTTAAATACATGCGTAACAGGTCGCCGGCAAAAAGAGAAGCTTCATCGCCACCGGTGCCGGCACGAATTTCCAGGATGGCATTTTTTTCATCATAAGGATCTTTTGGAATGAGCATGTTCCGGAGGGTTTTCTCCATCATCTCTTTATTTTCTTCCAGCCCGGGTAATTCCTGTTTGGCCAGGTTGCGCATTTCCTCATCATCGCCATTCAGCACTTCTTTGTTAAACTCAATATCATCAAGCAGTTTAACATAGGCATTGCGCGCATTTACAATTTTCTCCAGGCTGCGGTATTCTTTACTGGTAGCTGTAAATTTTTTATTGTCGCTCACGATCTCCGGGTTAGTGAGCGCAACCCCCAGATTATCGAATCTTCCTTTTATCGCATCTAATTTATCTAACATAGGCCCCTGATCCGCCAGCTGACGGAGGATAATTGTGTTTTGTTATTAATTTTGTTACAGGCTTTTGTAAAGGAATTAAACATCGTTGTGAATTTTGTTCTGCTCTTCGTTTCTTTTAGTAAAAGAAACGAAGAGCCTCACTTGTACAACATACCTTTGCTCAGCTTTAATTGTGTTTCGCCCTTACCTGGTCTGACGGGGGCGTCAGACCAGGTAAGGGCGGCAAATTTACAATATATCAACCAATCATTTTGCACAGAAAATTTTCAGCAGATAAAATCTTTGATGGCTATCAATTTATTAAGCAGCAGGTGTTGATTACAGATGCAGCGGGAGTTATTGTTGATATTATTGATGAAAAAGAAAGCGGGGATGATATTGAAAAGCTAAAAGGTATTCTTTGTCCGGGTTTTATTAATGCACATTGCCACCTGGAACTGTCGCACATGAAGGGCCTTATTCCCAAATATACGGGCCTGGTCAATTTTATTTTAAAAGTGGTTAATGAAAGACATTTTGAAGAGCATGAGATTGTAGCCTCCATAGAAGCTGCAGAAAATGACATGTTACAAAACGGTATTGTTGCCGTGGGTGATATTTGTAATAATGTGCTAACCATTCCGCAAAAAAATAAAGGCAGGTTACAGTACCATAATTTTATTGAAACCGCCGGCTTTATACCTGCATTTGCAAAGGACAGGTTTGATAAGTCGCTGGAAATCCTGAACGAATACCGAACAACCCACAGGGTCTTGCGGACGAACAACGAACAACGCTCAACCCTCACCCCTCATGCTCCGTACTCAGTATCGCCCGAATTGTTTGCGCTGATCAATGAGCTGCCCGGCAATAATTTGCTGACCATTCATAACCAGGAAACTGCTGCCGAAAATGAATTTATGGAAAAAGGTACCGGCGATTTTTTACGGCTTTATCAGCAAATGGGTATTGATATTTCTTTTTTTAAGCCAGCTGGAAAAACCAGCTTACAAACATGGCTGCCACATTTTACAAAAGAACAATCAATCATTTTGGTTCATAATGTTTGCACATCTGCAGCAGACTTATCGTTTGTAAAACGAACAACGAACAACCCACATGGTTCTGCAGACGGGCAACATGCAACTTTCCTTTGCCTTTGCCCTAACGCTAATCTATACATCAGTAACACGCTGCCCGATGTGAAGATGCTGATGCAGGAAACAGGTAATATTGTTTTGGGAACCGATAGTCTTGCTTCTAATGACGGGTTAAGTATTTTGGCAGAGATGAAAACACTACAGGAGAATTTTAAGGGCCTGCACCTGGAAACATTATTAAAATGGGCCACCAGCAATGGTTCCAAAGCCCTGCAAATGGATAGCAGCCTGGGTAGTTTTGAAAAAGGAAAACAACCGGGCATAGTATTGATCGAAGGCACGGAAAATTTGCAGATGAATGATCAAAGTTCTGTAAAACGGATATTATAATACCTCATGCAGCACCATTAATGTTTTTAGTTGTCCAAAATCCGGAATGTGTAATGCATAATATTCCAGGTATCTTAATAATAATTGACGCCTCAGTTCCCGGTTCAGTTTAAATTCTTCCAGCTCATATGGTTGCATCACTTTTAATAACTGTGCGGTAAGATCCGCATTTTTACCATCTATAAAATACGGGTGAATTGGCTGATGATCAATAAAATGCCCTTCCTGCAGATCCAGTATGGGGCTATCGCCGCTGAAATTATCCGTCATCCTGAATCCGAAGAAATAAGTAAGATGCAGGATAAAGAACAAGGCAAAATTGGCCGTGATCGTACTGTTTGCCTGGTCGAGCTGTAAAAAAGATTCTTCACAAAAATTATACAGGTCGGTATTGGGTTCAGGCTGCTTCAAACATTTTTGTACCAGTTCGGCCATAAAGGAAGCAATACTGTTTTTGATAACATTACTTAACAGCGTTGAATATAATATGGCCCAGGAGAATTCTTTTATACGTTGCATGGATTTGTTCTCGCTGTGGTAAACAACCAGGTCTAAAATGGCAGTGGGCTGAAATTGATTGGCCTTTGACGCCGATTTTTTTGAAGTACGTACGCCATTAACCATATATGTCTGTACGCCAAACAACTCGGTAAATATGGTAACCACCAGGCTGGTTTCGCCATATTTAATACTCCTCAGTACTATACCTTTGGTTTTATGTGTCATGCTGTGGTTAAAAAGTTAATCCGTATATCCGTTAATCCGTTTAAACGTATTGACCAATTAACGGATTAACGTTTTAACGAATTAACAATCCTACCGGCTACTTTTCAAAAATACTGAACATTGGTGCAGCTTATTCAAGCAATTAGCTGCAAATAGATTTTATTTGCATAGTTATTGATTATCAATTCTTAAATCATTATTAATTATGTGGCAGCATTTAGCAAAATTCGTACTTAAGTTCAGGGGCCCTTTACTTATACTTTTATTACTGGTAACTGTTGTGATGGGTTTTTATGCAAGCAAAGTTAAACTCAGCTACGAATTTGCCAGGGCCATTCCAACAGATAATCCCAAATACAGGGAATACATATCCTTTAAACAAAAATTTGGGGATGACGGGAATCTGCTGGTTACCGGAATACAAACCGACAGCCTGTTTACTTTAAAAACATTTAATGCTTACACCGAACTTTTCAGGGAATTAAAAAAAGTGAAATATGTTGAAGACATTTTAAGTATTCCTTCTGCTGTTGATCTTATTAAAGATTCGGTTACGCAAAAAATGGTTGCACATAAAATATTTTCAGATTCCATTATAACACAGGCAGAACTGGACCTGGCAGCAGCCGAATTTTTTAACCTGCCTTTTTACCGCGACAGACTTTACAATCCCAATACAAAAACTTACCTGATGGGGGTTCGCATCAATAAAGAAGTACTTAATTCAAAAGGGCGCACTGAAGTAGTCAACAACATCACTAAAGTTGTAAAAGCATTTGAAGAAAGAACAAAAACAGAAGTACATCTCAGCGGCTTGCCATTGATACGTACAGTGGTTTCCGACCGTATTCAACATGAAATGAAATACTTTTTATTTGGGTCTTTATTATTAAGTGCGCTCATACTTTTACTCTTTTTCAGATCAATAAGTACAACCCTGCTTTCTTTGCTGGTAGTGATTTTGGGTGTTATATGGAGTGTGGGTGTTTTGTATTTATGCGGCTACCAGATCACCTTGCTTACAGCTTTAATTCCCTGCCTGGTAGTAGTGATAGGGATACCAAACTGCATTTACTTTATTAATAAATACCACAGCTCCTACATTAAACATGGCGATAAGGAAAAATCACTGGTAGATATGGTAAGCAAGATGGGCGTGGTAACCCTGTTCTGTAATTTAACAGCAGCCATTGGCTTTGCCGTTTTTGCTTTAACCAGGAGTGCTATCCTGCAGGAATTTGGTGTAGTGGCAGGTATAAGTATCATGATCATTTTTGTGGTATCTTTTATTTTGCTGCCTGCTGCGTTAAGCTATTTGCCGCCACCAAAAGCCGCACAAACGAAATACCTTAACAATAAATGGATCACCGCTTTTTTATTGCGGATAGAAAGCTGGGTTATGAACCACAAAATGCCGGTATATATTACAACTGCGGTAGTCCTGATCTTTTCAGTAATTGGCATTTTTAAATTAAAAAGCGTTTCTCATATCGTAGATGATCTGCCCAAGACAGATAAAGTGTACACCGATCTTAAATTTTTTGAAAAAAACTTCGGTGGTGTAATGCCACTCGAGATTGTAATTGATACAAAAAAGCCAAAAGGTATTTTGAGTGCTAAAACAGATATTCACCAGATCGCTTTTTTTCAGGATTCCTTTTTGGCAAAGCAACCTGATATTGCCAAGCCGCTTTCGGTGGTTGATGGCATTAAGTTCTTTTACCAGGCTGCCAGCGAAGGACAGGGAGATTCTACTTATACACTTCCGGCTTTTGGCAATCCATTATACGACCTGCACAAGCAAATGCTGCAGTTGAATGCACGTAAGCAAAATAATGAGATGACGGCATCCGATTCTGCCACCATCAAATTAATGGGTTCATTTATAGATTCCAGCGAGCAATACCTCCGTATCAGCATGAGTATGGCAGATATTGGAACGGAAAAACTGCCTGCTTTATTAAGTGGGATACAACAAAAAGCAACCGAACTTTTTGATACAACAGCTTACAAAATACAACTCACCGGCACCAGTATTACTTTTTTAGAAGGCAGCCGCTTTATTGTGAATGGCTTAAAAGACAGTATTTTTTGGGCATTTCTTTTAATTGCCTTTTGTATGCTGTACCTGTTTAAATCTGTCCGTATCTTACTATGTTCATTAATACCCAACCTTATCCCGCTTGTAATTACTGCCGGTATTATGGGTTGGGTTGGCGTGGCGTTAAAACCTTCCACTGTATTGGTATTTAGTGTGGCTTTGGGGATTGCTGTGGATATCACCATCAGGTTTTTGGTCAATTATAAGCAGGAACTGCCGGTTTATAATAATAATGTTGCTGAAACAGTAAGTGCTACCATAAAAAATACTGGCCTCAGCATTGTGTATACTGCATTGGTATTAATTGCTGGCTTTATAATTTTTTGCGGAAGCGGTTTTGGAGGTACTATTGCCCTGGGCTGGCTTACTTCTGTAACACTATTGGTAGCAACATTAACCAACCTGGTTTTATTGCCCGTTTTATTGCTGTTATTAGCTCCAAAAAAGCACGTAAAAAATGATATTACAAAACAGTTGTAAATAATATAATATTTTCAAACTATTGCAAAAGAATGCTTTTACGCAGTGGCCCAAAAAGAAAAGCAGCTTAAAGGCTAATAAAAGTGTCAAAGTATTTGATTATTACAGGGAATGTGAATTATATTTGTCGCCATAAACTATATGCAAATGAGAAAATTGATTTTAATCTTAACGGCTGTATTTGTATTTGTACTACACGCCGCCGCCCAGAATCGAACAGTAAGTGGTAAAGTTACCGATGATAAAGGGCTGCCTGTTGAAGGGGTTACTGTTGCAAGTGCGGATGGAAAACAGGGAACGCAGACAGATATAGACGGAAACTTTAGCATTTCACTTCCGGCTGCTGTTAAAACACTTAATTTTTCAAACGTAAATTTTGAGACCCAATCTAAATCTGTTGCGACACTGACAACAGTTAATGTATCATTAAAAGCAAAAAACAGCAGCCTGGAAGAAGTGGTGGTAGTGGGCTATGGTACACAGCAAAAGGCAAAGGTTACCGGCTCAGTAGGTAGAGTTGGTGGGGATAAAGTCGCTTCTTTGGCAACCACCAGTTTTGACAGGCAATTAGCAGGAAGGATTTCCGGTGTTCAGGTTGTTTCAGGTTCAGGCTTGGTAAGTGCTGCTCCTCGTATTCGTATTCGGGGAGTTAACTCCATAACCCAGGGACGGGATCCATTAATAGTTCTGGATGGTATTCCCACTTTTTCCGGAAGTAATTCAAGTGTGGCCAACAATAATGTACTCGGCGATATTAATCCTGCTGATATTGAATCTTATGAAGTTTTAAAAGATGGCGCCGCCGCAGCTATTTATGGTTCGCGGGCATCAAACGGGGTTATACTGATTACCACCAAAAAAGGTAAAAGCGGCAAGCTTAACGTAAACTACGATATGTATATGGGCTTCAGTAATGCTTTCAGGATCCCTCAATTATTGGGCGCAACGGATTTTATTACTATTTCAAACGAGAAATTAAAGAATGCAAACCTGGCAAACGGTGCCTTTGCAGATGCGAATAACACCAATACTAATTGGTTTGATAATGTTTTCAATAAAAATCCATTTGTACAAAGCCATACTGTGTCGGCGGCTGGGGGTTCAGATAAATCTACTTACTATATGTCAATAAGTTACCTTTCGCAGGAAGGTATTGTTAGAACAAATTATAACAGGCGTTATAGTTTTAGATCCAATATGGAACATAAACCAAACAGGTATTTTAAGTTTGGTAATAATATAACATTAACACGCAATGAAGATAATGACCAAAACAATGGAGGTAACTCATTAAGTGGTGCCATGGCAGGCGCTTTAAGGGCATTACCAAATGTACCTATATACAGCTCTACCCATCCAACAGGTTATAATATTACTGCAGATAATGCGGCTTTAGGATCGGGTGCAAACACCAGGGTTATTGAAAATAATTATACCAATATTGCTTACGTACTTGATAAAAATATTTTTAATAATCAACGTACAAGGGTTATTGATAATTTGTTTTTAGAAATTACTCCAGTTAAAGGGATAGCTATCAGAACCCAGGCGGCAGTTGATTATCAAACAGGGGTAGATTTTCAAAGCCTTGATAAGATTCATGGAGATGGTAGAAGTTCAGGAGGTACAATTTTCGAGCAGAATTTACAATCAACCATTTTAACATGGCAAAACTATGCAACACTTAACAAGATGTATAAGCGTCATACAGCATCATTAGTCGGGGGTATAGAAATGCAGCGTTCCATTGTGCAAAATTTTAATGGACAGGCATCAACAATTTCTGATCCGTTTTTTCAAACAAATAATCTTATAACCAATACCTATGTAAATCAATTTTCAGGTGGTTTTTACGGTAAAAGAGGTTACCAATCTTATTTCGGAAGGTTTAATTATGATTTTGGTAATAAATATTTCGTACAATTTTCCATACGCCGCGATGGGTTGGGTAGCTTACCGAAAGGAAATCAGTATGGTAATTTCTATGGAGGCTCTTTAGGCTGGAGAGTAAGTGAAGAAAAATGGTGGGACAAAACAGGGCTTAATAAGTTTATTGACGACCTTAAATTAAGAGGTAGCTATGCGGAAGTTGGTAACGAACCGGCAGGTAGGTTTCCTTATTTAAGTACATATGGTGCTGCCCCTTATGGGGGTGCATCTGGTCTTTCAACTAACCTGATTGGCAATACCAGTATCCGCTGGGAAACCGCAAAAAAAATAAACTATGGTTTTGATATGGCTTTTGGCAAAAACCGTTTCAATTTATCATTTGATGTTTTTAAGAATAAGAATGACAATCAGTTGCTGGATGTACAACAACCCCCGTCTTTTGGTATTCCCGGAGGCGTAATTACAAAAAATATAGGTGCAATGGAAAATAAGGGAGTAGAGATAGAATTGGGAGCACAATTGATTAATGGGAAAGCTTTTTCCTGGAGAGTAGATGCTAACTTTACTTCTTCCTCCAACAAAGTGCTTAGTTTAGCTGACGGACAGGTTGAATTACCTGTTGCCGGCCCTAATAACGGAACTTTTAATATTTTAAGGCTTAATAATCCTGTTAATGCATTTTATGGATATAAATCTGCAGGTGTAAATTCCGCCAACGGTAATCCAATGTGGTATAAAGAGGATGGGAGTATGGTGCAATATAATAACGTGCCGGGTGCAGCTGCCGGTTACTATTATGCTATCAATAAAGATGATCCAAATTTAGGAGTGGCCACCACATTAGGAAACAGGTATATCGTGGGCTCGCCCTTACCAACCTGGTATGGGGGTTTCACTAATACCTTTAAGTATAACCAATTTTCAATGGAAGTGTTTTTCCGTTACAGCGGTGGTAATTATGTTTACAATTTAACCAGTCAGGAAGTGTTGAATAGCCAGGGATTTGTAAATAATGGCATAGAAGTTTTAGACAGGTGGACTAAACCCGGGCAAGTTACCAATGTTCCTAAATTGTATTATGGACGTGATAACCTCGTTAATTTAAATGGCCAGCTTAATGACAGGTTTCTTGAGAAAGGCGATTTCCTGAGACTACAAAATCTTATATTTTCTTATACTGTTGATAATAAAAGACTGGAAACAGCATCGAAAGGAATAGTGAAATCTATGCGCTGGTATGTTCAGGGTCAAAATTTATTTATATGGACAAAATACAAAGGAATTGATCCGGAAAATACTACCGAGACTGGAATTGATAACTCTTCAGTGCCACAGTTAAGAACATTTACTTTTGGGTTAAATGTTGGATTCTAATTAAAGTCAATAAAAATTAATAAAATGAAATTTATGAATAAATTAATATCAGGCATTTTAATCGCAGCTTTTATGCTGGGTTTTAACACCTCCTGCAAAAAAACGCTGGACATAGGGCCTTACAACTCATTAACTGATGTTACCACATTTACATCTGTAGATAGAATTGAGGCTGCTGTAAATGGCGTGTATGATGCTGCACAATCTGGATTTTATGCCGGTGGAGCTGTTAGAGGTTACCCGTTTGGAGCTGCCAGTATAGAACAGGGGGATATGAGGGGGGAGGATATGTTAACCTTTGTTACCTTTTATGCCATTACTTATGAAAGTACTTACAATACATCTTCAGGTAATAATGACTACATGTTCCAAACCTTGTACGGTCTGATTAACAAAGCGAATTTAACTATTGAAGGAGTTAATGGAGCAATAACAAGTGGGGTTGTAAGTTCAGCTTTAGGCAATGAATACATAGCTGAATGTCGTTTTTTACGTGCAATGGCTCATCATGAACTATTGATACATTTTGCACGCCCTTTCCGGGATGGAAATGGAAGCCAGCTTGGGATCATATATCGTGATTTTGGAATTAATAATGATGCAACTTCAACCTTAGCTAAGTCCAAAACAAGAACAACAGTTGCTGATGGCTACACAAAAATATTAGCCGACCTGGATTTTGCAGAGGCAAATTTGCCAGCTACAACAGCCACTGCACCAGCTCCCGTTAATACTTCTACAAACAAAACGTATCGTACTACTAAAGCTGCAGCCATTGCTTTAAAAATGCGTGTAAGATTACATATGGGTGATTGGCCAAACGTAATTGTTGAGGGGGCTAAACTTGTACCTGCAACCCCAACGTTAATCGCATATCCCGGTTTTGTAAGCCCAATAGGAGGCTGGAAACTCGAAACATCTCCTTTAACTCCTTTTACTGCCGGTGGTTGGCAGGGAAATGAAACAATTTTCTCTATCAGAAACTCTGCTACAGATAATGGTGGCGTAAACGGTGCTTTGGCAAATATGCTTGGCAACACATCTATTGGTGGAAGAGGTATTGTTAGAGTTAGCCCGATTGTATTCAATTTACCTGAATTTCTTTGCACAGATCTAAGAAGAAATCTAATGAGCGTGATTGGTACAGGTGCTTCGGCAAATTATGTATCAACAAAATATATTGATCCTACAACAAGTACTGATCCAGCTCCAATGATTCGCTATGCAGAGGTGTTACTTACTCTGGCAGAAGCAGAAGGGAGACAAAATGGAGTTACTCCGAAAGCATTGCAATTATTGAATGAGGTAAGAAACAGAGCTTTGCCCGGAGGGCCAGGCACTTTTACTACTCCTCCTGCTTTGACATATACTGCCGCTTCATTTGCTGATGCTAATGCATTTATCGCTGCGGTATTAAAAGAGCGCAGGATTGAATTTATAGGTGAGGGAAAAAGATGGGCTGATATTCATCGCAACGCAACTGATGCTATTTTTAATGTTGGCGGCATTCCTGCTAAAATTGGTGTGGGGGCATCTATCTTTTCCATGTACAATTGTGCTGCAGGTAGTGCTTCGTATACCACTGCAGTTACACCATTTCCTTATGCTGATTACCGGTTTCTATGGCCAATACCACAAAGTGAAACACAAACCAATACAAATTATGCCCAAAACCCGGGTTATTAATATTATAATTAAGTTTTAATATAAACTCCGGTCATTTATTTGGCCGGAGTTTTTTATTAAATCAACATATAGCATTGGGGTATAACTATTCCATACTTTACCTGGATACTTACAAATATCCATACTTATGCCACTTAAAAAATTAATGGTATTGATTAAGTATTTGAAATTGCAACAATAAATAAATATAGCATGTTTTATTATTGAACAGCAAATGTATGTCCGGGTATATCTTGGCAAGTGAAATGTGAAGCTTATTGCAACACTTTTGTAAAAAGAGTTTACATTTTACAATACGAACTAGAAAATATGCTTTGTAAATAAGCATTAAAAATCCCGGCTACCATTGCAGCCGGGATTTTTTAATCATGTTATTTAAGAAAGCAGCAGCTATTTTAAAACTTCTGCCAGTTTATGCTGTAATGCACTTTCTCTTAAACCAATGGCAATAATTTTACCCTGTGGATCAATCAATACATTATAAGGTATCCCATCAAATCCATACATGCCAACAGCAGCACTACTCCATTTTTTTAGATCGCTGATATGCTTCCAGTTCAGTTTATCTTCTTTAATGGCTTCTATCCAGGCCTCTTTATTATTATCAAGTGATACACCAAGTACCGTAAAATTTTTGTCCTTAAACTGGTTGTAAGCAGCAACAACATTTGGATTCTCGCCACGGCAAGGGCCGCACCAACTTGCCCAAAAATCTACCAAAACATATTTTCCACGCAACTGGCTTAAGGAGAAAGGTTTATCGTCAACATCATTCATGGTTAACTCCGGTGCAATATCACCAATGGCCGCAGGTGTTTTAGTTTGAGGTTTTGCTTGTGCAGTTGCCTGTGTTTTTACATAAGCCTGTGCCTCGGCAATACCCTTATAATTTGGAAAACGATTAGCCAGGTTGTTTAAAGGAATTTCAAATTTAGTGATAGCAACGGGGGCCATGGTTGAAGCAAACAAAGCCACCACAGGGCTTTTGGCAGTATCACCAAATGCGAAACAATATTTAGTGAAATTATCATTTAAAGAAGTCAGGTCATTAGAAACAACTATAAATGCACTGTCGGTTTCTTTTATACCGGCCTTGGTAAGCTCAGCAGCCAACCTGGTTTTATTAGAGATAAGTAAGCCGATACTATCGGCATGAATAAGCAGCTTTTTTAAAGAACTATTTGCTGCCCCGCTGAAAAAAAGATTGGCAGTCTCCGGTTTATCCAGGTCTGCTGTGAAGTTTATTTTACCGGCTTCACTTACAAAGAGGTAAGCATTTTTACCATCTTCGGTTCTCAGGCGAAATAAGCCTTCTTCAGGTGCCAATGCTTCCACGGTAAACTTTCCTTTTTTTATTTCTGCTGTATCCAAAACCTCGGGCTGCTTTGCACTGAAGTATAATTCTTCGAGGTAGATCTTTTGATCAGCAATACCTTTTATTTCTCCATCAACACTGAATTTTTCCTTATTGCCTCCGGCATTACAGGAAAATAAAAAGGCAGCAATAACTACTGCAGGAAATAATTTTTTCATCTGTTAATTGTTTAATTTTTTTTCTAAAATACCGGTCACTATTTGCATGTCGGCTTTTCCTTTACTGCGTTTTTTTACTTCACCTGCAAATAAACCAATCAATCCTTTTTTACCCGACTGGTATTGTTTTAATTTATCCGGCATACTGGCAATGGCTTCATCCACCCATTGTTCAATAGAAGTACTGTCACTTTCCTGTATTAAATTCAATTCAGTTGCAATCTGCAGTGGTTGTTTTTCTGGCTGATCTAATAATGCTGAAAATATATTACCAGATGCAACCCCAAAATTCAATTTGCCTGTTTCAACAAGGGTAATCAATGCGGCCAACTTTGTTGCCGGTAAAGAAAACGTTTTATACGAAATATTGTTGTCGTTCAAATGACTTTTAACAGGCCCCAATAACCAGTTGGCAACGGCTTTGTAATTATTGGTATGTTTAATTACTTCTTCAAAATAGTCTGACTGTTCCTTATCGTCACATAGCACAGCCGCATCATAGTCCGAAAGCTTCAACTCATCTATATACTTTTTTTTCAAGGCATTGGGTAAAACAGGCAGCCCGTTTTTTATTTGCACCAGGTAATCATCTGTTATCTGAAATGGCGTAAGATCAGGCTCAGCAAAATAACGGTAGTCATCGGCATCTTCTTTTGAACGTAAGGAAAAAGTACTGTTGTTATCTGCATTATAACTCCTGGTTTCCTGTATGATCGTTTCGTTATTTTCAACCAAACCAATTAAACGCTCCACTTCCACATCAATGGCTCTTTTTACATTGCGTATGCTGTTTAGGTTTTTTACTTCAACACGGGTGCCCAGCCTGGTATCACCTTTCAGGCGGATGGAAATATTGGCATCGCAACGCATACTGCCTTCTTCCATATTGCCATCGCAAATGCCCAGCCAGGTAACCAGTTTGCGTAATTCGGTGATGTAGGCGAATGCTTCATCACTATTATGCATATCTGGTTCGCTTACAATTTCCAATAGCGGAACACCGGCCCTGTTTAAATCAATGGATGTATAGTTTTCATCAACATCATGCAAACTCTTTCCGGCATCTTCTTCAATATGGATCCTGTTTAGTTTGATGTTTCTTTCTGTATCAGCAACCTTAATCGCCACAAATCCATTTTTACAGATAGGTGTTGTGTGTTGCGAAACCTGGTAACCTTTGGGCAGATCGGGATAAAAATAATTTTTTCGGGCAAAATAATTATGCTGTTCAATATCGCAGTTTAAGGCAAGCCCTAATTTGATCGCATACTCAATGGCCTTTGTATTCATCTTAGGCAAAGTGCCGGGGTGCGCCAGTGTAATGGGACTGATATGTGTATTGGGATCTGTACTGAAAGCCGCACTATCACCACAAAATAATTTGCTTTGAGTAAGTAACTGGGTATGCACTTCCAATCCAATTACTACCTGGTATTTGTCGTTTTGTATCACGGGGGCAAAGGTAGTTTACAATGGGCAATGAGCTAAGAGGAAATTTAGGCTAAGCAGACATTCTTCGACAGGCTCAGAAGGGGAAAGGAGGAAAATACTTTCAACTCTTTTTCTCTTTTATGCGCTTAGCCCACAAAAAAAGCGTCCTGGAATTTTCCAGAACGCTTTCCAGCTTATTCATGGCTTATAAATTAGCTGTCTTTAATTTTTTAGGAATTTTAATATCGAAACTCATGGTGCTGCCGTTGCGGTTAGCTTTAATAGTGTAAGCAGATTTTTCTGCGTTATCATGCAACTGCTCACGTGCTTCATCTGTATTGATAACTTTTTTGCCGCCTATTTCTGTTACCACATCATCTTTTTTTAGCCCCGCTTTTTCGGCAGGCGAATCTTTATCTACATCCAGAACCTTTATACCATTGCCATCTTCTGTATCCTGAATTTTTAAACCCAACTTTTGCTGACGGGGATATGAATCAGTAAAAAATTCAAAATTATTGTCAGAAGAACCGTTGCCCCAAACTCTCGGTGACATATCTCCCATCTCGATTTTTGGCTCTACCCGCATGCGGGGCATAGAAAATGACCTCGTCATACCATCTGGGCCGCTAAAGGAATAAGCCATTGATGTTGATTCTTTACGTTCGCCTAAAATAGCTTTTGCTGAACTTTCTTTTCCATCACGTTTATAATAAACGGTTACTTCGTCTTTTGGTTTAAAAGCACTTACTACTTCTGATAAAGATTCGGGATCTTCCACTTTTTTGTCGTTGATCTTTACAATTACATCCCCGTTTTTTAAACCGGCTTTTTCCGCAGCACTGCCGCTGGTTACATTGGTTACTTCTGCTCCTTTATGCATTCCTTCTTTATCATCACCGGAAGCATTGGTAGTTACGCCCAGGAAGGCACCCGATCCACCCATGTCGCTATTCCAAAGGCTCAGACCTTCCAAATCGCCTGGAGACATCTGGAACCTCGTTCCACCTTTTCCATCCCGGATAATAATATTTCTTTTATTAATAGTTACCTCATCATCCTTAAATTCGGTTAAAGGTTTACCATTAATGGTAATAGCATCCCCTTTAATTTCTACAGTTATTTTGGTATCTTTTTCACCTTTTTTACGAATGATGATCTCCTGCGTTTCTTTTTTTCCTTTATCACCCTTTTCTCCTTTCTCCCCTTTATCATCCTGTGCGGTAAGGGTGGTTGTAAAAGCTGCAAAACATAGGGCAGCAGCAGTAAAAACAATTTTTTTCATGGCTTAATATTTTATGTACGAAATGTTTAGTAGTACAAATCTAATGACTTTTTCTTAAATACGAAATATTTCGCAGATTATTTTTTTTGCTTTAACATTTTTTAAACACGAATTGAACGGGTTACACTAATTACACGGATTGGGATTCGATTTGGTATAGGTTCTTACCGGGCAATTATCAACCACTCCTTCACTGATAAAATCCATGCCTATTTTCTCCAGCACTTTTATAGAAGCCAGGTTTTCTATATGCGTCCTGCCGGTGATGAGTTTAAGATCAAGGACCTTAAAACCATATTGCAGGCTATGCTGCGCTGCTTCAGTTGCATAACCTATACCCCATGCTTTTTGTACCAGGCGGTAACCCAGGTCGATCTCATCCAGTTCGGGTCGGTATTTTAAACCGCACCAGCCAATAAAATCCATATCATCCTTTGTATGTATGGCCCAGCGGCCAAGGTTGTTTTTGTATTGGGGTAAGATGATGTTGGCGATTATTTCTTCGGCCTGCTCAACAGTTTTTAATGTTGGCTCATCCACATATTTTACAATTTCAGGATCGCTGTTAAGGTCCAGAATTAACGGGGCATCGGCAAGCGTTATCCGACGAAGTATAAGGCGGGGTGTCTCTAAAACTATATGCATCTAAGTAGAGTACAATAATGATTTTACTTTATCAATAACGCCTCTTAACCCCCCCGCATCCTGTCCGCCTGCTGTTGCAAGATTCTTTTGTCCACCACCACCGCCTTTTATTAATGGCGCCACATGTTCTTTAATTATTTTTCCGGCATCCAAATTTTTTGCAACAACAACGGTATCACTAATGCTGATAGCAACAAAAGGTTTACCATCAATATTGGCGCAAAGCACCACTACATGATCGTGCAATTTATTCTTTAGGTCAAAACAAAGTTTCTTTAAAGCATCAGCATTGCTTACCTCAATAACTTCTCCAACAAAAGTTACATTATTGATGATCTCATCTTTTTGCAGCAGTTCGTTGCGGATGATGACTAATTGCCTTGCTTCCAACGCTTCAATATGTTTTTTTAGCGAAGCATTTTCTGACTGCAGGTTTTCAATGGACTTAGCCACATCCTTCGGATGTTTTAGTAAGCCACTAATTACACCGATTTCCACGAATGTGTTATTAATTAAATCTTCTGCGGCTTTGCCACATACAGCTTCTATCCTTCTTACACCGGCAGCTACAGCAGATTCATGTTTTATTTTAAACAATCCCAGTTCGCCGGTACTGCCCACATGAGTACCGCCACATAATTCAAGGGAGTAGCCTTGATCCATAATGACAACCCGCACCACATCGCCATATTTTTCGCCAAACAAAGCCATGGCGCCCATTGCAACGGCTTCATCTTTATTCATTGATTGTATTACAACCGGAATATTATCTCTTATCTTTTCATTCACTAATTTTTCAACAGCCAGAATTTCTTCATCCGTAACTTTTGCAAAATGACTGAAATCGAAACGCAGGTGTTCTTTATTTACAAGGCTACCTTTTTGTGCTACGTGCTTACCCAATACATTACGCAGGGCGGCATGCATTAAATGTGTAACACTGTGGTGGAGGGTAATATCTTTTCTTCTTGCTGCATCCACACTTGCAATTACTTCGCCGCTTAAATCAACAGGAATAGATTCTGCAAAATGAATAATGAGATCGTTCTCTTTTTTTGTATCTATAATGTTGACCTCACCCCGTGAGCTACGCTCGTTCACTTCGCTTTGCTCATGAACTCCAAAGGAGAGGGAGCCGTTATCTCCAACCTGCCCGCCACTTTCGGCATAAAAAGGCGTTTGGTCTAAAATGATCTGGTAAAGTTCTTTTCCTTTACCGGTTACTTTGCGGTACTTAACAATCTTTGCTTTTGTTTCTAAAGAATCATAGCCAACAAATTTTGAAGAAGGAATATCATTTACAGTAACCCAATCTTCAGTATCTAAAACTGCAGCAGAACGGCTACGGTCTTTTTGTTTTTGCATTTCTACTTCAAACCCTTTTTCATCAACTTTTAGCCCTTTTTCTGTTGCTACCAGTTTGGTAAGATCGAGTGGAAAACCAAATGTGTCGTACAATTTAAACGCTTCTTCACCGGTAATATTTTTGGACGCCTGGTCAAGCATTGACAAGCCATTATCAACCGTCCTCAAAAAAGCATCTTCTTCTTCCTTCACCACTTTACTTACAAAATCCAATTGCTGTATCAACTCCGGAAAAACATTTTCAAACTGCTTTGCAATAACCGGTAACAACTGGTGTAACAGCGGTTGCTTATAATCTAAATAAGAATAGTAATACCGAACCGCTCTGCGTAATATGCGGCGTATAACATAACCTGCGCCTGTGTTTGAAGGAAGTTGTCCATCAGCAATGGTAAAGCTGATAGCACGGATATGATCGGCAATAACCCTAAATGCAATGCTCTCTTTATCATCGCCAGCCTTATATACTTTATTTACTTTTTTACTTATTGCCTCAATCGTTCCTGTAAAAACATCCGTATCGTAATTACTTTGCTTTTGTTGTATCACCCTTACCAATCTTTCAAATCCCATCCCGGTATCTACGTGCCTTGCCGGTAATTCTTCGAGGCTGCCATCTTTTTTCCGGTTAAACTGGATGAATACATTATTCCATATCTCGATTACCTGCGGATGGTCGTTGTTTACCAATGTATTTCCACCAACGGTTTTTCTTTCTTCATCACTCCGGCAATCAACATGTATTTCTGTACACGGGCCACAGGGGCCGGTATCACCCATCTCCCAAAAATTATCCTTTTTATTACCGAGCAAAATGCGGTCTTCGGCAATGTATTTTTTCCATTCATTAAAAGCTTCTTCATCCTTGGGTAAACCTTCTTTATTATCACCTTCAAAAATGGTAACGTATAATTTATCCTTGTCTAATTTGTAAACATCAGTAAGCAGTTCCCAGCTCCACGCAATGGCTTCTTTTTTAAAGTAATCGCCAAAGCTCCAGTTGCCCAGCATTTCAAACATGGTATGGTGGTAGGTATCTACACCAACTTCTTCCAGGTCGTTGTGCTTACCACTAACCCGTAAACATTTTTGTGTATCGGCGACCCGTTTGTTGGGTGCCTGTTTATTGCCCAGGAAATAATCTTTAAACTGGTTCATACCTGCATTGGTGAATAACAGTGTAGGGTCGTTCTTTATCACAATAGGAGCAGAAGGAACGATCACATGTTCCTTCGATTTAAAAAAGTCAAGAAATTGTTGTCTGATCTCAGCACTCGTCATCATATACCAAATGTTTAAATGGGTTGATTTTTGTTATTTATGGGGCTATATTTGTAAACTTTTGTTCAACGGTTGCAAAGGTATGAAAAAGCGACCTCACCCCAACCCCTCTCCAAGGGAGAGGGAACTGGAAATTAAGCATGAAAAAGATCAAATACTACTATAATACGCATACCCTGCGGTATGAGAAGTTGGTCACACCGCTTCGGGTAAAGCTGTTGCGGGTATTTGGTTTTATTTCGGCGGCTTTAGTTACCTCTGCTATCGTTATCTATATCTACAATAATTTTTTCCCTCGGGCTATTGATAAAGAGGCTGAACTGAAATACGAGATTATCAAAGACAATTATAATACACTGGCAGGCAAAACCAAAACCTTGCAACAGCAGATGGCCGACCTGGAGAAAAGGGATAATGATGTTTACCGTTCTATTTTTGAAGCCAATCCCATATCGGATAGTGCCCGCACAAAATCTATTGAAAAGAAAAAGGAAATTGCCAAAGTGAATTTATTGGGTGAAGATGAACTGGGTTCTGAAATTGCAAAAACGCTTAATAATATTTCATCGAGGGTTGCCTACCAGTTTGAGAGTTACAACAGTATTGAAAAACTCATTAATAACCAGGAAACAAAAATGGCCTCTATACCGGCTATACAGCCTGTAAGCAACAAACAACTTACCCGGATCGCCAGCGGTTTTGGTATGCGCATTCATCCCATTTACGGTATTGCCAAAATGCATAACGGGCTTGATTTTACGGCTCCGCAAGGAACGCCTATTTATGCCACCGGTGATGGTGTGGTGATTGAAGCCGGGGCTGGTACAGGAACCGGTAACCATGTAATTATTAATCATGGTTATGGATATGAAACCGAATATATGCACATGGTAAGAATAAAAGCAAGACAGGGGCAGAGTGTAAAACGCGGAGAAGTTATTGGCTGGGTGGGTAGTACCGGGGCAAGCACCGGGCCGCACTGCCATTATGAAGTGCATATTAACGGTATCCCGGTTGACCCGGTTTACTTTTTCTTTAATGACCTGAATGCTGAACAATATGACCGTGTCCTGAAAATTGCAGCCACTGGCAGTGCCAAAAGTTTTGATTAATTTTAATTATGGCCTTACAACAAATATCTTTTGCATTTGATGAATTACCGGTTCCCCCAAAGCCGGAGCAAAAGGCTGTTATATTGGAGAAACCTAAACCTGAAGAAATAAAGGCAAAGGGGGATAATAAAAAATTGACCCGTGGCCGGGTAAGCCTTAAAGAAAAAGAATCAGGTGCGGACCTGATAGAAGTGCCGGAAGATGCCATACTTTTTGAAAAGAAATATTATGCCATTGGTATTGTAGCCAACATGTTTAAGGTAAACCAATCGCTGATCAGGTTTTGGGAAAACGAATTTGATATTTTAAAACCACGTAAGAATGGAAAAGGCGACAGGTTGTTTCGCCCGGAGGATATTAAGAACCTGAAACTGATCTATCATTTACTTCGTGAAAGAAAATATACACTTGAAGGTGCCAAGGAATTTTTAAAGCAGAATAAAAGAGCAGATGAAAAATTTGCCTTGATAGAATCTTTAAAAAAGCTGAAAAGTTTTTTAAACGAATTGAAAGCTGACTTATAAACTGATATTTAAGAGTTGTCAGGCTCAAGCCGACAACTTTTTGTATAACCAGCAATTAACATAAAAACCCGGCGCGGCTGATTTTTTGATGCGATATTTATCTTTTAAAAATTCCTTTCAAAATTATTGGTATGAAAAAATATTTACTGCCTTTTTTATTTTTTATTGCTGCATCCACCGGGCTGTTTGCACAGGCCCAGTATGAAGCCAGCCAGGACCCCAAACATCCTGAAGTAAAAGTAGCCAGAGGCATTGTGAATAAATACCTGATACAAAATGATACCGCATTTAAATGGTATAAGCAAAACCAGGCTGGTTATAGGCCCGATACTGCAACACTCAATGCTTTTGAAAGATCAAAAGGAAAATACCAGTTCGTTGTTTTTGGCGGAACCTGGTGCGAAGACACCCAGTTTATAGTACCTAAATTTTTTACGCTGCAGGAAAAAACCGGGGTGCCGGATGAAGCAATTACTTTTTTTGGCGTTAACCGCGAAAAAAATTCATTGGGCAATATTGCGAAGGCGTTCAACATCACCAATGTGCCTACCATTATTGTAATGAAAGATGGTAAAGAAATTGATCGGGTGGTTGAATATGGCAAGACCGGAAAATGGGATAAAGAACTGGCCGCAATATTGAATAAATAAGATTATTTTATCTGGTAAATATCAAGTCCCTTCTCGTTAAGCAGGTACACTTTTCCATTCATCGCTTTTATGGATATGAATTTTCCGAAAAATGCGGGCAGTTTATATTCTTTTAACTGCAAAGATTTAAGCTGGTAACTGTATAATTTATTATCGCCAAAACCGTAAACGGTGGTTCCGTTCACTTCTACATTGGTCCAGTTTAAAAACGCAAGCCTGTTTTTAAATCCACCGTAATAATCAAAAATATAAAAACCTTTCAACGGGTCGTACACGTACACAAAATTATCCTTGTCAATGATCTTAACAGGTGCAGGAACTGTATCAAATAACATTCTCCAATCTATAGTGGCAAGTAAGAGTTTACCTTCTTCATCAATCTTCTTCAGCTTATAATCTTCTTCATCAAAGATCCAGATATAATTATCGTAGGAAAGCGTGATATTATTTACATAAAAGATATTCTGCTTGCGCAGGTTAATATTGTTGCGAACGGTCAATAACCGGTCGAGCATAACAACTGTAGAATAGTTTTTATAATAGAGTAATGCTTTTAAAGGATTGGTTACATCAATATAAGAAGGGTTGCCGTATTTTTTTACATCGTTGAATACTGCAACAGAATCTCCGTTAGGATCTGATTTTTTTAACTGGTTGTTATCAGTGATGAGGTAAACATAATCCAGGTTATCTACATTAAAATAAGTGAAATTGCCGGGGATGGTTTTGATGAATTGAAATGCAGAATCGCTTTGTGGCTTCGCCACAAGGGGTATTACCACAGAGGCACAGAACCACAGAAAAGAAAATATGATTTTTATTTTTTTCAAGTTTTACATTTAATAAACATTCAATCTTCTACTTTTCCTCCTTTAGGGGATAGGGGCATAATACTTCAGTTCTGTATTTTCTCCGTCAAAAACGGCATAGCTAAAATATTTTATCCAGTCACCTAAATTGATATACCTGCTTTTTTCGTTTAGTTTAAAATGAATAGGCAGGTGACGGTGGCCAAATATCAAATAATCGTAAAAATCTTTTTGCAACACTTCTTTGCAATACATGATGAGCCATTCTTTGTCTTCTCCCAGAAATATCTCATTCGATTGTCCGGTTTGCGCCCGGCTTTTTCTGCTGAAGTAGTGTGCAATGCCCATGCCAACAAAAGGTGGCAGTACACCAAACAGCCAGCTACAGGCTTTATTTCGAAATATCTTTTTGATAAATTTATAACCCTCATCGCCCGGCCCAAGCCCATCGCCATGCCCTATTAAAAACTTTTTTCCATTAAATTCGAAAGGTACGGGTTCAAAATAAACGGGTATGTTCAATTCGGTTTGAAAATAATCTTTCATCCACATATCGTGGTTACCAACAAAAAAGTGAATGGGAATTCCGGCATCAGTTAATTCGGCCAGCTTACCCAATATGCGTACATAGCCTTTGGGCACTACTTTTTTATACTCGTACCAGAAATCAAACAGGTCGCCTACAATAAAAATTTGTGCAGCATCTTCCTTTATTTCATTCAAAAACCGGATGATCATTTTTTCCCTCACCAGACTTGCTGCTGCATTGGGGGCTCCCAGGTGAAAATCGGAAAGGAAGTAAATTTTTTTATTGTGCGGCACTTCCATGAAATCAGGGTTTATTTTTTTGTTGCAGGTACTGCACCAGGTCACCGGATTCGATTTCCGGTTTGCCGCTTACTTCTCCGTTAAACCAATATATCCAGGCGGTATGTGGTTCACCTTTTATGTAAGCAGTAACTTCTTCACGTTTGTATAAGGCTTTTTCGCCTTCCTCCACATTCAGGCCTTCGTAATCATCCAGTTGGCCAATTGCCCAGGAAAATTCCAGTGGGTTATTAATGCAATACAATTCACCGGAAATAAAAATCTCCTCATTGGTAGCCGCCGCAGCAGGATATTCACCCAGGTCATAAAGCTTGCCTTTAACCACGGCTTCGCCCATTAAATAAAAATATTTAGTGAGGTATTCATATACCGGATTACGAAATCCGCTACGCAGCGAACCGTATACAAAAAGGTTATAAACTTCGTTATTCATAATACAATAAAGATACTCGTTAAAATGCAATTATGCTTCTACCAAAAAGCAATACACTTCCTTTGGGCCATGTACACCGGTAACCAGTGTTTTTTCTATATCAGCCGTGCGGCTGGGACCGGTTGCAAAAGTTATTAATGAAGGGATATTGCCAGTGTATTTTTCTTTTACTTTTTGTAAGGCATCTTTTACATCATACACTAATTGATTGGTGTAAGCTATGCATATATGTATAGGTGCATATACACTTACGGTACGGCCACTTTGCTGAGCAGCACTCATTACAATGGTGCCGGTTCGGGCCACTAAAAATTCGCAGCCGGTAATAGAGGCATCGCAGCCTGGCAGATTAATGGTATTGCTGAATGCGGCATTCCATTTATCGGTATTACAATAAATTTTTGCCCATTGTTTTTCAGTGATCAGTTGCTGCAGTTGCTGCAACATATCTGCTTCATCTATACAAAAAGCAAACTTGCCCTGCATATTGATAAACTCCTGTGCAAACAAAACATCCAGTGTATCGCTTGCCGGTAGGAAAACAGAATTGGTTCCCTCGCTTTGTGGAAATGGCAAAGGCACCGGGTTACTCAGTGCCTGCCTTATTCTTTTTAAAATATTTTCTTTTGCCGGTGATACAGCCATAATAAATTTAAATTACCGGTGGTGTTGTTAATTCTTCTGGCAATTCTGTTGAAGGTTCATCACTAACGGTATCTTTTGGATCAATATCGATATCCAAAGCCTTCTTTTCTTCATAAGGCCTTTTGCCGATCAGGGCTTCCACATCACTCTTAAATAACACTTCTTTTTTCAATAATTCTTTTGCCAGTTTTTCTACATCACCTTTCTTTTCTGTCAGCAGTTTTTTGGTGATCTGGTAAGCATTGTCAATCAGTTTTCGTACTTCTTCATCAATCATCTTCCCGGTCTCTTCGCTGAATGGTTTGGTAAATACATTTTCCTGGTTAGGATCGTAATAACTGATATTACCAACCTTATCATTCATACCGTACACGGTGATCATACTGTAAGCGATCTTGGTTATCTGCTGCAGATCGTTACTGGCGCCGGTACTTATTTTTCCGAAGAAAATATCTTCACTGGCACGTCCACCAAGCGTCATACATATTTGATCCATTAACTGATCGGTATTGTACAAGTACTGTTCTTTGGGTGTGTATTGAGCATAACCCAATGCAGCCGAACCCCTGGGGACTACGGTTACTTTTAATAAAGGGTAAGCATGTTCTAAATACCAACCACATATCGCATGTCCTGCTTCGTGGTAAGCAATAATTTCTTTTTCTTCCGGAGAAATAATCTTGTTCTTTTTTTCCAATCCACCGATCACACGATCAATAGCATCCTGGAAATCACTCATGTCAACTGATTCTTTTCCTTTCCTGGCAGCGATCAACGCAGCTTCGTTACAAACATTGGCAATATCTGCTCCGGCAAAGCCCGGTGTTTGTTCGGCAAGTTTATGGATATCTAATGTTTGTGAAATTTTAATTGGCCCGAGATGCACTTTAAAGATGGCTTCTCTTCCAACCAGGTCTGGACGGTCAATAGATATCTGCCTGTCGAAACGGCCCGGGCGCAATAATGCGGTATCCAATACATCGGGCCTGTTGGTTGCAGCTAAAATAATAATGCCGAGATCTGTTCCAAAACCATCCATCTCTACCAGCAACTGGTTCAAGGTATTTTCACGCTCATCATTACTCATCATCATATTCTTTCCTCTTGCCCTTCCTATGGCATCAATCTCATCAATAAAAATAATACATGGTGCTTTTTCTCTTGCCTGTTTAAACAGGTCACGAACACGGCTGGCACCAACGCCTACAAACATCTCCACAAAATCACTGCCACTCAAACTAAAGAACGGAACCTGTGCCTCGCCGGCAACAGCCTTAGCCAATAAGGTTTTACCGGTTCCCGGAGGCCCGACCAATAAAGCGCCTTTGGGAATTTTACCACCAAGTGCGGTATATTTTTTAGGGTTTTTTAAGAAGTCAACGATCTCCATCACTTCTACTTTGGCTTCATCCAGACCGGCCACATCACCAAAGTTTATATTTACCCTGGTGCCTTTTTCAAATAGGGTTGCTTTGGATTTTCCAATGCTGAAAATACCACCTGCACCGCCACCGCCGCCCGGCCCGCCTACCTTGCGCATCATCATTACAAACAATAAAACAATTAATAAAATAGGCAGTAAGGTGCTTATGATCTGGCCAAAAATTTCTCCTTCATCTTCCGGTGAGTCGGCTATTTGTTGCCTTAATGGATTGCTTTTATAGAATTCGGCCATCTGCGTGGCAAAAGTTTTATCATCTACAATACTGAAAAATAACTGGGGTTCACCGGCTTTTAAAGCTACTGCAGCCTCATAATTTTTATCATCCGGTTTTGTGTTAAGCACCTGCTTGTAATAAGTAGCTTTGGCAACCAGGCTGTCTTTGTTGATAACAACACGCACAATTTTTTTATTACGAATGGTTTTCATTTTAACCACATCGCCCTGCAACGCCATGGTATAAAACTTTTGCTGATCAGTTTCAATACCTGCATTGCTTACGCCACGAATTAATTGAAAGCCTACTATAACCACAAAGATTACCCCGTATATCCAGTAAACATTAAACCGTGGTTTTTTCTTATTATCATCTCCTTTTGGAGGCATATTTTCAGGATTAAATTTCCTTTTGTTGTCTTGCTGATCCATATTTTTTTGTGCTATTATATTGGGTACTTATCTGCGCTATTGATTGCTTTTAACAATAGACGTTTGAGTATTGTTTTTATTTTATTTAACCGGCATGTTCCATCGCCGGTGCATCACTCCACATTTCTTCCAACCGGTAAAACTTCCGCGGCTCAGGCAGCATCACATGAACCACTACATTAACGTAATCAATCAAAATCCATTGCTGCCCCTGCCTGCCTTCATGCTTGTATGCTGCTTCCAGGCATTTTTCTTTTACTTCGGTTTCAATAAAATCGGCAATAGCTCTTAGCTGCGTGGTATTACCCGCCTGACAAATTATAAAAAAATCGGAAACTGCTTCAGGAATTTTACGGAGATCGAGGCTGATGATATGCTCACCTTTTTTCTCCTGTATGGCATGAATGATCGTTTTGAAAATTTTACTGTTTCTCGTTATCCGTACAACACTGCTTTTTTTGCGGGTATTTAATGCGTTTAAATTGTTCAAATCTGCTTTAATTTTAATTTTTTTTACCTGCGTTGAAAATTATTGCCAATACAGGATTTGTTTTTATAAAGTAGCCGTAGCTTGCAATTAATGGCAAAAGTAACACTTCTTTGTCATTTGAATTAATATGGATAAAGCCGTTTTTTTTACCATTTTAAATACGGTGGACAGTACCAATAACTATGCCATGGCAAGGCTGGATGATGGATGGGCCAAACATGGTATGCTTTGGTTTGCCAATGAACAAACAGCCGGCAAAGGGCAAAGGGGGAAAACCTGGATAATGGAAAAGGGAAAGAACATCGCCATGAGCCTTGTTTTGGCGCCCGAAAGATTAAAAATTACCAACCAATTTCACCTGAGTGCGGCTGTAGCCCTGTCTTGTTTTGAGTTTTTTTCGGGATATGCCGGAGACGAAACCAAAATAAAATGGCCAAATGATTTGTTTTGGCGTGACAGAAAGGCAGGAGGGATTTTAATTGAGAACAAATTTCAGGGTAAGATCTGGAAATGGGCAGTTGTGGGAATCGGAATAAATATTAACCAAACGAAGTTTGATAAAAACCTGGTAAACCCGGTTTCGCTGAAACAAATAACCGGAAAAACTTTTGATACCATTGAGCTGGCAAGCGAACTACATAACTTATTGATGAAAAACCTGGCTGAATTGAAGTCGGCAAATATGGTAATGGAACAATACAATGAACAGCTTTATAAGATCAATAAACAGGTAACACTTAAAAAAGGGGAACAGGGATTTGATACGGTTATTAAGGGTGTTACCCCCGAAGGAAGATTGATAACGGTTGATGCGCTTGAAAGGCAATTTGATTTTGGCGAAGTGGAATGGGTTTTATAATTCTTCGGCCTGTCTTGCTTCAACCTCAAACCGGTTGTTGTAATATCCTTTTCGTAAACTCTCCCAAAGATATTTTACAACAAACAAAAAATACCCATGCTGTTTAAATTGTTTGATATGGCATAGCTCATGCTTAACCCATTTTTCATCCTGTAAAAATTCAGCCTCTGTGGTATTGTACAGGTGAATGGTTTTTCCTAAGACCATGGCAACAGACCCGCTGCTTAATTTTTTTGCGGCCAGTTTTGCCAGCCAGGAATTTTCTTTTATGATGAAAATTTTATTGTTCAAGAGCTGCCCAGGCATTTAAAATTTCTTCTGTGTGTTGTTTACTTTTTGGTTTGAGGAATATTTTACGGATGAACCCTTTTTCGTCAATTAAAAATGTGGTACGATGCAGGCCCATGTAGGTTCTGCCGTAAAGTTGCTTCTCACCCCAAACACCATAACTGTCAATAATTTTGTGATCAGCATCTGCAATTAAGATAAATGGCAGATCGTATTTTGTTTCAAATTTTTTATGTTTTTTTTCTTCATCCGGACTAACACCCAATACCGTAAAACCATTCTTTTTTAAGAGGCCAAAATTATCACGCAGGTTGCAGGCCTGTAGGGTACATGTTGGCGTATCATCTTGAGGATAGAAATATAAAACTACTTTTTTGCCTTTATAATCAGCAAGTGAAATAAATTTTCCGTTTTGCTCTTTGCCTTTAAATGCGGGTGCTTTTTTGCCTTCTGTTAAATGAGTCATGTTAAAACGTTAATACGTTAATTGGTTAATCCTTTAAATAGTTAATTCGTTAATCCGGATAACCACGTTTGTACTAATTAACGGAGTAACAGATTAACAACATCTTTACCTGGTGAAGTGATAGACTTTTTCTGCCACATTCCCTACCTGGTCTTCTGCAATTATCTTTAATTCATGTTCGCCTGAAAGGCACAACTCATCAAATGTATAAATGAATGACCTGTTTTTATCATTGGTAAAACGAAGCCAGTTGCCATCTAATAAAGCCATAAAGCTTTTAATATCTTCTGTATTATCCTTTACAACAAAAACAATGCGGCTTTGTTTACTGCAGTTCATTCCGTTTTTAAAACCAATGGGCGTAATGGTTGGCGGCATGGTATCGATCATCAATTGAAAATTGCCAAACTCCCTGAAACTGGCCTTGTACCAGCCACTGTCTTTAAAATTTTTAACAGGTACAGCTTTTTTATAATCATGCCTGCCATTAGAAAACCGGTGTATGACCATTTTATCGGGTAAAGACGTTGAGGCTTTTATAGTAATTGGAAAATTGCGCTGTAAAGGAACGCTGGTATTATGTATTTGAAAAATAGTATAACCTTGTTTTGGGGTTGTTTCGCTGTACGTAAAACGAATAGAATCATATAAACAGTTTTCGGGCAGGTAAAAACTGATGTTGTCATTCTCGTAAATATTGATATAGCCCGGGTGAAATTCATTTTGCTGAAATGCAGCAGCAGGAGTGGTTTTAGCCGGTTCTCTATAATTTGAATCTTTTTTTATTTTAAACAACAGCGTCGACATATTACCATCAGCATCTTTAACTTCTATTTTAATGTTGTGCGTAGCGGTATCAATCAAAGCAATCACACCATCGCCGTTGTCTGTTTTGTAAATACTGTTATTGTAACCCGCTAGTTTTGAAACATGCTCAATAAATGCTCCGCCACTGCTTCTGTATTTATAATCTATATGTGCATTTAAATAACGGGTTTCATCATAACTGATGTTGTCTATCTGGAAACCAAGAACAGGGTTATCATTATCGTATAAAACAGTTTCATAAATGCCATTGCGGTTGGCCGACCCGTTGTTTCTGTCGGCGGTAGATATTCCAAAACTTAATTTATTGCTGTTAACTATAATTACTGCCGGCGTTGTTACGTAAATGCCGTTTATTTTTTTAACAGCAAACAACTTTGGGCTTTGTTCGTAAGTGCTAATGTTTCTGTCGTACAGCGCCAGCTTGTAAATATCCGGCGGGATCGTATCGGGAATGTCAAAATGAAATAAGGTTGGGTTTAAAACATTATCTGTTTTTGTATCCCTTATTTCAAAATGCACGTGTGGCCCCTGTGAGCCGCCGGTGTTGCCGCTAAAGGCAATACTGTCGCCTTGTTGCACCGGGAATAGATTGGCAGGAATATCCAAGGTAACAGCCCAGCTTTTCAATTTATACTGCTGTTCTTTTACATAATTTTCCAGCGCCGGGTAAAAATCATTCAGGTGCCCGTACAGGGTCGTTAAACCATTGGGGTGATTGATAGAGATCGACCTGCCAAAACCCTGCGGTTCTATTTTTACCCTGGCAATATATCCGGCAGCAGCAGCTAAAACCGGCTTGTTTTGTACATGGTCTGTGCGGCAATCCAGTCCCATATGATAATGATTGGGCCTTAATTCGCCAAAATTGGCTACAATTCCTTTTGTGGCAGCAACCGGCCAGGTAAAATAATTTTGTGGATAATTTTTAGGAGGAAAAAATTGGGCAGCCATATTAAAATGGATAAGTGCAAATACTATAAAAAAGGCAACACGTCTATACAAAATGGGTAAATTCAACATAAAATTTTGTATAGCAAATTTAGGGCAGTAACTGTTAAATGAAAAATGAATAAACAGCCTCTTTTTATTTACATCATTTACAATTACTTTTGCACGCCACTACACAGGCAACTACACTATGCCAAAAGACAATTCCATCAAATCAGTTTTAATTATCGGTTCCGGCCCCATCGTTATTGGCCAGGCCTGCGAGTTTGATTATTCAGGTACACAGGCTGCCCGGTCACTAAGAGAGGAAGGAGTAAAAGTTATTTTGATAAACAGCAACCCGGCTACTATCATGACTGACCCGATGATGGCCGACAGGGTGTATTTATTACCACTTACCGTTGAAAGTATTGAGCAGATATTAGAAGAAAATGCACAACTTCCTGGTGGTAAAATTGATGCTGTTTTGCCAACCATGGGCGGACAAACAGCCCTCAATCTTTGTAAAGAAGTTGATGAGTTGGGGATATGGGAAAAATTTGGGGTAAGGTTGATCGGCGTAGATATTAAAGCCATTGATAAAGCGGAGGACAGGGAAAAATTCCGCCAGTGGATGATTGAGATGGGCATACCGGTTTGCCCGGCAAAAATTGCCAACTCTTTTTTAGAAGGAAAAGAATTTGCACAGGAGATAGGATTTCCGCTTGTACTGCGTCCATCCTTTACATTGGGTGGCAGCGGTGGCAGCATTGTATTTAGTAAAGATGAACTTGACGAAGCATTAAATACAGGTTTAATTGCCAGTCCCATACATGAAGTGCTGGTAGAAAAAGCCGTGCTCGGCTGGAAAGAATTTGAATTGGAATTATTGAGAGATAATGCAGATAACGTGGTGATCATTTGTGGTGTTGAGAATTTTGACCCCATGGGTGTACACACCGGGGATTCGATAACAGTGGCGCCGGTAATGACTTTGAGCGATACGGCTTACCAACTGATGCGCAACACTGCTATAAGGATGATGCGGGACCTGGGTAATTTTGCAGGAGGCTGTAATGTACAGTTTGCCCTTAACCCGCAAACAGAAGAGATCATTGTGGTGGAAATTAATCCAAGGGTTAGCCGTTCATCGGCACTGGCCAGTAAAGCCACCGGTTATCCTATTGCAAAAATTGCAGCCAAGCTGGCCATTGGTTATAATTTGGATGAATTAAAAAATCAGATCACGCAATCAACCTCGGCTTATTTTGAACCGGCATTGGATTATGTAATTGTAAAAATACCCCGCTGGAATTTTGATAAGTTCAAAGGAGCAAAAGATACATTAGGTTTCCAGATGAAAAGCGTTGGTGAGGTTATGGGCATTGGAAGAAGCTTTGCTGAGGCGGTGCAAAAAGCCTGTCAGAGCCTGGAGAATGAGGCGGTAGGATTAGGTTACTATGGTAAAAGTTTAATGCATGCTGATGAACTGATCGAGTACATTAAGATACCCAAGTGGGACAGGATATTCCGCATTAAAGATGCGTTGATGGCTGGTGCCAGTATCAAGCGCATTTGCGAAAGCACAAAAATTGATCGCTGGTTCATTTACCAGATTCAGAAAATATGCGATTGCGAAAAACTAATCGCACAGTACGATCTTAAAACTTTGCCTGATGATGTTTTAAAAGAAGCAAAATTTTTAGGCTTTAGTGATGAGCAGATCGTGCGCATTATGAAGGAAGAAGATGCCGAATTAATTTATGAAAGAAGAAAAGCCATGGGACTTACCCGTGTGTTTAAAATGGTGGATACCTGCAGTGCCGAGTTTGAAGCAAAGACACCTTATTTCTATTCTACTTTTGAAGCCCCCTCTATCTCCCCCCAAGGGGGAGGAAATCCCGGAGATCGGAGCAAGTCTCTTGCTCATAATGAATCAATAGTTTCGGATAAAAAGAAAATAATTGTACTGGGTAGCGGCCCCAACAGGATTGGCCAGGGTATTGAGTTTGACTATTGTTGTGTACACGGTTTACTCGCAATTAAAGAAGCCGGTTACGAAGCTATCATGGTAAACTGCAACCCCGAAACGGTTTCAACAGATTTTGATATTGCAGACAAACTTTATTTTGAACCGGTATTCTGGGAACACCTTTGGGAAATTATTGAGCATGAAAAACCTTATGGGGTGATTGTGCAACTGGGCGGACAAACGGCACTTAAACTTGCCAAACGTTTGCATGAAAAAGGAATAAAAATAATCGGCTCTTCATTCGACAGTATGGATATTGCAGAAGACCGTGGCAGGTTCAGCGATATGCTGAAAAGCCTGGAGATACCTTATCCAAACTATGGCACCGCTTACAATACAGATGAAGCCATTGAAGTGGCAAAGCAGGTTGGGTACCCGGTTTTGATAAGGCCGAGTTATGTGCTGGGCGGACAAAGGATGCGTATCGTTATCAATGATGAAGATTTGGAAAAAGGTGTGTTGAGTCTGATCAAACATTTGCCCGGTAATAAAATTTTAATTGATCATTTTTTAGACCGTTGCCAGGAAGCAGAGATAGATGCGATTTTTGATGGCGAAGATTTTCATGTGATGGGTGTGATGGAACATATTGAGCCGGCCGGTATTCACAGCGGCGACAGTAATGCGGTGTTGCCACAGTTCAACCTGTCGCCATTGATTGTGCATACCATGGAAGAGTACGCCGAAAAAATTGCCCGGGCCTTGCACATCAAGGGTCTTATCAATATTCAATTTGCTATAAAGGATGGTAATGTGTATGTTATTGAAGCAAACCCAAGAGCCAGCCGTACCACGCCTTTTATAGCCAAGGCCTATCAAATACCTTATCTGAATATTGCTACAAAAATTATGATAGGCGTAAACAAGATTAAAGATTTTACCTACGAAAAAAAGCTAACCGGCTTTGCCATCAAGGAACCGGTTTTCTCTTTCAATAAATTCCCTGGTGTAAATAAAGAGCTTGGACCTGAGATGAAAAGTACCGGTGAAGCGATACGGTTTATAAAAGACCTGAAAGATCCCTACTTCAGGCAATTGTATAAAGAGCGTAGTATGCATTTAAGTAAATAGAGCCGGTACGCTTTAAGCGGACTGGATCATGCAGTAAAAATTCTTTGAGGTCACGATTTGTGACCTCTTTTTTTTGCAAATGTTGATAAATTTTAAAAATTTTCCATACTGATGCCTGTTTTGTGTATATCAGCAGCTGAGGATTTTCCCATAAATCCTGTTGTTTCTCCCTGTTTTCTGTGAATTATTTTCAGCATCTTAAATATGTCAATACAATATTTACACAATGAAATGAATTTAGTTGCTCAGCTTTAATTTTTACCATGTCCCGCCCTATAGTGATTCCCGTTTGGAAGAAAGCACCATTCATCAGGCTGCTGCTGCCACTCATTGCCGGCATCATATTGCAATGGTATTTACAGGTGCCTTTACCGGTTATTGTAACGGCTTTAATTTCTTTTTGTATTGCTTTACTGCTGTTTTTATTATTACCCATTGCGCTGCGGTTTAAATTGCGGGCATTGCAGGGCTTTATCATTCAGTTGCTGTTTATTGCATTGGGTATATTACTTTCCTGGCAAAAAGATATCCGGCACGACAGCAACTGGTATGGGAATTTTTATCATGATAGTTGTTACCTCGTTGTTCGGATTGATGAGCCACTCGTTGAAAAAACTAAATCTTATAAAGCCGATGCGTATGTAGAATCAATAATTGACAACGGAAAAATAATTCTCTGCAAAGGAAAATTATTGGTTTACTTTTCCAAAGACAGCAATAAAATAAACTTACAATATGGAGACAGGATCATCATTCATAAAAACCTGCAGCCCATAAAAAATTCCGGTAATCCGGGTGGTTTTAATTACCAGCGCTATGCTGCTTTCCAGGGTATTTTTCACAATGTGTTTTTGAAAGATAAAGACTGGGTAGCTTTAAATAAAAGTTACAAAAATGGTTTTAAGGAATTCGTTTTTTCTGCAAGGGAGCATGTGCTTTCGGTTTTGCAAAAAAATATAAGTAGTGGTAAAGACGAACTTGGTATTGCCGAGGCTTTATTAATTGGTTATACCAACGACCTGGATAAAGACCTGGTGCAGGCATACAGCAATACCGGTGTGGTACATATCATAGCCATATCCGGCATGCACCTGGCATTGATCTATGTTTTGCTCATCTGGATATTTGCAAGAATTCCACTGATAAAAAAATCAAAAATATTGCAGCTTGTATTTATATTGGCCTGCCTCTGGTTGTTTGCCATACTTACAGGTGCGTCTCCATCTGTTTTGCGTGCGGCAGTTATGTTCTCTTTTATTGCTGTAGGAAAACATTTTTTTAAAAAAACATCCATTTATAATTCACTGGCAGCCTCTGCTTTTGCACTGCTTTGTTATAATCCCTGTTTTTTGTGGGCGGTGGGTTTCCAGTTATCCTACCTGGCTGTATTGGGTATCGTGGTTTTTCAAAAGCCATTGTATAATTGCTTCTATATAAAAAATAAATGGGTTGATAAAATATGGCAGTTAATTGCTGTATCAACCGCTGCACAAATACTTACATTCCCGGTTTGCATTTATTATTTTCACCAGTTTCCCAACCTGTTTTTTATATCCAATCTCATTGCAGTGCCGCTATCCGGTATTATTTTATACGCCGAAATTATTTTAGTTGCATTTTCCTGGATACCGTTTGTTGGCCTGTATGTTGGTAAACTGGTGTCGAACCTGGTTTGGCTGATGAATAACGTTATACTATGGATCAACGAACGCTCCTTTGCTGTTTGGGATAAAATACCCGCAACAATTTTGTCAACCTGCTTATTGTATGCGGTAGTTATTGCATCTGGCGCATGGCTTATCAATAAAAATAAAAAACATTTCAGGTTCGCCATTTACTGTTTGTTTGCATTTGTTTCACTGCATGCTTTTTATAACTGGCAATTTACAAAGCAGCAAAAACTGATCGTGTACAATGTACCACAATACCAGGCGATTGATCTTATAAGCGGTAACGATTATAAATTTATCGGTGATAGTATTTTACTGGAAGATGGCCTACTGCAAAATTTTCACCTAAAACCGGGCAGGATAGCTCAACAGCTCAATAACAGGACAGATTCATTGGTTGCTGTTTTTCAGCAGGGGATATTTTACCAGTTTAAAAATAAAAAGATTGCGATTCTGGACAAAGAAATAAAAGCGTACCCGGTTCAGCAAAAAATTGAACTTGACCTGCTTATTATTTCAAAGAATCCAAAACTCTCTATTAGCCAGCTAACCGAAATATTTAATTGTAAGCAATTTGTCTTTGATGCATCAAATCCCAACTGGAAAATTGAAAAATGGATAGCAGAATGTAAAGCCCTGCATGTTAACTTTTATTCGATACCGGATAAAGGGGCATTTATTTATAATATTGGCATATAAGTTGTCATCTTAATTTTATGCTAATTGAGTAGTAACATTAAGATTTATTAACAGGAGTAGTTACCTTTGAACAATTATTAAATTTCTAATGATGATCTTTTTGAGGTACCTGGTGTTATTTTTTTTTATGATTAGTTCATTTTCTGTCTTTGCCGTACCCGGTAATAAAGAGATGAACTTGGTGCCAGTTTTAAAATCATATACTTACGGGCAATTTACTGGCCCGGTTACTGATACCGTTGTTATCCGGTTTGATTACAAACAATCATCACTTTTTTATGCCTATACCTTAGAATCGCTGGATAGTATAATAGCCATTATGCTGCGGGATACGGCCATAAAAATTTCTATTGACGGGTATGCCTATAAAGATGAGGGATCTGATACCATTTGTTATTACCTCTCACTAAACCGGGCATTATTTATACAAACTTATGTTTTAGGAAGAGGCGTTGACAGTTCGAGGATCATTGCCATAAATGCTTATGGCCGCACACGCCAAAAATATGTAAACAAAGATAAAGCCGGGCTTTTTGTAAACTGCCGGGCCGAACTAAGGGTTATTTATCCGCCCCGGATAAAAAGGGCGGATGAGCTGGACAGGGATGAAGATGGTGTTATGGACAGTGAAGATAAATGCCCTGATGTATTTGGGTATATAGATAGTTCGGGTTGCCCCATAAAGAATGCAATTTCTGTTCCTTTTCCTGCACAGGAATCTTCCTTGTATGCCATGACTTATATGGTGCTGGATAGTGTAGTGGCTGTTTTAAAAGAAAACCCAGGTTTTATAATTTCTATAAACGGGCATGCCTGTAAAGCAGAGGGTACTTATGCTTTGTGCGAAAAGTTAGCTGCTGAAAGAGCAGAAATTGCAAAACAATATATTATTTCACGCCTGATCAACAAATCCAGGATAGTAGAAGGAATAAATTATGGTACCACAAGGCCAATGAATGCCGGAAAAACACCCCTGGATGTTCTTAAAAATGCAAGAGCCGAGATCGTTTTTTTAAATAAAGAATAAACTCCACGGCTTTATAAATCCCCTCTTTTAAAAATAATAAATACAGCCATCCTTTAACCGATGTGCTACGGTTAAAAATCTGTAAATTTGCGGCGAAATTAAATACTCACCGGTTACTATTTACTCCAGGTAGCCAATTTAATCAAAATAAATGCAGCAAAAAATTCAGTCGGCCCTTATTTCAGTTTTTTACAAAGACGGATTGGAAAACATTGTACAACAGCTTCACCGGCTGGGGATCATCATTTATTCTACCGGTGGTACTCAAAAATTTATTGAAGATCTGCATGTACCCTGTATTACTGTTGAATCATTAACAACCTATCCTTCTATTTTGGGCGGCAGGGTAAAAACCCTGCATCCATCTGTGTTTGGGGGAATACTGGGTAAGCGTGAGGATGCACAACACCTGGCCGAAATGAAGCAATATAGTATTCCGGAGATTGACCTGGTGATCGTTGACCTGTATCCATTTGAAGAAACGGTGAAATCAACAACTGATGAAAAACTCATCATTGAAAAGATAGATATCGGTGGACCATCAATGATACGTGCCGCTGCCAAAAACCATGCATCAGTTGTAGTTGTTGCTGCAAAAAAAGATTATAGTTTACTGGAAAATATTTTAACTGAACAACAGGGCGAAACAAGTTTAGAACAACGGAGAATGTTTGCCATTAAAGCATTTGATGTTTGCACCGGTTACGATATGGCCATCTCCAATTATTTTAATCATACAGATTTTGTAAATCCTTTTGATAAAGAAAAAGCGGTTTTGCGCTATGGCGAAAATCCACACCAGCAGGGAATTTATTATGGCAACCAGGATGAGATATTTGAAAAACTGAATGGTAAAGAACTCTCTTATAATAACCTGGTAGATGTGGATGCGGCGGTGCAGATAATTTCGGAGGCCTCCCCAAACCTCCCGATGAATCGGGAGGCTTATGAAGACCCTGCTGAAGTTTGGTTTGCAATAATTAAACACACGAATGTTTGTGGTATTGCGATAAGATCTTCGGTAAAAGATGCCTGGGATGCAGCATTGGCCGGTGACCCCGAGAGTGCATTTGGCGGTGTATTGGTTTGCAATGCAGCCGTAGACCTGGCAACAGCCAATGCCATAAACGAAATATTTTTTGAAGTATTGATTGCACCAGCCTTTGATGCAGATGCATTGGACATTTTAAAAACCAAAAAGAACAGGATACTGTTACAGCAAAAAAATAAGCTTACTGCAACATATCAATATAAATCTGTTTTAAACGGCTTACTTACACAACAAAATGATACCGGCAATTATGCAGATTGGAAAGAAGAAGGTGGAAGGGAAACAACAGCAGCCGAAAAAGAAGATCTGATCTTTGCCAATATTGTTTGCAAGCATTTAAAAAGTAATGCCATTGCGTTAGTAAAGAATAAACAGTTGTTTGGTAAGGGCTGCGGACAAACAAGCCGCATTGATGCATTGCGCCAGTCAATTGAAAAGGCAAAGCAGTTTAATTTTGATCTGAATGATGCCACACTCGCCAGCGATGCATTTTTTCCGTTTGATGATTGTGTAAAGATCGCACATGCGGCAGGTATCAATGCCTTTATACAACCCGGTGGATCCATACGTGACAAAGATTCCATTGATTATTGTAAGGCAAATAATTTAGCGATGGTTATTACCGGCCTGCGGCATTTTAAACATTAAGTACAGCCCCTCTTTACATGATAAGCAGCAAAATTTTACCAAAAGGAAAAGCAGGCGGATACCTGGCATTGGGCATTACCAGCATAGTTTGGGGTACCACCTGGGTGGCCAGTAAGATCGGTGTTGCTGAAATACCAGCCCTGCAGATGGCCTATATCCGGCAGTTTTTTGGAGGCATGTGTTTTGTTTGCTTTTTTATGCTGTATAAAAAATTATCATTCCCTACGCGTAAAGAATTTTTGTGGCTATTGGTTATGGCTTTGCTGATGTTTGTATTGGCAAATGGTTTAAGTACCTGGAGCCTGCAATATATACCAACCGGTTTTAGCGCATTGGTAGGTTCATTATACCCACTGAGTGTGGTAATTATAGAAATGGTTTTTTATAAAAGCCGTAATATGACCATACTTACTTTTATTGGTTTGTTGCTTGGTATAACGGGCATTGGCATTGTGTTTTATGAAAATGCATTTCAGCATCATCCCGATGGATTTATTTTTGGCGTTGTGTTATCTGCTATTGCCATGCTCTCCTGGAGTGTGGGTACCATTTTTATAACCCGCAATAAAATGAAACTGAACCCGTATTATGCTACGGGCTGGCAAATGCTGATCAGCTCCTTCATTTTATTTATTGTAGCCGAAACTACACAGCCTACTATTGCTTTTTCAGCTATCTCTGGCACGGTATGGGCAGTGATCACCTACCTGGTTTTGGCAGGCTCCTTACTGGCATTCATTGCTTTTATTTATTCCATGAAAAAACTACCTGCAGCAGTTTCTTCTTTGTATGCCTACATAAACCCGCTCGTAGCTATGATCACAGCGGCAATTGTATTGCATGAAAAACTGACCATGTATATTTTATGGGGAGCTATTGTAACGCTGGCAGGTGTGTTCCTGGTTAATTACAGTATCAAGCGCAGCCGCGAAAAAATTATTGCTGAACCTGAGCAATAAATTTTTCATACAAGGTTCTCCATCCGCTAAAGTCACGTGATGTGCCTAAAAAATTATTATGCCAAATGCTTATAAGGGTTCCGCCAACAGTTTTACATATTGATATATAATGGAGTAACTCCTGCCATGTTTGTTCTGCGTTTTGCCGTTGTTCGTACAATGAGTTGGCATCCATAAAACAAAAAGGATGAATATATAAAGTTGTCTGCTCATTCTTTTCCAGGTTGAACCAATAAAACGGAGAAGCTACAGATGCCCTGAAACCATTGATACTGCCATATCCCATAGAATAGTCATCAGTCAGCCCGGCTGTAATTAATCGTTGATATCCTTCCGGTAAATTAAACCGGATATAATGTTGTCTGGATTTTGAAACTGAATCCTCACTGGTCTCTTCCAGCAATAATTTTTCCTTTTTTAATAAAGCTTTATCATCACCGCTTTGCCAGGAAGGGTGTAGCGCAACTGTATAATTTTTTGCATGATCTTTAATTAACTGTCTCATAGCATTTGTATACGGCAGAATATTTTTATCATACCTGCCATTCTTTGCTGCAACTAAAAAAAAATAGATGGGTGCTAACTGGTATTTTTGATGTAATTGTTTCAGCCAATCATAACAATCAAAGGGATCGGCTGTGGTACCGGTTAAAACCTGTATTCTTTCAGACGACGGCGATTTAAAGAAACCGCCAATATTTCTTAATAAACCTTTGTGTTTGTAAGAATAAGCTATGTCAATATCATAGGTAGGCTCAAACCTGAATATTGGATATTGAATATTGAATATTTGATATTTCAGTTGTATGCTTTCAGCAAGAACCTTCACCCATATATTTATCAATGGCAAATTCAAAAAGCCTTCACGATAAGCCAGGGATCTTTCACAATCATACCTGCCATAGCTGTCTTTTTCATGTGGCAGGTATTCTTCATAACGACTTATCAAATAAAAAGATGCTGCAAAAATATCAAAGGGAAAATCGCTGGTTGCTGTTTTAAAAAATGCTTTGTTATTATTTATAGTAAAACAATCAATGGCCTGGTTTTTTATATCCTCTTCAAAAAGCAGTTGATGATTTTGAATATGAAATTCTTCGGCAGTAAATTTTTTATCGCTGTAATTGATCTTTGGGCCATCATAATTTTTAAATACTTCTGAATCGATGCTGATTTTAAAATCAATACCCATCAGCTCTTTAAAAATAAAAGAACAGATGTATTGAAGCCTCGCCGGGTTATTATGAGCATAGATCAATAACATAGTTGCACAAAATAAATAAGTCCCGCCAAAGCAGGACCATTTTTTACTTTTTACTTGTAAGTTTTTAATTTTTATACCGCTCTTTCCACAGTTGGTTAAAGGTTTTCTGGCTAAAATCCAGGTCGCTCCGGTTTTTGTTCCAGCCTTTAAACATACCGTTTACCACTTTGTTTTTTAAATTACCGCTTCCCAAATTCATAAAGCCTCTTTTTAAACTGGCCAGTCGCCAAACCTTCCAGGCCATGCGTTCGGTAAAAGTGGTTAAGCCTTCTTCAACAGATTCATGCCTGTTCTCCAGCAACAACTCATGCAAATTAATTTTTACAGCACATACTTCGGTGCAGTTGCCACAAAGCGAAGAGGCAAAACTTAAATGTTTGAATTCCGCCATGCCCTGCAGGTGCGGCGTAATAACACTGCCGATAGGGCCACTATATGTTGCACCATAAGCATGGCCGCCAATATTTTTATAAATAGGACAGGCGTTTAAACAGGCGCCGCAACGGATACAATACAGGCTTTCTCTTTGTTTTGGATTTTGTAAAATATTGGTGCGGCCGTTATCTAATAATATAACATACATTTCTTCAGATCCGTCGGTTTCATTTTGCTGGCGTGGGCCGGTAACAATAGTATTGTACACCGTAATTTTTTGCCCTGTACCAAAAGTAGAAAGCAGCGGCCAGAATAATCCCAGGTCTGTAAGGGAGGGAATCATTTTTTCTATACCCACAATAACAATATGCGTTTTAGGGAAAGCACAACTTAACCTGGCATTGCCTTCATTTTCGGTAATGGCAATACCGCCAATATCGCTGATGATGAAGTTGGCACCGGTAACACCCACTTCGGCCTGTACATATTTTTCACGAAGGATTTCCCTTGCCTTGAGTGTTAATTGCTCCGGTGTAAAGTTTATGGGCGTGCCTAATTTTTTATTAAAGAGTTTGGCAACATCTTCCTTGCTCTTGTGCATGGCTGGTGTTACAATATGGTAAGGCGCTTCGCCATCGAGTTGCTGTATATATTCGCCGAGATCGGTCTCAATACTTTCGATACCATTTTTTTCAAGCGCAGCATTCAGGCGAATTTCTTCGGTCACCATGCTTTTGCTCTTCACCACTGATTTGCAGTTTTTGGCTGTGCATATTTTTAGAACCTCTTCAATAGCCTGATCGCTGTTCTCTGCCCATATTACTTTGCCGCCACGTTTGGTAAAGTTGAGTTCAAATTCTTCCAGTTGTTGATCGAGTGTTTCAATGGCACGCCATTTAATATTTTTGGCTCTTTCCCTGGCAAGATGCACATCGGCAAACTGTTCTTTACCTTTTGGTACTGCTGCATTGTATTTGCCAATATTAAAATTGATCTTGCGCCTGTGCTCAAGGTCCGCAGCTTTAATGGCGCTTTTGGCTATAAATGTTTCTGATTGTTGCGACATGTTATTCTCGTATTCTTAATCTGCCATTTGATAAACAGCAAATCTGTTTTTAATATCTAATAGGTGTTCGGGAAAAATATTCTGAATTACTGCAAGTTTTTCTTCGGCAACTGCATCTTCCAAACGGAGTAATAAAACTCCTGTATGCTGAATTTTATTTTTAAAAATAAGCTCATCAAAATCTTTATCCATTGTTATAATTATAGCACCTTCTTTATTTGCCAATTCAATAATTTCTCTATCTACCATTTCCGGATTTAAACTTCTTATTAAAAACACTGGAAACTTCTGTTCTACAAGCCAGGTCTCAATAATCTTCCCTACTCCAACATCAATTACAAATTTATACGCTTCATTTTTCATGCAGCCATTTCTTCTTCATTAGAAATTTTTTTGGCGGCGTATAACAGGCATGCTTTTATATCTTCTTCTTCTAATAGCGGGTATTCTTCAATAATATCTATATGAAAAATACCTCTTGCCAGCATTTTAATTACCTGTTCCACGGAAATACGCATACCTCTTACCACTGGCTTACCAGCTAGTACAGCTGGGTTAGTGGTAATTCGATTTAATAATGTGGTATCCATAATACTAAATTTCAGTAAAGTTACTAAATCATTTTGCATTAACTAATACGCTGATTCAGACCTTAATTTCGCTGCAAAAAAATACCTTCAGTAGGGTATATAAAATCTCTAAAGGGTTTGTATATTTATAATTGATCTTACACGATACAAACACTGAAATGAAACCAATTCTTTTCTTTACCTTCTTTTTACTTACCGGTAAAGCCATTCAGGCACAACATTGCCCTTACGATGGAACACATTTAATTGCCATTAAAGTGGTTGATAAGAAGGACAAAATGCTTACAGTTGTAAACACTGTTTTTTACCTGCAGGAAGTGGACAATCCTATGGCAGATTCCTGTCCCTATGCCAAAGGCCTGATAAAAAAACGATTCTTAAACAGCGATGCCTTTGTGGTCGAATGCAACAGTAAATTTAACCGTAGTGGCCATAACAACGAATTGAATAACCGGTTAAAAAATTGTGGCATTTTTACAAATGCCAATATGATGTTGAGTATAAACCAGGCAGAAAATACCTGCATGTTAATTGGAAAAAGTGAAACTGTTTATACCAACTATATATACCAGCAAAGAAAATTTGTGATTGCTTATACCATTAACGGAAAAGAGTTTCGTGAGCCATTACCGCCTGATTTTATTTATTCATTATGTACAGCGAATATGGAGTTAAAGAATTTTAAAACAATCACAATAAAGCTATAGGTTTACGTATTTGCTATTAAATAGGTAAGTAAAATAAAGCATTTCAAAAGTCTGTTGATATTTTGTCTTTTACTTTTGCTTCTCCAAAAAAGTAACAAAAAAGGAGCCCCTAAATCGAATACAGCCCGATTTCGGGAAGTAGCTATGTTGAACATGTGTACTACTGTAGCTTCAACTTCAGTAATTCTATTCTGTAGCACAAGAGTTTCTCCTTACTTCAACACCCCCAGTTCTTTCCCAATCTTTGTAAACGCCTCAATCGCTTTATCTAAATGTCGCTGGTTATGGGCTGCACTTAATTGAACCCTAATTCTCGCCTGTCCTTTGGCTACGACAGGGAAGAAGAACCCGATCACATAAATGCCTTCATCTAATAATTTTGCTGCAAAATTTTGTGCCAGCACGGCATCGTACAACATGATGGGAACAATAGGGTGATCGCCGGGCTTAATATCAAATCCCGCTTCTGTCATTTTTGTACGGAAATATTTTGTGTTGTTTTCAAGTATATCCCTCAGTTCGGTTGTTTCGCTCAGCATATCCAAAACTGCAATGCTTGCACCTACAATACTTGGTGCAACAGTATTGCTGAACAGGTAAGGACGACTGCGCTGGCGTAACATTTCAATAATTTCTTTTCGGCCGCTGGTAAAACCGCCGCTGGCACCTCCAAGTGCTTTACCTAAGGTTCCAGTAATGATATCAATCCGGCCCATCACATTTCTATATTCGTGTGTGCCACGGCCGGTCTTGCCTAAAAAACCACTGCTATGGCATTCATCAATCATTACAATGGCATCGTATTTATCTGCTAAATCACAGATCTTATCTAATTGTGCAATGGTACCATCCATACTGAAACTGCCATCGGTAACAATAATGCGGTTGCGTAAATTGGCTGTTTCTTTTAGCCTTTCTTCCAGGTCCGCCATGTCATTATGTATGTACCGATAGCGCTGCGCCTTACACAAACGAACACCATCAATAATAGATGCATGATTTAATGTATCGGAAATAATAGCATCTTCTTCACCAAACAGTGGTTCAAAAACACCGCCGTTGGCATCAAAAGCGGCGGCATATAAAATGGTATCTTCTGTACCCAGAAAATCGGCCAGCTTTTTTTCTAGTTCTTTATGTATATCCTGTGTACCGCAAATGAAACGTACACTGCTCATACCATATCCACGTAAGTCGATATATTTTTTGGCTGCTGCCACTACTTTCGGGTGTGAGGAAAGTCCCAGGTAATTGTTGGCACAAAAATTAAGTACGGTCTTACCGTTTACAATAATTTCGGCGCCCTGTTCGCTGCTGATGATGCGTTCTTTTTTGGATAAGCCCGCAGTTTCAATTTCGGTAAGTTCGGATGCTATGCGGCTGACAAATTTCTCGTTCATATAGTTTAGGTTAATCAGGGACAAATTTAGGGGAAAATAAGAAGCCCCCTCTATCTCCCCCCAAGGGGGAGGAAATGGAGAAGATTAAAGCGAAGAGGCTTTCAGATTTTTTTATATAATGAATTGAAAAGCTGCCCCTTCGAGTTCCCTCTCCTTTGGAGAGGGGTTGGGGTGAGGTATTTTTTCTTTTCTGTAACTTTTTATTACCCACCTTCGTATTACACTCAAAACAACCAAGTTGCGGTAACTTTAACTACCAGACCTGTATGACGGAGAGAGAATATAATGAATGCGTAAGCCTGTATGCAGACAATGTGTACCGATTTATCCTCAAAAACCTGAGGCATAATGAGGATGCAAAGGATGTTGTGCAGGGTGCTTTTGAAAAGCTGTGGATCAACAGGGAGAAGGTAGAAAATGAAAGAAGCAAAAGTTACCTGTTTACCATTGCCTACAACCAGATGATCGATCATGTGAGAAAAAACAAACGGGTGGTACTGCGTGAGGATTTCGCTGAAAATGCAAAAGGTGCAAGCACACCAAAACATGATACTAAAAGAATTTTGAATGAGGCATTGAATAAGCTGAATGAAAAACAACGCAGCCTGGTTTTATTAAAAGATTATGAAGGATATAGTTACGAAGAGATTGGACAAATAACCGGGCTTAACGAAAGCCAGGTAAAAGTTTATTTACACCGGGCACGATTACAATTGAGGGAATATATTGTAAGTCCGCAGAACGTGATATAGTTGACCGTTGTTCGATGACCGTATGCAACTCACGAACAACTATCAACCGGTAACGAACAACATTTAAGAAATGAACATTAACAGGCATAATTACGAAGCGTTTTTTTTACTGTATGTGGATAAGGAATTATCTATAACGGACACGAAAGCTGTGGAGATGTTTGTACAGGAAAATCCTGACCTGCAAATAGAATTGACTTTATTACAGAATACCATAATGAGTGCCGATGATATTGTATTGGATAAAAAAGACTGGTTGTATATGGAAGCGGGTGTTTCTGCATTGCAGGAAAATTTATTACTGTATGCCGATGATGAATTAAACCCTGCAGATAAAAAAACTGCTGAAGCCCTTTTGGCTACTAATAAAAACGCAAAGACAGAATGGGCTGTTTTGCAACAAACAAAACTACAGCCGGACATGGGGGTTGTTTTTGCAGACAAACAATTGTTATACAGAAAAGGAGGCGGCAGGGTAGTTGGCTTTACATGGTGGCGTGTTGCTGCAGCGGCTGTATTGCTGGGCTTTGGGCTCTGGACGGGTGTTTCGGTGTATAAAAATAATTTTACGGCAAAACCCGGTTCTGAAGAGTTGGCTACCAAAAATGGTAATACAAAGCAACAACAAAGATCTGATACAACTGCAAATGTTACAACTGTACCTGAACTAAAAACAACAACTGACAATATCGCTTCAACAAAAATTCAGGATAATGATCAAACTACATCACCTCGAAATATAAAAGCTTCAGCAGAAAAAAGGAGTGACCAAAACAGCGTTGCTCCAAAAGAAAATATAACTGTACAGAATAACAGCAATAAAAAATCTGATAATAATTTACCAACACCAGAACGGGAACAGGTAGCAAATTCGTCTTTACAAAACATTAACAACAACAAACGTAACGAATCAGTTGTTGCCAACGTACAATCTTCAAATAGCAACAGCAACAGGGTTTCCGGAAACAATGATGTTGCAGCTAAGATCGCCCCGCGGGAAAATACAGGTAATGCGCTTACTGCCACTAATGTTAACAATGGTAAACCGGATCAAAATAATACTGCCATCCAGGTAGTAAACGATATAACTGCTGATGGAGGAAACAATAATCCTTATCTGAATGTAGATGATGATAAAGAAAAAAGAACAGCGCTTGGTGGATTTTTACGAAAAGCCAAAAGGGTTATCGAACGTACCACTAATGTTAAAACCGGAGAAGGCGTAAAAATTGCCGGGTTCGAAATCGCATTAAAATAATCACTTAAAATTGAAACAGATGAAAAAGCTAATTCTACTTTTAGCCATGGCAATTATTTGCTTAAACGTATCGGCACAGGAAACAAAACAAAACAAAGACACCATCCGTGTTGGCGGTATGATCATTGTAAAAAAAGGAAAGGGTAATAAAGACCGCGAAATTACAATAAACAGTGGCGGAGGCCCTGTAAAAATAAAAAGATCAAATGTAACAACCAACTGGTGGATAATGGATCTTGGATTTGCAAACTACAGCGACAAAACCAATTATGCCAATGCAGGTTCTTACCTGGTGAACAGGCCCGGCTTCCCTGCCATTGATAAAAATGATTTTAAACTTAAAGCAGGCAAAAGCGTGAATGTAAATATCTGGGTTTTTATGCAAAGGGTTAATCTCATCAAGCATTATGTAAACCTCAAATATGGCCTGGGTGTTGAGCTTAATAATTACCGGTACAAATCTGCCATAAATTATAATGAAGACGGCCCGGTGCCATACAACGTAAATACACAAACCAATGCACCGTTTATTTTCAGAGATTCCATATCATTCTCTAAAAACAAACTGGCAGCAGATTATGCCACTATACCGGTTATGCTGAATTTTGTTTCAAATCCCAGGGAGCGCAAGAAAGGCGTGAGTTTAAGTTTGGGTGTTAGTGCCGGCTATTTATACAGCCAGCGCAATAAGCAAAAAAGTAACGAAAGAGGTAAGTTAAAAAACAAAGGGGATTATGATATGGAGCGGTTTAAATTCTCTTATGTTGCCGAATTGGGTGTAGGACCAGTTATGTTCTACGGATCTTACAGCCCTAAATCGATGTATGAAAGAAGCCTGGATATAAGGCCTTATAATGTTGGATTCCGGTTTAGCTACTGGTAAAATATGCAAGTACTCTCTCTCTCTCAATCCCTTGTCCAGGATGGCTTTGCCTGACTGGATGAGGGTTGGGTTTTTAGGATCTTCAGCCACAACGGGTTTAATAATAGTTAATGTTGGTTATGAAAATTACGTTGGATATATACGTATAACATCTAATCTCTTAAATTAACATCAGATTTCATTATAATTTTGTTGGTTTTTTTGATAACATTTAATTTTTGTTAATCTTTTCCACATCGGG